>CAVPLC010000039.1:0-56035 GCA_963705835.1 uncultured Actinomycetes bacterium
CTGGTAGGCGAATATGGGGGAAAATAGGGGAAGAAGCTGGGTGTGGGAAACGGCTTCGGAAACGGCGCGCTAAAGGTGGCTGCAGCATCGGCCAGGCCGATATTCTCATAACCAAATGAAAAAGGGGCTCCAAAAACGCTTTGAAAAAACGCCTGTCCTGTCGGTTGCGAAAAATAGATGCCGTACCCTGCGCGTACCACGAATCTGGATGTCCAACTTAAGGGTTGCCAGGCGAATCCGATTCTCGGAGCCAGTCCGTTTTGACCATTTCCAAAATTTCCGGCATTGTTGCCGGCGCGGATCACGCCAGGGGGCACAGCATAAGGGTAGTTCGCTGCCACAACGTAGCCAGCCACACTTCCTGACGCAGGCGGGTTCGGATCGGCATCGTTAATGTCAAAGCTCGAGCTGCGGCCAAGGTTATCGCCGTACTGACCAATTCTTTCATATCGCAAGCCAAGATCGAGAGTTAACCCTTTGGTTGCTCGAACATGATCCGCCGCGAACAACGATCCATTCCAACTCCGGTATTCACGATCCAGCAATCCAAAGTCGTCGATGGACGCAAAGACATTGCTGAAGAGATTTGTCCCATTCTGCTCCGCATTCAGTCCAAGCAAGAAATCGGGCCAGCTAAGAAAATCAACCAGGGTTCCTAATCCGACGATGTTCACATCATCATGAATTCGCGACAGAGTTCCACCCATCTGCATCAAATGCCGCGAATGTGAGTAGGTGAGGGTATCCGAAACGAAGAAACGCTTTTGATTGAAGTTGCGGGGAAATGCGCTCGCCAGATTGATCGAGCCGACGATCCCGAGGCTTGGCAACCCGTTCTCGTTATTCATGCTGCCAGCTGCAACCCCGAGATCCGACCATTGGAATGGCGCCTGAGCCGAACTGGAACCGAACGTGTTGGTATACCCGAACCGAAGTTGGTTCAGTAGTTGCGGCTTCATGAGCCGAACCCAGGACACCGAGAACAAGCGGAAGCGATTATCAATTTCGCTGGGGAAGCCGGAAATATTGCCGGTGCCGTTCAGACCGTTACCGGGGAACGTGACATTCATCGTGCCGTCGGACCACATGAATCGCGTTGCCAGACTCGAGCCCTGCGGCAGGTTAGCGTCAAGGTTGGCGAGGACCTGGTCTGCGTTGTAGTGACAAGGAGTGCTAATCGTGCTGAGTCCCTGACTGGCAAGAGGAAGCGATGTATTGATCACCTGCGGAGTTGGAATCAGATAGGAGCCGTCAGGCAATTTGAAGTTCAGAATTTCCAGCGCCACAGGATTGATATTCGATCCGTCGGGCCGCACCGCGACACCGCCAAACGCTCCACTCATTCCGCCAAACAATGCCCCAAGTGCCTGCGGGGAGCGATCGTTGGTTAGCGGAGGCATGACAACGGTCCCGGAGCATGCGATCCGTGCCTGATCTGCTGCCAGGCCGTTAATTTGCCTCGTTCCCTGATAGGAGCCGAAGTAATAAAGCCGGTTAGGAACAATTGGCCCGCCAATTGTGCCGCCAAACTGGTTCTGTTTCAGATCGGGGCGCGTCAGGCCGGCGCGATCACGAAAGAAATCATTGGCGTTGAGGAAATTATTGCGGAAAAATTCGAATACGTTTCCGTGAATGTTGTTTGTGCCTGACTTGGTGACGAGGCTGATGTTGGCTCCAGCGTGTTCTCCGAACGAAGCGTTGTACAACCCGGTCTGGACTTTGAATTCTTCAATTGAATCTGGGCTGGGGATTGGAACTCCACCGCTCGCAATATTACTGGCTTGCAGATCGGTAACCGGAACCCCATCGAATTCATAACTGTTGTCATAAGACCGCGATCCATGGACGAAAATTCCATCGTTGCCGGGATCGATTTGCGCCAGCCCGCTGCCGCCAGGACCTAGCTCCCCAGCGTTGTTCACACCGGTCAAAACCCCGGGTGAGAGGTCGACAATCTGAGTGAAGTTTCGCGACGCCAGCGGTAATGCCTGAATCATGTGGTCATCGACCACGCGCCCGAGAGCTACCGAGTCGGCCTGTACCTCGGGAACATTGGCGTGCACTTCTATGGTTTCACTCTTTCCCGCCACCTTCATCGTAAGGAACAGGCGAATGCTCTCAGTCACGGGAACTTGCACCGAGGTCAGTTGCGATTCGGAATAACCTTCTTTCGCAACCTTCACCTGATACGTCCCTGGCGGCAGAAGCGGCAAAACAAAGAGGCCTTCGTCATCGCTGAGGGTTGAGCGACTCACGGCCATCTCTCGATTCTTTACTTCAACTGAGGCCTGAGCAATTCCTTTTCCGGAAGGATCCAATACTTCGCCCATCAGGGCGCCGGTCGATGCCGTTTGGCCCCAGCTGGGTGCATGTAGACCAAAGAATATGCAGAACAGCGTTCGAAGGAGAGTTAAGAGAATTGGGAGAGAACGAATGTCACTCCACCCGGTCGGATGTCGAATCCTGGTCCCAACAGTGCCTCTGTTAGGACGATTGCACACGATCACCTCGCTCATGTGCTCTCCGAATGTGCAAGAAGAGTTCAATGCGATCTCAAAACCTGTCAATCACGAAATCTGCGGCGGACTTGTTCGGCACCCGCGCGGGTTCATGAAGAACAACTACCTCAACCGCGCCACAGCCGGGAATCTGCGGCAAGTCGAAGGATGAAGCGTTCTACTATGCCTTCACAAAGACGCCGGGCGGCGGCGATCTGAACGGCGCGAAAGGCAACTCCCTGCACTTCGACAAAAGAAATTCCCGGCGTGCATGCTTTCTGGTCGGTGACGCTCTACGACGGCAGACCGGCGCCTCAGCAGCAGTGGACTGCGACAATAGGCAGCAGGCAACAGGATGAGAAGGAGTTTCGACATTCCCCAGTCTCCGCGTCGCCGTTGGCCATGCGGTTCCATGGGGAACTGACCCAGCCCACGAAACCGTGCCGACGTGACCCGGTGATCTAGGTGTAGGGGCAAACGATACCTCAAAGAACTGGCAGCGCCCTGGCCAGTGACTGAGTCTTCCGGCACACTACGGCAGAGGCATCGTAAGGATGGAAGACACAGAGGTGAACTGATCAATTAACCAGTACTCTGTGAAAAATCTACTAGTTAGTTCTAATCCGCAAGAATTCGCTTGCGACAGACATGAAAGAGACGGTTCAAGAAATCCTCCGATATTACTTATCGGACGTGCCGCTTCTATAAGTTCCGGACTATCAAGTCGAAGAACGTTGGGATTGGAGTCGCGACAAATCGCCGCAAGACCTGTCGCATCCGACAGTAGACACTCTTTTGTCCTTGAGTAATATTCCCACTTACGGAGGATCAACATCATGAAAAACTTCTGCAAGCTAGCTGTCATGACCGGATTGACGTTTCTGTTATTCGGGATGCCTGCCGTGGCGCAGATTGCGAACGGCGTTGATTTCACAACCTCATTTCCGTTTTACGCGGGTAACGCTAAGATGCCGGCCGGCGCTTACACGATCACCCAATCCGCGGACCAAGATAATACAGTGTTGCTGATCCAAAGCAAAGATGGATCGCACACTGCGTTCCTCGACATCGCACCGACCCAGGCGGCGAACCCCCACGCCCAAACAGATATAAGCTTCAAGAAGTACGGCACAACTGAATACCTCAGCCAGGTTTGGGTTGGGGGCCAGAGTTATGGGATGCAGATCCTTCCTACGAAAGCCGAACAGAAGGCGGCCTCGAACGCGGCGGCTGAACAGCATTCGGTATCTGCCAAGGCACGCTGAAAACGTTGTGCGAGGCTATCGCGGAACGTGTCAGTCGCTTGGCGGTATGCCTGGATGGGCAGGCCGAATAACGTCACATTTCCGAAGACCAGTGTTGCAACCGTGAAAGGAGTCCGACGGCAATGAGGAAGTTCTCTGGCAATCCAGGTACGTTCGCGAGCCCATGGCCCGGATTTTGCGACGCAACTGACATTGTTACCAGTATGCAGGGAAGTGCCCTCGTCCCAACATCGAGTATGCTTCAGACCCACTCCGCCACCGGGCAAACCATCTCGCGCTACCGTGTCCTTGAGGAACTGGGAAGCGGTGGTATGGGTGTTGTCTATAAAGCCGAGGACCAAGATCTCGGCCGCTTTGTCGCTTTAAAGTTCCTGCCTGACAACGCAGCCCGGAACCCCATTGCCATGGAGCGATTTCGCCGCGAAGCGCGTGGAGCTTCTGCGCTCAATCATCCAAACATTTGCACCATCTACGAAATTGGGAGACACGAGGATCAGGCATTCATCGCCATGGAGTACCTGGATGGCGTGACGCTGAAATACCTGATAGCCGCGGGCACATTGGATACCGAGCGCGTTGTCGCCATTGCCACCGAGGTTGCTGATGCGCTCGACGCTGCGCACAGCGAAGGCATCATTCATCGTGACATCAAACCCGCCAACATTTTCATCACGAAGCGGGGGCACAGCAAGATTCTCGATTTCGGCCTGGCGAAAAGTATCGTTCCAGAGGATGTTGCAAGTAGGGTCGCAGCGCAACCGACGCAGTCTCTGTCATACGTCCCCGAAGAACATCTCACCAGCCCCGGGATAGCTCTGGGAACGGTGGCGTACATGTCTCCCGAGCAAGTACGGGCTAGAGCACTGGACGGTCGCACGGATCTGTTTTCTTTCGGTATCGTTCTGTACGAGATGGCAACGGGGAAGTTGCCCTTTCAAGGAGCGAGTTCGGGTCTCATCACCGAAGCCATCCTCAACCGCAATCCGGTAGCTCCGACACGAGTCAATCCCGACATCCCCCCGGCGCTGCAAGAGGTGATTCACAGAGCTTTAGAGAAGGATAGAAACCTGCGTTATCAGAGTGCGGCCGATATGCGGGCTGAGCTGCAACGCCTAAAGCGAAATACGGAGTCGGGTCGGAGGGTTGCAGAACAAGGAACAGAATCGGTCCCGGCCCCAGCCACGGGTCGTTTGTCCTCGACCGCCAAGCGGACAGCAGGGGCTTCCTCTATGCAAAACGCTGTCCTCCGCCCCCAGCGAGTCTCCAAAATCATCGACTCGCTCGCAGTTTTGCCCTTCAAAAATGCGAATGGCGATCCTGAGCACGAATACCTCAGTGACGGGATTACTGGCAGCCTCATCAACATTCTGGCAACACTTCCGAAGTTGCGGGTGATGGCGCAGAGCACCGTGTTTCGATATAAGGGCCGGGAAATCGATCCGCAAGCCATCGGTCGTGAGCTTAATGTGCGCGCTGTACTCACTGGCAGAATGACGCAGAGCGGTGGCTCTTTGCGCATCGGCACCGAATTAGTCGATGTAGCCACAGGTGCTCAACTATGGGGCGCGCAATACGATCGAAAGCCTGGGGACATCTTCGTTGTCCAAGACGAGATTTCGAGCGAAATATCAGAAAAATTACGGTTGCAGTTGACCCGCGCAGAAAAGAAGCGATTAACAAAACGTCATACGGAGAATGACGAGGCGTACCGGCTTTACCTAAAAGGTCGTCACCACTGGAACCGGTGGACCGAAGAAGGTTTCTACAAGGCGATCGAGTACTTTCAGCAGGCAGTCGAGAAGGACCCCAGCTACGCCCTCGCCTACACGGGTTTGTCCGATTCCTACGTGCTGCTGGGATGGAACAGCTATCTACCGCCGAAGGACGCGTTTCCTAAAGGCAAAGCAGCAGCGAAGATGGCCCTACAGCTCGACCCGGATCTGGCTGAAGCCCACACTCCGCTGGCGGCCCTGCTGTGGCTTCATGATTGGCACTGGGAGGAGGCCGAGAGAGAATTCAAGCGCAGCCTCGAACTGAGTCCAGCCTACCCAACTGCCAACCACTGGTATGCCGAGTACGTCATGACTATGGGGCGACACGGAGAAGCCTTGGCCCGGATGCAAAAAGGGCAGGAACTCGATCCCTTGTCGCTCATCATCAGCGTCGCAGTCGGATGGGCCTTCTACCTCGGTCGTCGGTACGACGAAGCCATCGAACAACTCCGGCGAACTATCGAATTGGACCCAAACTACCCCGTCACGTACTGGATTCTCGGCCTGGTGCTCAGGAAAACGGGTTGCTACGAACAGGCGATCGCTGAAGGTGAGAAGGGGGTGAACCTGTCAAGCGGCAGTCCTTTGATGCGCGCCGCGCTTGCGCACACTTTGGGCTCGGCTGGTAGGACAACGGAAGCATTACAGACAGTCGATGATCTGACAAGACTAGCAAAGCGAAAGTATGTCGCCCCCTACTTCTTCGCTGGAATCCACATCGGCTTGGGAGAAAATGACCGCGCGATTGAATACTTGGAGAAATGCTACGAAGAGCACTCCCACTGGCTTATCTATCTTCATATAGATCCCAGCATGGACGGCTTGCGGGACGACTCGCGTTTCCAGAACCTGTTGCGGCGGGTGGGCCTTCCCGCACTGATGAGCGCAACCACAACCTGAAGGAACCGAGGATGGTGTGCGAAGCTGCGGTATCTGCCGGCAGCGGAGAATAGTCCTTTCAAGTCGGCCACTTCACCGATGATTGGCTGCATCTTCGTGCACTTTGCAGCCACTTCTGTAAGCTAACTCTTAATCAATACATCTAACGAGCGCCACCATACTACCCAGCATGGATGGATCGTGCTACGACACTAAATTGTCGTAGCACGACTGCACGGCAGGACGGTTGTGCGGAAGGCCTGGGGCGTGGCCACGGCGTGCTGACGCTGGCGTTTGCTCTACTCTTGGCTTCCTCATTACTTGGGTCGGCCGCATCTTATAGCAGCGCACAATATACGTTTGACGATGGCCGCGTGCTGACGTGCGGGAGTCTTGGCGTCGAGTTTATGTGCTCTCTTATTACTCCTGGTTCACTCTTCATTGTGGCCGACTTTCTAGACCGGTCCCGGCGTCATATGCGTCCTGGGCTTGCTCCGCGCTTCACCGCAGCTTCGCATATTCGCCAGACCTGACCTCATCTCCTCCCGTTTTTCAATCCTGCCCGAGGCGATCTGATCCTGAATCCCCTAGACGTACGTTGTCCTTTCCTTATTGGTCGCCGTCCGATGAAGTGATGCACGAAGCGGAAGCGCTGACGCTGGCAACATCGCTGTTCCCGAACAAGCCACACGAGAACACATTCTTCGTCGAAGGTCCGCGAAAGATCTTCGCACACTTGCTCACGCTGAAACGGTCGAGGAATGCGTGGAACTCGCCCGTTCCTTTACCCCGTTAAGTCAGGCCCAGATGGCTGCCATGGAGGCAAAAGTGGAACCTGTTGCAAAGCAGGCCCTCTTTTTCCGGCTCATGCTTCGCTGAGGATTCGAGAGCACGACTGTGAGAGCCCGGTGAGGGTGCCGTTAGAAAGCGGAATTATGTGATCGAGCAGGAATGAGACGCTTGAAGCAAATATCCCAGACCACACTCCGACGACGATTGTCCATTAGCTGTCCATTGAACGATTCCCTAACGCTTCTTACAAGGCTTTTCGGCCACCCGCGTCTTGTAAGTTGTTGTAATTCCTATTCCCTGTGGGCTCATAACCCAAAGGTCGGTGGCTCAAATCCGGCCCTCGCAACCAACCTCGCTTAATCTTTGCAACCACTTCCGAACCCTCCCCGTACTCAGCCTCAGACCATGGTGAAGTTTTGCCGATTATTGCGATGGATGTTCATGGCTCTGCCGGAGCACTCGGCGACGAATGCCATCGGCCTTCGCGCGGTAAGTCGAGCGCGAAGGTGACAACAATTCAGGGCCTTTGGTGCGCCGCCCGTGGCGCTCTTCATGCCGGTGCCGCTCCCGCAGCGTAATCCACCCAGCAAGCAAGAACAGCACCGCCGCAGCATCCCACGGCATAGGCTGCAGCAACAAACGCGATGCACTTTCCCCATTGAAGAAGGTCTCCTGCAGATAGGGCTTGCGTTTCGCTGCAGTGATTGCTTCGCGGGGTCCCAGAACCAAGCCGGTCCAGCCCTCGTCGCGAGCTCTAGCCGAGAGTTTCATGGGCAGATGCAGATCGTTATCGGCGGAGTCGGAGACCACGTCGGCAACCATCGCCAGCTCGCGTTTCTTTCCCGGCGCGGTCTTGTACAGCCACTGCACCGGGACCGCCACGGTGGAGTGGTCGCCCACGAAGGCGCTCTCGAAATAGGCTCCCAGGTAGTAGTGCTGGACCGGTGGATAGGCCAGCCAATACCAGAGTCCCAGAGGCAAGAAAAGCACTCCCGAGAAGGGCAGCAATACTAGCGCAATCAGCCAGGGAAACCTTCGCGGAAACTGCATCGGCCTCATGCTTTTCTACTCCCGGGGTCCTCTGCCTGGGCAAAGAAATCCTGCAGTAGCTTGCGGGCTTTTTGTCGTTTCTGGGCGTCGGCCTGGTCGCGAATCTTCAGCACGGAATCGGGTAACAACTGCTTCCCTTCCGCTCCCGCCAGAGCGGTTGCGTGAAACAGATTCAGCAGGGCATAACGGGTCGCGATCAGCTCGGCCAACAACAGCTCGATCGGGTCCGCTGGCCGCTCACGAGCCGACCGAAGGGCCGGCTCGCGCAACCACTCCGCAAGGGATTTCCCGTCGCGCTCGGCGGCATTTTCGACCTCCTGCAGCTCTTCGGGACTAAGCCGGGTGGCAACGGTTTTGGCACGCAGACCCGGTCGCGCTGTATCGGTTGGAGAAGATGGCGGAATGCGGGGAGCGCTCATGTAGGCCTACGTCGAAAAGGGCCGGCATTCACGCACTTCACGCATCGCGCGCAGCGTCTTCGACGGAAAGTAATAACCACAATCGAATCAGTGTGTTTACACGATCATCGGCTGAGAACGATATTTTGTTTACGAACGTAAACGTTGAAATTCACAAAAACAACTTAGTCGCTGATTCAGAAAGCGTTGACGCACCTAAGAGCCCGGAGAACTTCAGGTATCCCTGCAGTTCCCGTTTGGGGGTGACGTGTCATCCTTCAGCCGCTGCGAAGCAGCGTTTCTCAAAACCCCAACCAAACCTGACCTGTCTGGGTATCCAACCTACGAACAATCAAGCACCCTTTTCAATCGGGACCTGACTATCCAGGAACTGGCGAAACTCTATTAGGAGCTCCGGAGCTGGGGGCAACTTATAGTTCTCACTTCCTGGGCTCATCAGCAGCCCATCTACAAACAGGTCGTGGTCATCACCCTCCTCGGGCTCCACGAGGGCGAACAGCATCGTGGTCTGTTCCCCTTGGAAACGTATGCCCGGCGATCTCGGTACAATTGATGAGAGCCAGGCCCGATTTCTTGCCTCTCCGTTACTTCCCCTTTTCCACCGCTTCCACGATCACCAGTAATGACAACACCGCTCCATAGTTCTTTAATCCTACGGATTGTTCCCAGATCTGGGCTCCTTCTTGTAAGCCTTTTTCATACAGCCACGCCGAAGCTGGAACTGGTGCCAGTTGGTCGGGAACGCTTTGTTTCCGATAGTACTGGGCGGCAAAGCTGTTCTCCCTCACTTCACCTTTCCGTATCCAACGCACAAATCCCTCGGACAGCTTCGACCATAGGATCTTTTGGTTCTGGGACCACACCACGGCGGCTCGGTGCGGAGTGAGCGTAATCAGCCGTACGGCGGAAGCCGTCAAGGACGTGCCACAAAGCTGGGCGATCGAGCGAATCGACTCCAGCGAAGGCTCTGACTGAACAAACTCGGCCATGAGTCCCCGAGGCATCAGAATCTCGGCGGCGAAGCGGTTGGCTTCGAGTTCGGGGCGATAGAGATCCGCGTCCCAGTTTTCAATCCTTTGCTGCTTGCAAGGGGCGGAGACTTCCTGCTGGCCTGGTAGAACGAAGTGTCCGATTTCGTGGGCCAGGGTGAAGCGTTTGCGGGACTCCTCGCGAATCCGGGAGTTGATGACAATACAGCCGCGCTGGGCGTCGCGGATGCGTAAGAGTGCGCCGTCATAGCTTTCGGCCGGCCGATAAAGGACGTCAATGCCAAATTCCTCGGCGATTTCCGTCAACCGATCGCGGCTGTCGAGGCCGAAGCGACGGAGAAACGACTCGCTCACCAGGGCCACCAGGTCCAAGTCCGGATTTGTCTTCTTTACTCTCTCCTTGAGCTCGGATTCCAGCTGGTCGAGTTCCTGCTGATCGGATTTCGCAAGCTGGCTGCTCTTGCGGTAGGCACGGGCGGTTTCGAGATTGGAGGAAAATCGGAGAGGCGACAAGAGCCGGTCGAGCCAATGGTCGGCGATCCTGATGGCGGTGATGGATTGGCTTTCGGATTGGTCTTCAAATTGGTCTTCGGGGCCGTCTGCAGGTCGCGTCGCTTCGATCGCTTGCTGGAGAGCGAGAGGCACAGATCGGCGTGCCACTTGTTCCCGTTTCGCGATTTGGGTGGCGGAGTGATGAAACCGGGCCCTCAGCGCATCCGGATCGATACCCGATTCCTGTAGTTGACGACGCAGTTCATCGTCGTTCGTGGCGTTGTCGTCCGCGAGAGAATCCGCGAGGCGCAGGATGTCTTCGGCGAGTGGCTCGTTGTTAGGCTTAGACATGTTCTGCCTCTTCGATTAGACGAGCGTCGGCTAACTTCCTCAATCTGCGTATGACTCGTCTCCTCCGGTTCTCGATTTCAACCACGGTTGTGCTCAGCCTCTTGGCCAGTTCTTGGCTCGAAAAGGCATTGTAGCCCGCCGGCTCTAGCTGCAACCTAAGGATCTCGAGGAGCTCGGGGTCATCTTTGAACTGCTCGACTAGCCAGACCAACCGCTCGCTCTGGAGATGTTCGTCTTCGGGGTTCCCATAGCTGGCGACCCGTTGATCGATGGTGGATTCCGATCGATCCTGACCATCTGCTCTCTCGTCATCCGGGTAAACGCTCGTCGTGGCGCGTTTCGATCGAACCAGATCGAGGAAGTCGCGTCTGAGTACCTCGCGCAAATATGCCAGAACCCCAGCGGTAGTGGGTGGTCCTTTGGTCGGAGACCAAGTGACGGAGGTGTCGAGAGGGTCGAGGAGTTTCAGCAACGTGGCGCTGGCCAGGTCGGCGGCGCTATCTCCACCGGGCAAGACCACTTGCGCGCGCCCCAAGCATGCCGCGGCGGTGAACAAACTTTGAGCGTGCAGCGCCAGGCGATAGAGCACTTGTTCGAAATCGACTTCGGTACGGAAAGCCTCCGTAGTATTCCTCTTCCCGGGGCGCGCATACCTTAGATTTTCTCCTGCCCATCAGGAGATTTCCACAGAAAAATTCGGGCGGCGCGCAAAAATCAGCCCAGCTCAATCGCAATGAGTACAAAGGAAGTCACGATGAGCCTTCGCAAGAACGAACGATGTCCATCCATAACTCATTTTTCTGCTGCCGCTGGGAGCAGCTTTGGGGCAGCGTGAATTCGCCCCGCCGGTGCCGCGGATTGAAGATCCGAGTCACGCTTGTGGGTACCCAGAGATACGCTCACCGGCAGCGATGCGGATTCTCCTCAAGCAGAAAGTTCAGGAGCAAAACGTTTGCTGCGCGATTTGTGCCCGGCAGAATGGAGCAAGGCAATGAACAGAAACTTCACGAAATCCGAATCGACCTTATCCACGGTGCCGATCCCAAGAAACACTTTCGAACCTTTCGTTTCCGCCGATGCAGTAGCCTGTTACGTGGGCATTGAGCGCCGACAAGTGATGCAATTAACCCGCGCTGGAAAACTGCCCGCGTACCCTCTAGATCCGGAGGCCAAGCGCAAAGCCTGGCGGTACAAGCTCAGCGAAGTTGACGCAATGATCTCCGGAAAGTCGTAAGCAGCTCGGCGAGCTGGCCGCTGGTTTGGTCATCTAGGGACAACTCGGAACTTACTGGTGACGGGAAGGGGTATCCGTTCGTCAAGGGGCAGTCGCGGTCCTGGTGCTGAATTGGAGAGGGCACATAGCACGCTCTCAACTGCAGCCATGGAGGAGGGATAAGGGTTCGGCGGAACTAGCTGAGGCTGACACTATGCTTTTGTCGGGTGCGATTCATCCATGTGCTTCGAGCGAACTGGGTGCTTTGGTTTACGAGTGTACCCAGCGTACAATGCCTGTCGGCAGTCCCCGCAGCCAGAAGGGGAAACTCTAATGGCAAAGGGGTGGTTTCGTAGAAAGAAAGGTAAGCTGGTGTACTACTGGTACAACTCGAACGGGGACGAACGTTCGAAGGTTGTGGGGCTGAGCACCATGACTGACGACGAGGGTTGGCTGGAAGTGGGCACGCTAGGGTTGGACAAGCTCGTCAACCAGCCAGACCCGGCGAAGGTGACGTTCGGCGAAGTGCTGCAACACTACCTCGCTTATGGCAAGAAGAAGACGGGCGAAGAAAAGGCTCACTCCAGCAAGCATACGGATGATCGCAACGCACGGCTTCACTTAAGCCACTGGTCGAAGTACGTAGCTATGGACATCGAACCGCTCGAAATTCAAGAGTGGATCGACGGACTTTCCAAAGGGCTGCGTTCCAAACTCAGGAACATGATGTCTGCGGTTTATCGCCACGGACAGAAGTTCCGCATGATCCCACGGACTGAGGAGTCCAATCCCATGAAGTGGGTCAGCGCCACCACGGTCTCGGATTACGAGGCAGTCAGCCTGAGCCCAGAAGAGTCGTTCGCGATACTGGAACGGATCGGCGATCCTCTGGTACGGGTGCTGGTCATTGTGGTAGCAGTCACCGCCACTCGTATCGGGGAAGCTCTCGGACTCATGTGGTCGGATATTGATTGGAAGAAACTGAAGATCAACATCCGACGCGATTGGGTAGATGGCGAACTGGGGCGTCCGAAGTCGAGGGCGTCTAAGGCTCCAGTCGAGATGCACGAGACGCTTGCTGCACTATTGCAGGCGTGGCGTCAACAGACACCGTACAGCAAGGACTCGGACTTTTTGTTCCCGTCGTTCAAGCTGCACGGCAAGCAGCCTCGAATCGGCAGCATGATCGTGCAGGACTACGTCAGACCTGCGGCTGTCGCTGCTGGAGTGATCCCTGAGGATTGCCCGAGATTTGGGTTTCACAACCTGAGGCACGGGCTTTCCACCTTCCTGATCGAAAACGGACACGACCCTGTGGTGGTGCAGCGTATGCTTCGCCAGTCGCATGTTGACATGACGATGCACTACGTCCACAACAGTCACAAGGCAAGGAACGCCCAAGCACAGTTCATCGAGCGTTTCCTGCCGAACGGTGGTACTGTGGCTGATGCGGAAGAACCGGATGACGAAAAGCGGGTGCCAGTGCGGGTGCAGTGAATTGTCACGAAAAGTGCAAGTGCTGTAGAATGAGAGAACGAGCGGGAGTAACTCAGTGGTAGAGTGCGACCTTGCCAAGGTCGAAGTCGCGGGTTCAAATCCCGTCTCCCGCTCCAGATTTTTTGCTTCCAGTTAGCCGGTCACCATCTTCCAAAGCAGATTTCTAATGACAGGATCCATCGTCCTGAAATTGGCCGCTGGCCGACATGGCCGCCAGTGAGTGCGCGCAGTTCAGGATTTTCTGGAACAGGGGATCGTTATTCAGCGCGTCGGGAGACATGTATTTCGCTGCGTCCATGTCCTTGCGAGCTTTCAGAATCTTATCGCTCCACTTTTGCATGTTGTCCAGCTCGTTGGTGAGCAGTTGAAGAGCCTGTTGGTCCGAATCGGTCGACGCCGCTACGGACGCCAACCTCAGGCTCTGAGCCGCCTCGGCCGCGATAGCTCTCGACCCAGTTTGCACTCACCGGGTAGCCATTCTGGATGGCGTTGGCAAGCGCACTTCGCCACTCCCGGATTACAGACATGGTTTCGATGCCCGCGGTCATGAATTCCTTGGAGAATGCGGAATTGGAAGGCGGGCTGGCCGATGGGGCTTTCGCTGGAGCGTTCGCGGCGGAGGCAGGAAGGCTCAACACGATCTGATCGCCATGAAAGCCGAGGGTGCCATTCGCGAGCTGTGCCAGGGCTTCGAGATCGACGAAGGATCGACCGTTCATCTGCAGCACCGAGACTTGTCCGGACTGGCCGTTTATGACTGAGCGTCCGGCTCTGCTGAACGGCCTGCGACGCCGCAAACTCAACCAGGAACAGTATCAGCATCGGCAATAATCTCTTTCGCATAGGGACACTCCGGTAAAGAATTTAGTGCAGCCTACACGGCGAGACGGGATTCTTGAACTGGCAAGACTGATAGTTGTGCGACAATTCGGGCGCATCTATCCTCTGGGACAGTCGCGTCCACGATTGCGACATTTCCGAGGAAGAGAGACCGATTGCACCGAGACTCCTACGTCACTTCCCGTTCTTTCGGTTCGGCTGCCGGTGTCGTTTTCAGCGTGTGCATCGCCGTGGGCATCTGCCAGGCGCAGGACTTGGCTCCGCGCGCCTATGTGATTACTCCGCTGCATTCTAATGCGATCACGCTGACCTGGGCTTTCTACGACGGGAATATTAACTACAACGGCGCACTTCCCGTCAGCGGCGCCACCGGAACATACAACGTGGAGATTTTAAGCTATTATCATTCGTTCAGCTTCTTTGGACGGTCGGCCAATGTCGTTGCCTCATTGCCTTACGCGCTAGGGAGCTTTCAGGGAACTGCGTTGGGTGCCGAGCAACACCTTTACCGTTCCGGTCTTCTGGATTCGACTTTTCGCTTCTCGGTAAACCTTAAGGGCGGCCCAGCAATGCCGGTGCAGAAGTTCATGAAATGGCACCAGAAGATGTTGCTGGGCGCCAGTCTCAAGGTGACTGCCCCGACCGGACAGTACGATCCCACCAAGTTGATTAACTGGGGCGCCAATCGCTGGGGCTTCAAACCGGAGTTTGGATATTCTCAACGCTGGGCCAAATGGGTGCTCGACGGGTACATGGGAGTGTGGCTGTTCACCTCGAATAATGACTTCTGGTCGCACAATAGCTTCTACCCAGGCACCCGGTCGCAATCGCAAGCTCCCATTGGCTCCTTTGAAGGTCACCTGAGCTACGACTTCAAGCCGCGGCTGTGGGCTTCTCTTGACGGGAATTACTGGTTCGGCGGGAAAACCAGTGTGAACGGAGTTCAAAACCCGCTCACACAGGAGTCGAACTCCCGCCTGGGAGGCACGGTTTCAATCCCGATCTCCAAACACCAGTCTTTGAAGTTCAGCTACAACAATGGGACCTACATCCGGTTCGGCGGCAACTACCAGAGCCTCTCGGCTGCCTGGCAATATTCCTGGCTGGGGAAACCGAAGTAGCCGGGTTTCGTCCATCGGGGCACGAATGAGGGCTCCCGTCTGCTCCAGTCTTGAACGAGTAGACTTTTACGGCATATCACGCTAATTTAGGACATAGGGCGCGGTACCCAAGTGGTAAGGGAGAGGTCTGCAAAACCTTTATGCGTCGGTTCGATTCCGACCCGCGCCTCCAATCCTCTCAACGTTTTGTAGCAATCTGCTCGGTAGGCGCTTTTCGATGCTGTAGTAGGAATTGTAGTAGCACTACTGAACTGCCCCGGAAGATGCACGCTCGTACTCCGATATCTGCCTCGCTACATTGAATGCCTCGATCCGAATCATCGCGTTCGCCTGATGCGCCTGAGTTGGGTGAGCATATCGAAGAACCATCTGAATCCGCACATGGCCCAAAATAGCTGCCAAAGTAACCAAGTCAACCCCCGCTATCGTCGTGCGTGTAGCAAAGGTGTGACGCAGGTCATAAAGTCTAAATGGAGGCACGCCGCTACGCTTTAGTGCCCTGCTGTGCGCATTGTTGACCTTCGGAATAGGCTGATTAGGGTCGGTCTGATGCGGGAAGAGATAGGCCCCTGTCGCCTTCTCCATCGTCGTTGCTCTTTGTCAGAGGAGAAGATCGCTTATTTTAGCACCGACGCAATGTCACGCCAACAGCACGGTATTCGAGGATATTCGAGGAACCCGCCTGCTGATTTAAACCCTGGAGCGCTGAGAACCGCAGATTCAGGTTTAGAGAGAGTCATCTTGAGGCCGTTTGATGAATGGCCTCAGGCAAGAAACAAAAATAAGTTTTGGGAAGATTGACCTTGCTCTCAGGATTTACCCAGCGATAGCACGCAAGGGGTCCAAGTTCCGTACTGGGCACGCCAACACCCGTGAAGCCTTGGTTAAGATAGTTCGTCTCGAGTTTCTGTATTTGTTGGATGCGATGACCCTGCAATAAAAGCAGGGCCACGCATCCGATGTGCAGTGCGCTGTGAATCCACGGTTTGAGCTTCATATCTCGCCGACCTCCGATCGACAAGTTTACCTCAAGAGCCGGCCTGCGGCTGCTGCGAAGCTAGACCGCGACAGGAGGTTCAGAGTTAGAAGGCGTGGGTTGGATCACTCCTGTGGAGGGGTTGGCGCTCGAAATGATAGTGCTATAATTCCGCGGCATGCGATCGCGAAACGTCACTTCTCGGCCCGTCCTGCCCTGCCTGTTGCTCCTGGCCGCTCTCGGTACATTCGCCGCCGATGAAACCGGCCAGCCCGCTCCGCGCTTCCGCGCCAAGACTACTGGCGGGGATCAGTTCAACAACGCGTCGGTCAAGGGTAAGGTGGTACTGTTCGAGTTCTGGACTACGTGGTGCAAGTACTGCGAGGCAGAAGCCTCGATCGTCGAATCCGATCTCGGGTATGACGGGGTGGTGAGCGCGCCGGACGCCGGGGACGGTGTCCAGCGGCGCCGGGCCCTCGGACGCCAGCTCGGCCGAACTGCGCAGGTCGACGACCGTGGTCACGCCTATGTCGCGCACCAGCGTCGCCACGTCGGAGGCCGACAGTTCCTGCAGGTTGTCGGCGCGCAGCAGCTTGCCGGCGGCCGTCTTGCGGCCGTCCTCGGTGGGCAGACCGCCCAGGTCGCGTACGTTCACGGCACCGTCGAGGTCAATCCAGGGCATGACAATACCCTTGCAGACACGCTCCGCGCCGGCGGAATCGGGCCGGGCCGGGCTGGCGGGGTGAGGTTAGTCGCCCCAGACGTCGCGGGCGGTTTCCACGATGAGCTCGAGCTTGGCGCGCTGCTCGTCGGCGGTCAGGGCGTTGCCCTCGGAGGTGGAGGAGAAGCCGCACTGGCCGGACAGGCAGATCTGGTCCAGGGGGACGTACTTGGCCGCCTGGTCGATGCGGCGCTTGAGGTCGTCTTTGGATTCCAGGCCGGGGCGCTTGGTGGTGACCAGGCCCAGGACCACCATCTTGCCCGCGGGGACGAACCGCAGCGGCTCGAAGCCGCCGGAGCGCTCGTCGTCGTACTCCAGGAAGAACCCGTCCACGTCCAGCTCGGAGAACAGCGCCTCGGCCACGAAGTCATACCCGCCCGAGGCGACCCAGGACGAGCGGAAGTTGCCGCGGCACATGTGCGTGGTGACGGCCATCCCGGCCGGCCGGTCCTTGATCGCCGCGTTGATCTGGCTGATGTAGCGCAGGTGCAGGTGCTCGGCGTCCTCGCCGCGCTCGCTGATCTCCGCCCGCTGGGCCGGGTCGTTGAGGTAGGCCAGGCTGGTGTCGTCGAACTGCAGGTAGGTACAGCCCAGCGCGGCCAGCCGCTGGACTTCGTCGGCGTAGGCGGCGGCCAGGTCAGCCCAGAACGGCTCGATGTCCGGGTAGACCTCCGGGTCCAGCATGGCGGGGCCGCCGCGGTAGTGGACCATGTTGGGCGACGGGATGGTCAGCTTGGGCACCGCCGTGGTCACGTGCGACTTCACGAAGCTGAAATCATCGCCGAAGATCGTCCGGTCCAGCCGGACCTTGCTGCCGATGTGCAGGGCCGCGGGCGTCCACTCGATGGTGCCGGACGGGTTGGTGAACTTCACCCTGATGTGGCCCGGGGCCTGGGAGATCCCGCCGAGGGCGTAGATGAAGTCCATGTGCCAGGAGGCGCGGCGGAACTCCCCGTCGGTGGCGGACTGCAGGCCCACGTCCTCTTGCATCTTGATCGCGCCCGGGATCTCCTGATCCTCCACCGACACCGAAGGTCAGCGGCCGTGATCGCGCCCGCAGCGAAGTCATCACGAGCCTGCAGCAGCCGCGGCGGGCGCAGCAGGCTGCCGACGTGATCGGCGCGGAACGGAGGGCTGGTCCTGCGGGACATCGATACCTCACTTAACGGCTGCGCGGGTGAACCGGCCGGGGCCGATGCCCTGGAAGCGGGCGGAATGGCCCCCGGTCATCGGGTTCGCCGGCGGCGTCCCCGGGAGCGCCGAGAAGAGCGCGGGTCAGCGCGTGATGCTCGGAGTTCATCTCGGCGAGCACTTCGGTGAAGTGGCTGCCGCGCAGCACCGGCGGACGTTCCCCGGCTCGCAGCGACACCAGCACCGTCCGCCGGATGAGCTCCTTGATGAAGGACGCGGTGACACCCTCGGTGCCCGCCACCACCGCGTCAAGGTCGGCGTCCACGGCCAGGTCACGCGCGTACACACCGAGCAGGCGCTGCCGGCATGACGCGTCGGGACGGGGAATCTCGATGGCCAGGTCAACCCGGCCGGGCCGGTCGGCCAGGGCGACCTCCAGGATGTCGGCCCGGTTGGTGGTCAGCGCGAAGGTGACGTCTGCGTCCTCGCCGACGCCGTCCATGGCGTCGAGCAGCGAGAACAGCAGCGGGTTTCCGTCCGGTGCGAAGTCCCTGTCGGTGGCGACGAGATCGACGTCCTCGAGCACCACCATGGACGGCTGCAGCCGGCGCGCCAGGGCGGCAGCCTGGTCGATGAAGCGGATCGACCGGCCGGTGAGCAAGATGACCGTGCTCGCGGTCAGGCTCCCGGTCAGGTAACGGATGGTGTGCGTCTTGCCCGTTCCCGGCGGACCGTGCAGGAGCAGCCCGCGCTTGAGGTGCTGGCCGGCCTCGAGAAGTTCCCGCGACCACTCGGCGATGCCGATGATGTGCCGTTCGATGTTCTCCAGCATCCCGTCCGGCAGGACCACGTCCTGAGCCGCGATCGCCGGCCGGGGCAGGAACGTCACCAGTTCGTTGCCGTGGTGCTCGCTGGCGGTGAAGCTCAGCACCTGGCCGCGGAACACGTCGTGG
Source organism: uncultured Actinomycetes bacterium (assembly GCA_963705835.1). Taxonomy (GTDB): domain Bacteria; phylum Actinomycetota; class Actinomycetes; order Streptosporangiales; family Streptosporangiaceae; genus Palsa-504. The sequence goes on from CAVPLC010000039.1 coordinate 18,960, forward strand.
ACGCGCATCAGCCGCTCGATCTCGTCCCGCGCCGCGCTGGCCGCGGCCTGGTCCGCCGCGAGTATCTCCAGGTTGCAGAACGGCGGCCCGAAGCGGCTTTCGTCGCGGATGCCGATCACAACCGGCGCGCCGTCCGGGGCCGTGGCCGCTACCAGGCCGAACGTCACCACCTCGGTGTTCTCGGCGGGCCCGATCGCAGCGGTGCCGTAGCTGGCCGCCCCGACTCGGTAGTCCCCCGCCGCCCCTATGCGCATGGCGCGGATCGGCCCGGGCCCGACCCGGACCGGGCCGAAGTGCGAGGGCGTCGTGATGATCGACAGCATGTCCTCGTGCGGGCGCTGACTGGCGCCAGAGGCGCCGAACCATTCCGGTTCGTTCTGCTGCGCTGCGAGGTACGCGTCGACGCCCCGCTGGATGTTCACGTGCTCCCAGGACGGGAACCGCTCGGTCACCTGCACCACGGCGGGCAGCTCGCAGCCGAGGTGCCCGGCCACCCGCAGGGCGAGCTCGGACGGCCCCTCGTCCTCGGTCAGCGTCCTGGCCCCGATCTCCAGCAGCAGGCGCAGGCCGCGGGCCAGCCCACGGAGATCCTCTGGGTCCGGCGGCGGCGGAAGGTCGGGGGTGCTCATTTCGTCAACAATGCCCCCGCCGGACTGATACTGCCAAGCCGTTTCATCCACGGCACCAAACGCCGTCCAGTCGCGGTAGTGGCTTTCCCCAACCCCGGATGTCTGAGTTCCTTGCGTGACGCAACCATCAGTGGCAATGTTCTGGGAATGATCCCTCTCTTCACCAGGAAAAGAGCGCCTCTCGTCGCTTTGCTCGCCATAACGTGCACCGCGCTGGCCGCCGGGTGCAGCAGCAGTAGTAGCAGCGGCAGTAGTAGCAGCAGCGGCAGCTCGTCAAGCTCGGCGTCAACCTCGAGCTCGGCGAGCGCCTCCTCGTCGAGCTCGAGCAAGCCGACAGGCACGGTCAACGTGGCCTACGCGTCGTCGCTGCAGTTTCTCAACGAGAAGGTAGTGAGCCCGGCCTTCACCGCCGCCCAGGGCTACACGTTCTCGGGCCGCGGCGGGCAGTCCGGCGCCCTGGAGGCTGAGATCGCCTCCGGCGAGATCACCCCGAACGTCTTCGAGAGCGTGGGCGGTGACAACATCACCCCGCTCCAGCCCAAGTTCACCAGCTGGTACGTCCAGTACGCGGGCACCTCGATGGTGGTGGCGTACAACCCCAACAGCAAGTACGCCGGCCAGTTCAAGGCCATCGCCGACGGCAGCAAGCCGCTGTCGGACCTGTTTACCCTTCTCCAGACCCCCGGCCTTAAGCTCGGCCGCACCGACCCTAACACCGACCCGCAGGGCCGGGATTTCATCTTCATGCTGCAGCTCGCCCAGATGTACTACCACCTGCCGTCCGACACGGTGGCGAAGATCCTGGGCACCTCTGACTTCGGCACGGCTTCGTCGTCGCAGATCTACGCTGAGTCCTCACTAGACTCAACGCTGCAGTCGGGCCAGCTGGACGCGGCCAGCGCCTTCGTCACCCAGGCGATCGAGCTGCACCTGGCCTACGTCCCGCTGCCGGTCCAGATCAACCTGGGCAGTGCCGCGTATGCTGCCCAGTACAAGAAGGCGTCCGTTACGATCACGGGCGGTGTGACCAAGCACGGGTCGCCGCAGGTGATCGACATCACCATTATCGGCACGCCTACCCCGGCTGGCGTCGCGTTCGTCAAGTACACGCTGTCACCGGCGGGTCTGGCCCAGTACAAGCAAGGCGGGTTCTCGTTGCCTACACCGAAAGTGTTCGGGACGGCAAGCGCGGTGCCCGCAGAAGTATCGAGTGAGCTGGGCGGCTAGCCCCGCAGCAACTGCTGGCGGCGCTGACCCGAAGCTGGGCGGGGAGGACCCGTCTGGTCCTGGCGGTCAGCGTCGTCCGGCATGGTCGGGACGGGTCACAGGGGCGCCGCTCAGGGTCCGGTCGGTGTCGGCGTGGGTGTCCGTCGTCGGCGCGGGCGTGATCTGGGTGGCCCTGCTCGGACCGGTGATCGCCCTGGCCACGCACCTGTCGGGCAGCGCGATCGCGAGTTCGCTGACGTCCCCGGGCGCGCTGGATCCGCTCGTGACCTCGGTCGAGTCCGGGCTGGTGACCCTGGGCGTGCTGTTCGTGCTGTGCACGCCGCTGGCCTGGATGCTGGCGCGCGGCAAGCTGCCGTTCCCGCGGGTGTGGGAGGCCGGCGTGCTGTGCAGCCTGCTGCTGCCGCCGCTGGTCATCGGCCTGCTGCTGGTCTTCATGGTCGGCCCTTACACGCCGATCGGGCAGGTGCTCGGCTGGCTGCACCAGTCCGCTACCAACACCTTCCTCGCCCTGGTCATCGCGGAGGTCTACGAGTCGGCGCCGTACTACGTGCTCGGCGCGCAGGCCGCCTTCGCCAGCGTGGAGCCGCGGCTGGAGCAGCAGGCCGGGCTGCTGGGCGACCGGCCGCGGCGGGCCTTCCGGCGGGTGACGCTGCCGCTGGCCGCGCCCGGCCTGGCCATGGCCCTGTCCATCGCCTGGGCCCGCGCCATGGGCGCGTTCGGCGCGGTCATCATCATCGCCTATCACCCGGCCGGGATACCGTTGCAGATATATACGACGCTCGAGGAGACCGGCCTGCCTTCCGCGCTGCCGTATGCCCTGGTCCTGCTGGTGGTCGCGCTGCCGCTGCCGCTGGCCGCCTACATCTGGAGCGCCCGTGCTGGACGCCGACGTCGAGGTTGACCGCCGGGAGTTCACCGTCCGCGCGGCCTTGCAGGTGGCACCGGGTGAGCGGCTGGCGCTGTTCGGGCCCTCCGGCGCGGGCAAGACGACGCTGCTCGAGGCCATCGCGGGGCTGGTGCAGCCGCGCCGCGGCCTGATCGAGCTGGCCGGGCGCGTGCTCACCTCGACCTCTCCCCCGGTCGTGGCGCTGCCGCCCTGGCAGCGCCGGGTCGGGCTGCTGCGACAGAATCCGGGGCTGTTCCCGCATCTGAACGTCCGGGACAACCTGTGCTACGCGCCGTCCGCGCCGGGGCCGGGACCCGAGCTCGACTCGCTGGCCGAGGTGCTGGGCATCGAGGGCCTGCTGTCCGCGATGCCCGCGCGCCTGTCCGGCGGCCAGGCCCACCGGGTGGCGCTGGGCCGCCTGCTGCTCGCCCACTGCGACACGCTGCTGCTCGACGAGCCCTACACGGGCCTGGACGCGAGCCTGCGCCGGACGCTGACCGACCTGGTGAGCTCGCTGGTGGCGGAGCGGTCCGTGCCCGCCGTGCTCGTCACCCACGAGCTCGCCGACGCCCAGGCCTTCGCCGACCGCCTGGCGGTCCTGGACCGCGGCGAGCTGCTCCAGGTCGGCGCCCCCGACGAGGTCGTGCTCCGGCCGGCCTCGCGCCGGGTCGCGGAACTGATCGGCTACCTGGGCTTCGTGCCGAGCGGGGAGGCAGTGGCCGGCGTCCATCCCGAGCGCGTGATCGCCGGAGCGTTCGGCGACCGCGGCCTGGTGCTGACCGGCACGATCACCGCTACCCGGCCCGCCGGAGCAGGCTGGGAAGCCGACCTGCGCGCAGGCGAGGAAATGATCACCTGCCGCCTGCCCGACAAGCCGCCCGCGGCGGGCAGCGCGTTCGTCGTGACCGCACTCGACCCGCCCCGCTTCGGGTCCGATGGCGGTGCGCTGCCGGACGCATGCGGGCGGCCCGCGGAAGCGATGCGGGGGTCGGGCTGACGTATTCCGGCCCCCGCTGACCAGACCGGCTACAGCTGCGTGGTGACCGCCTTGACTTCGGTGTAGGCCTTGAGGGCCTCGTGGCCCATCTCGCGGCCCCAGCCGGACTGCTTGTAACCGCCGAACGCCAGGGCGTGGGCCTTGGAGATGTCCCCGGTCCGGAGTTCTCCGCCCGCCGGTACTGGATCGTCAGGTCGCCGCGGGTGGCCGGCCGCCCGCGCCCGCCCCTGTCTTGGGCGTGATCTCGTCGAGGAAGCCGAGGGCGGCCGCCGCCGTGGCCCGGCGCCAGGCCATCAGGATCGCGTCGAAGCCGTCCAGCTCAGCCTGCTGGGCCTGCATGGCCCGCGCGATCGGGTCCAGGGTCGCCCGCTGCCTGGCCAGCAGGTCCGCCGGATCGTCTCCGGCCCGGTACAGGAGGGCGAGCTTGACCAGGAGGTAGGAGCGGATATCCCGGACGTGCTCGACCGGCGTGCTCAGCCACTGCTCCGCCGCCTGGCGCCCCTGCGGGGTGACGGTATAGATGGTGCGCTGAGGGCCGAGGCCCGGCTCGACGGACGCGGGCGCGATGAACCCGGCCTCCACGAGCCGGCTCATCGCCCGGTAGACGACGGGCCGCGGGATGCGCCAGATGCGGCCGAGCTCGCCGTCGGGCGCGGTGAGCTGTGACACGGCGAAGCCGTGCGCGGGCCGCTGGCTGAGCAGCACGAGGACCGTCCACTCGGGCAACGCCATCGGCACCTCCATGAGGCCGAGACTAGCCGCTCGCCCGGCGTTGGTCACGTCGCGGCGTCCGGCGTTGCTCATCCGCGTGACCTGGGCCAAGATCAGGCTGCATGGTGATGCCATGAGCACTCCATCCGGCGATCCGCCGTGGTAGGAAAACCCGGCCGCCCGGGCCTGGACGTGCGCGAAGGCCCCGGCCGAGGTCCAGGCCTTCCACGCGGCCTCCCCGGCTACGCGCCGACCCCGCTGGTCGAGGTGCCCGCCATCGCCGCGCGGCTAGTCGCCCGCGAACGACGGTATTTCGGCCAGCCGGGTACGGTCGAAGTCGGCTGCCGAGGCGCCCGGGCCCGGGATCGCCGTGACCGAGCGCGCGTCCAGCGGCTCACCGCAGTGCGAGCACGACGGCACCGCCGTGACGACGTGCCCGCAGGCGGTGTGCCTGGTCTCGACAGGCGGGCCGCCGGGGGCCGCCCACCGGTCGCCCCACTGGCGCATCGCCGTCACCACGTGCCACAGATCGCGGCCCTTGGCGGTGAGCCGGTACTCCGAGCGCGGCGGGTGGTCCTGGTAGGGGACGCGCTTCAGAACCCCGCTGTCGACCAGGTGGTTCAGGCGCCGGGTCAAGATGTTGCGGGAGATGCCCAGGCGGGCCTGGAAGTCATCGAAGCGAGTCACGCCGAGGAAGGCATCCCTGATGATCAGCAGGCTCCACCACTCCCCGACGACGTCGAGGCACTGAGCAACCGAGCAGGTGACGCCCTCGAAGCTGGTCCGTTGCACGAACCCAAGCCTATAGGGTTGCATAATAGAACGCACTACTCTTAGGGTGAGGTCATGAACAGATCCGCCGAGGAGGCGGCCATCGTGCGCCGCCGCGAGGTCACCTGGGAGGATCCCCTCGTGGGCGCGGCGCTGGCGCTCGAGCTGAGCGGCCTGGACTACCTGCGGGCGATCGCGGAGGAACGCGTCCCGCGCCCGCCGATCGCCGCGCTGCTCGGGATGGGCATCGTCGATGTCCAGCCCGGCCGCGTCACGTTCTCCCTCGACGTCGGCGAGCACCTGTACAACCCCATCGGATCGGTCCACGGCGGGGTCTTCTGCACCCTGCTCGACTCGGCGATGGGCTGCGCCGTGCACGCCACCCTGGACCGAGGCCAGGCCTACACGACCCTCGAGCTGAAGGTGAACCTGGTCAGGGCGCTGACCCTGGACACGCCGAGGGTGGTCGCCACCGGCGAGGTGATCAGCGCCGGCCGGCGCGTCGTCACGGCATCCGGCCAGATCACCGGGCCGGACGGCACGCTGTACGCGCATGCCACCACGACCTGCCTGGTCTTCGAGCCGCGCCAGGGTCCGGCAGGGACACAGGCCGGGACGGAGGGGAACGGCGATGGACACTGAGGCCTCCACGACTGGCACCCGCGGCGGCCCGCATCTGGAGACGGCCTCCCTGGAGGAGGGCAGCGCGTTCCTGCGCGCGGCCGGCCTCATCCTCGACGAGATCACCGGGGCCCGGGTCACCGGCCATCTGATGCTCGGCCCGGATCATCACACGCCGTGGGGCATCGTCCACGGCGGCGTGTACACCACGGCCGTGGAGAGCGCGGCCAGCGTCGGCGCGAGCACCGCCGTGCGGGACCAGGGCCAGGTCGCGGTCGGGCTGACCAACACCACGCACTTCCTCCGGTCGGTCACCGAGGGCCGGGTGAACGTCGAGGCCACCGCCCTCAGCCAGGGGCGTACTCAGCAGCTGTGGCGCGTCGACGTCCGCGATGAGGCGGGCAGGCTCGTCGCGCACGGCGAGGTCCGCCTGCAGAACGTCCAGGGAAAGTAAGTCCGGCACCGCGAGGTCGAGCCGGTGAAGCGGCGCGGTCGGCACGCGTCGATCCGGTGATCCGGTCGTCCGTGATGGCCGGCGAGCCGAGGGCCGCGATGTGACCGACCGCCGTAGACAGAACCTCACGAACCGGTGAGCGCCTTGCGCCGGAGGTCGCGGCGTACGTCCCGGCCAAGCCGACGGGTCTCGCGGCTGTTGAGGTACGCGCCCGCGGCCGCGCCGGTGAGCAGCGGGGCCAGCGAGAACGCGCTCCGGCCCGCCCGCGCGATCAGCCGCCGGCGCAGCAGGCGGGCCAGCGGAGACCCGGCCGTGAGGACCACGCCGCCAGGAATCATGAACACGCCGCGCCGGTGCGCCCAGGACGCCACGTAGGCTCCCATCCGCTCCGCGAGCTTTCCCGGAGCCGGCGCGCCGTAGGCCTCGTGGAGCTCGGCGATGAGCTTGATCTCGATCCCGACGACGACCAGAGTCTCGGCTGCTATCTCGACCGGGTAGGCGGGCACTACCGGCAGCGCGGCCCACACGCCGGCCGCACCGCCCGCCGCGGCCGAGGCCCGGGCCGCGCCCTCGATCAGCGCGTCGGCGATGTCCTCGGCCGACTGGCCGGGGAACTGCTCCTGCAGCGCCGCCTGGTCGCGCACCCGCAGCCGCGGCGCCATCGCCGTCACCTGCGCGGCCAGCCAGTCGATGCCCGAACCGGTCCCGCGCCGTACCGCTCCTATCGGGCGCCGCGCCGCGCGGGCGCCGCGGCCCGCCGCCCGCGCGCCCGAGCTCGCGGCTTTTGCGAAGGCCGATACCAGCCGCCGCCGGTCCTGCGGCTGCTCCGCCTCGGTGACATCGGACGCGACCTCGGCGGCGCGCAACGTGATTTCGTCCGGCCCGGTCTCCGGTTCCGCCATGTCTTGAACCTACCCGCCGTCGCGGGCGACCCCACCGTCGGCTCAGTTGGGGTTGTACGGCGCGTACCGCAGGTCCGGCGCCGGCCGCGACGTGGTGGTCCGCAGCATGGCGGTTTCCCTGGACAACATGGCGCGCTCGGCCGCGAGCCGCCGCAGCGCATCGGGCTCGTCCAGCAGGGCCTGCCGGTCCGGCAGGTCGATGACCATGGCCGCGGCCACGATGAACGACAACAGCACCGGCTCCGCCGGCAGGTTCTCGACCTTGACCGAGGCGCCGCCCCATTCGGTGAGCGCGTCCAGGTAGCCGCGGAACGCGACCTGGACGGCGCGGACCGCCGGCGCCGCGGCGGCCTGGTCGACGACCTCCTCGGCGAGCATCTCGATCTCGCCCTGCAGGTACGGCAGCGTCTGGTCGAGCGCGAGCAGCCTGAACCGCTGCGTGCCCACGGTAACCAAGTTGAACCGGCCGTCCTCGTGCTCCTCGACCCGGCGCAGGGTGGCGGTGCAGCCGATCTCGTACAGCGATTGCACGCCCTCGACCCCGGTCTCGCGGCCCTTGCGGATGGCGATCACGCCGAAGCGCCGTGGCTCAGGCCCGTCGAGCAGGTCCCGGACCAGCTTCCGGTAGCGTTCCTCGAAGATGTGCAGGGGCAGCAGCATCCCGGGATAGAGCACCGCGCCGAGCGGGAACAACGGCAGCATCTCGCCCATACCCTGACAGTACGCTCACGCGCGCCGCCCCGGTCAGGGCAGCAGGACGATCTTGCCGAGGATGTGGCCCTGCGCGAGACGGCGGTAGGCCTCCTGGACCTGGCCGAGCGGGAACGTGGCCGCCACAGGCACCTCGAGTTCGCCCGCCGCGATCAGGCCCGCGAGCTCGGCGAGCACGGCCGCGCTGGCCCCGGCCGCGTTGCCCTCGGCCTTGACGCCGTACTCCGCGACCGCGGGGAAGTTGTTGATCGTGTCGATGCGGGACGGCTCAACGCCGAGCTCCAGCGCCAGGTGCACGTAGTCCGCGCCGAACGTGTCGATGAACGCGCCGACCTTGCTCGCCGCCCGGCGGATCCGGTCGGCCACGCCCTCGCCGTAGGCCACGGGAATAACCCCGTGTCCGGCCAGCCACTGATGGTTGGCCTCGCTGGCCAGCCCGATCACGGTCGCGCCGGCCCGCCTGGCCAGCTGGACCGCGAGCGAGCCGACTCCACCGGCCGCACCGGACACGACGATCGTGTCGCCTTCGGTCGGGGCGACCGCCCGCACCGCCGCGTAGGCCGTGGTGCCGGCCACGAACAGCGCTCCGGCGACCTCCCAGGGCACCCCGGCCGGCTTGGGGGTCAGGTGCTGCTCCTCGACCACGACGTACTCTGCCTGGCCGGCCCGGCTGTCGGTGTAGCCGATGACCTCATCACCGGCGGAGACAGCGGTCACCCCCGGGCCGGTCTCGGCCACGATCCCGGCCAGGTCGCTGCCCTGGCCGGACGGGAACGTCGCCGGCCACCTTTCGCGGTACAGCCCGTCACGGATCTTGGCCTCGCCGGGGTTGATCCCCGCCGCCTTGACCTGCACCAGGACCTGGCCCGCGCCCGGCGCCGGGCGCGGCACGTCCACGACCTTCAGGACGTCGACGCCGCCGTAATCGTCGAACCGCACTGCCTTCACCAGCGTGCCTCCTTCTTCCGGCTAGTAGCCAACCGCCCGCGGCGGCCCTTTATGCCGGGCGCCGCGCCGCTGCGGAGCCAGTGTCCGCGGCACGCGTAGTGTGCCCCTGTGGCCGAACGCTGGGACCGTGCACGGGTCCTCACCTTGGCGCCCGACGCGCCGTCGCAGCGCGCCGCCCAGTCCCTGGCGTCCCGCCGTTCGTGGCCGCTGACCGGGTCCGCCGACGACGAGGCGCTGTGGGGCGAGTGCCAGGGCAGCGCCGCCGCGCCCTACCGCACGGCGGTCGATCTGTCCGGACCCGCGTACCGGTGCTCCTGCCCGAGCCGGAAGTTCCCCTGCAAGCACGCCCTGGCCCTGCTGCTGCTGTGGTCCGACGGCTCGATCGCGGCCGACGGTGACCCGCCGGAATGGGCCGCGTCCTGGCTCGCCGCCCGCTCGGAGCGGGTCCGTGAGGCCAGCGAGCCGAAGCCCCCGGCCGACCCCGAGGCGGCCGCGCGCCGCGCCGAACAGCGCGAGGCACGGGTGGCGGCCGGCCTGATCGAACTCGACCGGTGGCTGTGCGATCAGGTGCGCCAGGGCCTTGCCGCCAGCCACCGCTCCGGTTACCGGCACTGGGACGACATCGCCTCCCGCATGGTGGACGCGCAAGCTCCCGGCCTGGCCGAGCGCCTCCGCGCGCTGGCCGCGGTCCCGCACTCAGGCTCCGGCTGGGACGGCCGGCTCCTCGAGGAATACGCGCTGCTCCGGCTGCTCGTCACCGCCTACAGTGAACCAGGCCAGCTGCCCGCCGCCCTGCGTGACACGGTCCGCTCGCGGATCGGCTTCAGCGTGCGCCAGGCCGACGTCCTGGCCAGCGCCACGCCGGTCAGGGACCACTGGCACGTGCTGGCCCGGCGGGACATCGACCAGGACCGGATACGGACCCGGCGGGCGTGGTTGCGCGGCCGGCGCACCGGCCGGTTCGCGCTCGTCCTCAGCTTCGCCGCCGCCGGGCAGTCGCTGGACGACTCGCTGACCGTCGGCACCGAGTCCGACGCGGACCTGGCCTTCTACCCAGGCGCCGTCCCGCTGCGCGCCTTGGTCGTGACCACGCGCGACACCGTCCAGGCCGGCGCCCCGGCCGGCACTACGGCCGCCGGGCTGCTGGCCGGGTACGCGGCGGCGCTCGGCGCGGACCCCTGGCTGGACAGCTGGCCCGCCCTCCTGGACGCGACCCCGGCCCGCTCCCCGCTCCCCTGCCTGTTCGACGCGGCCGGCGACGCCCTGCCGCTGCACCCGGGCGCGGGTGACTGCTGGCCGCTGTTCGCTCTGTCCGCCGGCCGCCCGCTGACGGTGGCCGGCGAGTGGACCCCGCGCGGCCTGTGGCCGCTGACCGCCTGGGACCACGGCGAGATCCCGGTACCGCTATGAGTACCTGGCAGGACCTGGTCACCGCGAGTCTTATTGGTACCGAACGGACCGAGGTTCCCGCGGCCGGAATCCCTGGCGTGCTCAACGGGGATCCAGCGGACGCGGCGCAGGATCCGGCGGCCGTCCTGCTCGACCGTGCCGCGCTGCTGACGGCGGCGCGCCGGGCGGGCCGCCGTCCCGGCCGGGCCGACCCGCTGCCGGCGGCCGAACCGGACGACAGGCCGACAGTCAGCCAGGACGCCGGGCGCCGCCTGGCCCGGATGCTCGGCGGAGAGTACCCGGACCTGCTGGCCGAATGGCTGGCCGAGGCCACGGACCGCGGCCTGCGACCTCCGCCTGCGCTGCTTCCTGCGCTGCTCGACCGCGCACGACGGGCCGCCGCGGCCGATCCGGGCCTGCCGCGCCTGGTGGCCGAGGCGGACGGCCCGCGGGCCAGGTGGCTGGCCGGGCTCAACCCGGACTGGGACCTCGCGCAGGATCTGCCCGGTGATGACGCGTGGCGGCTTGGCACCGCCGCCAAGCGCCGCGGCTACCTGGCCTCGCTGCTGGCCAGCGACCCGGACGCGGCCCGGGCGCTGATCGCGGACGGCTGGCAGGCGGCGGCCCCCGGCGAGCGGGCCATGTTCCTGGCTGTCCTGGCCGACGGGCTGGCGCCGCCGGATGAGCCGCTGCTTGAGGCCGCGCTGGACGACGGCGCGGACGACGTGCGAGCCTGGGCCGCGTACCTGCTGGCCAGGCTGCCCGGATCGGCTCTCGGGCGGCGGATGGCCGAACGTGCGCTGCGCTGCCTGCGCCTGGAGCGCAGTGCCCGCGGCACGCGCCTGGTCGCCGTCCCGCCCGCCGAAAACGACACCTCGATGCGGCGGGACGGGGTAACGCCAGGTCCAGCCGCCGATCAGGCTCGCCTGCTGCTCGAGCTCGTGGCCCGGACGCCGCTGCGCACCTGGACCGACGAGTTCGGCCGGACGGCGGCGCAGATCGTGTCCGTACCGTCGGGTGACTGGACCCCGGTGCTGTTCACCGCCTGGGCGCGGGCGGCGATCGCGCAACGCGACCAGGACTGGATGGCCGCCCTGCTGCACCGGGCGCTCACCGGACGCCCCCCGGGGACGGCGGCCGAAAATGAGGCGGTACGGCAGCTGGCCCGGCGCGCCGATCCGCTGCTCGGCGCGCCCGATGCGCTGCCCGATCCGGCGCCGGACGTCCCGCCGGTCGTCCGCGAGGCGGTCAGGGTGCAGCGGTTCCGTTACGACATGCTGAAGGAGCTCGGAGATGACCACGACGGCGACTGAGACGGTTCTGCGCCCGCATGCCGAACAGGAGCATCGGGCCGAGCTGGCCGCCCTGGCCGCCGCGGATGACCGGCCGCGGCCGCCCGGCTGGCGGCTGTCACCGTGGGCGGTGACGACCTACCTGCTGGGCGGCACGGCGCCGGACGGTACCGAGATCACGCCGAAGTACATCGGCTCCCGCCGCCTGGTCGAGGTCGCCGTGGCCACCCTGGCCACCGACCGCGCGCTGCTCCTGCTCGGCGTGCCGGGCACGGCCAAGACGTGGCTGTCCGAGCACCTGGCCGCGGCGATTTCCGGCGACTCTACCCTGATGGTCCAGGGCACGGCCGGAACCGCGGAGGAGGCGGTCAGGTACGGCTGGAACTACGCGCGGTTGATCGCCGAGGGACCCTCTCGCGAGGCGATGGTGCCAGGCCCGGTCATGCGCGCGATGGCCGACGGCCGGATCGCGCGGGTCGAGGAGCTGACCCGGATGCCCTCGGACGTGCAGGACGCCCTGATCACGATCTTGTCCGAGAAGACGCTGCCCATTCCCGAGCTGGCCAGCGAGCTGCAGGCGGTCCGGGGCTTCAACGTGATCGCCACCGCCAACGACCGCGACCGCGGCGTGAACGAGCTGTCCAGCGCGCTGCGCAGGCGGTTCAACACGGTGGTGCTGCCGGTGCCCGCGTCGGCCGAGCAGGAGGTCGACATCGTGACCCGGCGGGTGGCCCAGCTCGGCCGGGCCATCGGCCTCCCCGAGACGACGCCCGCCGCGGATGAGATCAGGCGCGTGGTCACGGTGTTCCGCGAGCTGCGCCAGGGCGTCACCGAGGACGGCCGGGCCAAGGTCAAGTCGCCCAGCGGCACGCTGTCCCCCGCCGAGGCAATCTCCGTGCTGACCAGCGGCCTCGCGCTGGCCGCGCACTTCGGCGACGGCGTCCTTCGGCCCGCCGACGTGGCCGGCGGCATCACGGGCGCGGTGGTGCAGGACCCGGTGTCGGACCGGGTCGTGTGGCAGGAGTACCTGGAGACCGTGGTGCGCGACCGGGACGACTGGAGCGAGTTCTACCGTGCCTGCCGCGACGTGGCCCTGTGAGCGAACCGGCCGGCCGAGCGCACGCACCACGCTCCGTTCGGGATAAAGATCTCTTGTCCGTTACCACGGTGTACGGGATCCGGCATCACGGGCCGGGGTCGGCGCGGTCGTTGCGGCAGGCGCTGGGCGAGCTGGGGCCGGATGTCGTGCTGATCGAGGGGCCGCCGGAGGCCGACGGACTGGTGGAACTGGCGGCGGATCCGGAAATGCGGCCGCCGGTGGCGCTGCTGGGGTACGTGCCCGGAGAGCCGAAGACGGCGGCGTTCTGGCCGTTCGCGGTGTTCTCGCCGGAGTGGCAGGCGATCCGGTATGCGCTCGGCGCCGGAGTTCCCGTCCGGTTCTGCGACCTGCCGGCCGCGCACCAGCTCGCGATGCCCGACCGCAGGCCCGCCAGGCCGCGGCCGGACCCGATCGCCGAGCTGGCCGGCGCCGCCGGCTACGACGACCCGGAGCGGTGGTGGGAGGACGTGGTCGAGCACGTGCCCGGGCCCGCGGTCTTCGGTGCCCTGGCCGAGGCGATCGGGTTCCTGCGCGCGGAGGACGCCGAACCCGACCCGCGCGACGCGGTCCGCGAGGCGTACATGCGCAAGACGCTCCGCCGGACGGTCAAGGACGGTTACCAGCGGATCGCCGTGGTCTGCGGCGCCTGGCACGTCCCCGCGCTGCTAGCTTGTGCGGCTGCCGCCGCGGGGCAGTCCCTGCCGTCCGCGGCCGCGGACGGTCAGGCTGCTCCGCGGCCTGCCGAAGGCGAAGGCAACCACGTTCACCTGGATCCCTTGGACCTACGGACGTCTCGCCTACACCTCTGGTTACGGGGCCGGCATCCGGTCACCGGGCTGGTATGACCACCTGTTCTCAGCCCGCGGGCAGCCGATCGAGCGGTGGCTGGCCAAGGCCGCCGCCGTGCTGCGCGACGAGGGTGTCCCGGCCTCGTCGGCGCACGTGATCGAGTCGGTCCGGCTGGCCGAGACGCTGGCCGCGCTGCGCGGGCGGCCGCTGGCCGGGCTGGAGGAGGTCACCGAGGCGGCCCGGGCCGTGCTGTGCGAGGGCAGCGACCTGCTCACCGCGCTCATCCAGCGGCGCCTGGTTGTGGGCGAGCGGCTCGGCGCGGTGCCCGCCGCCACTCCGATGGTGCCGCTGCAGCGGGACCTGCACGACACGCAGCGCCGCCTGCGGCTGCGGCCCGAGGCGGCGCCCCATGACTACGACCTGGACCTGCGCAAGCCCAATGACCTGGCCCGCAGCCACCTGCTGCACCGGCTCGCGATGCTCGGCGTGGACTGGGGCACGCCGCAGGAGGGCCGGACTCGGAACATCGGGACGTTCCGCGAGAGCTGGCAGCTGACCTGGCGGCCCGAGCTGGACCTGGCTCTCATCGAGGCCAGCATGTGGGGCAGCACGGTGGCGGCCGCCGCCGACCAGCGGGCCCGGTCGCTGGCCGCCGGGTCGGCCGCGCTCGACGAGCTGACCGCCCTGACCGAGCGCTGCCTGCGGGCCGACCTGGGCGACGCGCTGCCGGAGGTGCTCGCGGCGGTCAGGGACCGTGCCGCGCTGGATACCGACGTGACCCGCCTGATGGCGGCGCTGCCCGCGCTGGTCCGGGCGGCCAGGTACGGCGACGTGCGCGGCACCGACCCCGGCCGTCTCGGCGAGGTGGCCGTCGAGATGATCACCCGGATCTGCGCCGGGCTGCCCGGCGCGGTGGCGTCCCTGGACGAGGCGGCCGAACGAGCCGTCCGGGACCGGATCGACGCGGTGCATTCAGCCACCGGGCTGCTCGCGGACCGCGCGAGCCGCGATCAATGGCTGGACGCGCTGACCCGGATGGCCATGCGTGACCGGTGTCCCCCCCCACCCACCTCCCCAACCCCCCTCATTTCCGGGCGGCTCACCAGGCTGCTGCTGGACGCGGGGCGGTTCACCTCGGCCGACGCGCAGACCCGGATGTCCCGTGAGCTCTCGGCCGGGGCCCAGGCGGCGGCCGCGGCCGGCTGGGCCGAGGGTTTCCTCGCCGGGAGCGGCCTGCTGCTGCTCCACGACGACAAGCTGCTCGGCCTGGCCGACGGGTGGCTGGCCGGGCTGAGCCCGGACGCGTTCACCTCGGTGCTGCCCGCGCTGCGGCGTACCTTCGGCGAGTTCGCGCCGCCCGAGCGGCAGGCGATCGGGGAGAAGGCGGGCCGCCTGGACGGAAGCGGCCGGCCGCCGGCCAGGGCCGCCTCGGCCGACGACGACCTGGACCCCGAGCGGGCGGCGGTCGCGGTCCGGGCCGTGGCCGCGATCCTCGGGCTCGGGGTGCCTGAGCCATGAGCGCCGGCCACGACGAGCGGATGCGGCGCTGGCGGCTGGTGCTGGGCGCCGCGGACGACACGGGCGTCACGCTGACCGGCGATGACGCGCGGATCGACGCGGCGCTCGGCGCCCTGTACGACTCCGACGAGAGCGGCGGAGGGCTCGAGCCTTCCGGGCCGCGCCAGTCCGGCCTGGGCGCCTCGGCCCCGCGCGTGGCCCGCTGGCTCGGCGACATCCGCACGTTCTTCCCGGTCAGCGTGGTCCAGGTCATGCAGAAGGACGCGATCGAGCGGCTCGGGCTGACCCGGCTGCTGCTCGAGCCCGAGATGCTGGAGGCGGTCGAGCCCGACGTGCACCTGGTCGGCACCCTGCTGTCGCTGAGCAGGGTGATGCCCGAGCAGGCCAGGGAGTCGGCCCGTACGGTGGTCCGCACCGTGACCAGGGACCTGGAGCGGCGGCTGGCCCAGCGGACGCGCTCGGCGGTCACCGGCGCGCTGAACCGGGCCGGCCGGACGAGCAGGCCGCGCGGCCCGTCCGACATCGACTGGGACCGCACGATCCGCGCCAACCTGCGGAACTACCTGCCACAGCACCGGACGGTGGTACCGGAGCGGCTCATCGGCTACGCCAGGAAGCAGCAGGCGGTCGCGCGCGACGTGATCGTCTGCCTGGACCAGAGCGGCTCGATGGCCTCCTCCGTGGTGTACGCCGGGGTGTTCGGCGCGGTGCTGGCCTCGATCCCGTCGCTGCGCACGTCGGTGGTGGCCTTTGACACCGCCGTGGCCGACCTGACCGAGCACCTCAGCGATCCGGTGGACGTCCTGTTCGGCACCCAGATCGGCGGGGGCACCGACATCAACCGGGCCCTGGCGTACTGCCAGCGGCTGATCACCCGCCCCGCCAGCACCATCGTCATCCTGGTCAGCGACCTGTTCGAGGGCGGCAACCGGGAGGAGATGCTGCGCCGCATCGCGGACATGACCGCCGCCGGCACGCAGGTGATCGCCCTGCTCGCGCTGTCCGACGACGGCGCGCCCCGCTACGACCACGACAACGCGGCGGCCCTGGCCGACCTCGGCGTACCCGCCTTCGCGTGCACGCCCGACTCGTTCCCCGACCTGATGGCCGCGGCCATCGAGCGCCGCGACATCACCGAATGGGCTCGCCGCCAGTAGGCGGTCCTTGTTCACGGTTCGTTACGTCGGTGCATCTAGAACAAGGTTCCGTGCCTCTAGTACTGTCTGCCCTAATCACGCCGGCGTAGAAGGCCGGGAAGAGGGGGGAGCAGGAGCCATGCCGCTATTAGGCCATGACTGGTCCCGCCGGGGTTCTGGCGGGGACCGTTCGATTCGTGCTCATGGAATTGGCCTGACCCAAGCTGGGCACCGCAAGGCCGAGGTTCCTCCCGTCACCACTAACAGGTGACATTTTGCCGGGCGGAATGAACCCGGCGGGCTCTAGTTTGCGTAGGACCTGACATGAAACGCAATACCCCGCTGCTTACCTTGCTGACCGGTGGCGCACTCGGCATCGCCTTGCTGATCGCCAGCATGCTGGCCCCGTCGTCCAAGACGCCGACGAGCTACGCCGCGGCCGCAACGACGCCGTCTTCCACCGCCACCGCCGTCGCGCTTCCGTCACCGTCGACTGCGGCGTCACGATCGCAGACCGCCACGCCGTCTGCTAACGCGCCGCTGCGGGCCGACTATGCGGGCCGCGTGAAGGGCGGCATCCATGCGTCGGTAGCGATCTCGATCCACGGCACCCAGGCGATCGCGTATGCCTGCAACGGCTCGTCGGTCGAGGCGTGGCTCAAGGGCACCGCGGTCGGCGGACGGCTGGCCCTGACCGGCAAGAACGGTGCCGTGCTCACCGCGAACTACGACTCGAGAAGAGCGTTCGGGGACGTCTCCGCCGACGGCGTCACCTACAGCTTCTCGGTGTACACGGTGAAGAAGCCATCGGGCCTTTACCGAGCCATCGCGGACGTGCGCGGGGCCACGATCAAGGCCGGCTGGATCGTGCTGCCCGACGGCACGCAGGTCGGTTCTCTGGAATCCAACCCCGGTGCGGCTGCGCCGTCCGCGACCGGGGCGCCGGCGCTCGATGTGGCGGCGGGTACCGCTCAGGACGGCAGCACCGTCCTGCACGTCACCCAGATCAGCGGTGTCACCGGCACCGGATTCTGACCAGCAGTAACCCTTCGGCCGTCACAAGCGGAGAGATCATGACCGCAGAACCAACCAGGCCCATCCCGCTGCCACCGCAGCGCGCCGCCTCGGGCGCGACCAAGATCGTGGTGCCCAGCCTGATCGGCGCGCTGGTCGCACTGACCCTCGGTATCTACGGGCGCCTTCACCACCCGACCGGCATAGCAGTCAACATCGCGGGATTCTCCAGTCCGGGCTCAGTGAAATCGTGGCTCGCCACCGCGGCCACGGTGTTCGCGGTCGTCCAGGTGGGCTCGGCCCTGGTGATGTACGGGAAGGTGCCGCGCGTCGCTGCGCCCTCGTGGATCGGGGGGCTGCACCGCTGGTCGGGCCGGCTCGCGTTCCTCCTGGCTGTGCCGGTCGCGATTCACTGCCTCTACGCGCTGGGATTCCAGACCTACAGCACCCGGGTCCTTGTCCACTCGCTGCTCGGCTGCGCGTTCTTCGGGGCATTCACGGTCAAGATGCTGATCCTGCCCAAGCGCGGACTGCCCGGCTGGGTGCTGCCGGTCGTGGGCGCTCTGGTCTTCACCGTGCTGGTCGCGATCTGGTTCACGTCCGCTTTCTGGTTCTTCTCCACCTTCGGCATCAAGCGCTGAGGAGTCCCGTCATGGCCGAGCCCAGCGTCCCTCTGTCCAGTCGCCGGACCCTGCTGGCCGGTGCCGGCGCGGCGTGCGCCGCCGCGCTGGCCGGATGCACCACCTATAACGCCAACAACGGCGGGATAGCCGGCGGCCAGCCCGCTCAGAGCAGTTCCACGCCCGCCGCGGCAGGCGGGACCTCTGGCGGGGCGACCACGAGCGGGCCCGTCGTGCTGGCCAGGACCACCGACATCCCCGTCGGCGGCGGCAAGATCCTGACGGCCCAGAAGATAGTGATCACCGAGCCGCAAGCCGGCTCGTTCAAGGCGTTCACCGCGGTGTGCACGCATCAGGGCTGCATCGTCAGCACCGTGTCGGGTGGCACCATCAACTGCCCGTGTCACGGCAGCAGGTTCAGCATCGTCAACGGCTCGGTCGTCAACGGCCCGGCCCCGTCTCCGCTGGCTCCGGTCAGCATCGAGGTTCAGGGCACCTCAATCGTCCAGGCGTGACGACTGACTTCCCGGAGGCGGGCCATGCGTGTGCGAGCCGTCCTGGCCCCCGCGATGATCCTCACCGCTGGCCTGTGCCTGACGGCCGCAGCCGCCGGGTGCACCTCTGCGCCGCCATCGCGGCCGCCAGCGGCTCACCCCGTCTCCGCTACGCCCGGTCACAGCGCGGCCCGGCCGACCGCGACGATCAGCGAGCCGGTCGCGGTCGGGTGTCCGGCGGCACCGTACGGGCCCCGCATGTATGCCCCGGGCAGCTCGAAGACGGTGGCGCTCACCTTCGACGACGGGCCGGGACCGAGTACGGCGGCCATCCTCGCCATTCTGGCGCGTTACCGGGTCACGGCTACGTTCTTCAACATCGGCACCGCCATGGCGACCCGGCCGTGGCTGGTGCGGGAGGAGGTCGACGCGGGTTACGCCATGGGTGACCACACTTGGAACCACCGGGACCTGGTGCCGCTGCCCGCCGCATCGCAAGCCGCCGAGCTGTCCGAGGCCAGCGCTGAGCAGCGGTCCATCGCCGGCACCGTGCCATGCGCGTTCCGGCCGCCGTACGGCGAGTACGACTCGACGACGCTCAGGCTGGCGCAGCAACAGCGGATGGGTGTGTGGATGTGGTCCGTCGACACACTGGACTGGATGGCCGATGGCTCAAGCTCCTCATACTGGGTGCAACGGATCATCCGGCTGGCCGAACACGGCGGCGCCCTGCCTCATCCGATCGTGCTGATGCATAACCAGCGCAAAGGGAACCCGGCGACCGTCACGGCCCTGCCAGCGATCATCCAGTTCTACCGCTCACACGGCTATCTCTTCGTCACGCTCTGACGTGATCCGCACAGCCGCTCGATGATCTCCCCGGCGGGCTGCCCGGTTGCCCGGCGGTAGCCCTGCCCGGCGTACAGCGACATCCGCTCCGTATCGCCTCGGGCGGCCGCCGCCGCTCGCAGCGGCCGTGTGGCGTTGTTGATCTCCGGATAGGCCGCCGGGGCGTCGGCGTGGTCAATGACGAACTGGTTGACCAGCGCGCGGGCCGGCCGTCCGCTGAAGGCCCGGGTCAGCGTCGTCGCGGTGTACCGCGGGTCGGCCAGCGCTGCCTTGTACGACGGATGCGCGCCGCTTTCCGGGCTGCGCAGGAAGGCCGTGCCGCACTGGGCGGCGACCGCCCCCGCGGCCAGCACGGCCCGCACCTGGCGCTGGCCCACGATGCCGCCCGCGGCGATCTGCGGCAGGCCGGTGACCGCGGAGACCTCGCCGATCAGCGACAAGAGGCCGTAGTCCCGGCCGGGCGCGTCGTCGTTGACGAACGTGCCGCGGTGGGCGCCGGCCTCGACGCCCTGCACGCACAGCGCATCCGCGCCCGCCGCGGCCGCGATGGCCGCTTCGGCGGGGCTGGTCACGGTGATCACCACGGCGCTGCCCGCCTCACGCAGGGCGCTGATCACCTCGGCCACGGGACAGCCGAAGGTGAAGCTGACCAGCGGGAGCGGGTCCGCGAGCAGCGCCGCGACCTTGGCGTCGAAGGCGTCATCGTCCCAGGTCGCGTCGCCGGCCTGCCCTAGTGAGCCGAGGTAGGAGGCCAGCGCGTCAGCGTCGGCGTACGGCATGCCGGGTACGAACACGTTGACGCCGAAGGGTTCTGCTGTCGCGGCGCGGACCGCGGCGATCTCGGCGGCCATCGCGCCGGGCGTCTTGTACGCCGGCGGCCAGGAATCCCAGCGTGCCCGCGCGGGCCGCGGCGATCACCAGGTCAGGGGTTGACGGGCCGCCCGCCATGGGCGCCACGACGACCGGGCCCCGCAGCAGGTCCGTGAGCTGAGTCATCGGGTAGATACTACGACTGGATAATTACAGCACCGAGTGCCAAAATAGGTGCTGGCCAGTTCTGACCGGGCGAGGGAGACGATGGCAAGCACGCGCGAGTGGTTCGAGACGGTCGAGGAGGCACGCAGGCGGGCCCGGCGGCACCTGCCGCGATCGGTGTACCTGTCCCTGGTAGCGGGCGCGGAAAAGGGCTTCACGCTGCGGGATAACGTGGCCGCGTTCGGCGAGCTGCGGTTCTCGCCGCCGCACATCGCGGACCTGCCCGCGACCAGGCAGCTGGCCACGTCGGTGCTCGGGCAGGAGATCTCGCTGCCGGTGATCGCATCCCCGACCGGCGTGCAGGCCGTGCACCCCGACGGCGAGGTCGGGGTCGCGCGCGGATCCGCCGAGGCGGGCACGGCGATGGGCCTCAGCTCGTTCGCCAGCATGCCGGTGGAGGACGTGGCCGCCGCGAACCCGAAGCTGTTCTTCCAGGTCTACTGGTCCGGCGGCAGGGACGTCATCCTGAACCGGATCGAGCGCGCCCGCCGGGCCGGGGCCAAGGCGCTGATCGTCACCCTGGACTGGTCGTTCTCGACGGGCCGGGACTGGGGCAGCCCGGCGATCCCGGAGAAGATGGACCTGCGGACCATGGTGCGGTTCGCCCCCGAGGGCCTGACCCGGCCCGGTTACGTCCGCCAGTGGCTGCGCAGCGGCGGCCTGCCCGGCCTGACCGTGCCCAACATGGCCGCCCCCGGCGAGCCGGCCCCCACGTTCTTCGGCGTATACGGCGAGTGGATGCAGACCCCGCCGCCGAGCTGGGCGGACATCGCCTGGCTGCGCGAGCAGTGGGGCGGGCCGTTCATGGTCAAGGGCGTGATGCGGGCCGACGACGCCCGCCGCTGCGTCGACATCGGCGCGACCGCCGTCTCGGTGTCCAACCACGGCGGCAACAACCTGGACGGCACGCCCGCCTCGGTCCGTGCGCTGCCCGCCGTGGCCGACGCCGTGGGCAGCCAGGTCGAGGTCCTGCTGGACGGCGGGATCCGGCGCGGCAGCGACGTGGTCAAGGCGCTGGCGCTCGGCGCCCGTGCGGTGATGATCGGGCGCGCCTACCTGTGGGGACTGGCCGCCAACGGCTCGGCCGGGGTGAAGAACGTCTTCGACGTGCTCCGCGGCGGCATCGACTCCACGCTGCTCGCGCTGGGTCGGCCTGGCGTTCACGACCTGTCGGTCGACGACATCATCGTGCCTGCCGATTTCGCCCTCGGCATGTCCAAGTGACGGCTGCCTAGCCGGGGCAGCAGCGGCCGGATGGTCCGGCGCTCCGCGCAGCCCTGCCAGACCCCGAGGCTGTACGCGATGTCGTCGAGCAGCCGGGCCGCGACGTACCGCGCGGGGTCAAGCGGCGGCCGGCGGTCCAGCCAGTCCAGCAGCGGCGGCGCGAGGACCAGCGCGGCCAGCGGGAGCCGCAGCCGCCGCACCGCGACCGCGGCCGGCAGCACGGCCGGCCACCAGGTCCGGGAGACGGCGCTGCCCAGCGGCCTGCCCGCGGCGAGCGTCCCGCCGCCGGCCAGCCGGGCGGCCAGCTCCCAGGCGGTCCGCCCCTCGCCGGTGACCCGGGCCAGCCGCCGGGCGAGCAGCGCGATGCTGGCCCCGGTGAGCGCCGCGCCGGCCGCCGGGCGGCCTGATGCGACGGCCAGCCACGCCAGCGCGGTCCAGGCGGATACGTACAGCGGGCGCACCGAGCCCGGGTGGCCAAGTTCCAGGGCGGCGGCCGAGGTGCCGTAGTCCTTCCGCCTGGCGAACCAGGCACCCAGCCGCACCCGGTGCTGGTGCGCCATGGTGGCGTACGGCTCATAACGCACCCGCCATCCCGCCGCGGCGAGCCGCCAGACGAAATCGACGTCCTCGCCGACCCGCATATCCTCCGCGAAGCCCGCCCCGGCGGCGGCCTTTCGCACCACCAGGGCCGCTCCCGGCACGTAGGGGACGCGCGACCCGGGCCGGACGATGCTGGCCCGCGCGCCCATGTCCAGGGTGGAACTCGCGCCCTCGTACCGGGCCAGCCACGTCCGGCCGGGCTCGTCCGGGACGATGCGCGGGGCGACCGCGCCGACCGCCGGGTCCGCGAAGTGCGGCAGCAGCGCGTCCAGCCAGCCGGGGCCGGGCACGCAGTCCGAGTCGAGGAACGCGACCAGCGCGGTGCCCGCCGCGGCCAGGCCGGTGTTCCTGGCCGCCCCGGGCCCGCCGTTCACGGGCCGCCGCACGATATGCGCGCCTCCCTGTTCTGCGATCCGGGCGATGGCGGCGGCGTCGCCGGAAGCGTCGTCGACCACGATCACCCGCGGCGTCCCGGCCAGCCCGGCCAGGCAGCGGGCCAGCTCGGCCTGCCGGTCGCGGACCGGGATCACCACCGTGACGTCCCGCGGTCCTTCATGGAGGTAACCCGCGGGGTGGGCGATCCCGGTGTCGAGCAGGCGGCGCGCCAGGCTGCGGGCCCTCGGGTTGTCCGGCACCGGCGTGCCGGACAACCACCCGGCCACG
This sequence comes from uncultured Actinomycetes bacterium, assembly GCA_963705835.1. Lineage (GTDB taxonomy): Bacteria > Actinomycetota > Actinomycetes > Streptosporangiales > Streptosporangiaceae > Palsa-504. The sequence goes on from CAVPLC010000039.1 coordinate 41,539, forward strand.
TGGCGCGCACCGGAGGCCGTGAGCCGCAGCACCCGGACGGGGGAACCGCCCGCCAGGACCGTTCCGCCCGCCAGCAGCCGCGAGCCGGGGTCAGGCCGCAGGCGCATCCCGGCGGGAGCCAGCTCGTCCCCGGTCCGGCTCCCTCTGTCACCAGCCAAGACTAGTACGAGTGGTGCTGCTGATACTAAGTGTTACTGGTGCTCGGCTCGCCCGGCGCATGGATGTGACAGCGACACGGTCCTGACCGTGTCAATGCCACATCGATACGGTTCGCAGGGGACCCGCGAACCCGGCCAGCGGGCTCTCGTCGCAGGCGCGGTGCGGCGGGCGGCGGCCGATCGTCACCGGTACCGGGCGGTGCGAATGGTCGCCGTCCGGGCGAGGCACGACGTTTCCCCGGACCGCCGCCAGGGCCGCCTGGCCGTGGCCGCGCACGCATTCCGGGTCCGGCCCGTCCAGCGGCAGGCCGGTGAAGAACTTGGCCGCCATGCAGCCGCCGCGGCAGGAGTCGAAGGATCCGCAGGACCGGCACGCTCCCCCGGTCTGCGGCTGGCGCAGCTCGGCGAACAGCGCAGAGGCCTGCCAGACCGCCTCGAACCCGCCCGGTTCGCGGACGTTGCCGGCCAGGAAGTTCTGGTGGATGGCGAACGGGCAGGCGTACACGTCCCCCACCGGGTCGATGAGGCAGACCACCCGGCCCGCGCCGCACATGTTCAGCCCCGGGAGCGCCTTCCCGTACGGCGACAGATGGAAGAACGAGTCGCCGGTGAGCACCTGGTCGCCGTGTTCGGTCAGCCAGTCGTAGAGCTCGCGCTGCTGCGCGCTGGTCGGGTGCAGTTCCGGCCACACGTCGGCGCCGCGCCCGGACGGGCGCAGCCTGGTCAGCCGCAGCTGCGCGCCGTGCTCGTCCGCGATCTGCTTGAACGCGTCCAGCTGGGACACGTTGTGCCTGGTGACCACCACGGAGATCTTGAAGCCGCGGAACCCCGCTTCGGCGAGGTTCGCCATCGCCCGGGTGGCCGTCGCGTACGAGCCCGCGCCGCGGACCGCGTCGTTGACCCCGGCCGTGGCGCCGTCCAGGGATATCTGCACGTCGACGTAGTCGCTGGCGGCCAGCCTGCGAGCGGCCGCGGCATCGAGCTTGATCCCGTTGGTGGAGAACTTCACCCCCACCTGGTGCGCGGTGGAGTAGTCAAGCAGTTCCCAGAAGTCCGGGCGCACCGTCGGCTCGCCGCCGCCGATGTTGACGTAGAACACCTGCATCCGCTGCAGCGTGTCGATGACCGTCTTGCACTCGGCGGTGGTCAGCTCACGCGGGTCCCTGCGCCCCGAGCTGGACAGGCAGTGCACGCAGGCAAGGTTGCACGCGTAGGTGAGTTCCCAGGTCAGGCATATGGGAGACGTGAGCCCTAGCTCGAACAGGTCGGTCAGGCGATTTGCCGTCACGGCCGGTCGGCACCCGTCCGGCTGGGCCGTGCGCGGTTCCGTGGCGGAATCGCGGGGGACGATCATCTGCGAACTGGCCAGGGTGGTGAGCGCACGCGTGTAGGTGGCTTGCTGGACCTCGGTCACCCCGGAGGCGGCGCAGGCGGCGCGCGCGGTGGGATGATCGGCCAGGCTTCTCAGGACGGTGAGGAGCGTGGTGCTCTTGAGGAACGAGAGATTCCGGGTGCCGAAGTGGTAGAGCATGGCGCCGAACGGCTCGGGGCGGACCGCCGCGCGGTCGTCGAGGCGCCACGGGCGGTCCAGGTCGAAGCACGGGCGGTCCACGTCGAAGGCGGGACTCGCTGATGCGGCGCGAGAGTCAGCGGGTGCCGCGACCAGATCCGGTGACACGGGGCTCAGTAGACGCCGCACATGCCGTCGATCGAGACTTCCTCGACGAGCAGTTCGTCGGCGACGAGCGGGCCTGCCTCGGCCCGGTCTGCCTCGGCCTGCACTGCCTTGGCCCGATCTGCCTCGGCCTGCGCTGCCGCGGATCCTGGAACGGCCACGTGCTCAGCCATGGGCACCTCCTGGTTAATGGCACTGGGTGCCAGTCTAAGGGTGCCGACTCCTGCGGATCAAGGCTACGAGCGGTGATCGGGCACCGCAGTGGACGTCCGGTACCGGCGTAAACTTGCCGCCGGACAGCCGGTCGCGACGAGCGGGGGTGATCAACGATGGCGACACTGAACATTCCCCCCGACGGAGGCGGGCAGCCGGGGCGCAGGCGCGTGACCTCCCGGGCCGACCTGGAGCAGGTGGCGTTCGAGCTGTTCGCCGCCAACGGGTTCGAGCAGACCACGGTCGAGGACATCGCGGCCGCCGCGGGCATCGGCCGCCGGACGTTCTTCCGCTACTTCCCGTCCAAGAACGACATCCCGTGGGGGATGTTCGAGGTGGAACTCGAGCGCATGCGCGCCCGCCTGAAGGCCTGCCCGCGAGATGTGCACCTGATGGACGCGATCCGGGTGGCCCTGGTCGACTTCAACAAGGTCGAGCCGGCCCAGATCCCCCGGCACCGCCGCCGGATGGAGCTGATCCTGCGGGTCCCGGCCCTGCTGGCGCACTCCACCTTGCGCTTCGCCGCCTGGCGTGACGTGGTCGCCGAATTCGTCGGCGAACGCACCGGCCAGCGGCCGGATTCACTCGCCCCGCAGGCCATCGCGCACGCCATCCTGGGTGTCGCCGTCGCCGCCTACGAGCAGTGGCTCGACGACGAAGACGCCGACCTCGGCACCCTCCTCGACTCCGCCATGCGCGAGCTCGCCGCCGCCTTCACCCTGGGCATACCATGACCGCATGGCTGCATCGCCGCGGGTGGCGCCGGCGGATGCGCCGGATACGGCAGCCAGCGCCGCCGCTGCGTTCGAGCTCTCGCAGACGCAATGGCCGGCCGTCGAGAACGGCCCGCGGCAGCTGCTGGTGGTCCCGGTCGGGTCGCTGGAGCAGCACGGGCCGCACCTGCCGCTCGACACCGACACGCGGATCGCCGTGGCCGTCGCCCGGTGGGCCTGCGCGGGCCGTCACGGCGTCGCGCTCGCACCCGCGCTGCCCGTCGGCGCGAGCGGCGAGCATGCGGCCTTCCCCGGCACCTTGTCGATCGGAGCCGAGGCCCTGGCCGCGTGCCTGATCGAGCTGGGCAGGCACGCCAGCCTGCACTGGCCCGCCCTGCTCCTGGTCAACGGGCACGGCGGGAACGTCACGGCGGTCGAGGCGGCCGTCGGACGGCTCCGTTACGAGGGGCGCGCCTGCTTTGCCTGGCACGCCGCGCTTCCCGGCGGTGACGTGCACGCTGGCCGGTCAGAGACCTCGATCATGCTCGCGCTCGCCCCGGGCGCGGTGGCGCTCGACGCGGCCGAAAGAGGCGACGTCCGCCCGCTCGATCAGATCCTGCCGCTGCTGCGCGAGCGCGGCGTCCGCGCGGTCAGCGCGAACGGCGTCCTCGGCGATCCGGCCGGCGCGTCGGCCGCCGAAGGCGAGCGGCTCCTCGCCCGCCTGACCGACGGACTCAACGCGGCCATGGACCGGCTCCTGGAACGGAGCCCGGCATGACCGAGCGGCTGGCCGTCGTGACCGGAGCGGCCTGCGGGATCGGCGCGGCCGTCGTAACTCCGGCGGCTACTGGAGGTTGGCGGGGTTGCCGATGGGGTCGCCGACGTACTCACCGATGGCGTGGAGGTTGTCGTGCGCGGGGTACCTGGCCGCGGCCGGGCCGTCCGCGAACGCGCGGAGGATGTTCGCCGTGACCTGCTTGACGAAGGCGGACGTGGCACCGCTGATCCCGTGCGGGCTGTCGCCGTAGATCGCCTCCACCCAGCGCATGGTGCCGGAGTTGAACACGCCGGCGCCGCCGGGATGGGTGTAGTAGGCCGAGTCGCCGAAGCTGCGGGCGCCCTGGCAGACCAGCGGCGAGTGGGACAGGACCTGGATCGGGCGCGGGACCGGGTAGGCCGGGTTCACCCGGTCGTACTCGATGCCGACCAGGTTGCCGAGGCGGGTGCCCGCGGGCACCCCCGTCCCGGCGAACACCCAGCTGTCCGGGGACACCACCACGTAGGCCGCGGTCGCCGGATAGCCCTCGTAGATCGTGCCGATCAGGGAGGATTCCGGGTCGGGCACCGGCGGTTCGCGCCAGTCGCTGGTGACCAGCGCGTTGTCCTTGCCGTACATCGGGTCCTGCGTGTAGCTGGTCTTGTAGCAGATGACCAGCCGCGCGTCGCCCAGCGCGGTGGGATCGAGCCTGATCCTGCGGAACATCGCGTTGGCCCCGAAGAACGCCAGGTTCACGCCCGCGTTCCTGGCCGCGGTCACGTTGGCGCGCTCCCCCGGCGTCCAGTACTCGTCGTGCCCGGGTGAGATCAGCGCGCTGGCCCCGTCCAGCAGGTGCGGGTCGGCCGCGATGTCCATGCCCGTCGCGTAGGCGAGCGGAAGCCCCATCGACTCGGCCAGCTTGACCACGTTCCGCTCGTAGGTGAGGAACATGTCCGCGCCGTTCAGGTCGTACGGCCGGTCCAGGCTGACCGCCAGCGACCGCGCCGCGTAGCTGGTCCCCGGACCCTTGTACAGGTCGTAGCCGCCCCAGGTGTTGTAGGCCTGCCAGGTCGCCACGCAGCTCTTGAGCACGACCTTGCCGTTGGTGCTGGCCGAGCGGATCGTCATCGGCACGTACCGCTGGGCGCCGGAGTCCGCGTCCAGCCGGAGCAGGTAGGAGCCGGCGGGCCAGTCATCGGTCGGCACCTCGAGGGCCGGGTCCCAGTCGGTGTGCACGGTGTTGGTCGAGGCGGTGAGGCCGGGGGCGTTCTGGTGGTGACCGCGCAGGGCGCCGGATTGCCAGACCCTGCGGGCCCCGGCCCCGCCGTACCAGCCGAGCCGGAACGCTCGCACCCGGAACCCGGACGATGTGGTCGAGACGAACAGCTGGAACGGCTGCCCGGTCAGCACGCTGGCCGCGCCTGCGTACCCCTCGATCGCGTTTGCCGCACCCAGATGCCGGATCTCCCAGTGCCGATCGCCCGGCAGCGAGTTCTCCGGCACCGCGCGGCGTGCCGCGCTGCTCCGCGCGGCGGCGGTACCGCCGGCGGCGGGCGCCCCGGAGGCGCTGGTGCATCCCGCCACCGCGCCCAGCGCCGCCCCCGCGCCGAGGCCGAGGAACGCCCGCCGGCTCGTCGCGCTGCGCGCTGATGAGCCGTGGGGAGCGTCACCGTCCCGGGTCATGGCCGACAGGATGCACCCGGCGCGGCGGCCTCCGCAAGCGAACGCCCGCGATGTCACGGATGCGTCACCACGGATCGTTCTTACCGTCCGCGGTCGGCGTGCCGTAAGTTTCCTGCATGCATATCTATGAGTACATCCAGCATCCCTGCACCACCCTGCACCTGACGGGCCGGGCACCGAGGCCGCCCAAGGTCAACGACGGGCGGGTCGGGCTGAACGGCCGCATCGGCCTGCTGATTACCACGCTGGTCGGTACCATGGCGGCCGGTTACATCTTCGCGATCATCGCGCTGATCAGCCTCCCGTCCGCCATCACCAGCCACAATCTGACCGTCATCATCGCCTGGATCTCGTCCAACTTCTTGCAGCTGGTGCTCCTGCCGATCATCATCGTGGGCCAGAACATGCAGGCCAAGGCCTCGGACACGCGCGCGGAGCAAACCTATGCGGACGCCGAGGCGGTCCTGCACGAGGCCCTGCAAATCCAGCAGCACCTGGCGGCCCAGGACACGGCGCTCGGGCGGCTGATCGCCACGGTCTGCGGTGACCCGAGCGCCTTGAGCGCCGCAGAGGCCGCGGGTGCCATCGGCACGCCTGGCGGGCCAGCCGCAACGCCAGGGACCGCCGGGGCGTAGGCTGCGGGCGCCAGGTGGACCGGGGCAGGCTGGAGGCGTTCAGCGACGGCGTCTTCGCGGTCGCGATCACCCTACTCGCGCTCAACATCACCGTGGCAGGACCCGGGCCCGTCAGGCTGCAGCACCAGCTCTGGGAACACCGGTGGTCGTTCGCCGCCTACCTGATCAGCTTCTTCGTCATCGGCATCATCTGGGTCAACCATCATGTGCTGATCAAGAGCATCGCGCTGGTGGATAGGACCCTGCTGTTCCTCAACCTGGTCCTGTTGCTGTTCGTCGTGCTGATCCCGTTCTCCACCGCGACCGTGGCGCAGTACCTGGCCGCCGGCAGGCGCAGACGCGAAGGTCGCGATGGCCCTGTACAGCGCGGTGTTCGTGGGCATGTCGGCCGGCTTCGGCTTGATCTTCGAGTGGACGCTGCACGACGACCACCGGACCGTGCCGCTGCCGCCCGAGGCCCACTGGCCCGCGCGGCTGCGGTTCGTCGGCGGCGCGAGCGTGTACGTGGTCGCCTTCGTCGTGTCTCTGCTCAACGCGATCGCGGCGTTCATCCTGATCGCCGTGGTCGCGGTGTACTACATCGTGGAGCGCACCCCCACCTCCCCTTCCGCCACTCCGGACTCCCCTGACGACGCGGAATCGGCCTGATTAATAGTTGCTATCAAGCAAGTGATTGGCGGTAGACTGGGTTAACGTGCGGGAAAGCGCTGATTCAGGCCGGGTGAACGGGGCATCTGGGGTGCCCGCCCCATCGTCGGCGAGCAGGGCATCGGCGAGCAGCCGTCGGCGACGGGAAACCCGACCGGTACCGCTGGATCGCGCTGTCCAACACCACGCTGAGCATGACGATGGCGACGATCGACGCCTCGATCGTGATCATCGCGATGCCCGCCATCTTCCGCGGCATCCACCTGAACCCGCTCGACCCAGGCAACATCACCTACCTGCTCTGGATGATCATCGGTTACCTGCTGGTCCAGTCGGTGCTGGTGGTGACGCTGGGCCGGCTGGGCGACATGTTCGGCCGGGTGCGCATCTACAACCTGGGCTTCGTCGTCTTCACGCTGGCCTCGATCGCGCTGTCGCTGGACCCGCTGACCGGCCCGCCGGGGGCGTTGTGGCTGATCGGCTGGCGGTTCGTGCAGGCCTTCGGCGGGGCCATGCTGATGGCGAACTCGGCCGCGATCCTCACCGACGCGTTCCCGGCCAACAAGCGCGGCATGGCGCTCGGCATCAACCAGATCGCCGGGATCTCCGGGCAGTTCGTCGGGCTGCTGCTCGGCGGCGTGCTGGCCGCGTGGAACTGGCGCCTGGTGTTCTGGGTCAACGTGCCGATCGGGCTGTTCGGGACCATCTGGGCCTACAGGAGCCTGCGCGAGATCGCGACGACCAAACGAGCCAAGATCGACTGGATCGGGAACATCATGTTCGCGGCGGGGCTCGGCGCGCTGCTGATCGCCATCACCAACGGCATCCGGCCCTACGGCGGGCACGTGACCGGGTGGACCGACCCCTGGATCATCGGCGGGCTGGCCGGCGGCACCGCGCTCCTGATCGCGTTCTGCGTCGTCGAGACGAAGATCGCCGAGCCGATGTTCCAGATGAGCCTGTTCAGGATCAGGGCGTTCGCGGCCGGCAACGCGGCCAGCCTGCTCGGCTCGATCGCCCGCGGCGGGCTGCAGTTCATGCTGGTCATCTGGCTGGCCGGCATCTGGCTGCCGCTGCACGGCTACGACTTCGCGGTCACCCCGCTGTGGGCCGGCATCTACATGCTGCCGCTCACCGCGGGCTTCCTGATCGCCGGGCCGATCTCCGGCACGCTGTCCGACCGGTACGGCCCGCGGCCGTTCGCCACCGCCGGCCTGCTGCTGGCCGCGTGCTGCTTCACCGGCCTGATGCTGCTGCCGGTGAACTTCTCCTACTGGGTGTTCGCGCTGCTGATCCTGGGCAACGGGATCGGTTCCGGCCTGTTCGCCTCCCCCAACACCTCGGCGATCATGAGCTCCGTACCGGCCAGCCACCGGGGTTCGGCCTCGGGCATGCGCTCCACCTTCCAGAACTCCGGCATGTCCCTGTCCATCGGCATCTTCTTCTCGCTGATGATCGCCGGGCTGGCCTCGACCCTGCCCCGCACGCTCACCAGCGGGCTGACCGCCCAGGGCGTTCCGCTGTCGGTGGCCACGCAGGTCTCTCACCTGCCGCCGGTCAGCACGCTGTTCGCCGCCCTGCTCGGCTTCAACCCGGTACGGAACCTGCTCGGGCCCTCGGGGGTCCTGTCGCGGCTCCCGGCGCATAACGTAGCGGTGCTCACCGGCAGGCAGTTCTTCCCGAACCTGATCTCGGCGCCGTTCCATCACGGCCTGGTCATCGTGTTCACCGCCGCGGCGATCATGTCGGTCTCCGGCGCGCTGGTCTCGCTGCTGCGCGGCAAGCAGTTCTATTACGACGATTCCGCGGCCGGTCCTGCCGTTACCGTCACGCCCGCACCCAGTTCAAAGGCCATTACTCCGAACGGACGTGCCCTCAGCTCTCGGAATGGTGACTCCGCGCCCGTGGCCGGCCAGGACCCCAGGACCCGCGCGGCGCGCGCTCACCCGCGGCGGAGTGCGGCGCGGCGGGCTCCCGCTCGGCGGGGCGGCGGCCGGTCTTGAATGAGCACAGTAAGATGTTGACGTGCCGCGATACGAGTACCGCTGCCGCGCCTGCGGCGACACGTTCGAGCTGAGCCGTCCCATGACCGAGTCGTCGGCGCCGTGCACCTGCCCGCAAGGCCACGACGACACGGTGAAGCTCCTGTCCACGGTCTCGGTGGCAGGCCTGGCGTCCGGTCGTGACCGGGCCGCCGGCCCTTCGGGCGGCGGATGCTGCGGCGGTGCCTGCGGCTGCCGCTAACGTTTGCGGTGCTGCTTGCGTTTCGCCCGTTGATACCGCATTGCGTCATATGAGACAGCGGCACTGGCTCGTGTGGCACAGCATGCAAGCGGCCTGCCGGCTTGGCTTAACGCAGAGGGTTAAGCGCAAGGTACGGAGGCATATGCAATGGCCGTAGCGATGATCGGCCGACCATCCTGGCCCTATAGGCCCGCGCGGGGGCGTGACCCTGATGACCTCGCTCTGCCCGATCAAGCACAGGATCAGGGGCCCGCCCAAGCACTCATCGGCGAGATGGCATGGCTGCTGCGTGACACGCGTGGCGGCATGCTCCTGGGCGGAAGCGTGCTGAGCGCGATCACCATCGGCATCGCCCTGGAGGCCGCGTTCTCGGGCCGGGTGATCCAACCGAGCGTGGTCGGGGCGGTGAACGTCGGCCTGCTCTGCGGCCTGCTGTGCTGCTGGCTGACCTCGGTCTTCATGCTGGCCAGGGCGGGCAGGCCGGTGCACAACGCGCTCAGCGAGCTGCGCTGGAGAACGGGAGCTCCGCTGGACACGCGGGCCATTTGGCTGACCCTGCCGCCGAAGGAAAGCGACCAGGAAGAATGGGCGTGGACCCGCGCTCACCTGCTGCTCGGCGCGGCGCGCACGACCAGGTGCCGTATCCAGCTCGCTGACACATGGACCTACGTGACCGCGGCGTTCTTCCTGATATGGACCGCCATGGTCCTTCTCGGCCTATGAGGGGGGCCGAGAAGGAGCGTGTCACCTCGCGATTTGTCAACAGCCTCCGAAAGGCTCATCGTTAGAACACATGTCGGCTCTAACCCGCTTGCCGCCATATAAGGCATTCTGACGGTGACACGAAGATGCAGGGGATGGGATCTAGCCAGGGATTCTGGACTCTGCTTTCTCGCGACGAACGAGACACGCTGTCGGGCCTAGGCCTGTCCAGGGATTACCCGGCCGGCGCGACGATCTGCAACGAGGGAGATCCGAACACCCACGTGTTCATCCTGGTGACCGGGTTGGTCAAGGTCATGTCTTCGACTACCGATGGCCATGAGATCGTGCTCGCCCTGCGAGGTGATGGTGACACCGTTGGCGAAGTCTCGGGCGTGACCACCGGACGCCGCAACGCAACAATCCAGGCCGTCGACGCCGTCCACGCACTGATCGTGCCGTACGACAAGTTCAATTCGTTCCTCGACGCCAACCAGGGAGCCGGCCGCGCCTACCGGCGCGTGATGACGCAGAGATGGAACGACGCGGACGCGATGCTCCGCATCCGCGCCGTCACCACCGGCGGGCAGCGCCTGGCCAGGCTCCTGCTCGAGCTCGCGGACCGGCACGGCCACGGAGTCGACGGCGCGCGGCACCTGGTGATGCCTCTGACACAGGATGAGCTGGCCAGCCTGGCCGGCACGTCGCGGGCCACCGTCACCCGCGCGTTCAGCAACTGGCGCAAGCGCGGCTTCGTCCTCACCGGCCAACGCCACATCACGATCCTCGACCAAGCGGGCCTGCGAAAGGTCGCGGGCCAGTAGAGCCTGGCCCGCGACCTGCCCCCGTAATCCCTCAGGAGGCGAAGGCGGCCTGGGCCTGCGCGGGAACCGCGACCGAGAAGCGGCTCGCGTGCGGCAGGTGCACCCAGCCCTTCCTGCGCCGGAAGCCAACGGTGACGTTCACGAGCGGATCGAATTCCTTGCCGTCGAGGCCGTCATAGCCGTGACGGATGATCGACTGGTAGATGGTGTCCGAGGCAACCACGGCCAGTGGTTCCGAAGCGGTCTTGAGGTAGGCCTTGAACCGCGGCGCATCGAGCAGCCGGAAGGCGACGTCAAGATCCTCGCCGAAGGGGCCGTTGCCGTCGTAGTGGACGTCGCCCGCGTGGATGACCGCCCGCAGGCGCATGATGCGTGGTTTCTCCGCCGGGGAGATGCCGCTGTTGCGTGTCACGAGCAACCGGGCCAGCGCAGGCATGAGGCGGCTGAGCAGGAATGGCTTGGGGAAGTCGTCCGTGGGCCGCAGCAGGACCAGGAGCCCGTCACCCCGGTCGATGATCGGGTCACAGTGCTGCTCGTCGATTCCGACCTCGCCGAAGGCGTCATCCACGATCCGGTAGACCTCATCGCGAAGCTCGCCCTTGACCGGGTTGGTCCGCTGGGTCGAGCCCTCAATGTCCACAGCAAGGATGCTGCGTGTCACGGGAAACGAGATTCCCCGGCGTGGCCGCTTGCCATTGTGCGGTGCTCTGTCACCGTTTGTCCCAGGACTGCTCGGCAGGTGCCCGTCGTTTGGCCGGATTGGGGTGGGCTCTACCATGTCGATCGCCTGGGCTGTCGCCGGGATGAAACCCAGCAGACCCTGCCGAGAGGGGGATCCTGTCTCACCGCCCCCGCGTGCGCGCATGTGGTCCGTCGCCAGACTGGCTGGTGCTGTGGATGCATCGGATGCCTCCCCAACGTCCCCAATGTCGCCTAAGTCTCTGACCTGGCCTTATGCACCTTTGCGTAAGTTTCGGTCATGTTTACATGTTCCCAGTCGATTTGACGTAAAACTAGAGTGAGTCATGAAAACCTTAGAAAACTCTGGTAAAATTTCGGTAAGGTATCGGGAGTCCGGCATGTAAGGGTGGCGGCCGATGGTAGAACCTAGTATCCGCCGGTCGGTTAGGCGTTCACTTCGGCCACACGAGCCACACGATGGAGGTCCGATGGTTGCCGGCAGCGACCACGCGTCCATTCCTGCTAGGAGACTCGCCGAACGCCTGCGGGATCTCCGGGAGCGCGAGTTCAGTCCGCTCACCCAGAAAGCGCTAGCCACGGCGCTCGGAGGCGCGGAGCCGCTCAGCATCGCAACGGTCTCCCTGTGGGAGAAGCCCGGCTCGGACCGGCTGCCGCCATTGCCGCGGCTGGCCGCGTACGCCCGGCTGTTCTGCACGAGCCGGTCCTTCGCCGCCCCGGGGCCGCGCCTTCTGCGCGATGACGAACTGACCGAGCACGAACGCGAGCGGGAGGCAGAACTCTACGGCGAGCTGGTTTCCCTGCGCGAGCGCGCGCAGTCGACCGCCGCCACCAGCGTGTCACCTGAGCAGTCCTTGATCGAGGATCGCGGCTCACTCTGGCGCTTCCCCGCCGGGAACGCGGTCAGCATCGTCTGTTCTGACGCGCATAATCCTCCGCCGTATGCCGATCCCTCCCACCTGAACTACAGCCGCTATGCCAGGCATGCGGATCTCGACGCGCTGATCGAGGTGTTCGCGCAGCTCAAGATCGATAATCCAACGAGCTGGATACGAATCTTGCCGACCGAACAACTCGGGCACGATTTCGCTCTCACTCACCTGGTTCTGATCGGCGGCAAGGCGGTTGCGGCCGGTGCCTTTGCCCAAGGAATACCGTTTCCGGTGGCCGAGGAACTTCCGGGTACGGACACTCATGTTTTCAAGTGCGAGATCGACGGAGAAACCCGCGAGTTCAGGTCCGAGCGCGATGACGGAGACATGACGGAAGACGTGGGCCTGATAGCCCGAATCCCGCATAAAATCGTTCCAGGGCGAACTGTCACGATGCTGAGTGGCATTACCAGCCGAGGAGTCCACGGTGCCGCGCTGTGCTTCACCGATCCGCATGTCAGGGACGGTAATGAACAATACCTGAAAGAAGCGTTCGGAGGTGCTGAGGCGTTCTGCATTCTTATGCGCGTGCCGGTTCACACGAATACGGCTCTGCCGACCAACCTGTGGCGCGAAGATGTCCGCCTGTATGAATGGTCTGCGGAGACAGGGGCGCGCTGGTGAGATCGCAGTCGCCAACCTGGGCGCACTGCGGTTCTTGACATCAACGTAGAAGATACTCTCATAACATATTTGTATTTCTCGCTGATCTGCAGGATAGACTTCCGGCTTTCGATGGCGAGACTGGGCTGTTACTAAACCGTCCCAAGACAACTTGGCACTTACTGCTCAAGCAATACCCGCACTGGCTCCGGAAAGCTCAAGTTACATAACGGGGCTCGGTGGCGTTTTCCAATTCTCATCAAATCTTCAGATAGGCATAGACACTATTTTCGGTCGGCTTCCAGCCAATCTGACTGCCAAACTCGCCAACCCATTAAACGGAGAGATATTGGTAAGGTTCCGGCAAGGTGCCGTTGACTAAGGTCCCGGGGGCGACTGATGGTGGTACCACGGTGTGTCCCGCCGTCGGTCGATCCTACTTATTGGTAACGTAGGTCATACGAGCCGGAGAAGTGGAGGTGGCGAGATGGCTGCCGACCGCGACCGTCCGTCCATTCCGGCTCGCAGACTTGCCGAGCACGTACGGTATCTCTGCGGGCGGGAGTTCAGGCCGCTCATGGAGCGGAAGTTGACCAGGGTCCTGGGGACTCATCGCGCGATGCCGTCGCCTAACATCGCGACGGTCTGCCTGCGGAAGAAGTTCAGGTCGAACCCGCTGATGCCACCTGCACGGATGGTCGTGTATGCCCGACCGTTCTGCGCGAGCCGGTCATCCGTTCCCCCTGGCCACTTGTGGCCCCACGATATCTGGTCATATGAATGGCCATTCGAGGCGTGAACACGCCGGTGATTGTACTATGGATGATAACGCACACCTGTATGAGAAACAAAGTAACGACGATCCGCCTAAACCTTTCGACGTAAACTCGTACGACGACTTGCTGCACTTTCCGAAACTTCCACCCACCGGCAGGAACGTGCCTTCCGGGAACCGCGACATCACTATTCCCGTAATTGATGCGATAATCGTTCCGACTATCCGTCCATCAGAACAAATCTGGTCCGCTATAAAACTTGCCTCACAGGCTCGGTGTGCTCTACTTCTGCTTTACACTGATAAGCTTCCCGCGGAGTTGCCGTCACTACTCGTCAGGCACAAAAGGGGTGAGGTTATTCCGTTCGCACTTCGCTCTAATCTCAGCCATCAGCTACTTGACCTTGGAACGGATCTGCCGCAGACTCTCATATCCTCGGCCGCGCGGGACATTAGCAGGAAACGCAATCTAGGCCTGCTGATAAGCCGCATGTGCGGATGGACGCGTATCCTCTTTCTTGACGATGATATCCGTAAGTTGAACATACAGAAACTCAGCGCCGCGGCGGCGCTGCTGGATGATTATCCGGTTGTCGGACTCCAGGTGAAAAAGTTCCCGGATGCGTCGGTAGTGGGACATGCACGTCGCCTGACGGGTCGGAAGCGGGAGCGATTCATTTCAGGCGGCTCCCTTCTCGTTGACCCACAGCGGCTCAATGGATTCTTCCCGGCTATCTATCACGAGGACTGGCTTTGCATAATCGACCATCTTCAGCTGGGACAAGTTGCAATCGGCGGAACAGTCGGGCAGCTTCCCTCCCAGACTTTTAACTCTCCGGAACGCGCCAGGAACGAGGAGTTCGGCGATATCCTCGCGTCCGGCCTGCGATGGCTGGTTCATGCACGCAATAAGACGCGCGCCGTCGATCTTGAAACCCCTGCGGCGCCTGAGAATGATCTTTGGCGAGTAGCAACGGAACCTCGCTTCTGGGAGCAGATCTTGGAACAGCGCGCCGCGCTGCTCAGTAGTACTGTGGAGCGGTTCAGGATGATCCGGCCGGATGATCCGGCCGCGGTGCGATCGCTGCAGGCCGCACAGCAACGCTGTAATGAGCTGAAGGCAGATGAATTTGTGTCAGTCACGGAGACATGGCTGAGCAACCTCACCGCATGGCGGGACTAGCTTTCTCGGCTTCCAGGAGCAGATTCAGTCGAAGAAGCTCTCTTCGGGCTGGG
>CAVPLC010000040.1:0-8142 GCA_963705835.1 uncultured Actinomycetes bacterium
GCGGGTGCACGGTGACCCCGGCGGGACCAGCCGATGCGGCCCGCCGCGGCGCCCCGGGTCACCCGGGTCTTGTGGATCAGCCACGCCCGGGCCGAGTAAGCTGCGTCCGCCGAGTAGCCCTGCCCGGCGGTGAACGCGCCCAGGATCAGGGCCCGGGCCGCGGTGAGGACGGCCTGGATCTTCTCCAGGCCCTGCAGGCACTCGGCCTGCGCTTCGGTCCGGCATCGCGATCGGGTCGACAGCGACCAGGGAATCCAGCCAGGCCCGCGCCGGCCAGCGCCTGGGTTGGGCTGGCCGGTGTCGGGGTGGGGTCGGGCTGGCCCACCTGGAGCGTCACCTCCTCTGATCACTTGTTCGAGTTTAACATTTCCTACTGACATTTTAAGGAAGCGACACGCCTTCGGGCGTGGCGAGGTCAGGCCGGCAGTAGACGCCTGCACGGGAATGCGATATATCTTGATGGCAGTTGGCGGGCCCGGCGGATAAGGCTCCGCCGGTACGGGAGGAGCGCGCATGACGGAGGCCGGTGATCTCCTCGGGGTCGTGGCCAGGGCGGAAATGCGGTCGGGGTCCGGTGACTGGGCAGAGGCGGCAACGCTGTGGGCGCAGGTGACTGCGGGTAACCCGGTAAACGGAGATTACTGGGCTCGCCTGGCTGAGGCGCACTTTGCCGACAAGGAGTACGAGGCGGCGCGCCAGGCATACGAGAAAGTGCTGGAACTCGGCATCCGGGCGGTGTACCAGCAGCAGTACCGAGAAGACCTGCCCGAGCTGATGCCGGGCGAGGTGGCGTACCGCATCGCGTGCTGCTCCGCCGCGCTCGGCCGGCGCGATGAGGCGATCGATGCCCTGGCCGTGGCGCTCGACCGGGGCTTCCGCGGGCTGGACCGGGCCAGGGACGAGGAGTACTGGAAGCCGTGGCATGACGATCAGCGGCTCCGGGACCTGCTCGGGCTCATCGACGTCGAGAGCATGACCAGAGACCAAGGCTGGCGCGCGGACCTGCGGCTGCTGGCCCGCGAGCTCAAGCGCCGGGCGTACGCGCCGTTCGCCCTCATCTCGGAAGAGGACTTCAACCGCCGCGTCGCTCGCCTTGACCACGACATCCCCGAGCTCACCGATGCCCAGATCCTGGTCGGCATGATGAAGCTGGTGCGCCACCTGGACGATGGCCACGCCGGTGTCACGCCGCCCGAAGCGAACACGGATCTTTGCCGGTTGCTCCCGGTAGATCTGTTCTGGTTCCCCGAGGGCTTGTTCGTCATCGCGGCCGGCCCAGGACGCGAGCATCTGCTCGGAGCCAGGGTGGAGAAGATCGGCCGGCGCACCATCGAGGAAGCCATCGCGGCTCTCGACCCGGTCATCGCCAGGGACAACGAGCAGCAGGTCACCCTCGTGACCCCCGTGTTGCTGCGGCGCACCGCGGTCCTGTACGGCCTGGGCGTCATCGACGACCCGGCCAGGGTGACCCTCACGATCCGCGCGGCTGACGGGACGAGCGGTGAGGCAACGCTGCCCGCCGAGCCGGGTGAACGCACGTGGGACCGCTATCCGCCCGGCTGGACCGCGCTAGCCGACACGGTGCCCGGTCATCCGCGTCCGCTGCACCTGCGGCACCGTGATCTGCCGTACTGGTTCGAGTACCTGCCCGCCTCGGACCTGGTCTACTTCCAGTTCAACGCGGTCCTCGATCATCCGGCCGAGCCGTTCGCCGCGTTCTGCGACCGGTTGTTCGGCTTCATCCAGCAGCGCCGCCCGGCCCGGCTCGTTATCGACATGCGATGGAACGGCGGCGGCAACACCTTCCTGGCCCAGCCACTGCTTCACCATCTGATCGCTTGTCCGGCCGTCAGCCGGCGCGGCGCATTGTTCGTCATTATCGGCCGCCTGACCTTCTCGGCCGCGCAGAATACCGCGACGGCCATCGACCGCGAGACAAACGCGATCTTCGTCGGCGAACCCACCGGGTCGCGGCCCAACTTCATCGGCGAGGTCATCGCGTTCGAGCTTCCCTACAGCAAGGTCCGCGCGAACGCGGCGGACCTGTTCTGGCAGACCTCATGGCCCTGGGACCACCGGACATGGATCGCGCCTGACGTCTACGCCCCGCCGACGTTCGAGGCGTTCAGCCGCAATGAAGACCCGGCCATGGATGCGATCTTGGCCGTTGGCGAGCACTTCCCCGGTCCCTGAATAGCAAGGGCGGTGGGCTTATGCGGCGGGGCCGGGCGGCGGGTCGGCAGGGGACCAGTCGCGGGAGCGGCGGCTGCGGTAGCGGCGGCGGGCGGGGGCGTCCTGTCCCGGCGAGGGAACGGGGACGGGCCAGGAGGCTTCGGCCCAGACGGTGCGCCCGGGGTACGCGTCGGCGTAGCCCCAGCGGCTGGTGCAGGCGGCGACCAGGGCCAGGCCCCGGCCGCCCTCGGCCATCAGGTCCAGGGTGCCCGCCGCCGGGACGGACGCGCCGCCCTCGTCGGTGACCGCGACCCGGGCTATGCCCTCGCGCGGGTAACCGACTTCGACGATGAACACGCCGCCCTGGCCCGAGGCGCTGTGCGTGATCGCGTTCGAGCACAGCTCGGACACGCACATCAGCAGAACCTCCCCGGCCGGGCACCCGGCCAGCACGTCGCCCGCGAACCGGCGCGCGGCCGGCACGGACGCGGGGACGCCGCGGAAGGTACGAGTCCAGGGCCTGCCGGGGCGTGCCGGTCTGGCCGGCCCGGGCGAACCCGTCGAACCGAAGGAACCCAAGTGAAGCACCGGGTAGGCACCAGTCACCGTAGGTCACCCCCTGACATCTGACTTCTACCCTCAGTGACGCATACGGGCCCGCATTGGTTCACACGGGATTTTCTGGACGGCAGGCGCACCGGCGGGGACGAATGCGCCGGGACGCGAGCTGGCACTACGAACCGTTCGGAAAATAGCGTGTTTGCTTATGTTTCGCATCTTTTGCCCCTTCCGTACCGCCCGGGTCGGAGAGACACTGATGGGACTGAGCAGAACTAAGAACGGGAGGCAACTGAGTGCCCGAACTGCTCGCCTGCGTCGCCGAGCAGCCCCTGGTCGACCACCACTGTCACGGGGTGCTGTACAGGGACGCGGACGAGGCCACGCTTGAGTCGTTCCTGAGCGAGGGCGCGAGCTTCGCGGGCGGCTCGCTGTTCGACTCGCAGGCCGGGTTCGCGTTCCGCCGCCTGTGCCCGCCCGTGCTGGGCCTGCCACTGCCCGCCGATCTGGGTGATTACGCGGCCCGCCGGGCCGAGCTCGGCGCGACCGAGGTAAGCAAGCGGTTCCTGCAGGCGGCGGGGCTGGCGGCGCTACTGGTGGATACCGGCTTCACTCCCGAGCCGTTGACCTCCCCGGCCGAGCTCGGTGGCCTGGCGAGCGCGACCGCGCACGAGATCGTCCGGCTCGAGCGGGTCGGGGAGGATGTCGCCGCGGCGGGGGTCGCCGCCGCCGACTTCGCCGACGCGGTGCGGTCCGAGCTGGCCACACGCACCGCCGACGCGGTGGGCGTGAAGTCGATCGCCGCTTACCGGACCGGGCTGGACCTCGAGCCGGGGCGGCCGTCCGACGCTGAGGTGACGGCAGCGGCCGGGCGCTGGCTCGCGGCCGCAGGAGACCGGGGTCCTCCGGACGGGGCCGGCGGGGCATTCGGGGCCGGGCCTCCGCTCCCGCTCCGGCTCGCCGACGAGACACTGCAGAGGTTCCTCATCTGGTGCGGCGTGGACCTACGGCTGCCGGTGCAGTTCCACGTCGGCTACGGGGACAGCGACGTCGACCTGCACCGCTGCAACCCGCTGCTGCTCACCCCGCTACTGCGGGAGATCCAGCCGGCCGGGGTCCCGGTCATGCTGCTGCACAACTACCCCTACCACCGCGAGGCCGGCTACCTGGCCCAGGTCTTCCCGCACGTGTACGTCGACGCAGGGCTGGCCACCCACAACCTGGGCACCCGCTCACCCATCCTGCTCGCCGAGGCGCTGGAACTCGCGCCGTTCGGAAAGTTCCTGTACTCGTCGGACGCGTTCGGGCTGCCGGAACTGTATTACCTGGGAGCGGTGCTGTTCCGTCGCGCGCTCTCTGAATTCCTCAGCGCGGGTCTTGACGAAGGTCTTTATTCCGAACGGACCGTGGTGCGTCTGACCCGCATGCTCTGCGCCGACAACGCCAAGCGCGCCTACCGGCTCGGCGACCAAATGTAGCGCCACCCCCAGGACAAGACCTCGCCCGCTCCTGACCTGCAAACAAGCTATGGCGCGCCGCCGGACTCGGTGGCACCATCAAGGTAACAAGATCACGTCTCAGCGCCTGCCACCCGCCGTCGAGCCCTGCATCCCGCACCGCGTGAGGACGAAGCCAGGCCAGGTTGAGCATCCCGCCAGCGGCTATTCATGGGAGGTGTTCTATGGCAGCAGACATGACCGGCGATCAGGCCATGGCGTCCGAACGGAACCTGATCTCCGAGAAGGTGGCTCCCACCTTGGTCTCGAGGGTGCTGAACTCCTTCGACCTCGTGGTCATCTTCGTGGCCCTAGTCCTGTTCGTCTCGAATTCATCAACCGTGCAGTTTGCCGGGTCCGCGACATACGTGTTCTGGGGCCTCGGGTTCCTGACGTTCCTTATCCCGGGAGCCTTTGTCACCTCGCAGCTGGGACGCATGTTCCCCGAGGAAGGCTCGCTGTACGTATGGACCCATAAGGCCCTGGGCTCGTTCTGGGGATTCTTCGCCGGGTTCGTCGCGTGGTGGCCGGGTGTCCTAGTCATGATCCTGTCGGGGTCACTGGTCGTGTCGCTCGCGCAGTCGATCAATTCCAGCTTGTTCACCAGGCCATGGCAGCAGGGGCTCATCATACTAGCCGTGCTGTGGTTCTCGTGCCTGCTCGGGACGCTGCGCTTCCGGCTGACTCAGAGCTACGTGAATGTGCAATTCGTGCTGTACTCCTTCTGCCTTCTCATGATCGGGATCTCCGGCTTCGTCTGGCTGGCCAAGGGGCACCACGTCGCCAACTCCTTCGCCTTCCATGCTTCTTCCCTGAGCGGATGGGGCCAGTGGACGTTCTTCTCGACCGTGGTCCTCGCCCTGCTGGGCATCGAGGTGCCCATGAACATGGGCGCCGAGATCAAGAGCGAGCGGTCCATCAGGCGATACCTGTTCTGGGGCTGCCTGGTCGTGATCGTCGCCTACCTGTGGACCACCTGGTCCAATATGGTGGTCGTCCCGGTGGCCAAGAACAACGCCACCTACGGTGTGGTCCAGACCGTGCAGATCGCGCTCAGCCACACGTTCGGCTCGGTGGTGGGCTTCATCCTGGTGCTCATCTTCATATCCGACGTGGTGGTGTACAACTACTCGTTCGCGCGCCTGATGTTCGTGTCGGGCCTGGAGCGGCGCCTTCCCCGCCAGTTCGGGCGGGTGAACCGGAACAAGGTTCCCGCCAACGCCGTCATCGCCCAGACCGTGATCGCCTCGATCGCGACCGCGATCATCTATTTCCCGATCCAGTCGGCCACCTCGAACTATTCCACCAAGGTCTACCTGGTGCTGCTCGCCGCGGTGACGGTGGTGTGGTGCACGTCGATGGTGCTGCTCTTCGGCGACATATTCTTCGTCCGGCGTGGGTTCCCCGAGAAATTCAAGGCCGTCCAGCGCACTCCGTGGGCCTTCCTGGCCCTGTGCGGCGTCGTAGGCGTCATCGCTGACGCGGCGGCTGTCGTGCTGCTGTTCTGGGCCCCCTGGGCACCCATCTTCACGAGAAACGGGTGGGATCTGGCCGTGGGGACGATCACGGTGGTGTCGATCCTCATCGGGCTCGGCATCTTCCTCGTCTCGGAACGAGGCCGTGGGTCGCGCCTGGCCCGGACGGCATCCCCGGCGGAGACTGGGGTGGCATAAACCGGTCAAGTCCTTCGTGAGCATTCACTAGTTGCCCCCACCTGGGCACGGACAACTTCCCGGCGCGGTGACGCGTCTCACAGTATGCCGCGTTGTGACCTCATCCGGCCGGAAGGGCGGCCGCCTGCAGTGCCTCGGCTAGGAGGCGCCCTGCCGGGTTGGCGCCCGCGGTGCTGCTCGCGTCGAGCCAGGTGATGCGGGGGTCGCGGCGGAACCAGGATTCCTGGCGGCGGGCGAAACGCTTGGTGGCCTTGATGGTTTCCTCGCGGGCTTCGTCGAGGGTGAGCTCGCCGTCCAGGTGGCGGAGCATCTGCTGGTAGCCGAGGGCGCGGCTCGCGGTCTTGCCGTCTCGCAGGCCGGCCTTGACCAGGGTGCGCACTTCGGTCTCGAAGCCGGCCTGCCACATGCCGTCGACGCGGGCGGCGATGCGCTCGTCGAGGTCGGGGCGGGGCAGGGTGAGGCCGATCTGGACGGCCGGATGGGACGGACCCTCCGGCTCGAAGGCGGGCATGGTGGCGGCGAACGGCTGGCCGGAGATCTCGATGACCTCGAGGGCACGCACGATGCGGCGGCCGTTGGAGGGCAGGATGGCGGCGGCCGCGGGCGGGTCGAGGGCGGCCAGGCGGGCGTGCAGCACGGCGGGGCCCAGTCGGGCGAGCTCGTCTTCCAGGCGAGCGCGAGTACCATCATCCGTTCCGGGAAAATTAAGATCGCCGAGAGCGGCACGGACGTACAGACCTGAGCCACCCGCGAGGACCGGGACCTGGCCTCGGGCGGTGAGGTCCTCGATCGCGGCCCGGGCGAGCCTGGCGTAGTCGGCCACGTTCGCGGCGCGGGTCACCGGCCAGATGTCGAGCAGGTGATGCGGCACGCCCTGCCGGGCGGCTTCGGGCTCCTTGGCCGTGCCGATGTCCATGCCCTGGTACAGCTGCATCGAATCGGCGTTGACGACCTCGCCGCCGAGCGCGCGGGCCAGGGCGATGGCCAGCCCGGACTTGCCGGTGGCGGTCGCGCCGACGACGGCGATGACGTGCGTGCCCATGCCTATCAGTGTGCCCTCAACGCGCGGTCGGCGCCAGTTGGCCACGACGTAGGTCACCTCGAATGGGACACCGCGGTAGCGCAGGATGGCGTCGAACGGGTCGCGGCCCGCCGCGCCGGCCAGGACCTGGCAGGCGGCGCGGCCGGCGACGAACAGGCGGTCGTCCTGAGCGGGATCGAGCGCGGCCAGCGCGGCCGGGTCGGGTGCGGCCAGGGCCGCGGCCAGGTGGTCGTCGTAGCGGTCTGCGTCCGGATCAGCGGCTCCGGGGGCACGGCGGGACCGGCGGCCGGGGCCGTCGCCCATCGCGAGCATCGCGACCCGGGGGGCGAGCGCGGCCAGCTTCTCCCCCAGTTCCAGGCACTCGGCGGGTGCGGCGTCCGCGGCGACGCCCCACCACGCGGCCGGCCCGGGCTCGGCCCGGGACAGCAGCCACTTCCCGACGGTGAGGGAGAGCGGGAGGGCGGGCGAGCCAGTGCCGATCGTGAACGGGACGCCGAACTCGCGCAGGCTGGCCGTCGCGTCCTGCGGGTACTCCGAGGTGCGCGGTCCCGCGCCTGCGACCGCGATGAGGTCGGGGCGTTCGGCTAGCAGGGCCGCGATGGCCTGGTCGCAGGCGGTGCGCAGCCGGTCGAGTTCGGCGTCACCGGATCCGGGCGTGCCGGTTGCTTCGGGGATCAGCAACGGCGGATGCGGGCAGACGGCCGCGGCGATCAGCATTCCGGCGGGCGCATGGGTCTGGGGTTCGGGGGTTCGGTGAGCAAGGCCTGGTCAGCGGTTCCTGGTCAGCCTTCGGCGGTAGGCGATGCTCCCGGCGCCGACCAGGATCGCGCCCGCACCGACGGCGAGCAGCAGGCCGTCCTGGAATCCGGCCGTGCCGCCGCCTCCGGTGACCGGGGCGGCGCTGGGGATCGGGGTGAATGACTGGGTCGGCGTGGGAGTGGGCGTGACCGTGTGGGTCACGGTGACGGTCGGGGTGGGCGTGGCTGTCTCTGTGGTGCTCGTGCCAGAGGTGCTCGTGCTGGTGGTGATGCCGGGCGTGGTGACGTGGGCCGTGATGCCGGGAGTAGAGGTGCTGCCCGCGGTGGCCGAACCGGTGCCCGTGCTCGTCGAGGCGCTGGTCGACGTGCCGGCGATGGTAAAGGAGGACACCGATGGTGACGGGGACCCCGAACCCGAGCACGCCGAGATGGTGGCGATGCCG
>CAVPLC010000041.1:0-117384 GCA_963705835.1 uncultured Actinomycetes bacterium
TTGAGGACCTTGCCGGGAGTCGGCTCGGTGCTTGCCTGGGCCTGATCGGCCATGTGTCTCCGTCCTTTCGTAAGCTCAGCGCCTACCCGCTGGCCGCGGGGCCAACCACCGCGGAGCAGCAGAGGCGCCCGCTGGGCCCGGCGGCGGGGCGCCGCGCTGCTTACGGCTTGATCATGTTCCGCGAGTCAGGAGTCTGGCCGTGATTGTCCTCACCGACACCAAATCCCTGCTACCCGACCCGGGGTCACGTCGCCCGGCCTGCGCTCGCGCGGGGCGCTGGAGCCGGGCGGAGTGTTCGTCATCGAGTGCTTCGTCCCAGACAAGGCACGGTCCGGCCAGGATCAGCGCATCACGACCCAGATTGTCACGCTCGACGAGCATGGCATGCGCCTGCGGCCGGTTACATTGCGCTATGCCTGGCCCAGCGAACTGGACCTCATGGCTGCCCACGCCGGGCCTGCCGCTGGAAGAGTTCGCCTCTCAGCTTCGCGACTGCTTCTCTTTCTTCCGCAGCTTGCGGTCGTCTCGCAGTTCCGAGAAAGGCTCCTGCCCGGCTGGATGCCCGGCCGCCATGGCGCGGCCGCGCTCAAGCTCGGCGTTGAACTCGGCGCCGAGCAGGATGGCGACATTGGAGATCCACATCCAGATCAGGAAGATGATGACGCCGGCGAGGCTGCCGTAGATCTTGTTGTAGTGGCTGAAGTTGGCGATGTACACGGCGAACAGAGCAGAGGCAGCCAGCCATAGCACGACGGCGATGAAGCCGCCGGGGCTGACCCACTGGAAGCCGTGCCTGACGTTCGGGCTGGCCCAGAACAAGATGGCGAGGATCAGGCCGATGATGATCAGCAGCACCGGCCACTTGGCGATGTCCCAGACAGTGACCGCTGTCGAGCCGAGCCCGAGCACGTTCCCGACTTTCTGTGCCAGGCCGCCGGTCACGACCACGATGACGGCCGCCGCAACAAGCAAGATCATCGTCACCACGGTGACGCCCACGCGGATCGGCGCGGTTTTCCAGATCGGCCGGCCCTCGGGCACGTCGTAAATGATGTTGGAGGCACGCATGAAGGCCGCGACGTAGTTGGACGCCGACCACACTGCGAGCGCGATTCCGGCGATGCCGAGGATCCCCGAGGCTGCATGATTGTGCTGCAGATGCGTGACATCACTCATGATGATCTTCCGCACGGACGACGGAGCCGCCTTGCCCAGGTTAGTGATGAGCGGCTGAGTGGCTGACTTACCGAGAACGCCGAGCAGGGAGACCAGGACAAGAAGACCGGGGAAGATCGACTGGATGCCGAAATAGGTCAGCGCCGCCGCACGGTCCTGCAGGTCGTCGGCCTTATATTCCTTCAGGGCTCGCCTGGCAGCCGCGAGCCAGGACCCGCCGCTCAGATCTGTCGGGTCGTTCGGTACATCGTCGCGAGCGCTGCTGTCCGTGGTCTGCGATCCGGCCATCGGCAATCACCCTCTCTTACTCGTCGGCGTAGCGGCTGGATTCCGGTTACCCGGGCATGGCAGAGACTCCGAGCTGCGCGTAAGCCCGGAGAAGGGCTTAGGGGCTAGAGCGGTCCGCCAGGATCAAGCCGGGGCGTGGCTGCCAGCGTGGTTAGTGGCGGCTGTCGGTTACGGTGTCGCGGGCTGCCCGTGCCTGATCCCGGACGTCGTGCGCCGAGCTGGCGGTCTCATCCTTGACGGCGGCGGCAGCGTCGGCCGCTGCGGCCTTGACCGACTCAGCTGCCTGCTTTGCTGAGTCCTGGAGGCTGGCCGCGGCGTCCTTGGCCGCGCCGGTGACGGCTGGCGCGGCGGTTTCTTTGACCTTCGTCGCCGCACGCTCCTCGGCGCTGCTGGCCGGCAGAAGCGAGCCGACCAGCCAGCCGACACCTACCGCGATCAGGCCGACCGCCAGCGGGTTACCCGCCGCCTGACGGCGAAGGCGGCCTGGAGCCGCCGCCGCCTTTTCTTGAACCGCCGATGCCTTTTCGCCCGCCGCGGAAGTCGTGCTGGAGACGGACTGTGACGCTGCACCCATGACCTTGTCCTTTACTCCGAGCACGGCAGAACGTGCGCTGGCTGCCTTGCGCTTTGCGGCATGCGCCGGGTTGACCGTGTCGGCCAGGGTATTGACGTCCTCGCTTAGGCTGATGCGGGTTTCCTCGATCTGCTCGCGGATCTGGTCCGGATCGCTGGTCATGATGTGCCCTCGTTTCCTCTTATTGCGTCAGGAATCTTCTTCACCGTCTGCGCGGTCTGCGGGACGCCCGATACTGCGCTGATCTCCCGGCGCCCCATCAGCCCGAGGATCGCCGCGACGATCAGCCAGATTGCCGCCACGATCAGCGCCGACCAGCCATGGCCGGTGGCGTCGCCGATGCCCCACCACGCGGCAACCGACGCGAACAGCAAAACCATGTAGCCGCTGATGACTGCACCCGCCAGCATCCCGGCGCCCTTGCCGGCCTGGGTGGCTGACTGGCGGAGTTCGGCCTTGGCCAGCTCCACCTCCTGGCGTATGAGCGTGCTGAGATCCACGGCAACATCTGAGAACAGCTCGCCGACCGAGGCCCGCGAATCGGGCTGCGGCGGCAGGGCCGGATCGGACCG
Source organism: uncultured Actinomycetes bacterium (assembly GCA_963705835.1). Taxonomy (GTDB): domain Bacteria; phylum Actinomycetota; class Actinomycetes; order Streptosporangiales; family Streptosporangiaceae; genus Palsa-504. The sequence goes on from CAVPLC010000041.1 coordinate 2,611, forward strand.
GCTGCTCACAGTGTGCCCTGACGGCCGGCCTGGTCATCAGCGACCAGAGGGCTCCGCTCGCCGTGCGCTGGGCCGGCCTGCCAGGCCCGATCACCGCCGGCTGGCGGCAGGCCGCTGGCCGGGACAGAAAGGCCCGGCGCCTGATCGCTGACGCCCGCAGCCGTTGCCGGCGGGTAGCTGGCCATGTCAGACGGCTGGGCCCACTGCCCGCTAAGCCCCTGCGCAGCTGCAGGCGCCCCCGCGGAATTATCGCTATTTGCGTCCTTAAGTCCTCGGGTGAGCCGGCGGCCACGAGGCCCGCTCCCACCGCCAGGGCCAGGAATGCGGCCGGCCTGCGGCGCGCGAAGGACTGCATCTCCGCCGCCACCTGGCTGGGCTTGCGGTCCTCCAGCCACTGCCCGGCAGTACGGACCCTCGAGGCCGCCTGACTCGCCACGCTGGCGGCCATGCCGCCCTGGCCGGAGGCATCTGCCATCGAGCGGAGCTCATCACTGAGCGAAAGCAGCTGGTTCGCCAGCTGCTGCTGTCCTCGGGCCGCTTGCTTCCCCAGCTCGCCTTGAGCCTGGTGTAGCAGGTCCCTGCCCTGACGCCCGGCCTCCACTGCAACGCCCGAAGCCTGATCCCGGGCAACGTCGGCCACGTGCTTTCCTGTCTGAATACTGCTGTGACCCAGGTCGGTCGCTTGATCCTTAACGACGTCAGCCGTGCCCTGCTCCTCCGCCAACGCGGGCGGGAGCGGCTCGCCGCGCTGTGGCGGCGTAGATACGGGCAGGTAGTTGTCTGTCATCAGGGCTATCTCCTCGATTGAGCGATTGCGGCCATCCGCAATCAGCGGGCCGCGGCGGCGTCTGAGCCCGCTCGGGCCAGGTCCCCGTGCGCCGTCCGGCTGCCCTCCCTCACTGCCCGCAGCCGGACGGCTTACACATTAAACTTACATCAGAAACTTATCCGGGAAGTTTACGATGTCCACCTAGTGGTGTGACCATCCTGCCCGGGCAGCACCTCAGCCGCCAGGCCGTCCACCGCGGGGGTTTCTCGCCGGTGTTGGGAACCGGGATCAGGGAGACGGCGGCGGGAAAGATCAGGTAGACGGTCCCGGCAGGCAACGGCCGCGGTTTACGGCCTCAATCTCGCCTGACAGCCGGGGCGTCGGCCACGAACGCCGCAATGCGGTCAAGCATGTCTTCCAGGCCCGTTTCGAACTCCCCCTCCCACCGGTCCTGGGCGAGTCCCGCCGCTAGGCGGTGCACCGTCGGGTAACGCCCAGCGTCAATCCCGTCCGCGGGATCGAGCAGCTCGCGTGGGCTGTCGGCGTCCTGCAGTGCCTCTCGCTGCCCGGCGGAGCGGGCTGGGCTCAGGCCGCCGATGACCGGGTTGGCGGCTGCCTGCCCGCCGGATCCGCCGCCATCATCCGAAATAGTGTCGGTACCGGTGTAGGATCCGTCGCCCGGCTTCGGATCCCGTAGCGTCATGGCGCTGGTTTCCAGGAGCAGGTAACCGAGCAGGAAGCTGTTGAACGTGCGGTAGGTGAACAGCACCTGCTCGTCGCTGAACCCCTCCCGGGCCAATCCGGTCAGCATCGCCTCGACCCAGCGCAGCGACCGAAGCGGCGGGTTCACCCACGGAGCCGCTGGCGGCCGGGTAGCAACCAGCGGGAAAGCATGGGGATGCGCCCGGGCGTAGCGGCGTACTCCGTGCGCCATGCCGGCAAGATACGGCCGCCACCCGTCCACCGGACGCAGCTGGACTTCCGGATCGTCGGCGAGCTCGTTGACGATCCGCTCCACCACCGCGTCGAACAGCTCATCACGGTCCTGCACATACCTGTACAGCGACATCGAGCGAACTCCCAACCGCGACGACACCGCCCGCATCGACGCCGCCCCGATGCCCTGCTCATCCATCAGCTCTAGCGTGACCGTGACGATCCGGTCCAGCGACAGACCACGACCCGGCCGGCTACGACGCCCGTGCCCGCCCTGCGCTCGTATCACCAGAACCTCACCTCATGACGACTGCTGTGATGTTAGCGGTCAGCTGCCATCGGACCGGCCGCTGGCGCATGGCGCATTATGATCATCCTAAGATTCCTCCGCCGCATTAATCGGGCTAGACAACCCCAAGCTGGCGGCGCTGGCGCGCGCTGGCTATCGATGAGGCGTGACGAGGTCCGTCTCGCAGGCGAGCACGACCGTCCGCGCGCGATCGCCAGGCGCAGTTTCGTGAAGATGCGCGTGACGTGTGTCTTCACGGTGGACTCGGAAAGAAACAGTTCGGCGGCGATCTCGGAGTTGGACCGGCCACGGCCGATCAGCTGCAGCACCTCGACCTCGCGCTCAGTCAGCTCCGGAGGTGGCGAGATATGTCCTAGCTCGGGACGGCTGACGTATTCGTCGAGAAGCCGCCACAACAGCGCCGGTGCCAGCAGCGCGTCACCGGCGGCCACGGTGCGGACTGCGGCGGCTAGCGTCTCGGGCGGCGGCTCGTACTTCAGCAGGAAGCCCGAGACGCCGGCCTTCAACGCCTGGTGTACGCAAATGGCCGCGGGTGAACGCGGTGACGACGAGCACGGACGGCCTGTCGGCGGGTGCGCGGTCGCGGGTGATCGCGCGTGTGGCCTGGACTCCGTCGGTGCTGGCCGGCGGTCAGGAGCTGATGACCTGCTCCGCGGCTCGGACCCGGAGTTCTTCGAGCTGGTCTGCTTGGCGCCGCGCCCGGGACATGAGCTCGTCGAGGTGCGCGGGGTCCAGCCGCCTGTCGGTGTCCGCTAGCGTCCGCAGGGTACGCCAGCCTGCTGCCTTGCCTTCGACGCCCAGCCGGAGCAGTTCCAGCTCCTCGAGGTCGCTGAGGGGTGACCGGGCGAGCAGCTGGCCGTTGAGTTTCACCCGCCCGGCTTTCTCCCCGACCCAGGCGGCACACACCTTATAGGCGCGGATCGGGATACCGAGTGCCTTCATCATGGCGATCAAGGCGGCGCGGTCCTGCGCGACCTCGGCCGCCAGGTGCTTGAGCTGGCCGTCTTGCCCTAGCGCGCGGTGGGTTCGCGCCACCCGGTGCGCCAGCTCGGTGCCAGCGGTCGCGCCCGCGAGATGATCGTTGAGATAGATGCCGAGCACGCGGTACCCGATCCGCCCGGTGCCTGTCTGCGTCATGGTCCCTCCGTTCCAGTTGCCTGCCGTCTTCTCGTTCTGCCTTGCTCGTCGGACCGGCCCTTCTATCGCGGCCATGACGTGATGGCCGCCCTCGGCATCACCGAGCCCGGGCACCGGCCGCGCTGAGCTGGCGGGACCAGAACCGCAGCCTGGCGCAGCGGGAGATGAACTCGGCCGCGGCGGTCTCGTCGAGGTTGATGAAGCCGTCGTCCATCAGGCGGCTGAGCCCGGCCGCCTCGAACAGCGGCGCGGCGTCGCTCGTGTAGCCGATGAATTTGCAGTGCGCGTAGGCGTCGGTTACGAAGTCGCGGGCCGCGGGCAGGACCGCCAGCGCCTCGGCGCCGTCCTGGGCGGCCAGGACGATGACCGCGTCGTACAGCACCGAGGGGCCGCCGTCGATCTTCTGGTCGGCCGGCACCCGGTGGCCGTCACTGGCCTCGACGCCGCCCACCGCGGGTGCGACGAGCTCGACGGTGACCTCCGCCTCCTCGGCCGCGGTGGTCAGCTCGGCCAGCTTGGCGGCGTCCGCGCCGTCGGTGACCAAGATGCCGAGCTTGCGGCCGGCGAAGCTGTCCGGGCCGTTGGCCAGGATGCTCAGCGCCGGGGAGGCGGCCAGGTCCGTGATGGGCTCACGGGCGGGCGGCAGGGCGTCGGGCAGCTCGGCCAGGCCCAGGCCATTGGCGACCGACCGGGCCAGGTCCTGGTCTACGTTGCGGAGCGCGGCCACCATCCTGGTGCGGATCGCCGGCTTGCCGACCTTGCTGAGCTCGAAGGTGAACGCGTCGATAATGTGCTGCTGCTCGACGTCGGTCTGGCTGATGAAGAACTGCCGGGCCTGGCTGTAGTGGTCGGCGAAGCTTTCGGGCCGCAGCCGCCGCTTGGGGCCGGCCTGGTCGCCCTGGCCGTCGGGGTAGGTGCGGAACCCGGCCGCCCGGTCCTCCCGCGGGCCGGGCGGGTTCCAGGAGTTCGGCTCGTAGTTGACCCGGCCCCGCGGGTTGGTCATGGCCATGTGGCCGTCCTGCTGGAAGTGCGCGATCGGGCACTTGGGCGCGTTGACCGGCAGGTGGGTGAAGTTGGGGCTGCCTAGCCGCTTGAGCTGGGTATCGAGGTAGGAGAAGTTCCGGCCCTGCAGCAGCGGGTCGTGAGTGAAGTCGATACCAGGCACGACGTTCTGGGTACAGAACGCCACCTGCTCGGTCTCGGCGAAGAAGTTGCCCACCACCCTGTCCAGTACCAGGCGCCCGACCCGGCGGACCGGGACCTCCTCCTCGGGAATGACCTTGGTCGGGTCGAGCACGTCGAACGCGAACCGGTCGGCGAACTCGTCATCGAACAGCTGCAGGCCCAGCTCCCACTCGGGGAAGTCGCCGGCGGTGATGGCGTCCCACAGGTCCCGCCGGTGGAAGTCGGGATCCGCGCCATTGATCTTGACCGCCTCGTTCCACACCACCGACTGCAGCCCGGCCTTGGGCTTCCAGTGGAACTTGACGAACGTGGACCGGCCCTCGGCGTTCACCAGCCGGAAGGCATGCACGCCGAACCCCTCCATGAACCGGAACGACCGCGGAATGGCCCGGTCGGACATGATCCACATCAGCATGTGGGTCGACTCGGGCATCAGCGACGCGAAGTCCCAGAAGTTGTCGTGCGCGGTCTGCGCCTGCGGGAAACCGCGATCGGGTTCCTGCTTGGCCGCGTGGATGAGGTCGGGGAACTTGATCGCGTCCTGGATGAAGAAGACCGGGATGTTGTTCCCGACCAGGTCCCAGTTGCCGGCCCGGGTGTAGAACTTGGTGGCGAAGCCGCGCACGTCACGGGCCAGGTCCGAGGAGCCCTTGTTGCCCGCCACCGTGGAGAACCTGACGAACGCCGGGGTGCGCAGCCCGGCCTCGGAGAACAGGTCGGCGCGGGTGATGTCCGTCAGCGGCTCGTAGTTCTCGAAGTAGCCGTGCGCCCCGTAGCCGCGGGCGTGCACCACCCGCTCAGGGATCCGCTCGTGATCGAAGTGGAAGATCTTCTCGCGGAAGTGGGAATCCTCCAGGACGCTGGGGCCGCGCTCCCCGGTCCGCAGCGTGTTCTGGTCGTCGGAAACGACCGTGCCCTGCTGGGTGGTCAGCCGCGGGCCACTGCCGGACGCGATCTGGTGCGTCTCGCCGCCGTGACCACGCTCGACCCGCTGGTCACCGTACTGCACCGCCTTGCGGCGGCCCTCGTCGTTGCTGGTTGCCACAGACCCTCCTGGATGCCGCTCGGAACCGGCCGGCGCCGCTCAGGCAGCAGACCGGTGAGGTGCCCGCTCTACCCTCCGCCGCCCGGTTGACACCCGCGGGCGATCCCGGGATCTACCGGTTTCTCGGTCGGCGGCCGGGTAGCGCGATGCCCTCCGCCGAAGGAGGGAGCCATGCACCTGACCGCTGGAGAGACCGGCTTCGCCGAGTACCACGGCCCGTTCGGAATGATTCAATCTTTTTGCCGAACGGGCCGTGGTGCCCGTAGCCGGCCGGTGCCAGCGCCCCAGGGCCGGCCGGGCCGGGTCAGTCGCCGCGCCCGGTCACCTTGTCGCGCGCCTTGTCCGCCGCGGCTGCGATCGGCCCGGCCGTCTTGAGCGCGCCGGGCGACGGCGGTGTGTGCGGGTGCGGGCGGGTGGGCGCGGTCTTCTTCCCTTCGGCGATCTGGGTGCCCAGCTCGGCGGCCCGCTCGGTGTTCAGGGCGGTGCGCAGTCCCGGCCACACCGCGGTCTCCTCGAACGCGATGTGCTCCCGCGCGGCCCCGGTGAACGCGGCGAGCAGCGTCTCGAACTCCGCGTCGCCGGCGTCGAGCTTGTCCAGCTTGGCCAGGACTTCCTTGGCTTCCTGCTCCTGGCCGGTGGCCTGGCCGGCCAGCGTGTCGCCGTCGGGCAGGTGATCCCGCACGACCGGCCAGAAGTACATCTCCTCCAGCGCCTCGTGCTTGGACTCCTCGATGATGAGCTGCTCGGTCATCTTCTTGCGCAGCGCCAGCTGATCCTGGCTGGCCCCGGTGGCCCGGGTCGGCCCCTTCTCCAGTTCGGCCAGCATGCGCTTGACTTCCTGGTGGTCCTGACTCAGGACCGTGAACACGTCCGCCATCTGTCCTCCTTGATTCCGGCTGCCGGCATGGCCGGTTTCCCCTGCCCTCCTGGGCCCGGATAAACCGCCATCTGGTCTCCCCGGCCCTCATTTACCCGGCCGGCGCGGCGCTCGCGGGCTCGCGTCTGTTGCCGGGCCGGGGTCAGGATTGCCTGGCCGGGTGGTTGCGGTGCAGTTCGGCGGCGATGGTATGGCTCAGCTCGTGCCAGCTCTTCTCGAACTTGGCGAGGCCTTCGCGCTCGAGTTGTCCGGTGACGTCGTCGAAGTCGACGCCGACGGCCGACAGCTGATCCAGGACGCGGCGCGCCTCGTGGTACCGGCCGCTGATGGTGTCGCCGGTCACCTCGCCATGGTCGGCGAAGGCGGCCAGGGTGGTTGCGGGCATGGTGTTGACCGTGCCGGGGGCGATGAGTTCGGTGACGTACATGGTGTCGGGATAGGCGTGGTTCTTGACGCCGGTGGAGGCCCAGAGCGGGCGCTGCGGCGCAGCTCCGAGCCCGGCCAGCTTCTGCCACCGCGGGCTGGCGATGACGTCCTCATACGCCTGGTAGGCCAGGCGGGCGTTGGCGATCGCCGCCTTCCCCTTGAGCCGGGTGGCCTGGCTGGTTGCTATCCGGTCGAGCCGGGTGTCGACCTCGGAGTCCACCCGGGAGATGAAGAAGGAGGCGACAGAGCGGATGGCGGCAAGGTCGCGCCCGGCGGCAGCGGCTTGTTCCAGGCCGCGCAGGTAGGCGTCCATGACGGCGCGGTACCGGGCGAGGGCGAAGATCAGGGTCACGTTGACGCTGATTCCCTCGCTGGTGGCCTGCGTGATAGCGGTGAGACCTTCTGGGGTGGCCGGGATCTTCACGAACATGTTGTCGCGGTCCACGGCGGACCGCAGGGCGCGGGCCATGTCCGCGGTGGCGGCGGCGTCACGGGAAAGCCGGGGGTCGACCTCGATGGAGACCCGCCCGTCTTTTGCGGCTGTCTGCTGGTACACCGGGGAAAGGACGTCACAGGCGGCGCGGACGTCATCGGTGGTGACCGTGAAGATGGCAGTCTCCGTGCTGGCACCCAGCTCGGCTAGGTGACTCAGCTGGCCGTCATACCGGTCGCCCTTCGCCAGGGCCGACGCGAAGATCGTGGGGTTGGTCGTCACGCCGACGACGTGCCGGCCGGTGATGAGCCACTGGAGCTCGCCGCTGGCGAGCAGCTCGCGGGAAAGGTCGTCCAGCCATACCGCCACGCCCTGGGCGGACAGCTCGGCAAGCGGGTCATGGCGGGTGCTGCTGGTCATGTTCGGACCTTCCGGATCAGGCAGGGCAGTCGGCGGTGCCGCCGACGGCCGCGGCAAAGTAACGCGATGGCCTCTGGCCAGGGTGCCGTTCGGGGCGTCGTGGATGCTGTCTCGTGCGGCGGCTGCAACCGCGGCGGCAGTGATGCCGAAACTGGCGGTACAGGGGCTGGCACTCAGCGGAGGCGCCCTAATGTTCGGTGCCGACGCTGCGGTCGGCGTCCCCGATGATCTTTCCCAGCCGCTGCTGACCCCCGCTTCCACGCTGACCCGCGCGACGAACAGAGGGGGCTTGATGCTGGTCCGGGACAGTGCTGCATGCATCAGAATCTCGCGCCCGGTCCGTCATCTGCAGGGGGCGACGTACTGCTGGTCAGGCGAGGACGGCGTCGATCGTCTTTTTCAGCGCACTGGGCTGGGCAGGCGACTTGGGTGCTTTCTTCCGGGCCTGCTCGAGCTTGTCCCCGATGTCCTGAAGCTGTTTGCGGCTGAGACCGGCCCGCACTTTGGGGAACCAGTCCTGCTCTTCCTCTTCGATGTGACGCGTGACGTTCTCGATCAGCACCGTGGCCTTGGCATCGAAGCGCTCAGCCCCGGCCGGCATGCCGGCTAGCTCCATGCACAGGACGTCGGCCACGTGATGTTCTTCGTAGGACTCCAGCACGTCGTCCTTGAGGTCGGGGAGCAACGCGCAGACCTCGGGATACATCACCTCATTCTCGATATAGGTGTGTACGGTGAGCAGCGTGATGATCTGCCCGACGATCGTTGCTTTCTTCTTGATCGCCTTGTCCCCGGCAGCTTGGAACTTGCGGAACAGGTTGCGGATTTCCTTGTGATCGGCCTTCAGTACCACGATTGCATCTGATGACATACTGCTCCTCTCGGCATGCTGGACCTGCGGCGGCTACCCGGCAGGCCCGCCACCAAACGCATCTGCGGATAAATGCGGGGGGCTGCCCTCAACACCACAGCGGAAGCACGCGTCCTCCAGGAATCCCTCCCAGCACCAGTGTGAACCGCGGCGCGGCTGTCCTACCCCACCAGGCGGCGAACCTCCGCTTTGAACAGGGACCGGCCAGCCGGTTCGGCCCTGCCAGCAGCACGGCTTGATCCGGTACCGGACCAGGCTGCCACGAGCCGCGCCCGCTGTGCGGGTCCACAACGCCGGCGTCATGCCCAGCCGGGCCGGCTAATCAGCTCCCGGGGTGGAGCCATCCGCGGGCCAGGCGCTCCAGCGGATGCGACCGGATCCCGGAGGGTGCCAGCATGATGCCGCCGGGCCGTACCGTCGGGGCCGGCAGGGACCGGCCATGCTGCGCTGCCCGCACCAGGACAGCCATCCGCGACGCCCAGGACGCCGGGATGCTGTCGAAGTACGGCATCGACCTCGCCACCATCACCGACAAGCTCGGCAGCATAGGCAAGGCGCTCCGACCACCGCCAGCCGAGCGCCCGTCGCTCAGGCTGGCCAGGTACCTGGGCGCCGGTGCCCGGTATAGCCGGAAATGAAGGTTCGGGGCCCGCGGCGGCCTGATCACTCGCGGTGCGCCTGAATGACCACGGTAAGTAGTGGGTTTAGGCCGGCATGCATCAGGTACCCGATCATGGCGGTCTGCGGCCGGGATGAGGATCAGCGGTGGACGCTGGCCCAGGTCGCCGCGCTGGTCAGGAATGCTTGACTTAGTTAGCGTTGCTTGATATAGTTAGCAAACCGGATCCGGAACTACTGAATTCGGACATCCCGAAGGGGTACATATATGACCAGCACAACCGAGCGCTACCGCGCCGCGGCGAGCCAGTCGGCCGGCACGGTCGAGAAGATCGCCGACTTCTGGACGCAGGGCGCACAGAAACTGAGTGACCGCATGCTTCCGGGCCTGCCGCAGGTCAACCTGGTCCCGATGGTTGAGCGCTACTTCGAGTTCGTGCAGCGGACCGTCGACATCAGCCGTGACCTCACCCTGAAGTGGGCGGAGGCGGCGGGCACGCTGTCCGGCGCCGTCCGCGAGCAGGCCGAGTCCGTCGGCGGTCTGGTCCGCGAGCAGGCCGAATCGACCCGCGACTTCGTGCACGAGCAGGCCGGAAGGCCGAACAGGCCGCCCGCGAGCAGGCCGGCAAGGCCGAGCAGGCCGAGAAGGAGCTGGCCCGCGAGGCTCGCAAGGCCGAGCGCGAGCAGGCCAGGCACGCCCATGACAAGGCCCGCGAGCGTTACGAGGGCCTGACCAAGGCCGAGCTGAGCGACCAGCTGGACCAGCGCAACCTGCCCAAGACGGGCAACGTCGACGAGCTCGTGGAGCGCCTGGTCGAGGCCGACAGCAAGTAACCACGCTGCCCGCCCCGCCACACTGAGACGCCGGTATCCAGCACAATCTGCTGGGTGCCGGCGTCATCGCGCTGAGCTCGCAGCATGCCTAGCCACCTTTCCCCACACAGCCACGGTCCGGCTGTCCGTCATCCGCGCACCCGGCCGGGCACCGAACCCGTCAGGGCCGCCGCTGCCCGGCCGCGATCACCCGGTACCAGTACGCGATGGCGCTGCCCTCCCGGGGCGTGCAGCGCGCACCGCAAGCCGCCGCCAAGGGTCCTGCCTCCGGCGGCTGGCGACACCCGCACCGGCAGCCGCCACGCTCGCCTGAACCCTGAACACGTCATCTTTGCCGGTCAAGGCCAGCAGCCGCAGCATTTCCCACTGCGGCGCGGCAAGCACCACGTCGCCGCCGCCGCGCCGGGCTAGTCTCTGCACCCGCAGCAAGGCGCCAAGCGAGCTGCAATCGATGAAGTCAAGCGCCGACATGTCGATGATCAGGCTCTGACCCGGCGCCACCCGGGCGCACGCTGTGGTCCCTTGCCGACTCACTCGAGCAGCGCCCGTGACAGTTACCCACTGACGAGCCTCATTTGACCGCGGACCGGGTCGAGCACGCAGGTACGGCAGGACCGCGGCCGGCCGGAGTCAAAGGCCGACAGCGCGGCAGCTCACTGGGGCGCCAGTAACCAGCTCCGTCGCGTTCAGCTGGAGCCCTTGGCCCTCCGGTTACCTGCTGTGGGCTGCAGGGCGGGCTCCTTCACTCCGTCGGCTTCCGCCGCGGGCGATGCCGGGCGCTGGCCCATTTCCCGCAGCGTGGGCAAGGCGGCGAGCGAGACGGGCATCGGCAGCAGCAAGGCCAGCACCCGGTAGACGAACACGCCTGCCACAGCGACCGCGAGCGGCGCGCCGCTGACCCAGATCGTCAAGGGCAATACCAGGGCCAGGACGCCTGCGCCCGCCAGCGGCCCGGTCCGGCGAGTGAACACCATCCCCGTGGCGAAGCCGACGAACAGCGCGGCCGGGTTCATCTGAAAACCGAACATGGCCAGCCCCGCCCAGGTGGCGAACGCGTCCGCCGCCCAGAACAGCGCCATGCCGCACAGCGCGGACCCCCATCGCAGCGGATGGATGAACAGCGCCCGGATGAGGCGGATCGAGGCCAGGAAGATGCCGAGCTTCCGCCGCCAGCCGGCCCGGTCCCGGAACCGGTCGCTATACCGGTCCGCGGCCCAGAAACCGATCACGAAGCCCGGGATCGGGATGACTGCCCAGGGAAGGGTGAAGTCCATCGGCGGCTGGCCGCGCCCGGACACCAGCACGGCGATCGCCGCGGCGCAGCCACCGATCGCCAGGACGCCGTGCTCCAGGCCTCCCAGCGCGGCCACGCGTGCCTTGGCCTCATCCTCCTCCGCCCCCGCGGCCTGGAGCGCATACTGGTCGAGCGCGCCCCCGCCATGAGCGAGGAATCCGCCGAAACCCGCGGCTACCACAGCGCGCATCTGCCGGCCCGGCAGCGCGGGGCCGCCCTCGACGCGGAAGATTCCCCGGTACGCGTAGTGGTAGCCGGCGAAGGAAACCAGCAGCGCGCCGACCAGCGCGATCAGCCATATCCCGTCGAAATCGCCCAGCACGGCCCGCACCTGGGACCAGCCGGCCACGTAGGCCAATCCGGCTCCGGCCGCCAGTTCGAGCACTACCGCCACGGCGACCAGCACGGCCAGGACGCTCCGGCGGCGCCGCAAGTGAACCACTGACAACAGCGGCAACGATACGCGCATGAGGCAGGCCTCTCGCTCGCCAATGGCAGTACCGCTGCCCCGCGACAGCCGGACCATGCACCCGCGTTCCTGTCCGCCCGCCCAGCGCCCGCCGACGCTGGACGCGACATCAGATGCCCACGGCCATCTCAGCGACGATATTCAGCAAGACGGCGCCTACAAAGCTGGCAACAGCTGATGGTGCTGACCACCGCCAAGGTCGCGCCCGCGCCCTGAGGCCGCGCACCGCCGGTAGCGACGTTCATCGCACCGTCGAAATCCCGGTCGGCCGGGCGGGCGCCCTCCGAAGAGGGCCAGGCACGTGGACCAGTATCCGGCCACCGCCCGCGCCATCCGCCGCGTGCGACCACCCCCGCGAACGAGAGGACTACAAGATGCGGGCCTGCACCGTGGAAGCGGTGTTCGGGCACCTCAAGACCTGCCGGGCCAAGGCCGCCACCACCGGCAAGGGCAACCCCGGCGAGCAGGTGCGCATCCTCAAGCCCACTGGGCTCGGCGCTGGCTCTTGTGCGGCCGGACCGGGTTGGTCAGAGCTGGTGTAGCGCTGTGCGCATGCCAGCCTGCGCCTTTGTGCCGAGCCGCTCGAAGGCGGGCCTGAGCAGCGGGGCGAGGAGACGAGACGGGCCTTTGAAGGTGAACTCGGCTGTGTAGGTCACCTCGGTGCCGGCATCGACGCTGCGGAAGGTCATGGTGTCGACGGCGATGACCGTCTTGTTCTCCCCGCGGAGCCGGATGCGCTCATCGGGCAGGAACTCACGCACGACGTAGGTCAGCTGGGTCTTCCGGCCGAGGAAGGTGGAGGTGTTGAGGTAGGTGGTGCCGGCCCCTCCATCGCCGTGCTGGGTCACGGTGACCACGGTGCCCGGGTCCCACTCGGTTGTGGTGGTGAAGTCGGAGAGGTAGCCGAACACCGCGTTCAGCGGCTTGTCGACGAGGACGATCTTGTGCAATTTCATGGTGTCCTTCGGGTTCCTTGGTGCCGGGTGAGGTGGTCGGGGCCGGCGTGGGTCAGGTGAGTGAGGTGCGCGCCCACAGGGCGGTCCAGGCGCGGGCGGGGACGAGGCGCGCGGTCTTCATCAGCAGGGCCATCGGGGCGGGGAAGGCGATCTCGGTGCGCTCGCGCTCCAGTCCGTCGCAGATGGATCGTGCGGCCTGGCCGGCGTCGATGATGAAGGGCATGGGGAAGGGGTTGCCGGCCGTGAGGTCGGTGCGGACGAAGCCGGGGCAGATCGTGGTCACGTGCACGCCGGTTCGGGCGAGGTGGACGCGCAGGGACTCGAGCAGGTTGATCTGGGCCGCCTTGGTCGCGCCGTAGGCTTCGGCGCCGGCCAGCCCGCGGTACCCGGCTACGGACGCGATGCCGGCGATGACGCCGTGGTGCCGCTGCAGCATGCCGGGCAGCACGGCCGCGATGGAGTTGCTCATGCCGGTGAGGTTGACCCGGAGGTGCTGGTCGAAGACGCCGGTGTCCCAGTCCGCCGGGTCCATCGGCTTCCAGTAGCCGGCCGACAGTACCGCGAGGTCGATCGGGCCCAGCTCCTGCCGGACTCGTGTTGCAGCGGCCGATACGGAGGCGGCGTCGGTGACGTCGGCGGGGAGGACGAGCATGTCCCCGCCGGCAACGTCGTGGAGCTGCTCTTTGCGGCGGGCAGAGATCGCGACGGTCGCGCCGCGGCATACGAGTTCGCGTGCCACGGCGGCGCCGATTCCGCTGGATCCGCCGACGACCCAGGCGATCTTGCCGTTCAGTCTCATGCCGGCTCCCGGGTCATCTGGAGCTGGCTCACGCCGAGGTAGCCGCTGCGGAAGCCGGCCTCGCTGTAGGCGAGGTAGAACTCCCACATGCGGCGGAAGGTCTCGTCGAAGCCCTGGGCGTGGATGCGGGGCCACTGGCTGAGGAAGCGTTCCCGCCACAGGCGCAGCGTCCGGGCGTAGTGCGGCCGGAGCTCACGCTGCCGTGTCACGCGCAGCGTGGTGCGGGCCCCGAGGGCGTCGTCGACCGCCTGCAGGGACGGGATGATGCCGCCGGGGAAGATGTACTTCTGGATCCAGCTGAAGCTGCGCCGAGTGGCGAGGAAACGCTTGTGGTCCATGGTGATGGCCTGGATGGCGGCCGTGCCGCCGGGAGCGAGGAGCCGGTCAAGGGCCGCGAAGTAGGCGGGCCAGTAGGCCTCTCCGACGGCCTCGATCATCTCGACGCTGACGATGGCGTCGTACTCGCCGCGGACCTCGCGGTAGTCCTGCACCCGCACCTCGACGAGCCTGGACAGGCCGGCGGCCTCCACCCGCTCACGGGCCAGCCGCATCTGCTCGCGGGACAGGGTGATCGTCGTGACGCGGGCACCTCGTTGCGCGGCGCGGATGGCAAGTGTTCCCCATCCGGTGCCGATCTCCAGCAGCCGGGTGCCGGCCTGGACGCCGGCGAGGTCGAGAATCCCGTCGGTCTTGCGCAGCTGTGCCTCCTCGAGCCGGGTTGCGGTCTGCGCGGGCTCGCTGTCGTCGAACCACGCCGAGGAGTAGGTCATCGTCGGGTCCAGGAAGGCGGCGAAGAGGTCGTTGCTGAGGTCGTAGTGAGCGGCGATGTTGGTTCGCGAGCCATCAAGGGTGTTCTCGTGGTCATGGGGGACGCGCCTGTCGACGAAGACACGCAGCCGCTGCAGGGCCGGAGGAATCAGGGTGGTCAACTGCGAGGCGAAGGGTGTCAGCAGGTCGGCCAGGTCGGTGCCGGGCCCGGCCCGCCAGTCCCCGGCCATGTAGGCCTCCCCGAACCCGATTTTGGCGTCGCGGCCCAGCCGGGCCAAGAACGCCGCGGGGCGAACGACCTCCAATTCGGGCGATGCCGGCGGTCCTGCTCCGAGCACCCGGCCGTCGGGGTAGCTCACGCGGACGGGGACCCGCCGTACGGCAAGCTCGAAGACCACCCGCGCGATGCCGGCTCTGAGCGGCGCCGGTGGTGGGGCGGCGGCGGCGGGCCACCTGATGAAGGTGGAGACGGTCATGGTCAGATTCCTTCCTGCCGGATGTGGTGCGGGTGAGCGCGGACGGGCAGGCCACGAAGCCACAGCCAGATGCCGTGCACCCGGATCAGGGCCGAGACCCGCTGGGTCATGAGGGGCTGGCGGATGAGCCGGCGGGCCAGGTTCCGGCTGGTGGCGGGCTCGGGCCGGCCCCGGAAGGTCGCCGAGAACGCGACGGTGCCCTCGCGCCGCAGCGTCACGGTCGTGGCGACCAGGTCCGGCCTCAGGGTGAACCGCAGTTCGTAGGTGCCGCTGACGTCGAAGAACGGGGAGACGTGAAAGGCCTTGCCGGTCACGGCGACCCCCGCCTCGTCTGGCCGCAGGAGGTAGGCGTGCCGCTCGCCGTAGGTGTTGTGGACCTCCGCGACGACACACACGAGCCGCCCGCTGCTGTCGTAGCACCAGAAGACCGAGAGCGGGTCGAACACGTGGCCCAGGACCCGGGCGCCGGCCAGCATGAGCACCCGTCCCCGGCTCACCGAGCTGGATGCCGCCCAGCGCCAGGTAGTTCTCGATGTTGCCCTTGATCGGCAGGCCGGGGTCGCCGAGGTGGTCGGCGCTGCTGAAGCGCGCGAACGCCCGTAGGTGCCAGGGCTGGCGGGGGAGGCAGTCCAGGTCGACCAGCCACTGGTAGACCCGGTGCCGGAAGGCATGCCGGACCGGCCCGGGGCGCCGGTGCGTGACCTGGCCGGCGACCAGGGCTGGCAGTTGGGGCAGCTGCGGGCGGTCGGGCGCGGACGCCGGCGTGAGGAGCGAGGCCGTGCTCACCAGGCCAGTCCGAAGTGCCGGGCGGCCTCGACACCGGAGCGGCAGCCGTCCTCGTGGAAGCCCCAGCCATGGTAGGCGCCGGCGTACACGGTGCTATCGGTGGCGAGGTCACCGAGCTGCGATTGCGCCCGGACCGCCTCGGGCGTGTAGATCGGGTGCTCGTAGTCCATCGTCGCCACGATGGACTCCGGGTCGAGGCGTTCGCGGTCGTTGAGCGTGACCAGGAAGTCCTGGGCGGCCCGGTGTCCCTGGAGCCGGTTCATCCAGTACGTCACCACGGCGGGCTGGCCGGGCCGGTGGCAGGACGTCATCCGGTAGTTCCAGCTGGCCCGGGCCTGCGCGGCGTCTGGCAGGACCGAGCTGTCGGTGTGCAGCACGGTGAGGTTGCGCGAGTAGCCGAACTGCTTGAGGGTGCTGACCTCCGCATCGCCCGGGTCGGCGAGCAGGCCCAGGGCCTGATCGGCGTGGGTCGCGATGACGACGCGGTCCACGCGGGTGACCTGCCCGGTGACGTCCCGGATCTGGACGCCGTCCTCGCGCCGGGTGACGTCGGTGACGGCATGGGCCGCGCGCACGTCCTTGAGCAGCCCGGCGAGCCGCTCGACGTAGACCCGTGACCCGCCGGCGACGCTGTACCACTGGGGTGACCCGCCGGCCCGGAGCATGCCGTGCTGGTCGAGGAACCGGAACAGGTAGCGCGCCGGGTAGGCCAGCGTCGTCTCCCGCCCGGCGGACCACACGCACGAGATGACCGGGACGGCGTAGTGGGCGATGAAGTAGCCGCTGAACCCCTCCCGCTCCAGGAACTCGCCGTAGGTCGTGAGGTTCTCGTCGTCGGTGGCGCGCAGGAAGGCCGATGCGCGCCGGCGGAACCGCGTGACCTGCCACAGCATCCGGACGAACCGAGGATCGATGAGGCGGCGTGGCTGGGCGAATACGCCGCGCAGCCCGCGGCCGCCGGCATACTGCAGCCCGCACCCCTCGCAGCGGACGCTCATGCTCATCTCGGCGGGACGCACCTGCACGTCCAGCTCGCCGAAAAGCCTGCGCAGCCAGGGGTAGGTCACGTCGTTGTGGACGATGAACCCGCTGTCGACGGCGTGCTGACGGCCATCGGAATCGGTGACGTCGTGGGTGTGCGCGTGGCCGCCGAGCCGCTCCTCCGCCTCGAAGAGGATGACGTCGTGGGTGCGGGACAGCAGGTAGGCGGCGGTCAGGCCGGAGACCCCTGCGCCGATGACGGCAACAGACGGCCGCGGTCCGTCCGCGGCCGTGCCGTGCTCCTGGGGAGCGGAGCCGGTGGCGGTCGCCGGGCTGTTGGCGTGGGAGCCCATGATGTCAGCTTCCGTCTAGGGTTTGTCTAGGTATGACGCTAGCTTTCGCGATCAGCCTTGTCAAATGTCTGTCTAAGTACTGTAGAATGCTGGCATGGACACTCCCGACGGCCCGCCGGTGCTGCGCATCGGTGAGCTGAGCCGGCGCCTCGGCGTGAGCGACCACGTGCTGCGGGCATGGGAGAGCCGCTACGGCCTCCTGCAGCCGGTGCGCTCAGCGGGCGGCTTCCGGTTGTACTCCGAGGCGGACGAGTCGCGGATCCGCCGGATGCAGGCCCACCTCGCGCACGGGCTGTCGGCCGCCGAGGCGGCGCGAGCGGTGCTCGGGGAGGACAGCGGGGCCGGGGCGGACCCCGGCCGGGCCGCCGGGCCGCGCCGCGCCGCGCCGACGGCGGGTGAGCTGTCCGGAGCCCTCCGGCAGGCCCTCGATGCCTTCGACGAGCCAGCCGCCCAGGCTGTCCTTGACCGGCTCATGTCCGACCTCTCCCTGGCGGCAGTGCTCCGCGACGTTGTGATGCCCTACCTCACCGAGCTCGGGGAACGCTGGGAACGCGGAACGGCCAGCGTCGCCCAGGAGCACTTCGCCAGCAACCTCATCCGCGGGCGGCTCGCCGGGCTGGCCCGGGGCTGGGGGAACGGGCACGGCCCCCGCGCCGTCCTGGCCTGCCCCCCCGGCGAGCTTCACGACCTGGCGCTGATGGTGTTCGGCATCGTGCTCAACCGCAACGGATGGAGGATCGACTATCTCGGGATGAACACCCCGGTCGAGGAGCTGACCCGGACGGTCGACGCGAGGCGCCCGGACCTCGTCGTCCTGGCCGCGACCCTGCCGGAGACCCTCGAGCCCCACGCTGCCCAGCTCACCGCGCTCGCCCGGCGCGCTCCGCTCGCCCTGGCCGGAGCCGGCGCCACGGCGCAGATCGCGACCGCGGTGGGGGCCCGGCTGCTGGCGGGCGACCCAGTGACCGAGGCCGGGCAGGCCGGGTGGCCGCGGTGAAAGTGCTCGTGGCCGGCGCATCCGGTTTCGTCGGCCGCCGGCTGTGCCCGGCCCTGGCCAAGGCCGGCCACGACGTCGCCGCCATGACCCGCAACCCCGCCGCCTATGCCGGAACCGGCACACCCGTCCACGCAGACGTTCACCACCCCGCCACCCTGGGCACCGCGATGGCCGGCTGCCAGGTGGCCTACTACCTCGTGCACTCGCTCGCCGACGCGGACTTCGAACGCAAAGACGCCGCCGCCGCGGCGGCATTCGGGCAGGCCGGGGCGCGGGCCGGGCTGCAGCGCATCATCTACCTCGGAGGGCTCGGCGACGACAAGGACGCGCTGTCGGCGCACCTGCGCAGCCGCCGTGAGGTCGAGAAGCTGCTCGGATCGGCCGGCGTCCCGGTGACCGTCATCCGGGCCGGGATCATCGTCGGGCACGGCGGCATTTCCTGGGAGCTGACCCGCCAGCTCGTCGAGCACCTGCCCGCCATGATCACGCCCAGATGGGTCGCCACCCGCACCCAGCCGGTCGCCGTCGACGACGTCGTGCGCTACCTGCTCGGGGTGCTGGCCCTGCCCGAGGCGGCGGGCCGGGTCTTCGAGGCCGGGGGACCCGAGGTGCTGCAGTACGCCACCATGCTGCGCCGCGTCGCCGCCATCCAGGGCCGCCCGCTGCCGATCCTGCCGGTGCCGCTGCTCACCCCCCGGCTGTCCTCACTGTGGCTGACCCTGGTCACCGACGTCGACACAGCCACCGGCCGGGCGCTCATCGAGTCGATGACCAACGAGGTCATCGTGCGGGACCCGTCGATCCGCGACCTCATCCCCTTCGACCCCATGCCCTACGACGACGCCGTGCGCAAGGCGCTTGCCGAACGCGCCCGAGCCAAACGTGACGGCCGATGACCGCGGGCCGCCGGAGCCGGCGCCGGGAACGCAGCACGTCCGTCCGGCACGGAGCCCCGCCGCCGCCGCTGCCCGGCCATGTCCCCCCGGCCCGCGCAGAGCCGGAGACGGCCCGCGCCCGGCGCCGGCGGATCGTCACCGCCACCGGCATCAGCGGCGCCGGCCTGCTGGGGATCTCGCTCTCCACCAAGGCCGGTTCCCCCCAGTTCTACCTCCTGACCATGGGCCTGGCCGGCACCTGGGCCGCCGGCGCCCTCAGCTCCGGACCCCTCCCGCTGATCATGACCAAAGACCGGGACGGCACGTGGCGCCGCCCCGTGATCATGCCCGTGCTCACCGGAGCGGGCGCCTTCGGGCTCTTCTACGGCGCCGCACGCCTCGCCCGGCACATCCCCCCGCTCAACCGGGCCATCGGCAGCGTCCTGCACTACGCAGACTACGGCTCAACGCCCCTGGTCCTGGCCACGACGTCCGCCAACGCGGTGGCCGAGGAACTCTTCTTCCACGGCGCACTCTGGTCCCTCGTGGCCGAGTCACACCCCGTCGTCAAGACCACCCTTGCCTACGCCGCCACGACCGCCGCGACCCGCAACCCCGCGCTCGTGCTCGCCGGAACCGCGACCAGCGTGCTCTTCGGCCTCCAGCGCCGCACCTCCGGCGGTATCCTGGCCCCGGCGCTCAGCCACCTCACAGGCGCGACCGCCGCGACCCGCAACCCCGCGCTCGTGCTCGCCGGAACCGCGACCAGCGTGCTCTTCGGCCTCCAGCGCCGCACCTCCGGCGGTATCCTGGCCCCGGCGCTCAGCCACCTCACATGGTCGCTCCTCATGCTGCGCTACCTCCCGCCCCTGTTCCCGGCACCGAGGCGGCCTGAGACCGCTCGCGACTGACCACACGGGCGGCGCGGCAGATGGCGGCGATCAGCCTGGCGCTGCTCCCGAAGCATCGGTACCGCAACGCCTTCGAGCCGGGCTGCTCCATCGGCGTGCTGAGCAGGATGCTCGCCGGACGCTGCGACCGCCTGCTGTCGTGCGACGTCGCCGAAGCGGTCCGGGCCGCCGCCCGCCGCACCGGGGACCTGCCGCACGTCCTTGTCGAGCGGCGCCAGATCCCCCGGCAGTGGCCGGCCGGGCGTTTCGACCTCGTCGTGTTCTCCGAGATCTTGTACTACTTCGGGGACGGCGATCTGGAGCAGGTCCTCACCGAGGGGGTCCGTGCGCTCCTGCCGGGCGGTACCTTGCTCGCCGTGCACTGGCGGCACCCGGTGGCCGACTACCCCAGGTCCGGCGACGACGTCCACCAGGCGCTGGCCGCGCATCCCGGGCTGGCCCGCCTCGCTCGCCACCGGGAGCCTGACTTCCTGGCCGAGGTCTACATCCGCACCGACGCCACGCCGGTTTCGGTCGCCCAGGCGACGGGCCTGGTGTGATCGAGGCCGCCGGGGTCGTGGTGCCGGCCCACAACGAGGAAACGCTGCTGCCTTCGTGCCTGAGCGCGCTGCAGCAGGCGGTCCGTTCGGTCAGCATCCCGGTGCATGTGCTGGTGGCCGCCGACTCGTGCACCGACGGTACCGTCGCGGCGGCCCGGGCTTGCGGGGCCGCGGTGATCAGCATCCAGGCCCGCAGCGTCGGCGCGGCGCGGGCCGCCGGGATGACCGAAGTGCTCCGGCTGACGGCCGCCACGGACCCGGCAGCCGTCTGGCTGGCCACCACTGACGCGGACACCGTGGTGCCGCCCGGCTGGCTGCAACGCCAGCTCGACCGCGCCGGGCAGGGCTGGGATGTCGTCCTCGGCACGGTCACGGTCACGGACTGGAGCGAGCACCCGCCGCACGTGCCGGCCGCGTTCGCGGCCCCCTACGAAACCATCGGCCGGCCGCACTCCCACGTGCACGGTGCGAACCTCGGCATCCGGGCCTCGGCCTACCTCGCCACCGGAGGGTTCACGCCATTGCGCACCGCCGAAGACCACGCGCTCGTCGCCGCCGCGGCCCGGGCCGGATGCTCGGTCCTGCGAGCCGGCGACATCACGGTACAGACCTCCGCCCGCCGCCAGGCCCGCGCGCCGCTCGGGTTCAGCCATCTACTGCGGACGCTGGCGCCTCCCTCAGCGGCAGTTAGCTAGCGGTCCCTCCGCGATACCGGCCGCCACCGCAGATAAGCCGGGCGCAGTACCCGCGGATACCGTGGGCCGACTTCAACCTGCTCAAGCTACCCGCCGACTGAACGGGCATTAACGCGGATGGGCCGCCCGCAGCGCGGCGGCCCATCCGCAGGGGTGCCGTAGCCGGGGTCAGGCGGTGACGGCCTGCTTGGTGTCGCTGCTGGTGACCTGGATGCTGCGGGGCTTGGCGGCCTCGTGGACCGGGATGGTCAGGATGAGCACGCCGGCGGCGTAGTCGGCGGCGATGTGGTCGGCGTCCAGGGTCTCGCCGAGGAAGACCTGCCGGGTGAAGGTGCCGTAGGGCCGCTCGGCGACGATCATCTGGGCGCCGTCGGCCTGGACCGGGGCGCGCTCGGCGCGGACGGTCAGCACGTTCTGCTCGACGGTCAGGTCGATGGAGTCCGGGTTGATGCCGGGCAGGTCGAGGCAGATGTAGAAGTTGTCGCCCTGCCGCCAGGCGTCCATGGGCATCGCGGCCGGGCCGGGCGGCGGTGCCGAGCACCTGCTGGGTGAGCCGGTCCAGTTCGCGGAACGGGTCGGTGCGCATGAGCATGATCGGGTGCCTCCTCACCTGGTCTGGGTTGTCAGGTCACGCTCACGGATCTATATAGCATGCCAGGGATTTACCTGACAAGACTCGACTGAGATTTTCTCCTGAGGCATACTGGTGGCAGGGCAGTCCTGCGCGTCTGGCGAGGAGGTGACGGTCATGGCCGCTGCGGATCACGGCGGGCCGGCCCCGGATCATTACCGGCTGCTCGGCGTGGCCCGCGGTGCCTCGCGGGAGGAGATCGCGCGGGCGTGGCGGCGCCAGGCCCGGGCCGAGCATCCCGACCGCCGGCCGGGCGAGGACGGCGGCGAGGCGGCAGTCCGGTTCCGCGCCCTGGCCGAGGCCTATCACGTACCGAGCGACCCGGGCCGCCGGGCCGCCTATGACCGCGCCCTCGGACGCGGCCAGGCCGCCGCCGGGATGCCGCCGGCGGTCTCCGTGCCGGTGCGGCGGACCCGGCCGGGAGGCGGGACGGGACCGCTCCCGGTGCCCGGGCCGCCGCTGCGGGCAGGCCCGGTCCGGGTGGAGGGCTGGTACGGGAGGCCGGTCAGTGGCCGGGATGAGGACGAGATCAGGCTCGCCGTCCTGGCCGGGCTGGCCCTGCGCTATCTCGCCCGGGATCGGGGCCGACCGTGGTGAGCCCAGGGTGGGCGGACCTGGACCGGGGCCTGTTCAGCATCTCGGTGGCTGCGGAGCTGGCTGGGCTGCACCCGCAGACGCTGCGGATCTACGAGCGGGAGGGGCTGCTGGACCCGTCGCGCAGCGCGGGCGGGACCCGGCGGTACTCGCGCCGGGACATCGACCGGCTGGCGCGAGATCTGCGCGCTGACCGCCGACGGGCTGAACCTGGCCGGCATCCGCCGGGTGCTGCAGCTGCAGGAGGAAACCCGGCAGCTGCAAGCCGAGCTGGCCCGGCTGAGGGAACTGACCGCGGACGCCCCTCGGCACGCGGCCGGGAGCGGCGCGGCGGCCGGCCCGCCGGGCCAGTAGCGGCCCGGCCGCGGCCCGGGGTTAGCTGCCGGGCGGGTCCTGGCCGGTCGAGCCGGGCGTGCAGGCGGGCGGTCAGGGCGCGCTCGGCGGCCAGGTCGTCTTCCAGGGCCAGGATGCGCCGCGCGGCGGCCAGGGTGCAGCCCTGGTCGAACAGCTCCCTGACCCGGGCGGCCAGCGCGAGCTGGCGCCGGGTGTAGTGGCGGCGGCCGCCCGCGGTCCGCTGCGGCCGCACCACGCCGGCCGCGTCCAGGGAGCGCAGGAACGCCTGCCGGACGCCCAGCGTCTCGGCGGCCCGGCCGGTGGTGTAGGCCGGGTAGTCCGGGTCGTCCAGGTCATCGAGCCGTCCGGTCATCGCCGGGTCCCTCCAGGTCCGGAAGCGGACCCAGAAAAACTTCCAAGTGCTCTTGACAGTTTCCTGGAGTCCGCGCTATATAAAAAGCGTATCGGTCATTGACCTGGTAACGCTACCGCAGGGTTCCCGGGAGGGTGATCGGCATGACCCTTACCACCCGCGAGGCAGACGCGGCGTTCGCCGACCTGATCTGCGCCGACCCGCAGTGGCTGGACGCGGAGTTCGACGCGCTGGTCGCGGCCTGCTTCAGCGAGCCGCCCGGGCCGCCGCCGCCCGCGCCGCCCCGGGTCCCGCCCCGCCCCGGCAGCACGCCGCCGCCCTCCCGGCGGACCGCCCCCGGCCCGGCCGTGACGGCCGTCCCGGCCACCGGGCCGCGACATGGCCGGCAGCGCTCGCCCCCGGCGCATCTCCCCGGCCGTCCCCCGGGCCGCCGCCCCGGCCCCTGACCCCCCGGGGGCGGCGGCCCGCACGACAGCGAATCGGCACCCGGGCACCGCCCGGACGGCCCAGGAAAGGAGACAGGACACCGAACCACCCAGCCGAACCTCATGGCCTCCGATACGGCGGGGCTCCCTGGCGGGAGCCCCGCCGCGCAATTCCCCGGGGCATCCTGCTGCCGGGCCCGTGCCGCGGCTATAAGAACCGGCCCCGGACCCGTACCTGCCAGCCTCGGCCCCATCCGGCACGGACCAGGGGCGGTGAACCAGCCATGAACCACGACAGCCTGACCATCGGCGTCCGGCACGAGCCCAGGTACGCGATCGTCACCGCGGCCGGGGAGATCGACATCTTCACCGTGACCCGGCTGCGCGACCAGCTGTTCACCCTGGCCGCCGACGGCCGCCCGCTGATCGCCGACCTGGACCGGGTTACCTTCCTCGGCGCGGCCGGGCTCGGCGCGCTGGCCGCCTGGACCGCACCCTGCGGCTCGCCCGCACCCTGGCCGAAGCGCTACAGGCCCTGCCCGCCGCCCCGGACCCAGCCGCCCGGCCGCCACAGCCCGTCCCGGCCCGGCCCGGAGGTGACGACGATGACGATGACTGAGCCCGGGTTCCCCAGCCTGCGCGGCCCTGGCCGCACGAGCGCTGCAAGGGAACGGCGCGCTCACATACATCCGCATGGCGACCAGCACCAGGGAACCAGCATATGTGAGAGAGCGACCCTCGCCGACTCCCATCGGCAATGGGAACACCAGCCCGTCACGTTCGAGCTGGCTGAGTACATCCTCTTTATGAAGGCCATCGGTCATTACAGCCCTAGCTCCTCGCTCAGCTCAGTGAGTTCGTCCGCGGCCTGGCGGCGCTTCAGGTCATCCCGCCGCCGGTACTCGCGAAGATCCTCAAACCTGATCCTGCGGTGGGTGCCGACCTTGCGGTAAGGAATCTCATCCGCCTCCAGCAGCCCGATCAGGTACGGCCGGGACACGTTCAGGAAATCGGCCGCCTGCTGCGTGGTCAGTTCGGCGGCGTCTGGGATGATCTGCACGCCCTGCCGTCCGGTGCGGGCAAGGTCACCGACCACGGCCTCCCGGATGCTCCGGCCGCGGCGCTGCCTCTATGCCGCTGGGATGGCCGGGGATATGACTTGCGGCATACGCGGGCCGCCGAGGTTTGGCCTGCCGAGAGACGCCTGGCATGGCGGCTGGTTCCTAGCGTTGGCAGTGCCGGAGATTCCGGCGTGACCGATGGAGGGAACCACGGTGATCGAGGTAAAGAACCTGAGTAAGCGATACGGGGAGAAACTGGCCGTAGATGGCCTGGATTTCGTCGTCCAGCCCGGTATCGTGACTGGTTTTCTCGGCCCGAACGGGGCGGGGAAGTCCACCACGATGCGGATGATCGCCGGACTGGACGAGCCCAGCGCCGGCCGGGTGCTCGTGAACGGTAGCGATTACCGCGCGGCGCAGGCGCCAATGGCCGAGCTGGGCATCTTGCTGGAGGCCAGGTCGGTGCACACCGGCCGGTCGGCTCGCAACCACCTGCTGGCGCTAGCCCAGACCAACGGTGTCAGCCAGCGCCGGGTCGATGAGGTGATCGATATGGTCGGCCTGGGTGAGGTGGCCCGCAAGCGGGCCGGCGGGTTCTCCATGGGGATGGGCCAGCGGCTGGGCATCGCGTCCGCGCTGCTTGGCGATCCGCGGGTGGTGGTCCTGGACGAGCCGGTAAACGGGCTGGACCCGGAGGGGGTGCTGTGGATAAGGAACCTGCTGAAGGGCCTGGCGGCTGAGGGGCGCACGGTGTTCGTGTCCTCGCACCTGATGAGCGAGATGGCGCTGACCGCGACACGGCTGGTGGTGATCGGCCGCGGCCGGCTGATCGCGGACACCACCGTCGAGGAGTTCACAGCCCGCGCCGGGGGCGGCGCCGTCACCGTGCGCACGCCGCAGGCGGCCCGGCTGCGTGAGCTGCTGCTCGGCCCGGATATCACCGTGACCAGCCAGCAGTCCGGCGTGCTGAAGGTTCAGGGCCTGAGCGCTGAGCAGATCGGCACCGCCGCCTGGCAGGCCAGCCTGCCTGTCTTCGAACTGATCCCGCAGCAGGCCTCGCTGGAGGAGGCGTTCATGCAGCTCACTGACGACTCCGTCGACTTCCGTTCCCGCGACATTACTACCAAGGAGGTGGCGGCCCGATGAGCGCCGTATCAATCCCTGCCGCCCGGGTACCCGCGCTGAGGGTGACCCAGCGCCGGGTGCTGCAGTCCGAGCTGACGAAATTCCGCTCCCTGCGGTCGACCACCTACACCATGGCGGCTGCGGTCGTGCTGATGATCGGCATCGGCGCGCTGTTCTCGGCGGTGACCGCCAGCCAGTACAAGATGGGCCCGGCCGGCATCAACGCCGTCAGCACCAGCCTGACCGGCACCGTCTTCGCCGTGGTGCCGTTCGGGGTACTCGGCGTGCTCATGGTGAGCGGCGAGTACACCACCGGCATGATCCGCGCCTCGCTCACCGCGGTCCCGCGCCGCCTGCCGGTCCTGTGGGCCAAGCTGGCCGTCTTCGCGGGCACGACATTCGCGGCCTCGCTGGCCGCCAGCTTCACCTCCTTCTTCCTCGGCCAGGCGCTGCTGAGCAGCCACCACCTCAACGTGGCCATCACCGCTCCCGGTGCGCTGCGTTCGGTCATCGGCGCCGCCCTGTACGTGACGGTGGCCGGCATGATCGGGGTCGCCATGGGCGCGCTGTTCCGCAACACCGCGGCGGCGATCGCCACCTTCGCCGGCGTGTTCTTCGTGATTCCGCCGCTGGCCGGGCTGCTGCCCGCCTCGATCAGCAGTCACGTGGCTCCCTACCTGCCCTCCAACGCGGGGGAGGTGCTCTGGGGCGGGGCGTCCAACCTGCAGAACGCGCTATCGCCCTGGACGGGATTCGCGCTGCTGTGCGGCTACGCTGTGGTCATCGTCGGCGCGGCAGCCTGGCGGCTACGACGAGCCGACGCCTGACCAGGGACAATAATCGGCATGAGGACGCTCCGGCCGACCAGATACCCAGCGGCCCGCACAGCGGTCCGCTGGGTATCCGACGTGCTGCTCACCTTGCTGGCCCTGGTGACGACCATCCCCGCGCTGCCTCGCGATATCACCCGGATGCACCCGGCGGAAGTCGTCGTGCTGATTATCTCGATTGCGCCGCTCGTGCTCCGGCGGATCTGGCCCGTCCCGGTGTTCGGCTGGATCCTGCTCTCCGCCATCGCCGCAGGCTTGTGGACAAGCAGCGCGGTCGACGGGCTGGGCCTGCTCATCGCCATGTATACCGTGGCGGCGATGCGGCCGCGCAGGGACGCGCTGGTCTGCGCTGGCCTGCTTGAGGTCGTCGCGGTCACCGCCCTGCTACTGCATGTGCACAGCAAATGGTGGTTTGACGCGATCTTCGTCTCCGGGATGATCGCCGCCGCTCTCGGGCTCGGCCTGTACGTCGCCGCCCGCCGCGCCTACCTCGCCGAGCTCCATGACCGTGCCGAACGGCTGGAACGCGAGGCAGACCAGCAAGCCGCGCTCGCCGCAGCAGCCGAACGCGCCAGGATCGCGCGCGAGATGCACGACGTCGTCGCCCACCACCTCACCGTCATGACGACGCTGGCCGAAGCGGCGGTCGCGGCGTCGGCAAGCTCGCCGGAAAAGGCCACCGACGTCATGCGCAGCGTGGCGGCCACCGGGCGCCGCGCCCTGGCCGACACCCGCCGGCTCCTCGGCGTCCTGCGGGAGCGCGCCGACCAGGACAGCGCCGGAGCCCTGCAGCCGGTACCCGATCTCAGCCAGCTCGACGCCCTGATCGAGCAGGTCCGGTCGGCTGGACTGGACACCGCCCTGGAACTGCACGGGCAGGCACCGGACGTGCCCGCGGGCGTACAGCTCGCGGTGTACCGGCTGGTGCAGGAGGCCCTCACCAACACGCTCAAGCACGGCGGGGCAGGCGCCCGCGCTTGCGTGCGGCTGAGCTTCGCGCCTAGCGAACTTCGTGTCGACGTCGACGACGACGGCGCGGGACGCGCCGCTCCCGCGGCAGCCGGCGCCGGCAGCGGCCTGCCCGGCATGCGCGAACGCATCCGCGCCTACGGCGGCGACGTGCAGGCAGGACCGCGCCAGCCCGCGGGCTGGGCCGTCTCAGCGCGGCTGCCGCTGGACAACGGGGGAACCACATGATCCGGGTACTGCTCGTCGACGATCAATCCCTACTCCGCATGGGGTTCCGGCTGATCCTGGAGGCCGAACCCGACATGGAGGTAGTCGGCGAGGCCGGGGACGGAGCATCCGGGGTCAGCATGACCTCAGCCCTGCACCCCGACGTCGTGCTGATGGATGTCCGGATGCCGGGCATGGACGGGATCAAGGCGACGGCCTCGATCATCGCGGCCGGCCGGGCCAGCAAGGTCCTCATCCTGACCACGTTCGACCTGGACCAGTACGTCTTCGCCGGGCTCAAAGCCGGCGCCAGCGGCTTCCTCCTCAAAGACGCCCCGCCCGCTGAACTGCTCGCCGCCATCCGCACCGTCGCCGGTGGTGACGCGGTCCTTGCCCCCACGGCCACACGGCGGCTCATCGACCAGTTCGTCCCGCTGCTGCCCGACCCGGGCAGGCAACAAGACCGCGACGCGGTGCTCAGCAAGCTCACCGACCGGGAACGAACCGTGTTCGCCGAGCTCGCCGCCGGGCGATCCAACCATGAGATCGCCACCGAGCTGCACCTGTCCGAAGGCACGGTCAAGATTCACGTCGGGCGGATACTGACCAAGCTCGGCCTCCGCGACCGTGTCCAGGCCGTCGTGCTCGCCTACGAATCCGGCCTGATCACCCCCGGCAGCTAACCACTGAGCCAGCCGCCAGATCCCTGGGCTAGGCGCGGCGGGGTTGGCGGTGCTCCGCGCAGTAAACGACGCTCACGACCTGTCACGCTCGAGGTGGCCGAGCACGTGCTCCATAGCTGCACTGGCTTGGCCTCGATTCAGGGGTTATTCCGCCTGGATCCAGCTGATCAGGTCCTCCCGGCTGACCGTTTCCAGCAGGGCCGGATGGTCCGTGGACAGGTGTCCCCGGATCATCCCGACCACCTGGTCATCGTTATCGCCGCGGGCCACGAACCCGCACTCGCATCGGATCAGCTTCACTCTCGCGCCTCCTACTCTGGCTGCTGACTCAGCGTAATGCCAGGATGTTGGCGTGACCTTGGCGTTCTCGCACCCGGTACGGATCCAGATCTGCGGGGCGCTGGCCGTCGAGCGTGACGGCCAGCGGCTGGACGCCGGGCTGCCTGGCCGCCAGGGCCGGCTGCTGTTCACCTACCTGGTGGTCAACCGTCACCGCCATATCCCCCGGGACGAGCTGGCCGAGGCGCTGTGGCGGGAACCCGATCCGGCCGCGGTTGACGCCCGGCTCAACCCGCTGCTGTCCAAGCTGCGCCGGGTCCTCGGTGCCGACGCCGTGGACGGGCGCTCCACGATCCGGCTGTGCCTGCCCGACGCCCGGGTCGACCTGGAAGCCGCCGACGGAGGCCATCCACCGGCCGAATCGTCCGTCGCCCAGCAGGACTGGGCGCGAGCGTGGGGGCCGGCGCTCACCGCGCTGTTCGTGGCCGAACGGGACTTCCTGCCCGGCGAGGACGCGCCCTGGATCGACGAGATCCGCCACCGGCTGACGGAACTGCGCCTGCGCGCCCTGGAGTGCTACGCGGCGGCCGGGCTGGGCATCGGCGGGACCGAACTCGCCGGCGCGGTCCGGGCCGGACGGCAGCTCACTCGCCTGGCCCCGCTGCGGGAAAGCGGCTACCGGTACCTCATGCAGGCCCTCGCCGCCCAGGGCAACCTGGCCGAAGCTCTCGGCGTTTACGGCCAGCTCAGTGAGTGCCTGCGCGACCAGCTCGGCGTCTCACCCAGCCCTGCCACCCGCGAGCTCTACCAGCGCCTCCTCGCCGAAACCTGACGGACCGCGTCCGATCGGCGAGGCCGCGCTGGCTTCCGCGCGCGGCATCCGGCCAGGACGCCAAGGTTTCGCCAATCCTGCGGCAACGTTGCGGCAATGGCGCCGCCGTAAACCTGTGCCCAGAAGCCGAACGCAGGAGGTTCACATGAAGACCGCAATAGATGCATCCAGGCCGCACCCGGACACCAGCGACGGGGTACTGGTCGATCCCGGATGGCTGCACGCTCACCTGTCTGACCCGCGGGTGCGCGTGGTCGAAGTCGACGTCAGCAGGGCCGCCTACGACGACTGGCACATTGACGGCGCGGTGCTGTGGAACATCTACGCCGACCTGAAGGACGCCGATTACCGCCTGGTGGGCACCGCCGCGCTGGAACGGCTGGTCGCGCGCTCGGGGATCGGCCCGGACTCCACCGTGGTGTTCTACGGGTACGGGCCCGTCCTTGGCTTGTGGCTGATGAAGCTGTACGGGCATCGCGACGTGCGCATCCTGGACTGCTCACGCGACACCTGGCGGGCCAGAGGCTTCCCGTGGAGCACCGACGCGAGCGAACCGCCGACCGACGGCTTCCGCCTCGGCGCCGAGGATTCTCATATACGGGCAGACCGGACGGCGGTGCTCGCGGCCATCGGCCAGCCGGGAACCACCCTGGTGGATGTGCGCTCTGCGGCGGAGTACGAGGGTGAGCGCTTTTGGCCGTCGGGCGGCATGGAACCCGGCGGCCGCGCCGGGCATGTGCCCTCGGCCGTCCACCAGCCCCTCGACGGCCTCTATAACAAGGACGGCTCGTTCCGCTCCGCTGCGGAGCTGCGCCAGGTGTTCGCGCCGGACGTCGTGGATGGCGGCGAGGAGCTGATCACCTACTGCACCATAGGCAACCGCGCCGCCATCGCCTGGTTCGTGCTCACCCACCTGATCGGCCGCGACCGGGTCCGGGTCTACGACGGCTCCTGGGCCGAGTGGGGCCGGGTTCCCGGCACCCCCGTCGCGGCCTCCGCGACCGGCAGCTGATCCGGGCAAAGAACTCACGACCTGACAATCCGCACACGCTAAAGCGCTGAAGCACAGGAGGCTCATCATGGCTATCGACATGGACAAGCTGCAGGAGTTCCTCGGGCGGTTCGTCACCGACCTGGGAGCCACCTTCGCGGCCGGCAACGTGGTCATCGGACACCACCTCGGCCTGTACCGGACGCTGGCCGCAGGCCCGGCGAGCGCCGCCGAACTCGCCGAGCGGACCGGCGCCAACCCCCGGTACACCGCCGAGTGGCTGCGCGGCCAGGCGGCCGGCGGGTACGTGGAATACGACCCGGCCACCGACACCTACTCCATGACCGAGGAGCAGGCGTTCGCCCTCGCCGACCCGGACGGCGGCGTCTACATCCCCGGGGCGTTCGTGCTCGCGCTCGGCACGCTGAAGGCCGAGCCGCGGATCACCGAGGCGTTCCGCACCGGCGCCGGGATGGGCTGGCACGAGCACGACAAAGACGTCTTCACCGGCTGCGAGCAGTTCTTCCGTCCCGGCTACATCGCCAACCTCGTCCCGTCCTGGATCCCGGCGCTCGACGGCGTGCAGGGCAAACTCCAGGCCGGCGCCAAGGTCGCCGACATCGGCTGCGGGCTCGGCGCGTCCACCATCCTGCTCGCCCAGCAATACCCGAACTCCAGGTTCACCGGCTCGGACTACCACGACCAGTCCATCGAGATCGCCCGCAAGCGGGCCGCCGACGCCGGCGTCGCCGATCGGATCAGCTTCGAGGTCGCCTCGGCGGCCGATTTCTCCGGCACCGGCTACGACCTGGCCGCCACGTTCGATTGCCTGCACGACATGGGCGACCCGCTCGGTGCCGCCCGGCACGTCCGCCAGGCGCTCAAGCCGGATGGCACCTGGCTGGTCGTCGAGCCCTACGCAGCCGACGACGTGGCCGGCAACCTCAACCCGGTGGGCCGGGTCTACTACAACGCCTCCACCCAGCTCTGCGTGCCGAACGCGCTGTCCCAGCCCGGCGGTTATGCCCTCGGCGCCCAGGCCGGCGAGGCCGCGATCCGGCAGGTGACCGCCGAGGCCGGGTTCGCTCGCTTCCGGCGCGCGGCCGAGACCCCGTTCAACCTCGTCTACGAGGTACGCCCGTAGGCTCACCCCAGGTCGACCCGGAGCACCGCGCCGTGCCCCGGGCGGCCCGGTTCATGGGGAGGCACGATGAACGAAGCGCAACCGGCCGTGCCAGGTGCCGGGACCGGTGACCGGTGGCGGCTGGACGGCCGCGTCGCGCTGGTGACAGGTGCCTCGGCCGGGCTGGGAGCACGGTTCGCCCGCGTCCTGCACGCCGCCGGGGCCAACGTCATCGCCACCGCCCGCCGCGCCGACCGCCTCGAGGAGCTGGCGCAGCACTGCGGGAACCGGATCCAGGCCATCGCCGGCGACATCGCCGACCCGGATCACCGGCGGGCTGTCGTCGAGATGGTGCGCCCGCACGGCCGGCTCGACGTGCTGGTGAACAACGCCGGTATCTGCGACGACGGGCCGCTGGAGCAGCAGTCCCTGGATGAGCTGCGGCGGGTGGTCGAGGTCAACCTGATCAGCGTGATGGACCTGTGCGGGCTGACCGCGGAGCTCCTGCGGGCCGCGCCCGCGGCCAGCGTGATCAACGTCGCGTCGATATACGGCATCGTCGCCTCCCGCGGCCCGATGGCCGCCTACAACGCCACGAAAGGCGCCCTGATCAACCTGACCCGGCACCTCGCCGCGGTCTGGGGCCAGGACGGCGTGCGGGTCAATGCCCTCGCGCCCGGCTTCTTCCCCACCGAGATGACCGGGTTCCTGGCCGATCCCGCCTTCGCGCAATCCATCCGTGACCGCACGCTGCTCGGCCGCACCCCGGAGGCTGACGAACTCGACGGCCCGCTGCTGTTCCTCGCCACCGACGCCTCCAGCTACATGACCGGGCAGGCCCTCGTCATCGACGGCGGCTGGACCGCGGTATGACCCAGCCGGCCACGGCGGGGGACACGGCCCCGCGGCACACGAAAACCACCTACGGCGACACGCATATGGCGAATTTTTCGCTCAAATGTCCACGCATTAGGGGCTTATCCGGCAATATCGGTTAATGACGACGGGATGGCTGCATGCCGTCGTGGATTAGCCGTGGTGCCGTGCCGCGGCCGAGGGGCAGCGCATTTGAACGAACACACTCGCCATCCGGTGCCGCCCGGCGCCATTCTGAACGCCAGCAGGCCGCCGGCTTCGGTCCGCGCGGAGCCATCGTGGGGCCGGGTCCTGGCCACCACGATCAAGGTCTGGGTGTCGTGGCGGCTGCGCTCGTTCGGTTTCGGGTCGCAAAGAATGGACGGCCGGACCGGCCGGAAACGGTTCCGCTGGCATCTGGGCCGGCTGACCGTTCGCTGGCGGCTGGCCACTCTGGCCGTGGCCCTGATGGCCATTACGGTGATCGCCCTTCAATTCGCCGGCGTATTCACGGGAACGACCGTCACGGCCGCGCGGGCGCAGCCCGCGGCCAAGCCCGTCGCGCGCAACCCCGTACGTACCGCCCCGTCCCCGGCCGCGGTGGCCCAGGGCCAGGCGGCGGCCTGGATCGCGGGCCAGGTGAGCGCCGACGCGATCGTGGCGTGCGACCCCGTCATGTGCGCCGCGCTGCAGGCGCAGGGCGTCACCGCCGGCCGGCTGATGCCACTGCAGCCCGGGGCGGCCAACCCGCACGGCGCCACCGTGGTCGTGAGCTCCACCCCGGCCAGCACCCAGCTCGCCAGCCAGTATGCCCCCGCGGTCATCGCCAGCTTCGGTTCGGGCGCGGCCCAGGTCGACGTCCGCGCGACCGAGCCGGGCGGAGCGGCCGCTTACCAGTCCGCGCTGCGGGCCGATCTCGCCGCGCGCATGAGCGCGGGTTCGCAACTGCTCCGCAACTCGCGCATCCAGTTCACCCCGCAGGACAACACGCAGCTCAAGGCCGGCGAGGTGGATTCTCGCCTGCTGGCCACGCTCGCCGCGATTTCGTCCCAGTACGCCATCCGGGTCACCTCGTTCGGGGATACCTCTCCCGGCGTCGCGGTGCTGTTCCGGGGCGTCGTCATCACGAGTGACAGCCGGAACGCGGCCGCCGAACTCGCGGCGGTCCAGGCCCTGGTCAACGAGCAGCACCCGCCGTACCTGCCGGCTCACGCCACGATCATTCACCTGTCGGCCGGCCAGGCCGGGCTCCTTATCCAGTTCGCCGCGCCGAGCCCGCTGGGGCTGCTCACCGCGGTCCTGACCTAGGGGTCTTCGGGGCCTGCGGCACGGCGCCGAAGAACGACTCGGTGAACTCCCGGCTCTCGGACAGGCGCGCCGGCGTGTCGGCCATCAGGACCTGGCCGCCGCCTAGCACGTAGGTGAAGTCGGAGATGGCGAGCACGGCCCGGGCCCGCTGCTCGACGACGAGCACCCCGGCGCCCGCCTCGGCCAGCGCGCGCACGTGCCCGGTGAGCAGTTCGGTCGCGACCTTCGGGGCGAGGTTCGCCGTCGGCTCGTCCAGCAGGAACACGGCGGGCTCGAGCATCAGCACCCGGCCCATGGCCAGCATCTTGCGCTCGCCGCCGCTCAGCCGGCCCGCCCGCCGGGTCAGCATCTGGCCGAGCCGGGGGAACGTGTTCACCACGCGCTCGATCCGGCCGCTGATCTCGTGTGCCGCCAGCAGGTAGCCGCCCATCTCCAGGTTTTCCCTGACGGTGAGCGGCGCGAAGACGTCGTCGACCTGCGGCACGTACCCCACCCCGGCGCGCGCGATCTCCTCCGGCGGCAGGCCGGTGACCTCGCGGTCGCCGACCAGTACCCGGCCCGACGAGAGCCTGATCACCCCGGTCAGCGCCTTCAGCAGGGTGGACTTGCCCGAGCCGTTCGGCCCGACGACGGACGCGACGGTGCCGGGGGCGACCACGACCGACACGCCGTGGATGATGTCGCCGGCGCCGTACCCGGCCCGGATGTCCTCGGCGAGCAGCGCCGGCCCCGCAGACGCGGCTCGGTCAGCCGACAAGGTAGGCCTCCACCACTTCGCTGCGTGCCCGCAGCGCCGCCATCGTGCCGGTCGCGAGCACCCTACCCTCGGCCATCATGATCACCGGGTCGCAGAACTCGTCCATGATGGCCAGTTCGTGCTCCACCATCAAGATGGTCATACCCTCGGCGCACAGGTCAAGCAGGTGGCCGCCGATCTGGCGGGCGAGCCGCGGATGCACCCCGGCCATCGGCTCGTCCAGCAGCAGCATCGTCGGCTCGGTCATCAGCGCGCGCATGATCTCGGTCAGCCTGCGCTGACCGCCGCTCAGGTCGCCGCCGTAGGTGTCGGCCAGGCTCGACAGGCCGAACCTGTCCAGCAGCGCCCGCGCCCGCGCGATCGCGGCGTCCTCATCGCGCCGCCAGTACCGGCGGCCGCGCAGCGCGCCGACCAGCGAGTCGCCCCGGTTGCCCGGTGCCGCGCTGAGCAGGTTCTCCATCACGGTCAGCCGCTTGAACTCACTGGCCAGCTGGAACGTCCGCACCAGCCCCAGCCGCGCCCGGCGGTAGGCGGGCACCCCGGTGACGTCGGCGCCCTGGTAGATCACCTGGCCCGAGGTGACCCCGATCGTGCCGGCCAGCATGGCGAGCAGCGTCGACTTACCCGCGCCGTTCGGGCCGATCAGGCCGGTGAGCGTGCCGCGCCGCACCTCGATGGACACCCCGGCGACCGCCTTGACGCCGCCGAAATCGCGGACCAGGTCCACCGTCCGGAGCACGACATCGCCGTCGGCGCCCGGCGGGACGGCACGGGACGCGGCCGACCGCGCGGGACTGACGGCGAATCCGTCGCCACTCGCGGCGCCGGCCCCGGCCGTGGTCGAGCGGGGTCCAGGCAGGGTTACCACGTCCCCGTTCGGAATATCAATGACGGAGGGAACCGGCGTCGGCGCGGCACCGATCATGCGGCGGCGTTCGGGCAGCACCCCCTGCGGACGGAACCAGAGGAACACCACCACCAGCAGCCCGATGGCCACCCACTGCAGGTCGTCGACCAAACCGGCCGGCCCGAACGTGGGGATGTACCTGGTGGCCTCCTCGAAGCCCACGGGGACCAGGATCGCGCCGAGCACGGCGCCGCGGTGGCTGCCGGCGCCGCCGATGATGACCGCCGCGAAGAGCACGATCGTTTCGGCGTAACCCCAGGCCCCGGGGGCCCAGGTGTTGATGTACGCGACCAGTATGCCGCCGCTCAGCCCGGCCAGCGCACCGCCCAGCACGAGCACCGCGGCGCGCTGCGTCACCAGGTTCTTGCCGAGTGAGTCGGCCACCAGGTCGTTGTCGCGCATGGCCCGCAGCGACCGCCCGTAGGGCGACTCGGTCACCCGCCGCACCAGCAGGTACGCGCCGGCCGCGAGGAGCAGCGCGCCGGCCGCGAACACCCACTGGTATCCCGCCCCCAGCGGGTCGTACTTGCCCTGCAGCGGCGCCGGCACCAGGGACAGACCCGCGGCGCCGTTCAGGAACGGCCGGTAGTTCGTCACCAGCAGGTTCACCATGACCGCGGTGACGAGCAGGCCGACCGCCGCGAAGTCGCCGCGCAGCCGCCGGCCGACCACGAACGTGAACGGCAGCGCGACCAGCCCGCCGACGATCGTCGCGCCGATCAGCGGCACCGGGAACGGCAGGTTCCAGCCGCCGATGTAGGACTGGAACCCGCCGTTGGCGGACTGGTTGGGCAGGGACAAGATCCCCGCGGTGTACGCGCCGGCCGCCTGGAAGATGATGTAGCCGAAGTTGGTCACCCCGGCCACCCCGAACTGCTGGCTCAGGCCGAGGCAGGCGATGATGTCCACGCCCGCGTAGATCAGCAGGTTGAGCAGGTAGAACAGTTGCGCGCTTGTCATTACGCCGTAGCCCCCAGCAGGCCGCCCGGCCGCACCGCCAGTATCACCAGCAGCACCGCGAACGCGACGACGTCCTTGTACGACGGGATGATGTAGGCCGCGCTGATCTCGGTGGCGAGCCCGATGATGACCGCGCCGATCATCGCGCCGTAGGCCTGGCCGGGCCCGCCGAGGAAGACCGCGGCCAGGATCACCACCAGGAACAGGTCGGCGCTGGTGGCGCCGAAGCTGCCGTTGTTGATCGCGAACACGGTGCCGGCGATGCCGCACAGCGCCCCGGTGATCGCCCAGGTGATGGTGACGATCCTGTTGGTCCTGATGCCGCAGTTGCGCGCCAGCGAACGGTTCGCCGCGGTCGCGCGCATCGCCTTGCCGAGCTTGGTGTAGCGGAGCAGCCCGTGCACGCCGGCCATCACCACGATGGCCAGCCCGATGATCACGAACTGGACCGCGGTCAGGTTCAGGCCGCCCGCCCTGACCGTCGGTCCCTGGCTCATCGTGTACGACACGTTGGTGCCGCCCACGATCGCCTGCAATCCGAACTCGATGATGAGCGTCATCCCGAGCGAGACGATCACCAGCGTGATCGGGGCGCTGCCGCGGCGCTGGAACGGCGTGTAGATCCCCGTGTTGAGCAGGACCGACCCGACCGCTCCGGCCGCGGCAGCGGCCAGCATGCCTATCCACACGTTGACGCCCGCCTGGTTGAGCGCGTAGGCGACGAACGCCGAGGCGATCATCACCGCGCCGTAGGCCAGGTTCAGCACGTCGGTGACGGCGAACTGCATGGTGAACCCGACCGCCGCGATGGCGAGCACCGCCGCGGTCACCAGGCCGAAGCCGAACGACGCGAGGAATAGGCTCATCGGTTTTCCCTCAGGAGGACAGCGCCCGCAGCTGGTCGGCGCTGATGTTGCCGGTCACCTGCACGGCTCCGGTAGTGCTGTAGGTGTCGATCTGGAAGATGCCGGTCGAGTCGTGGAAGGAGTCGAAGCTGGTCGGACCGCCCGGCCCCTCGTAGCGGATGGCCTTGCCCGCCTTGAGCGCGGCGGCCCCCTGGGCGAAGGAGTACACGACCTCCGCGCCCGCCGTGCCGTCGCCGATCGTCTGGATGAAGGGCGCGTACACGCTCGGCGTCGTGGACTTGGCCTCGATCATCGCGAGCGCGGCCAGGTTGATCCCGTCGTACAGGTGCACCGCGCCGGGCGCGGTCAGGTAGGTGGAGAAGTCACCGGTGCTGCCCACCTTGCCCTGCTCGGACATGATCGCGTTCTGGAACGGGGCGTAGGAGGGCCCGCTGGTCTCGGTGACCAGGTTGTCGGCGCGGAAGCCGGTCGCCAGCGTGGACGCGCCGATCGCCGCCGCGACCGACTTGTACCAGTCCGGGGAGATGTCCGCCGAGGTGCCGATGACCGGGATCATCTTGCCGCCGTTGAGCTGCTTCACCTCGGACAGGAACGTCGCGTCGGTCGGGCCGAGCGCCTCGGTGAGGATCACGTCCGGGTGCGCGGAGACGATCTTGTCCGCCTCGGTGCGGAACGTGCTCGCCTGCAGGTTGAGGGTCTCGTTCGCCGCCAGCGTCAGGCCGGCCTTGCCGATGGCGCTGATGGCCGGCTGGATGAACGTCTGGGACCCGATGTCGTTGCCGAACGCCAGCGCGATCTTCTTGTACCCGAGCTGCTGGGCGATGGCGATCATCGCGTAGGACTCCTCCAGGTCCGGCGGCACCAGCCGGTAGAAGTACTGGAAGTGGACGGAGTCGAACTCGGACTGGCCGGTCATGCAGAACGACACCATCTTGTTGCGCGTTGATGATCGGCACCACGCTGGCCGCCTCGTCGGAGGTGCACCCGATGACCAGCGCGAGGTTGGAGGTGGTGGCGAACATCTGCCTGGTCGCGGGCACCGCGTCGGCCGGGTCGCCCCTGGTGTCCACGCCCTTGCAGCTGAGCTTGTGGCCGAGCACGCCGCCGGCGTTGTTGATGGCCGCCGTGGCGCCGTCGCAGGACACCAGGTACGTCGGGCCGAGCGCGGCGTCCGGCCCGCTGAACGGCGCCAGGTCCGCGACGACCAGCGTCGAACCCGAGGCGCTGGCGCCGGTGCTGGCACTGCTGTTACTGCTGTTACTGCTGGAACTGCTGCTGCACGCGGCCAGGCCGGCGGCGGCGAGCAGGGCGGCGGCGAGCGCGGCCGCGCGGCTCGCGGGGCCCAGCCTCATGCCGGACGCCCGCAATCCGGGTCTGTCTGGTCCGTGTGTTCTCCGGGTGGTCAACATGATCGTCCCCTCTCGGGGTGAGAGATTTGCCAGGGTGCGGCCGACCAGCGGGTACGGGGAATCCCTTGGCTACAGGCCGCCAGGAGAGGCGTTTGGCCGCCACCGCCATCCGGAGCGATCGCCGTCCTCGGCGACCACGCGGTTGCGGATGGTGCCAATACCCTCGATCGTGATCTCGATAACGTCGCCCGGCTGAAGCCAGACCGGGGGATTGCGGGCGAAGCCGACGCCTCCGGGCGTCCCGGTCGCGATGACATCGCCCGGCCTCAGCGTGGTGAACGAGGAGAAGAACTCGACCGTGCTCGGCACGTCCACGAGCATCTGAGAGGTCCGCGCCGACTGCATGACCTGGCCGTTGAGCACCGTGGTGAGCGCGACGTCGGAGACGTCGACCTCGTCCGGGGTGACGATCTCCGGCCCGATGGGCATGCTGCCGTCGAAGTTCTTGCCCGGCGTCCACTGGCTGCCTGCCCGCTGCCAGTCCCGCGCCGACGCGTCGTTCAGCACGGTGAACCCGGCGATCGCGTCGATCGCCTTGCTGGCCGGGATGTACCGCCCGCCCGCCCCGATCACGATGCCGAGCTCGCCCTCGTAGTCGAACGACTCGGTCAGGGCCGGCTTGACCAGGTCGGCGTAGGGGCCAAGGAGCGTCTGGTGGCCCCGCACGAACGTGTCCGGCCAGGCCGGCACGGCACGGCCGCCCTCGAGCGCGTGGTCGGCGTAGTTCAGGCCGAGGCACAGGATCCGCTCCGGTGCGGGCACCGCGGGCCCGAACTCCGACGGCTGGTACACGCGGCCTTCGCGGTCTTGCAGTCCGCGGGCGGCTTCCACCGCGGCCGGGCCCTCGGCGACGAACGAGCCGAACGCGGCGTACCGCGTCTCGCCGGTCGCCTCGCCGATGTCGACGTACCCGCCGTTCCGCGCCCGGACGTGCAGGCGCGGTCCGCTGCTAGTGATAAGGGTGGCCAGTCTCACGAGCCAAATCTCCTTTGTCGCGTCGTTTCGGCTCGGTTCGGACATGGACGGGTCGGCGGCCTGGCAACGCCGGACCAGCGGCCTAGACCATTTTGGTTCTTGAATCAGATTGGTTACCAGCAGTTGATCCGCTGATCATAGGCATGATGGGGGCGTCAGGTCAATGCGTGACATCGCGAGCAATTGATGGCAGAATCTTCTCGCACGGACAATTGGTTGGATTGGTTCTATGACTTCCGGCGATAACTCGGCGCTGCGGCGCAGGGCGCTCGCGGCGCTGATCCTGGCGGAGTCGCAGCGCGATGGCGTGCGCCACGGCAGCCGCCTGCCCACGGAGCGGCAGCTGGCCACCGATCTCGGGGTCTCCCGGTCGGCCGTCCGCCACGCCATGGCGATGCTGCAGGCCGAGGGGCACGTGTCCCGCGAGGTGGGCCGGGGAACGTTCCTGCGCGGCCGCGACGGGGACGCGACCGGCCGTGATCCCGGCGCGGGCGAGCCGCCGGCCGCGGCCGACGAGCAGGTCCCGGCGTCGGGACCGGACGTTCTGGCCGGGTCCGACGAGTACGCTCCCGCCGACGTGATCATGGTCAGGCGGCTGTTCGAGCCGAGCGCCATGTCCCGGGTGGTGGCCTGGGCCACGGCCCGCGACTTCGCCGAGATGGATCGCTGCCTGGACGGCGGGGAGCGGGCGGCCGATCACGACGAGTTCGAGGTCTGGGACGCGGCGCTGCACCGGTCGATCATCGCGGCCACCCACAGCCCGCTGCTCATCCGGCTGTACGCCGAGGTGGAGCGGGCCCGGCACGGGCGGATGTGGGGCGACCTCAAGCGGCGTAACGCATCGGCCGCCCGGCGGGATGAGTACCGGAGGGACCACGAGGAGATCGTGACCGCGCTCCGGTCCCGCGACGCGGACCAGGCCACCGCGGCGATGCGCACCCACCTCGCGCGGGTGTCCCGGCACCTGCTGGGCACCGAGTGAGCTATCCGCCCTGGGTGAGCGACAGCGTGTTCCCGTCGGGATCGGCGAACCACGCCACCCTGGCTCCGCTCGGGGTGGTCCAGATGCCGTCTTCGTCCTGGTTCATGCCGTCGAAGCGCAGGACGCTGACGCCCCTGGCGGTGAGTTCTCGCACCGAGGCCGCGATGTCGCCGACCCGCCAGCCGAGCACGGTGTAACCGGGTTGCGCCACCTTCGGCACCGCCGTCACCCGGAGCATGGTGCCGTGGGCGTCCAGGACGCAGGCGAAGTCGTTGTGCTCGACCACCGGCAGGCCCAGGGTCTGCTCGTAGAAGGCCCGGGCCCGGCCCAGATCGGTCGCGGCCACGAAGGCCACCAGGTCGCTCGACTCCAGCATGGCTTGTCCTCACATGGAACGGCGCGCGCTGACCGTCCGATCGTAACGACGCCGAGGACCTGAGACGCACTATCGCCCTTGCGCGGCGTTTCTCCTGGCTAGAGCGGTGTCCGTATCGTTAGCATGACTGCCGGTAAGGCCTGATCGACAGCTATCCGGCAGGACGGGACACGACGACGAAGACGCCCAGACGCGCGCCCGGCCTGGATGGAGTGCGGGCGCTCGCCGTGCTGGCCGTCATGGGCTTCCACGCGGGTGCTTCCGAGGTGTCGGGCGGCTTCCTCGGCGTCGACGTCTTCTTCGTGCTCAGCGGATTCCTCATCACCGACCTGCTGGCCGTCCAGTACGACCGGCTCGGCCGGGTGGACCTGAAGTCCTTCTGGGCCAGGCGGGCCAGGCGCCTGCTGCCGGCGCTGGCCGTGATGCTGGTCATCGTCACCGCCGCGGCCACCGTGATCGAACCGGACCAGGAGGCCTCGCTGCGCCTGGCGCTGCTGGCCGCGGTCACGTACACCAGCAACTGGTACCAGATCCTGCACCACGTGTCGTACTTCGCCGAACTCGGGCTGTTCAGGTCACCGCCGCCGCTCGATCATCTGTGGTCGCTGGCCATCGAGGAACAGTTCTACCTGATCTGGCCCCTCATCCTGTGGTTCATAATTCTTCGTCTGAACGGACGGCGTGCGAGGGTCACGGCCACGCTGATTGCCGCGGCGATGTCGGCGACGGCGATGGCGCTCGAGTACACGCCCGGTGATCCGTCGCTGGTCTACTACGGCACCGATACGCACGCCTCCGCGCTGCTCATCGGGGCCGCCGTGGCCCTGGCCTTCCCGCTGGAGACCCTGGCCTCGGCATCGGCCGTGCAGCTGAAGCGCCTGGACGCCGCGGGGGTGGTCGGGCTCGTGGTGCTGGCGTGGGCGGCGGGGCACTTCTCGGGCAGCGACCGGGCCGTCTACCCGGCCGGCCTCGTCCTCGCCGCGCTCGGTGCCGCGGGCCTGGTCATCGCGGCCGCGAGCAACGGCGTCATCGCCGCGATGACCGGACTTGCCCCGCTGCGCTGGGTGGGAATCCGCTCCTACTCGATCTACTTGTGGCACTGGCCGGTGATCGCGCTGGCCGGCGCGATCACCGGTTACGCGTCCACGTCGCCGCGGATGTGGCTCATCGAGGCCGGCGTCACGATCGGGCTGGCCTCCGCGTCGTGGCAGTTCATCGAGGCACCCATCCTGCGGGACGGTTTCGCGGCCACCTGCAGGCGGTGGTGGTCGCTGATCGTCGAGGGCGTGCGGCGCGCGGACCCCGGCCGGCGTCTCGCGTCCGTGGCCGTGGCCACGGTCGCGATAGCGGCGGTAGGCGTGAGCACCTACGGCATCGCCAGGTCATCTGCGGCCGCGGCTCCGTCTGGACTGCTCCGGCAGGTGGCCGAGGGCCAGCGGATAACGGCGGCATCCCAGGCCACCCAGCCGGCGAATCCCGCGCCGGTCGTCTCCGAATCCGCGGCGTCGCCCACGCCCTCGGCGTCCTGCAGCTCCGCGGCGGCGGCCGCCGCCGAAGGTTTCCGGCCGGCAGGTCACCGCCGTGGGCAACTCGGTCATGGTCGCCTCGGCCGCGGCGCTGGAGGCGGCCATGCCCGGCATCTACATCAACGCGGAGGTCGACCGGGCCATGGTGAACGGGCTGGCCGTGATCCAGGGCCTGGCCGCCCGCGGCCTGCTCCGCCACTACGTGGTCGTCGGCCTGGGCACCAACGGTCCCGTCACCGCCGAGCAGATCCGGGAGCTGCGCCGCGCCATCGGGCCGCACCGCGAACTGGTCCTGATCAACACCTCCGGCCCGATGCCGTGGGAGTCCGAGGTCAACGGGGTGCTCGCGGCGGCGGCCGGGCACGACGCCCGGGTGGACCTGGCCGACTGGCACCGGGCCATCGCGAACCGTACCTCGCTGCTGT
This sequence comes from uncultured Actinomycetes bacterium, assembly GCA_963705835.1. Classification (GTDB taxonomy): domain Bacteria; phylum Actinomycetota; class Actinomycetes; order Streptosporangiales; family Streptosporangiaceae; genus Palsa-504. Next base: position 45,173 of record CAVPLC010000041.1, read on the forward strand.
GGCCGGACGAGATCCACCCGCGGCCGTCGGGGGCCAAGATCTACGCCCGGGTGGTGCACGCGGCCGTCCAGGCCGAGGCGCCGCGCGCCCAGGCGCCGGCGTGCACGCAACCGGGCGGCGCTCCCACGGCCCCGGGTCACTGACGGGTTAGACTCAGCCGCGTGTCTGACACCCAGTTTCCCGGCGAGTCGAGCGAATACCGGCTCGCCCGCAACCGACTGCTTGAGGCGGAGGTCGAGCTGCGGCGGGCGGTAGAGCGAGTCGCCGCGCAGCGCCGCGCGCTCCCGCCGGGCGGTGCGGTCCCGCAGGACTACGTCTTCGAGGAGGCGGCAGACGGGGGCGGGGAGGTGAAGTTCTCGGAGTTGTTCGGGTCCGGCAAGGACACGCTCGTCGTCTACAACTTCATGTTCCCGCGCTGGTCAGGCGACACCCGGCCGGGTCCCGCGGTGGGCGAGACGGCCCGGCTGCCGCTCGCCGAGACCCCGTGCCCGTCCTGTACGTCGATCCTGGACTCGCTCGACGGCGCCGCTCCGCACCTCGCCTCGCAGATCAACCTCGCCGTGGTCGCGAAGTCAGACCCGGCCCGGATCCGGAACTTCGCACGTGAACGCGGCTGGCGTCATCTGCGGCTGCTGTCCTCGCGGAACAACGGCTACAACCGCGACTACCGCGCGGAAGGGCCAGACGGCGAGCAGGCCCCGATCCTGAACGTGTTCACGCGCGACGCCAACGGGTTCCGCCACCGATGGGCGACCGAGCTGATGTTCGCCGCCCGCGACGACGGCGAGGAACCCCGCCACGTCGACCTGATCTGGCCGATCTGGAATGTCCTGGACATGACCCCGGGCGGACGCGGAGACGCGCCGGACTTCCCCGCGATGCAGTACGAGTAGCCGCCTGATGAGCGAGCTATCGGGGGTCGAGGAGGCTTCCAGGGCTACCGGGCGATGACGGCCACGGTGGTACGACCGCCGTCGACGTCCAGCACGATGCCGTGGACGAAGGCGGACTCGTCGCTGGCAAGGTAGACCGCGGCGTGCGCGATCTCCTGGGGCCTGCCCATCCGGCCGGCCGGGGTGCCGTTCATATTCGCCTCGGCCGGGTGCACCTCCCCGGGCACCTTCTCGAGCACCACGCCGGGAGAGATGGCGTTGACGCGGACCCCCTCAGGCCCGAACTCGGCGGCCCAGGCCCGCGTCAAGGTCTCCATCGCGCCCTTGGTGGAGCTGTACAGTGCAGCGCGGCGGACGCCCAGGCGGGCGATCCACGAGCCCAGGTTGATGATCGCCCCGCCGCCCGCTTCCACCATGGCCGGCGCGATCGCCGCGGTCAGGAAGAAGGGCGCCTTCACGTTCACCGCGTAGACCGGTCGAAGGTCTTCTCGTCGATCGCCGACGTGCCGCCGCCGGGGTAGATGCCGGCGTTGTTGACCAGGATGTCGATACGCCCGCCTAGCACCGAGGTCGCCTGCCCGGGCCAGTGCACGCGAGGCCTCCGGGCTGCCGTCCAGATCCGCCTGCACGAAGTCGGCGCGACCGCCGCGGAACCGGATCCCGTCCACGACCTCGCTGCCGCGCTGCCCGCTGCGCCCGGAGACGACCACGTGCGCGCCCTCGGCGGCGAACTCCTCTGCGATCGCGCGTCCGATGTTGCTGGTCGCCCCGGTCACCAGCGCCGTCTTGCCTTCAAGCCGCCCCGTCATACGTGTGCTCCTTGCTCTGGCTTCCCATATACCGCGCGGCACCGATCGTGGTGCCGCCCGCGGCCCCCGGATTCGGCCCGGACCCACTGCCAGGATGCGATAACGAGAATGGACTTGCAAGTCCAGAAACGCCGCATGGCGCACCGGGTTCAGAGCGAGACAGGCGTCGATCGGCCGCCGCACTCAGCGGTCACAGAATGGACTTGACAGTCCATTTTTCGAGTCCTAATGTTGCGGACGTCCACTCCGAACAGGAGTTGAATCCGAGGCTGATGCCGGACCGGGTCTTCCTGGTCCGGATCACGTCCAGGTGCCTGCTTTCGGCGCCTGGACACGGCCCACGATGAATTCTGGAAGAAAAGGTATTCGCATGTCCAAGACCAAGACCATTGCCGTGTTCGGGGCCGGCCCGGGCATGGGCCGCTCGGTCGCCCGCCGGTTCGGCCGGGAGGGATTCCAGGTGGCCCTGGTGGCCCGCAACCAGACACGACTGGACGCCTACACCGAGGAACTAGCCGCGGACGGCATCACGGCCGCCGGGTTCGCCGGCGACCTCGCCGACCGCGACGCGCTGCCCGGCATGATCGAGGCGATCACCGCGCGATTCGGCCCGATCGACGTGCTGGAGTACGCACCCTCCGGGCTCGACTTGCTCAACCACGCGGTCGCTGTCCGCGACGCGGACGCCGCATCCTTCGAGTTCCCCCTCGACCTGCTGCTCCGCACCCCGGTCACGCTGATCCGCCAGGTACTGCCCGGCATGCTCGAGCGCGGCGACGGCGCGGTCCTGTTCGGCCTGCCGGTCAACGCCAGCATCCCGGCTCCGCCGTTCGGCAACATCGGCACCGCAGCCGCCGCCGCCCGCCACTACCTGCACACCCTGCACGCCGACCTGGCCGGCACCGGCGTGTACGCGGGCCTCTTGCAGATCACGGGCCCGGTGGCCGACAGCGACGCCGGCAACTTCGTCCTCGAGAACTATGACCCGGCCCTCCTGCCGGAGCCGCTCAAGCCCCGCCGACCTCGCCGACACCATGTGGGATCTCTACCTCAAGCGCGACACGTTCGACCAGGTCGTCGGAATGACCGGCGCATGACGAAGCGCTGATGAGATCCGCCGGAGAGCCAGCAGCGTCGAGTGACAGGAGAGGGGGTGTCCGGTGAGCGAAGGGCAGGAGAATAAGGCGGTCATCCAGACTCCTGACCGGCGTCTGCGGGTGTTCGTGAGTTCCGCGCTGGGGGAGTTGGCCGAGGAGCGGCGCGCGGTATCGCGGTCCATTTCGGCGCTGCGGCTGACCCCGGTGATGTTCGAGCAGGGGGCGCGGCCGTACCCGCCGCGGGACGTGTACCAGGCCTACCTGGCGCAAAGCAACGTGTTCGTCGGGCTGTACTGGCAGCGTTACGGACAGGCGCCTCCCGGCGGAGATGTCTCGGGCCTGGAAGAGGAGTTCGACCTGTCGGCGGGGCTGCCGAAGCTGCTGTACGTCAAGGAGCCGGCCCCCGGCCGCGACCCGCGGCTCGCCCGGCTGCTGGACCGGATCCGGCAGGAGGCGTCGGTTTCCTCTCGCACCTTCAGCGGGCCCGCTGAGCTGGGCCGGCTGGTGCGCGATGACCTAGCGGCGCTGCTGAGCGAGCGGTTCGCCACCACGGGCGTTCCAGCGCGGGCCTGGCCGGGCAGCCCGCGTGGTCCTCGCCCGCTGCCGGTAAGCACCACCACGCTGTTTGGCCGGGAGCAGGAGATCGGCGAAGTGGCCGGTCTGCTGGCGCGGCCCGGGGTGCGGCTGGTGACTCTGACCGGTCCAGGTGGAGTCGGCAAGACCCGGCTCGCGGTGGCGGTGGCCGAACGGCTGCGCGAAAGCTTCGGTGCGAACACCGTGTTCGTCTCGCTGGCGGCGGTCACCGACCCGGGACTGGTGCTGCCGGGTATCGGCCGGGCGGTCGGCGCCGACCTGGCGGCGACACCATTGGAGGCGCTGGCCGAACGGCTCGGCGACGAGCGGTGGCTGCTCATCCTGGACAACCTGGAGCAGGTGGTCGGCGCCGCCGCTGACCTGGGCAAGCTGCTGGCCCGCGGCCCCGGCGTGGTGATCTTGGCCACTAGCCGCACAGTCCTCTGGCTCCAGGGGGAACGGGAGTACCCGGTCCCCCCGCTGCCGGTCAGTGCGCCGGCCGATCCCTCCGCCGTGCCGGTCGATGAGCTGATGACCGCGCCGGCGGTAGCGCTGTTCGTGGACCGCGCCCAGGCCGTCCGGCCCGACTTCGCCCTGACCCAGAGCAACGCCGCGGCGGTCGCGGAGATCTGCCGCCGGCTGGAAGGCCTGCCGCTGGCGATCGAGCTCGCGGCCGCCCGCACCCGGCTGCTGGACCCCGGCGCGCTGCTCGCCCGGCTGACCGCCTCGCTGGACGTGCTGAGCATCAGTGCGGCAGACCTGCCCAGGCGGCAGCAGACCCTGCGGGCCACGGTGGAGTGGAGCGTGAACCTGCTCGATGACGCCGAGCGGTCCCTGCTGGAGGTCGCGGCGGTGTTCGAGGACGGCTGGACCATCCAAGCCGCAGCCCAGGTGGCAGACCTGCAAGAGGACACCGCGCTGGAGCTAAGCGAGGCGCTGGCCCGGCACAGCCTCATCTATATGGACAGCGGGCCCCGTTCCCGGTCGCGGATGCTGGATACCATCCGCGCGTTCGTCACCGAGCGGCTGGAAGCACGCCCCGACGCGGCAGATCAGGCGCCGCCACGCCGACTATTTCCAGGCGCTGGTCGAGCAGGCCGACCCGGCGCTGCGCGGACCCGGACATGGCCAGTGGCTGGAGCGGCTGGACGTAGAGGCCGGTAACCTAGCCGCCTCCCTGCGGTGGTATCTCGGCCACGATCGCGGTCCGCTGCCCCATATGTTCCGTGTCTTGTGGCCGTTCTGGTTCATCCGGGATCACATCACCCAGGCTCGTGCCTGGATTGGCGAGCTCCTGCCGACGGCAGGCTCACTCGGCCCTCAAGCCCGCGCTGAGCTGTTGTGGACAGCGGCCGCGACCGCCCTCGAGGTAGGCGACGATACCGCGGCGCTGGCTGCCCGCCAGGACCTGGCACCGCTGCTCGACCGGATTCAGGATCCCTTCCTGCACGCCGTGTCCCAGCTGGTAACAGCGTGACCCTGTGCATGATCGCGTTCGCCCGGCTCGCGCTCGCCGAAGGCGACCCCGATCAGGCGGCGCTGCTCGCCGGGGCGGCCGAAGGCCTGCGACGACGGCTTGGCCTGCGGGCCTGGCCGATGCTACGGCAGGGCGAGACCGAGCTCACCAGCCAGATCCGCCAGGCAGCAGGCCCAGACCGGTTCAGCAAAATGACCCAAGCCGGCTCCCGGCTCAGCCGGCAGGAGGCAGTAAACGCCATCTGGCACCAGCACGGCACCGACACGGGCAACCCGGCACCCGTATAGGGACTCGCTTGCGGCGGTGCCGGCGGATCCCGGGTTGTCCCGGTGGGTGCGGCGGCGATAGTCTGGACTGCACGGTTCAAAAATGGAGGATGTCGTGGACAGGCAGCTGACGGCGAAGGGCGAGGCGACCCGTAGCCGAATCGTTAAAGCCGCAGCCGAAGTGCTGCGGGAGAAGGGCGTGGTGCTGACGACACTCAACGATGTCATGGCCCGTTCCCGGACCAGCAAGAGCCAGCTGTTCCACTACTTCCCGGAGGGCAAGGACGAGCTGCTGCTGGCGACCGCGCAGTTCGAGGCCAACCAGGTCATCGCCGACCAGCAGCCCTACCTGGGGTGTCTGGACTCCTGGGAGGCCTGGCAGCAGTGGCGTGACGTGGTGATCAAGCGGTACGCGGAGCAGGGCGACCAGTGCCCGCTGGGCCAGCTGACGCTGCACCTGGGCAGGACTACACCCGGGACGCGGGCGCTTGTCGCGCAGCTGATGGACCGCTGGCAGGAGTATCTGGCGGTCGGTATGCGCTCGCTGCGGGCGGCGGGGCGCCTCCCGTCTGACCTGGACGTGGAGGAGCGGTCGGCCTCGCTGCTGGCGGCCATCCAAGGCGGCGTGGCGATCCTTCAGGCCACCGGCCGGATCTACCATCTGCGGGCCGCCCTGGATATGGGGATTGCCGACCTGCGCCGTGTCGGCGCCATGCACGACGAGGCGGCGGCGAGCGCCGCGGGCCGCGCCTAGCGGTCGGGTCAGACCGGGAACGTGACCCCGGTCAGCTCTTCGGAGACTGTCCACAGGCGGCGCTGGATGGCCGTGTCGTGGGATTGCCCGCTGGAGTGGGCCAGTTTCGGGTAGCCCCTGGCCCCGAACAATCCGCCCGGGCCGTAGTACTGGCCGCCGAGCACGCCGGGGTCGGTCGCGGCGCGCAGCACGGGCAGGGCGCCCATCGCCGCCTTCTGGCTCACCAGCGCGTAGAAGAACGCGGCGATCGCGGGCGTGTAGCGCGCCAGCTCGGTGGCGGCGAGGCCCGGGTGGGCGGCGACCGCGATGGTGGTGCCCGCGCCGGACAGCCGGCGTTGCAGCTCGTAGGTGAACATCAGGTTCGCCAGCTTGGACTGGCTGTACGCGGCCACCCGGCTGTAGGACCGCTCCCCCTGCAGGTCGCCGAAGTTGATCCGGGCCCGGACGCGGTGCGCGAGGCTGCTGACCGTCACCACGCGGGAGCCCGGCACCGGCAGCATCTGCTCGAGCAGCAGCCCGGTGAGGGCGAAGTGGCCCCAAGTGGTTGGTTCCGAGCTGCAGCTCGAACCCGTCACCGGGTGGTCTGCCTCGGCGTGAACATCACCCCGGCGTTGTTGATCAGCAAGTCGATCCTCGGGTGCTGGGCCCGCAGTTCGCCCGCGGCGGCGCGGATGGAATCCAGCGAGGTCAGGTCGAGGGGCTGGACCATGACGTTCGCGCCAGGGGCGGTGCCGGCGATGCGGGCGGCGGCGCGCTTGCCCTTCTCGATGTCCCGCACGGCCAGCACCACCGACGCGCCGCGCGCGGCGAGGACCTGGGCGGTCTCGAACCCCAGGCCGGTGTTCGCGCCGGTGACCACGGCGAGCCGTCCCTGCTGGCCGGGCACGTCATCGCTCGTCCATTTCGCCTTCATGATTCCTCCAGATCCGTTGCTAACTATGACGTACGACTTAGTTCGATAGTAGGTTGGACGTCATACATAGGTCAAGGGTAAAATCGGGTCCATGCCCCGACGCACCGACAGCCGCTCCCGGATGATCCACGCCGCCGCCGAGCTGTTCCGCCAGCGCGGCTACCACGCCACCACCTTCTCCGACGTGGTCCGCGAAAGCGGCGCGCCCCGCGGATCGACCTACTTCCACTTCCCCGGCGGCAAGGCCGAACTCGCCCGCGAAGCCATCGCCAGGGCGGGCGACGAGATCGAGGAGATGGTCGACGAGGCCGCCCGCCACGCCGATGACCCCGGGTCGCTCGTCCGCGCGCTGGCCCAGATCCTCGCCAGCCGCCTCGAACGCTCGGGCTACCAGAGCGGCTGCGCGATCGCCACCATGGTCCTCGAGCTGGCCCCCCGCGACGAGGAATTCAGCGCCGACTTCGACAGCGTGTTCGCGCGGTGGCGGGCGGCGCTGGTTACCCGCTTTGAACCGCTGGGCATCGCCCCCGGCCGCGCCGCGGCCCTCGCCGACCTGACCATCTCGGCGATCGAGGGCGCGCTGGTCCTCAGCCGCGCCGCCCGCAGCACCGAGCCGTTCAACACCACAACCGAGGCGCTCATCAGCGCCATCGACCACGACGCCGCCTCCCAGCCTGCCGCTCCCGCCGGGTAGCTACGGGCAGAGCCAGCCGGGCCCGAGGGTGCCGGTAGCAACCGGGCCGTCGGCACCGCTACGGCCTCCGGTTTCCTGAACACGGCTGGCACGATGGGCGGGTGACGGTCAGCAGGCGGGTCGGGGCAGGCCGGCGGGAGCGGCGGGTCCTGACACGGGTCTCGCGGCGGCCTGGCGGCTGGAGCATGCCGGACGGGAACGGGCACGGGCGCTGGCCCCGGCCCGCGCCGGGGGATCTCGATCCGCGCCCTGGCCACGGCGGGCGGGCTGTCACCCTCACGGGTGCACCAGCTCGTGGCCGGTGCCGGCCTGGATGCGCTGGACGCGGCGCCTGGTGAGCTGCGGGCGGTGGGCCGACCCGCCGCGAACATCGGGGCTGCGGGGAGGACGACGCCTAACTGGACGGGCGGGACCTGATCGCGGACCGTCTGGGTGACGAGGTGAGCAGTGAAGTTGACACTTCTAAAAATGAAGCGTAACGTTCTTTTTATGAAGCGTTACGGACAGGCATGCGCCATCGCCAGAGCCCTGGACATCGTCGGCGAACGGTGGAGCCTCCTCCTCGTCCGGGAGCTGACCCTGGGCCCGCGCCGCTACCGCGACCTCGCCACAGGCCTGCCGGGCATCCCCAGCCACATCCTGGCCGCACGCCTGAAGGACCTGCAGGCCGCCGGCGTCATCACCCGGCACACCCTCCCGGCACCCACCGACGTGACCGTGTACGAGCTCACCGAAGCCGGCCGGGCGCTGCAGCCCGCACTCAACGAGCTGCTGCACTGGGGCCTGCGCTACGCACCCGAACCTTCCGAGGACGCCGCGGCCCAGCCCGGCTGGGGACTGCTTGGCGCCGCGGGCCGGCCGACCGCACTGCCCGCCGGGCAGACGTGCGAGCTCCGGGTAGGGCCGGAGTTCTTCTACCTCGGCTCCGACGCCGGCAAGCTCACCGTCCGCCGCGGGCCGGCACCGGATGGCGACGCAGTAGTCACCATGCCCGCCGACACCCTCTACAGCCTCCTGACCGGCCAGACGACCGTGACCAACGCCGTCCGGCACAGCACCGTCGACGGCGACACCGGGATCGCCTACCGCGCCCTGGAGCCGCTCGCCGCAGCACTCACCAAGCCAGCCCCCGCCATGTGAGGCGCCAGGCCGAAATCAGCCCGCGCCTCCAGCAACAAATCAACGTGCCACCTCGAAACCAACACGCATCCGGGAGAACCCGTCATGTCCGAAATACGATCCAAGACCACCCGGGCGGCCGCGCCGGGCGGTGTGGCCGCCGGCGGCCCGCGCCCGGGCCTGGCCCTGCTGGTCCTGGCCACCGCGCAGCTGATGGTGGTGCTGGACGCGACCATCGTCAACGTCGCGCTGCCGCACATCCAGCGGGCGCTCGGCTTTTCCGGGTCCGGCCTGGAATGGGTGGTCAACGCCTACGCGCTGGCCTTCGGCGGGCTGCTGCTGCTCGGCGGCCGGGCCGGGGACCTGCTCGGCCGCCGCAAGATGTTCATCGCCGGGCTGCTGCTGTTCTCCGCCGCCTCCCTCGCCGGCGGGTTCGCCAACAGCGAGGCCTTCTTGCTCACCGCCCGCGCGGTGCAGGGCGCCGGCGGCGCGCTCGTCGCCCCGGCCGCGCTGTCGCTGATCACCACCACCTTCCCCGAGGGCCCGCCGCGCACCCGGGCGTTTGGCGTGTACGCCGCGATGAGCATCGCCGGCGGCGCGATCGGCCTGATCGGCGGCGGCCTGCTGACCACCTACGCCTCGTGGCGGTGGGTGCTGTTCGTCAACGTGCCCATCGGCGCCGCGGTCGCGCTGGCCGCCCCGCGGGTGCTGGCCGAGACCCCGCGCCGCCGCGGCCGGTTCGACCTGCCCGGCGCGATCACCGGCACCGCCGGGGTCACCGCCCTGGTCTACGGCCTGATCAGCGCCGCCACCACCCCGGACGGCGTCTCCCACTGGGGTGATGCCAAGGTCATCGCCTCGCTCGCCGCCGCCGCGGTCCTGCTCGCCGCGTTCGCGGTGATCGAGACCCGCAGCCGCTACGCCCTGCTGCCGGTGCGGCTGCTGCGCGACCGCAACCGCACCGGCGCCTACCTGAGCTACGCCGGGGTGGGCATCTTCATCTTCGGCATGTTCTTCTTCCTCACCGTGTTCATGCAGACCGTCTGGGGATACTCCGCCCTGAAGACCGGCGTCGCCTACCTCCCGTTCACCGCAGCCCTGTTCATCGGAGCCGGGGCCGTCGCCCAGCTCGTGCCCAAGATCGGCGCCCGCCCGATTCTGCTCGCCGGCTCCGCGCTCAGCACCGGCGGCCTGTACTGGCTGTCCCGGATCAGCGAGCACGACACCTACGCCAGCGCGGTGCTCGGCCCGACCATGGTCATCGGAGCCGGGGCCGCCCTGCTGTTCGTCACGCTGTCCCTGGTCGCGCTGAACCGCGTCCCCGAAGCCGACTCCGGGGTCGCCTCCAGCCTGCTCAACACCGGCCAGCAACTCGGCGGCTCCATCGGCCTGGCGCTGCTCGGCACCGTCGCCTGGACCGTCGTCGCCCACAGCATCCACGCCCAGGCCGCCGACGCCGCGCAGGCCGGGCACCCGGCGCACCCGGGCGGCCCGCTGGCCGCAGCGATCTACAACCACGCCCTCGCCACCGGGTTCGCCCGCGGGTTCCTGGTCGCCGCCGGGATCGCGCTGCTCACCCTGATCATCAACTTCGCCGTGATCCGGGTCCGCCGCGCCGACCTCGCCGCCGCCGAGCCACCGGCCCCCGCCGCGCCCGCCCACCCGGCACAACCGCAGTGACAGCAGCCAACTGCGCCAGCACCGTGCCCAACCAGAAAGGGAAACAGATGAGCCAGGACCAGCACCCGGGGGCTGAGGGGGACTTCTTCGTCACCTTCTTTCTCGTGGTCTCCGACCAGGACCGCTCCCGTAACTTCTACCAGTCCGTGTTCGGCGGGAAAGTCCTGCGCGAGCGCGATCCAGTCATCTTGGAGGTAGCGAACGCGCGGCTCATCCTCAACGACGGCGGCGGCCCGACCGACGACAAACCCACGGTCACCCTCACCACGCCGCCCGACCCCGACCAGGTCAGCGCCTTCCTCAACATCCGCGTCACGGACATCGCCACGGCATCTAAGATCTGGTCGGCCAGAGGAGCCGAGTTCCTCACCGAGCCCAAAGACCACGGCAGCGAGATCCGCGCATACATCCGCGACCCCGACGGCCACCTCATCGAGGTCGGCCAGACCACCCCCACGCCAAGCTCGTAAAGCCGTGAGCTCCCAGCCAGACGGAGAACTCCGGACATGCGCCCGCTGGCGTCAGGCAAAGCTCTGCAGGCCGACTCGTTATGCCTGCCATCTCGTCGTGGAGGGCAGCCGTCCAATTCTTCAACACCGGCTCGCAGCAAGCGGCATGGCACCGCCTCATTGATGCCGCCCGAGTCGCGCGGACGGTCCATTGCCTGCCGTCCGGCTGGGTGCCCTCTACAAGGAAGCCGGGTTGATGCCCGTCCCCGGCCGTAGGAAGCTCCGGGCGGTGGCGGGGCGACGCCGTGGCGCCCCGCCACCGGTCCGCCCGATCTTCGCAGGTGTGGAACCGGGACGCCGCAGCCGGACATAGTGAGATGTGAGGACGGAAAAGGCGGGACTGAGCGACTGCGACCTGTGGTCGCTCGCCGCTCGTGACCACGACGGTGACGCGTTCGGCGTGCTCTTTGATCGGCACGCCGGCGCCGTCTATGCGCACTGCTTCCGCCGGACCGCCTCGTGGTCGATGGCCGAGGACCTGACCTCGGTTGTCTTCACGGAGGCGTGGCGGAAGCGCAAGGAAGTCCGGCTGTCTGGCAATTCGATCCTGCCGTGGCTGCTCGCGGTCGCTAACAATGCGACCCGCAACGTCGAGCGGTCGCTGCGCAGGCATAAGCGGCTGCTGGCCGCGCTGCTACCGCCGGAAGAGGTCCCTGACATCGCGGAGGAAGCTGCCCGGCGGGCGGATTCTGAGCGCTCCATGCGCTTGCTGCGGGAGCTCCTGGCGACCCTGCCCACGCCCGAGCAGGAGGTGCTGGAGCTGTGTGGCTGGGCTGACCTGAGCTATGCCGAGGCAGCGGTCACCCTCGGCGTGCCGGTGGGCACGGTGCGGTCCAGGCTGTCGCGCGCCCGCCAGCAGCTGCGAGAGCACCCGGCAACGGCCGGGCTACTCGCCGCTACGTCCACGACCATTTCAGAGGAGGAATCATGACGTACTTCGACCCACCCTCGATGGCTCCCCTGCCCGCGGCCCGGCACGACGCCATGCGGCGACAGCTGACGACGATGGTAGCGACCCGGCGCCAGACCCGGCGACCCCTGCTCATCGTCGGCACCACCGCGGCCATCGCCATCGGTACCAGCGCGGGCGCCTACGCCTACGTCCAGCACTCCGCACCGGTGACCGACAAGAGCCAGGCGTACTGCTACACGGTGGACACCCTGGCCGGCGGTTACTTCACGACCATTGCCGCGGGGCCGCCGGGCAGCTCGAAGACGACTCAGGTAGCCGACGCCCTCAGCGCGTGCGCGGACTTCTGGCGGCAGGGAATCTTGCGGGCCGGCGACAGGAACCCGGTACCGCCAGGCCACGCCAACGGGATACACCCAGTGCCGCCGCTCGTGGCCTGCGTCCTGCCGGACGGCACGGCCGCGGTCTTCCCCGGTCCGGCTAGCACCTGCACGGCGCTCGGCCTGCCCAGCGCTCTCAGGCACTAAGGAAGCTCCAGGTGGTGGCGGGGGCAACGCAGGGGCGTGCCCCCCCGCCACGAGTTCCGTGAGCTAGACGAGGGCCTCGCTGACCGTGGTCCCACATCTGTCTGACAATTCCGGGAAGCCCTCCGGCGTGTCTCAAGAAAATGTCGTATACGTCATCCGTACGACATCGATGGTGAGATTACGTCAGGCGACGTGAGACCCTACAATTCCCGAAACCTACGAAGGCGCCATCTCCACGAAGCGGGAATAATGGCCCTGGAACGCTACGGTCACGGTCGCGACCGGGCCGTTCCTGTGCTTGGCCACGATCAGGTCCGCCTCGCCGGCGCGCGGCGACTCCCGCTCGTATACGTCCTCACGGTGCAAAAGGATCACTACGTCCGAATCCTGCTCAATCTGAACCGACTTTCACGCAAATCGGACAACATGGGCTTTTTGTCGGTGCGCTGTTCGGGGCCGCGGTTGAGCTGGGACAGCGCGACGACGGGGACCTCGAGTTCCTTGGCCAGGAGCTTGAGCGACCGGGACAGGTCGGAGACTTCCTGCTGGCGGTTCTCGACTCGCTTGGGCGAGGACATCAGCTGCAGGTAGTCGACGATGACGAACTTCAGGTCGTGCCGCTGCTTCAGCCGACGGCACTTGGCCCTGATCTCCATCATGGACATGTTCGGCGAGTCGTCGATGTACAGCGGCGCGTCGGCGACCTCGCTCATCCGCCGGGCCAGCCGCGCCCAGTCGTCGTCGTTCATCTGCCCGGTGCGCATCGTCTGCAGCGGCACCCGCGCCTCGGCCGACAGCAGCCGCATCGTGATCTCGTTCCGCGCCATCTCAAGGCTGAACAGCACGGTCGTCATGCTGTTCCTGATCGCGGCCGCGCGAGCGAAGTCCAGGGCCAGGGTCGAATTGTGCGTCGGAATCATGGAACGACTGGCTAGGTACATATGGTCGGCACTGTCCACCTGGACGCATCGGACAGCCACACTGTCGACTGGGCGCACGGCGGTGATGAAACGCTGACGGGTTCGCGGGGTCGTTCTCTCCGGCCTGCGCTGCCGATGAGTAATCCGCTTCCGCTCTAGGCGGAAGACGTCATCGGTCGTCGTGAAGGTAATCGTGTACGCAACAGAGGAAGCTGCGGTCGCACCGTCTACGCGCTTCTCCGCCCAGCCGCACCTGTACCCGAGCGACATCACCAGCTCGCGCACATCGGTAGCCAGCCGCCGGGAAGTCACGCTGAACTGGACCGAGCCTGTGGAGGTGACCGTACCGTCGGTATCAAGCAGTCCAGCCAAGATAGCGCGGCGCTGCTCCTCGGACGCCCGAAGGTATTGCATCGGGATGTGCTTATTGCCCAGTACTCCGATGCTGCGAAGGATCGCCTGCGCTGTCCCGTGATGATCACGGCAGTCCTGGCATTGCCTGAGCCCGCTTGAAGGCCGTCCGCAATCACGACACGCAGGCTTGGGCGCAGGGCCTAGAACGGATAGCCATTCCTTCGAGCGCGATCGACCCCCGCATGTACGACCGCAGGTCCGTACCTGCGATGTCTTTGGCGTGAACGACCGTCCACAGATAGCACATTTTCGTTCTGGATAAGGCAACGGCTCGGGAAGCTGGATCGTATAGCCCAGGGGTCTCGTCCGTGACTTGGTGACACGCAACCCTTCCGCCTCGATCTCGGCCGCGATCTGCGGATCGGCCGAGGTGAATCTCGCGGACAGGGAATGCCCGTCACCAAGCAGGACGCCAAGGGCGTAGGGCGGGAACGGAAGATCCTTACGCGGCAAGTCCGCAGCCTTAGTGACGGCAACAGCGTGGTTGAGACGCCCATCCGCCGAAAGCCGCAGTGTGTCCGCAATCTGCGCCGTTGTCACGATGTCTGGATGTACAGCGGTCGTCGCGGCATTCTTCGGTCGGTCCGCAAGCTGAACCATCGCAGCGAGCAACGCCCGTCTCGAAGAGTACGCCGGGGCTTTCCATGCATACGACCTCGCCGGTCCCGCGACGGTTATAGGAATCCTTTCCGGCGCCAGCCCGACTCCACGCCCGGCTGTGTGCATGATGTTCCTGAACTCGGACCCCACCGCGGCAAGCAACTCGGCGGCCGTGATACCACGATCCGGTTCGGCCATAGACGCCTGATACGCCATTCGCAAGCGCAGTCTTGACTCTTTGGGCCAGTACCATGCGGTCCGGATCTGTGTGTGCTGGCGGCGCGCCGCGCGCGTGGACGTTCTCCACTGGTGTTCCGCGTCGGCGACGATGACGGTGCCGTCGTCGAATTCCACCTCATAGCATGGGCGACCAAGCATGACTTCGGTCGCGGCGAGGACGCGTGTCGGCCTTCCGTCGGCGCCGAGCAGGTACTCGCCGGGCTGGACCTCGCCCATGGTGGTCCAGCCGGTCGGGGTCGGCAGCGGGGTGTCAAGCGCCAAGGCCTTGCCCATGCCAGGTCGGGCAGCTATGACGATCATCTGGCCGGGGTGCAGGCCGTTGGTGAGGACGTCGAGGTCGGAGAAGCCGGTCGGGACGCCGGTGAGGACTCCGCCGTGGCTGCCGATGGCCTCGATCTCGTCCAGGGCGCCGGGCATGATCTCGGACAGCGAGTGGTAGTCCTCGCTGGTCCGGCGCTCGGTGACGGCGTACACCTCGGCCTGGGCCCGGTCCACGAGCTCGTCGGCGTCCGCGTCGCCCGCGTAGCCGAACTGCACGATCCTGGTGCCCGCCTCGACCAGGCGGCGCAGGATCGCGCGCTCCTTGACGATGCGCGCGTAGTAGCCGGCGTTGGCCGCGGTCGGCACCGAGGAGATGAGCGTGTGCAGGTACGGGGCGCCGCCGACCCGGGCGATCTCGCCGCGCCTGGTGAGCTCGTTGGCGACGGTGATGGCGTCGGCCGGCTCGCCCCGGCTGTACAGGTCGAGGATGGCCTCGTGGATGAGCTGGTGCGCCGGCCGGTAGTGGTCGGCGGGCCTGATCATCTCGATCACGTCCGAGATGGCATCCTTGGACAGCAGCATCCCGCCGAGGACGCACTGTTCCGCCGCGACGTCGTGCGGCGGAGTCCGCTCGAAGTCGTCGCTCCGCGGAGCAATCTCGGTGACGCTCACCTGTCCCTCCTCCCCCGTACGAGTGAACGCGGTACGAACGCACGCCTGCTTGGGCCTGACTCTGTTGTAGCCGATGGCTCTGACATTTTCGCCAGGCGCCACGCCGAGCACCAGTCGCCCGGTGGACGACGGTGTGGACAAGGTGTGCAGACACGCCGACCACGTTGTGCGCAGCCTGGGGAAATACCTGTGGAAATGGCTGGCGGAAATACTGACTCGGCGCTGCTAGCTGCGCAAATGTGGTCCACCGGCTGTGTGGAAGAAAAACCTTCCCGCCAATTTTCCGGCCGAAAATCCACAGCCGCTATCCACAGTTGCACGGTTACAAACTGTGGATAGCGGTGTGGCGGAAGTGCGTACGCGGGCACCGCCGGACTGATAGTATTCGACAGTGTGTTCGATCGACGATTCCGCGCTCAGGCGCGTCGCTGAGGCCATCGATCAGCTCGAGGCCGACCGCCGGAGCGCCGACGCGGACGACCTCGAGGCGCGGATCGCGGCCGTCTGGTCGATGGTTGGAGAGATCGACCCGGAACTCGCCAGGCTGGCGTCCGGTTACGAGAACCGCGCCGACTAGCTGGCGACGATGTCGATCTCGACCCAGGCGCTGACCTCGGGGTGCAGCCTGACCTGGACCTGGTGCGAGCCGAGGGTCTTGATCGGGTCGCGGATTTCGATCCGGCGCCGGTCGAGGATGGGACCGCCCGCCTCGCGCACGGCGGCCGCGATGTCGGCGGGTCCGACCGAGCCGAACAGCCTGCCGCTGCTGCCCGCGCGCCGACGCATGCGCACGTGCAGCTCCCCGAGCTCCGCCGCTATGACCTTGGCGTCCTCCTGGCCGCGGATCTCCCTGGCCGACCTGGCCCGCTTGATCAGCTCGATCTGCTTCTCCGCGCCGCGGGTCCAGTGCATCGCGAAGCCGCGCGGGATCAGGTAGTTGCGTCCGTAACCGGCCGCCACGTCCACGACGTCACCGGGTGCGCCCAGGCCGCTTACTTCCTGGGTCAGGATGAGCTTCATCGGTATACGACTCATCTGCCTGGTCCCCTCAGCGCGCCGTGCTCGTGTACGGCAGCAGCGCCATCTCGCGGGCGTTCTTTATCGCGGTCGCGACATCGCGCTGATGGCGGGTGCAATTACCCGTAACCCGCCGGGCGCGGATCTTGCCGCGGTCCGAGATGTACTTGCGGAGCAGGCCGGTGTCCTTGTAGTCGACGTAGACGATCCGCTCCTGGCAGAACACGCAGACCTTTTTCTTCGGCTTGCGCATTGGTGGCTTGGCCATCGTGGTGCTCCTCAGCAGAGCCCCGCATCTGGGCGGGGATGGTCGATTTCTGGTTTATCTGACTTGTGCGTTAAAACGGCGGCTCGTCGGAATAGCCGCCCGGGCTGTCGCTGGCCCACGGGTCGGGATCCCCGCCGCCGTAGCCGCCCTGACCCCTTGGGCCCCTTGACCCCCTTGACCCCCCTGGCCGCCGCCCGAAGACCGGCCGCCGGAACCGCCCGAGCCGCGCTGGCCGCCGCCGTAGCCGCCGTCCCCGCCGGAGCGGGCCACCCGGTTCACCTTGGCCGAGGCGTTCCGCAGCGAGGGGCCGACGTCATCGACCTCGACCTCGTACACGGTCCGCTTCTCGCCCTCCTTGGTCTCGTACGACCGCTGCCGCAGCCGCCCCGAGACGATGACCCGCATCCCGCGGGTCAGGCTCTCGGCCACGTTCTCCGCCGCCTGCCGCCACACGTTGCAGGTCAGGAACAGGCTGTCGCCG
Source organism: uncultured Actinomycetes bacterium (assembly GCA_963705835.1). Lineage (GTDB taxonomy): Bacteria > Actinomycetota > Actinomycetes > Streptosporangiales > Streptosporangiaceae > Palsa-504. Next base: position 62,267 of record CAVPLC010000041.1, read on the forward strand.
TCCTTCCACTCGCCCGTGGCGTTGTCCCGGAACCGGGGCGTCGAGGCCACCCGGAACCGCGCCACCGGCTGTCCCGCCGGGGTGAAGCGCAGTTCCGGATCATCGACGAGGTTGCCCGCGATCGTGATCTGAGTGTCGCCTGCTGCCATCGGAGTACTCCGGATCGCTAACGAATGCTGCCTGCTGATAGGGGAACGAGCTGGCCGCCGCGCTCAGTGGTGATGCTCGGGCCGCGTGACCTTCGTCCGCAGCACGGCCTCGTTCAGGTTGAGCTGACGGTCGAGTTCCTGCACGGTGTCGGGCTCGGCGGTCAGGTCCACGACGGCGTAGATGCCCTCTGACTTCTTCTCGATCTGGTAGGCGAGGCGGCGCTTGCCCCAGATGTCCACCTTGTCGACCTTGCCACCGCCACCGGTCACGACCTTGAGGAACTGGTCGAGTGACGGCTGGACGGTGCGCTCCTCGAGGTTGGGGTCGAGGATGATCATTATCTCGTAATGGCGCATGAGCGTCCCGAGCCTCCTCTGGACTAATGCGGCCACGGTCTTTCCGTGGCAGGAGGTGTCGCGGGCACGAGCCGAGCGGATGCCAGCCGGGTCGCCCGCAGCGGCGTTAGTCTACCCGGCGGCCAGACCCCGCGCGAACGATCGGCAAACCTGTGGATTCCCGGGTCGCTCGCCAGGGAAGATTCCGCCGTGGAAACATATGTTCGTGGCGTGACAGCCAGGAGGTGGTCAGCATGGCAGGCGACGTCCGGACCGACCCGCGTCCGCACATCCTGAACACGGACGGGCAGCCGCACCCGCTCGAGAACGCCCTGGCCATCTTCGTGCTGCTGGCCGGGCTCGTCTCGTTTGTCCTGGGTCTGGTCGTGCGTAACGTCCATACCGGTCCGGCGGTGCACGTCATCGCGACCGCCACCGGGCTGGCCGCGTTCCTGGTCGGGCTGTACGCCCAGATGGTCTCGTCCACGCGTAACCAGCGCGTGCTGATCGTGGCCGGCATCATCGCCGGGTTCGTCGGGCTGGCCATCGGCCTGTCCAAGGGTGGGTTCGTGGGGTAAGGTACTGCGGCTTCGTGGGGTAGGGCCTTCCCCGCGAGCCAAAGGCCGCGGCGGCGCCTGGACTGAGGAGCGACGAAGGAGCGACGAGGGAAGGTGGCGCGTCAAGAGCGGCCGGAGGCGAGTGGGAAGATAGAGCATGCCGCGCATCGGAGGCCACTTCCACGTCGATAACCCGCTGGCCGAGGGGACCGCTCACGGAGCGGACGCGGTCCAGTTCTTCCTGGGCGACCCTCAGGGCTGGAAGGGGCCCGTGATACCCGGCGGGGATCCGGCCGCCATCAAGGACGCCTACGCCGCCGCCGACATGGACATCTACATCCACTCCCCGTACGTCATCAACGTGGCCACGAGCAACAACCGGATCAGGATTCCCAGCAGGAAGCTGCTCGACCAGCAGCTCAAGGCGGCCGCCTCCATCGGGGCCAAGGGCCTGATCGTGCACGGCGGTTACGTCAACGCGGGGGTCGACCCCGAAGAGGGCCTGGAGAACTGGCGCAAGGCGGTCGAGCGCATCGAGCGGCCGCTGCCGATGCTCATCGAGAACACCGCGGGCGGCGACGGGGCCATGGCCAGGTCGCTCGACGCGATCGGCAGGCTGTGGGACGCGGTGGCCGGCGCCGCCGGGGACGACGGCGCGAACGTCGGGTTCTGCCTGGACACCTGCCACGCCAACTCGGCCGGCATCGACCTGGCCGACGTGGTCGACCGGATCAAGGCGATCACCGGCCGGATCGACCTCGTGCACTGCAACAACTCACGCGATGAGTTCGGCTCGGGCCGTGACCGGCACGCCAACATCACCTCGGGGACGATCGACCCGGCGCTGCTGCTCGCGGTGGTCCGGGCGGCCGGCGCGCCGGTCATCTGCGAGACGCCCGAGGAGGACGGCGGCCTGGCCGCCGACATCAGCTGGCTGAAACAGCGACTGTTATTCAGAACCGGTTAGCGAGCACGGGCCTTTTGAGCCCGTGCGAGCGGCCGGTACACGTAAGGTACGGCGAGAACCGCAGCATGAATCTGAATAACAAGAGCTATTAATGAGGCAGAGCACCTGGGCGCCGCAGCGGCGAGCTGAGGCGGAGCCTGAACCGGTCCTGCGCCCCGTCCAGGATGCCCCCGGCCGGGTCGTCGGTGCCGTGCGCACGCACCACGTCCCGTTCTGGATAAATAATGTCCCGTACCACATAGGCGCCGAGCAGGCCTACGGCGAGGAACCTGGCCAGCAGGGCGGCGAAGTACCAGCCGGTGCCGATGCCCAGGTAGCCGGTGACCGCGTCGCTCTGCGCGGTGCGGGCGTAGAAGATGAGATAGCCCCAGATGCCGAAGAAGTAGGCGACCTCGGCGAGCTGCCACAGGACGTAGGGCCACAGCCGGGGCCTGGCCAGCACCGCCAGCGGCAGCAGCCAGATGACGTACTGCGGCGACCAGACCTTGTTCGTCATCAGGAACGCGGCCAGCATCAGGAAGCACAGCTGCGCGAGCCGGGGACGCCGGGGAGCGGCCAGCGCGAGCACGCTGATCGCCGCGACCGCGACGACCAGGGACACGGCAGAAAGCTCGTTGAGCGCGCCGATCTGCGCGTTGCCGATCACGGGCAGGTTGAAGTGCTCGAAGACGTACCAGATCGAGCCCCAGTCGGCGAGGCGGTTCTTGCTGAACTGGTAGAAATAGGCCCACCCGGACGGCGCGGCGATCATGACCGGCAGGTTGACGGCCAGCCAGGCGAGCACGGCCGCGGCGAGGGTCTTGGCGAACTCGCGCAGCTGGCCGGCGCGCAGGCACAGCAGCAGCAGCGGGCCGAAGACGACCAGCGGGTAGAACTTGGCCGCCACCGCGAGGCCGAGCAGGATGCCCGCCCAGACGCCCCGGCGGGCCGCCCAGGCGGCGATCCCGAGCGCGGTCAGCGCCATGGCGATCAGGTCCCAGTTGACGAAGGCGTTCAGGATCAGCGCCGGGGAAAGCGCCACCAGCAGCGCCGCCCAGCGCCGGTCCGGGCCGAGCGCGCGTGCGGTCGCGACCGTGCCGATGACCGCGCACACCGCGAGCAGCACCACGGTGACGTCGAAGAACTCCCGGCCCCTGATCGCGTCGCTGACGTTCCTGACCAGCCAGGCCGCGGCCTGCATCGCGCCGCCGATCAGCACCGGGTACTCGACCTTGTGGCCGGTGTAGGGGACCTGGTGCGCGTCCAGCCCCTCGCCGTAGTACAGCGGGAAGATGTCGGTGTAGCAGGCGTCCTGGAACTGCTTGGTGTAGGAGTACCAGGCACCGGCGCGGCACGGCACCTTCTCCGCGAACGCGAGCGCCATGCCGAGCGCGGACGCGGCGATGAGGACGCCGGTGCCGCCGAGGGCGACCGCGAGCATCGGGCGCGCCGGACGCTCCCGCCACGCCCAGGTCACCTCGTGGTGGTCGTCGGGCGGGAGAGCGCCCTGCCGGGCGTCTTCCACCCCTATATCTAACCGCGCTTCGGTACGCGTTTGCGCGTCCGGCGCCGCACCCACAGGCAGACCGCGGGCAGCGCGGCGAAGCCGCCGCCCACGGCCGCGGCCGCCGCCGTGGCGTTCACGGCCTGGGTGTTACCGTTGCCTCCGCCTCCGCCTCCGCCGGGACCGGGGCCGGTGGTCGGGCCGCCCGGCTGCGGGGTGTAGGTGGCCCAGGGACCCGTGGGCCCACCGCTCGGCTGGCCGAACGGGTCGTTCGGGTTGTTCGGGTTGTTCGGGTTGTCGTTGTGCTTCTTCTTCGGCTTCGCGGTCTTGCGCAGGCCCGGCGGCACCTGGTTCCACGCGGCCCCGCTGAAGGTCACGGGCTGGAACTGCTCGATTCCCTGCTGCACCCACTGGTTCTGGGCGAAGGTGTGCCAGATAGCGGCCGGCCAGGTGCCGCCGAAGCCGCCCGCCGCCACGCCGCCCAGGCCGTTCAGGGTCTCCTTGTTGTCGGCCCGCTGGTCGTCGCTGAAGATGGCCACGACCATGGCGTAGTTCGGGATCGCGCCGATGAAGAACGCGGACTGGGCGTTCTCGGTGGTACCGGTCTTGCCGATGATCTCCTGGCCGTCGCTCAGCGCGGTGTTGGGCGCCGTGCCCTCCTGGGTGTCGTCCTTGGACATCGCGTACTGGATCTGGGAGTCCATCTGGGCGTTGACGGTCGGATCCGGGTTCAGGACCAGGCGCGTGATGACCTTGGCCGGCGTCACGACGTTCCCGCGCGTGATCTGCTGGATGATGTGCGCCGAATGGTACAGGCCGTTGTCGTCGATCGTGGCCAGCATCGTGGCCTGCTCGGTGACCGTCAGCGACGCCGTGCCGAGCGTCATGCCCGTCTGCCCCAGCTCGTTGGCCAGATTCGAACCATCCGGGCTGGCCGCGGTGTTCACGCCGAACGCCTGGGCCATCTGGATCACGTTGGCGGTGCCCACCCGGTGGATCAGGTCGGTGTAGGCGGTGTTCACCGACGCGGCCGTGGCCAGCTGGACGCTGACCGGGCCGTAACTCGCGTTGCTGTCGTTCGTGATCTTGTACGATCCCTGGACCGCCTGCGCCGCGGACGTCGCGGAGAACATCTGCCGCAGGGCCTGCGAGCTGTCCGGCGGGACCCACAGCGGACCGTAGCCGTTGAGCGAGCTCGTCTGGACGTTCATGTGCTGGGACACGGCCGTGGCCAGCACGTAGGGCTTGAACGACGACCCGACCTGTTCCCTGGTGAGCGTCGTGTTCAGGTTGCAGTCGAGCTTGCGGCACTTGGACTTCGACATCTTCTCGCCCGCCCCGGGGTACATCGCCACGATCGCGCCGGTGGCCGGGTTCTCCAGGACCGCGCCGACGTGCATGTACCACTGGAGCCCCTCGCCGCCCGCGGCCATCTGCTGCTCGTTGGCCTGCACCGCCTGGTACATGGCCTCCATCTGCGACCGGCTGATGGTGGTCTTGATCTTGAGCCCGTCGTTCTCGATCTCGGGCAGCGTGTAGCCGTACACCGACTGGAGCTCGCCCTGCACCTGGGCCAGGATGTACGGGTCCCAGGGGTCGGGACCGACGCTCTGCGGCGAGGCGTCCAGCAGCGTCGGGAACTTCATCGCGGCCGCCTGCGCCGCCGACAGGTTCCCCATCTGGACCATGCCGTCGAGCACGTAGTGCCAGCGCGCTTCCAGTTGCGGGCGGTACTGCTGCTGCGGGTACAGGCTCGGCTGCTGGATGAGGGCGGCCAGGACCGCGGCCTGGGCCACGTCCAGGTCCTGGACCGGCTTGTTGAAGTACGTCTCGGCGGCAGCGCCGACTCCGTAGGCGCCTTCACCCAGGTAGATCGTGTTGAGGTAGTTGGTGAGAATCCAGGCCTTGGACTTCTGCCTGGCGACCTTCATCGCCACGAAGATCTCTTTGATCTTGCGGCTGGCGGTCTGCTGCGTGCCGATGCCGGAGTAGTAGTTCCTGACGAACTGCTGGGTGATGGTGGAGCCGCCCTGCAGCGAGCCGCCGCCGCCGATGATGTCGTCGAAGGCGGCGCGGACGATGCTCACCGGCGAGACGCCGCCCTCGGTCATGAAATGGCGGTCCTCGGCCGCCAGGACCGCGTTGATGACCGCGTTGTTCTTGTCCTGCTCAAGCTGGTTGTAGCTGACCATCTCCCGGTTGGTGGAGCCGAACGTCCCGATGACCTGATTGCTGTCGGCGTACGTCACCTCGGACTGGGAGTACATGACCGCGGCCATCGCGTCGGTGGGTACCGGGGTCTCCTCGTAGGCCACGGCCACCGCGATGGCGCCGAGCACGACGATGCCGCCGATGACGCCGAGCAGCACGCCCAGGGCCTTGCGGAAGGTCCAGTGCCGCCACCAGCTTCCCTTGACCTTGACCCGGGCGCCACGCCGTCCAGAACCCCCAGGACCCCCGGGACCGCCGCCGCGGTGACCCCGCCGGGTCGGCCGCTCCGGGACCCAGGGGCCGGTGCTGCCGGGCGCGTCCGGCTGCCAGGTCGGCGGCTCGGCCTGCAGGCCGGTCGTCCGCGCGTGGCTGCCCGCCCGCAGGCCCCGGGCCGTCCGCCCGTTTCCCCGCCGGACGGCCGTGCCGACGCTGTCAGTGTCCATGCTGCCCAAACTGCCGTTGTCCTTGCCGTCCGGGTAGTCAGCCTCCGGCTTGCGGAAGCCTTGCGTATCCCAGCCGTTGGCGTCATAGCCCAGGTCGTAGTCGACGGTGCCGCTCATGATTCCGCCGCCGGCCGGTGCCTGCTGATCGGTGCTGCCGTAACCCCCGTCGGCCCCGTTGCCCCATCCATGGCCGTCCCGCACGTCGCGATACCGAACGTCAAAGTCATCAGCTTTGCTGCTCACGCGTCCTCGCTGGTGGCTCGGAGGCCGCGGTTAGCGGGGGGTGCGGCCTCTACCCGGATGGCGGGTCCGGAAATCCGGGACACCCGCCGAACTCACACGTTACCTCTTGGATCGGGAGTTCACTGGCTAGTCCGCGCACGCCGCCTCCGGCGTACCGCGGGCTCACCAGTGCCCAGAACGTAAGAGGATGCGAGATGGTTCCACCCGCAACTCTGGCAGACCTCGACCACATAGACCCGGAATTCGCCGTACTCGGCGGCCATCTCGGCGAGCTCGCGTGTCTTCTTCACCCGGCCTTCGTACTGGCCGAGCTCGTCGCCGTACACGTAGGTGACGTGGGTCAGCTTGGCCTTCCGGCAGATCGGGCAGCGGTCTTCGGTGGGCTCGCCGTGGAACTTCGCGGCTCGCAGCAGGTACGGATGAGCGTCGCAGACGTCGGTGACCGTCGTGCGCCCGGAGTACACGGACGCGATCGTGGCCCGGCGGGCGAGCCCGTAGTCCACGACCGAACGCCTTGACGTCATGTTCGCCAGAGTACGTCGGAACCGCGCGTGAGCCGAGTCGGCCTCCGGCCGGGCCTGCCGGTCGGCCCCGGCCGGCCCCGTCGGCTTGCGGGCTTGCGGCGGCGCCAACCGCCGCATATGATCCACATGTATCGCTGCGATACATCGAGACGATCTAACGAACGGAAGTATCGTCTCGACGCATCGCCGAGATGCACATGATAGGGAAATAGCGACCTCAGGGGGAAGCGTGGGGCGCAACCGGTCCGCCGTGCTCGAGCTCGCCGTGCTCGGGCTGCTGCACAGGACGCCAATGCACGGCTACGAGCTGCGCAAGCAGCTGACCAACGTACTCGGCATGTTCCGCGCGCTCTCGTACGGGTCGCTGTATCCGTGCCTGCACGAACTTCTCGCGGCCGGGCTGATCGCGGAGGAGCACGACGAGGACGGGCCGGCCAGCCCGGACCCCAGGACCCGCGCGACCGGGAACGGGCGGCCGCGGGCAGGCCGGGCAGGCCGGTCCCTGAAGGTCTACCGGCTGACCGCGGAGGGCAAGGAACGGCTGCAGGAGCTCCTCGGCGAGGGAGGCCCGGCGGCCTGGGACGACGACGGGTTCGGGGTTCATTTCGCGTTTTTCGGGCAGACGAGGGCCGACGTGCGGCTCCGGATCCTCGAGGGCCGCCGCAGCAGGCTCGAGGAGCGCATGGAGTCCATCCGGGCGGCCTTCACGCGAACCAGGGAGCGCGTGGACAGCTACACCCTGGAACTGCACAGACATGGCCTGGAATCTGTGGAACGAGAAGTCCGCTGGCTCAACGAGCTCATCGCGTCAGAGCGGCAGGCCGGCGGACCCGGCAATATTTCCGAGAAGGAGTCATCCTGATGGGCAAGGTGCGCATCGCCATCGTGGGGGTGGGTAACTGCGCCAGCTCCCTGGTGCAGGGGCTGGAGTACTACAAGGACGCCGACGACGGCGCCCGGGTTCCCGGCCTCATGCATGTCCGGTTCGGCCCCTACCACATCAGTGACGTTCAGGTCGTCGCCGCGTTCGACGTGGACGCGAAGAAGGTCGGCTGCGACCTGGCCGAGGCCATCGTCGCGAGCGAGAACAACACGATCAAGTTCGCCGAGGTGCCGCCCACCGGGGTGATCGTCCAGCGTGGTCCCACCCTGGACGGACTCGGGGAGTACTACCGGGAGATCATCACCGAGTCCGACGAGCCGCCCGTGGACGTCGCGGCGGCACTGCGCGCCTCCGGCGCCGACGTCGTGGTGTCCTACCTGCCCGTCGGCTCCGAGCGAGCCGACCGTTACTACGCCCAGTGCGCGATCGACGCGCACGTGGCGTTCGTGAACGCGCTGCCGGTGTTCATCGCCTCCGACCCGGAGTGGGCCGCGAAGTTCACCGAGGCCGGCGTGCCGATCGTGGGCGACGACATCAAGTCCCAGGTCGGCGCCACCATCACGCACCGCGTGCTGGCCAAGCTGTTCGAGGACCGCGGGGTGGAGCTGCTGCGCACCTACCAGCTCAACTTCGGCGGCAACATGGACTTCATGAACATGCTGGAGCGCAGCAGGCTCCAGTCGAAGAAGATCTCCAAGACCCGCGCGGTCACCTCCCAGGTCCCGCACGAGATGGAGCGCGCGGCCGTGCACATCGGTCCCTCTGACCACGTGCCCTGGCTCGATGACCGCAAGATGGCCTACGTCCGGCTGGAGGGACGCGCGTTCGGCGACGTGCCGCTCAACCTGGAGTACAAGCTCGAGGTGTGGGACTCGCCCAACTCGGCGGGGGTGATCATCGACGCGGTGCGCGCCGCCAAGATCGCGCTCGACCGGGGCATCGGCGGGCCGGTGATCTCGGCCAGTTCCTACTTCATGAAGTCGCCGCCCGAGCAGTACGGCGACGACGTCTGCCGCGATCTGGTCGAAAAGTTCATCAGGGGCGAGGTCGCCCGCTGAGCCGCGCCGCCTAGGCTTGGACGCGTGGACAGGCGCCGATCGACGTTCCTGAGTGATCTGCGCACCGTCCTGGCCGAACGGGACTTCCGGCGGCTGTTCGCCACCCGGCTGGTGTCACAGACCGGCGACGGCATCATCACCGCCGGGGTCGGCACGTACGTGTTCTTCAACGCGTCGAGCTTCCCGAGCCCGTCGGCGGGCGCGGCGGCCTTCGCCGCCCTCTACCTGCCGTACTCGCTGATCGGACCGTTCGCCGGCGTGCTCATCGACCGCTGGTCCAGGCGCCAGATCCTGGTCTGGTCGGCGCTGGTCCGGTCGACCTTCGTGGTCCTGACCGCGGCGCTGATGGCGGCGAGCAGCCACGGGGCCCCGCTGTACGTGGGCGTCCTGCTCGTGCTGGGCGTCAACAGGTTCTTCCTGTCCTCGCTGTCGGCGGCGCTGCCGCACGTGGTCGCCGAGGACAAGCTGGTGATGGCGAACTCGGTCTCGCCGACCGTCGGCGGCATCATGGCCACCATCGGCGGCGTCGTCGCCCTGGGGCTCAACGTGGCCACCGGCAACACCGAGCGCGGCGCCGCGATCACCCTGCTCGTCGGGGGCGGCTGCTACGTGGCGGCCAGCCTGGTCGCCACCACCATGCGCCGCGACCTGCTCGGCCCGGAGCGCGCGCCGGGGCAGCCGGAGCCCACCCGCCTGCTCAGCGAGCTCGCCTCGGTCGCGGCCGGGCTGGCGGCCGGCGCGCGCTACGTCGCGCGGCGGCGCGGCCCGGCGGCGGCGCTCGGCGCGACCGGCGCCTTCAGCTTCCTGTTCGGGCCGCTGTTCCTGATGTCGATCCTGCTGTACCGGAACTACTTCTACCGGTCGAGCGTGGGCGTGGCCGAGAGCCACCTGGGCGGCCTGGTGATCGTCTCAGGAATCGGCTACGCCTGCGCCGCCCTGGTGACCCCGCCGGCGACCAGGCGGCTGTCCAAGCCGGCCTGGATCACGCTGCTGCTGGCCGCGAGCGCGGTGGTGACCGTCGCGCTGGGCGAGACCTTCAACCAGATCGCCTTCCTGGCCGTCGGGTTCTGCCTGTACCTCACCCGGCAGGCGGTGGCGATCAGCTCGGTCACGATCTTGCAGGAGGAGGTGGACGACGCCTACCGCGGCCGGGTGTTCGCCTTCTACGACGTGATGTCCAACGCCACGTTCGTGGCCGGGGCCGCGCTGGCCGCGGCCTTCATGCCGTCCAACGGTCACTCCCCGGTCATCGTCGGCCTGGTGGCGGCCGGTTACGCCATCGCCGCGGCGGGCTACTGGCTGGCCCGCGAACGAGGTCAGTCCTGGTCTTCGTCCTCATCGTCGCCCGGCTCCGGCTCAGGCTCGGGCTCGGCCTCTGGTTCCGCCTCCGGTTCTGACGGCGGTTCTGACGGCGGGACGGGGATTCCGACCGAGGCGGCCCAGCCCAAGAGCACCTGAATCACCCGGTCCCGGCCGAGTTCACCGTCCGTGATCCGCAGCTCGAGCAGGAAGTTGCGCGCCCGTCCGACCAGCGGGCCGGGCGGGATGCCGAGAATGCGCATGATCTCGTCGCCGTCGAGCTCCGGCCTGATCCTGGCCAGTTCCTCGCGCTCGCCGAGCTCGGCGATGCGCTGCTCCAGGCTGTCGTAGGCACGGGCCAGCCGCTCCGCCTTCGCCCGGTTGCGCGTGGTGCAATCGGCCCTGGTCAGCACGTGCAGCCGGCTGAGCAGCGGGCCGGCGTCCCTGACGTACCGGCGCACCGCCGCGTCCGTCCACTCGCCGCCGCCGTACCCGTGGAACCGCAGGTGCAGTTCCACCAGCCGGGATACGTCGCGCACCACGTCGTTCGGGAAGCGCAGCGCGGTCAGCCTGCGCCTGGCCATCTTCGCGCCGACCACCTCGTGCAGGTGGAACGCGACCCGCCCGTCCGGCAGCAGCGTCCGGGTCTTCGGCTTGCCGATGTCGTGCAGCAGCGCGGCCAGCCGCACGATCAGGTCGCCGTCCAGGCCGTAGCGCGGTTCCAGCTCGATGGCCTGGCGCAGCACGGTGAGGCTGTGCTGATAGACATCCTTGTGCCGGTGGTGCTCGTCGGCTTCCATCCGCAGCATGGACACCTCGGGCAGCACCTCATCGGCGACGCCGGTCTGGACCAGCACGTCGATGCCCAGCGCGGGGTCGGGCGTGAGCATCAGCTTGACCAGCTCGCCCTCGATGCGCTCGGCGGAGACGATCTCCAGCCGGGCCGCCATCTCGGTCATGGCGGCGCGCACGTCCCCGGCGACGGCGAACCCCAGCTTGGCCGCGAACCTGGCCGCGCGCATGATGCGCAGCGGGTCATCGCCGAACGAGTCCTGCGGCCGTCCCGGAGTGCGCAGCACCCCTTCCCTCAGCGCGTCCAGGCCGCCGAACGGGTCGACGAGCTCGTAGCCGGGCAACCGGGCCGCCATCGCGTTGATGGTGAAGTCCCGCCGGCTCAGGTCCTCCGCGAGCGAGCGCCCGTACCGCACCTCGGGCTTGCGTGAGGTGGCCCGGTACTGCTCGCTGCGGTAGGTCGTGATCTCGAACACCGAGCTGCCCTTGCGCAAGCCGACGGTGCCGAACGCGATCCCGACCGTCCAGACCGCGTCGGCCCAGCCGCTGACCAGCGCCATCACCTGCTCCGGGGTCGCGTTCGTGGTCAGGTCCAGATCGGCGGGCTGCTCGCCGAGGAACACGTCCCTGACCGGGCCGCCGACCAGGGCGAGTTCGTAGCCGTGCCGCACGAACAGGCGGCCGATCTCGCTGACCGCGGGGACCTGCTCGCGCAGCAGCGCCGAGGCCGCCTGTCGCTGTTCGTCGCTCATGGGCACGGCCATCGAGAGTATCGACAGCACGGGCCCGGCGCGAACGGCAATACCATTCACAGTGTGCACGGCTTGCTACCGGCGACGTTCACCCGGCGGATCCTGTTCCCGGCCGCCGTGGTCATCCTGCCGACCATGGTCAGCGCCGTGCTGTTCGGGCTGGCCGTTCCGGCGCAGGCCGGTCCGGCGCACGAGGCCCAGGCGAGCGGCGTGTCGGTGGCCATCGACTCGATGAACCCGCAGGTAGCCCAGGCCGGTGCCACGGTCAGCGTGACCGGGACGGTGACCAACGGCACCGGCCAGACCGTCGCCGGACTCGACGTGCAGCTGGCCACGTCGCCGGCACGTTTCCAGACCCGGGACGCGATGGACGCGTACCTGAGCCAGGGTCAGGGCGCGAACCTGGAGGCGGCCGGAAACGCCTTCTCCATCACGACCAGCCTGAAGCCCGGCGCCGCCGCGGTATGGCGTGCGTCGTTCCAGGTCGACAGCGCGGGCATCGCCGAGTTCGGCGTCTATCCGGTTACCGCCCAGCTGCTGGACCAGGCGGGCGACGTGCTGGGCACCGACCAGACCCTGCTGCCGTTCTGGCCCGGGCAGCGCGCCGCCGGACTTCAGCGCCCGCTGGATATCTCCTGGGTCTGGCCGCTCATCGATCAGCCGCACGACCAGGTGTGCGGGGCGCTGACGAACAACGACCTGGCGGCGAGCCTGGGTCCGCAAGGGCGGCTGTCCGCCCTGCTCACGGCCGGGCAGGCTCACCCCGACGCCGACCTGACCTGGGTCATCGACCCGGCCCTGCTCGGCGACGCCGAGACGATGACCCGTCCGTACTCGGTGGGATCCGGGTCCGGCTGCGCGGATGCGACCCCGGAGCCGGCCAGCCGGGCCGCCACGGCGTGGCTGTCCGGGCTCAGGGCCATCACCTCCTCGGGCCAGCCGACCGTGATCACCCCGTACGCCAACGTGGACGCCTCGGCGCTCGTGCACAGTGGCCTGAACACCGACCTCACCAGCGCCTACGCCATCGGTTCCCAGGTCGCGGACGGCGTGCTGCACGGCTCGTTCCGGCCGTCGATCGCGGTGCCCGCGGGCGGGACGGCCGACCTCAGCCTGCTCACCAACCTCGCCGCCGCCGAGCACATCGACACCGTGGTGCTGGACAGCAGCGAGCTGCCGCCCCAGGACAGCACGGTCTTCGAGGATGACGCGGTCACGTCGATCAAGACGGGAGCCGGCACCACCATGACCGTCCTGCTCGCCGATCACGTCCTGACCGGAGTACTCCGGGCCGGCAACACCGGCACCGGCGTCCTGCCGCCGAGCACGCAGTTCGCCGTCGGCCAGCGCTTCCTCGCCGAGACCGCGATGATCGCGGCCGAGCTCCCCGGCACGGAACGCTCGATCGTGGTCGCGCCGCCCGACGGCTGGAGCCCGTCGGCCGCGCTGGCCAGCCAGCTGCTCACCGAGACCGTCCGCGCGCCGTGGCTGACGCCCACGCCGCTGGGCGGCCTGGGCCGGGCCCCGGATACCGCCCGCTCGATCAAGCGCCAGCCCCCGCCGTCCAGCAAGCCGAGCCCCGCCGAGCTCAGCCCCGGCTACCTGAACAAGATCAACGCGATCGGCAACGACCTGGGCGCCTACCAGGCCATGCTCTACCAGCCCTCCAAGGGCTACCAGCAGTCGCTCGGCGAGGCGCTGGCCGCGACCGAGTCGTCCGCCTGGCGCGGCAGCGGGATGCCACAGGGGTCCATGCTGGCCCACAGCCTGTCGGCGTACCTGAGCGGCGAGGAGGGCAAGGTCAAGATCATCGCCTCGGACCAGGTGACGATGGGCGGCGCATCCGGGAAGATCCCGGTGTCGATCCTGAACGGGATGTCCAGGCCGATCCGGGTCAAGGTGAACGTCAGCGTGGTCAACTCTCCGGACCGGACATCCCAGCTGACCGTCGGCCATTTCAAGAACGTGATCGTGGTGCAGCCCAGTCTGTCGCCGACCGTGCGGCTGCCGGTCAGCTCGGCACCGCAGGGATCGACGGTCATCCAGGTCAGCCTGACCACCGCGGACGGAACGGCGCTGCTGCCAGTCGTCGACGCGAAGTCCCTGACCGTGCTGTCGACGAGGTACGGCCGGGCGATCTTGTTCCTGATCGCCGCCGCGATCGGCGTCATGATCCTCACCTCGGTCTACCGGGGGATCCGGCGCTGGCTGCGCGCAGAGTCCCATGTGGCCGCCGAAGATGCTGGCCAACCGGGTACCGTCGGCACTGGCACCAGCGCGCGACACCCGATGGAGGCTCCGGATGACCTGGCCGAGGCACGACGCCGGGCCGACGACGCCTGAGCCGGGCCGGCGCGATCCTGACGGGCCAGAGCCGAGGCGGCCCGAACCGGGCCGTCATGATCCGCAAGGCCGGAGCCGGGGCCCGACGAGCCGCGGCGCCGACGGCACCCCGCCGACCCCGATCCGCTGCCGCCGCTCGAGGGCCCGATGCCGGGCGGCCCCAGCCCGGCCGAGACCACGCTGCCGCTGGCCCTGAGCTGGCCCGCTCCACCCGCCCGGCCGCTGCGGACCCCCCGGTTCACCCCGACCGGCCAGCCGGGGGCCCCCGCGCGCCAGGCTCGACGTCCGCGCCGCCCGGCTGGCGCCGCGTGCCCCGTCAGCCCGGCTCGCGGCCGCCCGGCGCGCCGCCGCCTGGCGCGGCGCTCGCGGGCCCGCCGAGGACCTGCGACCCCGGTACCCGCAGCCCGGGTACCGGCCGCCGGACCTTCCGCCCGGCCCGGACGGGCCCCGCGGGCCGGGGCCCAGCGCGCCGCCGGCCGGCGTCCGCGCGACGAGAGGGCCCGGGCAGCGGGCGGGCCCGCGGTCCAGCCTGATCCGCTCCGGGGCAGGCATGGCGGTCGGCACCCTGGTCTCCAGGGGCACCGGGTTCCTGCGCACCCTCGTGCTGACCTACGCGGTCGGCGTCTCCTTCCTCGGCAACGCGTACAACAACGCCAACACGCTGCCGAACACCGTCTACTACCTCATGCTCGGCGGCATCTTCACCAGCGTGGTGGTGCCGCTGCTGGTCCGGGCGGCCGGGCGCGACCCGGACCACGGCGAGGCGTACGCGCAGCGGATGTTCACCCTGGGCGCGGTGGCCCTGCTGGTGGTCACCGTGGTGGCCACGCTGCTGGCGGGCCCGCTGGTCTACCTGTACGCGCCCACCATCCACGGCCGCCGGAGCATCACCACGTGATGGTGGTGTGGGCCTACTTCTTCATCCCGCAGATCTTCTTCTACGGCATGAGCTCGCTGATCGGGGCGGTCCTGAACACCCGCGGCCGGTTCGCGGCGCCGATGTGGACGCCGGTCATCAACAACCTGGTCGTGATCGTCGTCGGCGGCCTGTACGTGGCGACGGTGCGGCCTGGGCAAGACCCCGCAGAACATCTCCACGTTCGGCGTGCAGCTGCTCGGGATCGGCACCACGCTCGGCGTCGTCGCGCAGACCGTGGCGCTGTTCCCGTCGCTGCGCGGCGCCGGGTTCCGCTGGCGGCCCACGCTCGGGTTCAGGCGGGGCGAGGTGTCCGAGATGGGCCGGATGGCCGGCTGGATGTCGGTCTACGTGGTCTCCCAGTGGGCCGGCAACCTGATCGTCCAGATCGTCGCGAACGCGGCCTCCGCCGGACTGAACGGCTACTCGGCGTACTCCATCGCGTGGCAGCTGTTCCAGCTCCCGTACGCGATCGTCGGCATCTCGGTGATCACGGCGCTGCTGCCCAGGATGAGCGAGCACGCGAGCGCCGCCGGTATTCGCTGGTCCGGGACGACTTCTCGATCGGCGTCCGGCTGGCCTCGGTGCTGGTGGTGCCGGCCGCGATCTATCTCGGCGTGCTCGCGGCGCGCGCAGGATGAGGCACGCCAGCGCCCGCCGCTACTCCCTGGTCCGGGACGACTTCTCGATCGGGGTCCGGCTGGCCTCGGTGCTCGTGGTGCCCGCGGCCATCTATCTCGGCCGTGCTCGGCGGCCCGCTCGCCGAGGTCCTGTTCTCCTACGGCAGCGTCGACCCCACCACGCCAGGTACATCGGCGAGGTGTTCGGCCTGCTCTCCCTCGGCCTGGTCCCGTACATGCTGACCCAGCTGCAGCTGCGGGTCTTCTACTCGTTCCAGGACAGCCGGACCGCCGCCTTCGTCGGCCTGCTCACCATGGGCGTCAGCATCGCGGGCGACTACGTCGCACTGTCCATGCTGCCGCGCCTGGACGTGGTGGCCGGACTGGCCGTCGCGTACGGGATCGCCAACCTGGCCGGGGCGATCGCCGGCTGGGCCGCTGCTGCTGCGGCGGGTCGGCAGCCTGGACGGCTGGGCCATCGCCCGCAGCCTGACCCGGATGCACCTGGCCACCGTGCCCGGCCTGGTCTTCGCGGTGGCCGTCATGATCGGCGCCGAGCACGTCGTGCACGACCCCAGCGCGTCCTACGGCTGCGTGGTCACGGTCGTCGGCGGCGGCGGCGCGGTCCTGCTCTACGCGCTGTGCGCGAGGGCCCTGCGGATCGCCGAGTTCGGCTACCTGTCCAGGACTGTGGCGGCAAAGTTCGGCGGGCAGAGCAGGCGGCATTAGCATGGGTGTCGACCTATGAGCACATACACGTCGGAACCAGGAACCAAGCTGGCGGGGCGGTACCGCCTCGTGGACCAGACGAGCGCTGGCACCGGCTGGACGTACTGGAAGGCCGTTGACGAGACCCTCGCTCGTTCCGTTACCGTGCTCACGTTCGCGGCGGGCTTCGGCCGGACGGCCGAGACGATCACCGCCGCCCGGGCCGCGAGCCGGCTGAGCGATCCGCGTTTTTCCCAGGTGTTCGACGTGGAGGAGGCCGACGACCAGGCCTACGTGGTCATGGAGTGGGTGGTCGGCGAATCGCTGCTTGACATGCTCGCCGACGGGCCCCTGGACTCTCCGCGCGCGGTGTCGCTGGTGTCCGAGGCGGCGCGCGCCCTGGCGGCCGCGCATGCCACCGGCCTGGCGCACCTGCGGCTCAGCCCGGCCTGCCTGCACTGGACGCGCGGCAGCGGCGTGAAGATCACCGGGCTGGGCATCGACGCCGCCCTGGCCGACCCGGCCGTAACGTCAGCGGAAGACGGCGACGACGCCGAGCTCACCGATACCCGCGGCCTGGCCAGCCTGCTGTATGCGGCGCTGACCGGCTACTGGCCGGGCCATCCTTATGCGCCTCCGGGCCCTGCCGCGCCTCCGGGGCCCGCGGGGGCCGCTGCGCCTCCGGGGCCCGCGGGGTCCGCTGGGCCGGAGCCGGCGGCGGTGCTGCCGCCCGCGCCCGAGGCCGACGGGGCGCCGTGCACGCCGCGGCAGGTTTCCGCGGCCGTCCCGGCGAATATCGACGCCCTGACCTGCCAGGCGCTGTTCCAGCGGCCCAGCCGCCACGGACCGGCGCTCAGCACCCCGGCGATGTTCGCCGACGCCCTGGCCAGCGTGGCCACGCCCGACCCGCTGCCGGTCCCGGCCGCGGCCACCGCACCCATCAGCCGGGTGCCGCCGCCGACCAGCCCGCACCCGGTAGGCGACCCGGCCCCGTGGAACCAGCGCGAGGGCTCCTCGCGCCGGCCAGCCGGGAGGCGTCCCCCGTCGGCCGCGATCGTCATCAGCGCGGTGATCGTGCTCGTGCTGGCGGCGGCCGGCGTGACCGGCTGGGCGCTGGCCAACCGCGGCCACCACTCCGGCGCCACGCCGCCCAGCCAGAGTCCGACCTCGTCGTCAACGGCCTCGGCCGCGAGGGGCTCCGTGGTGCTCAGGCCGGTCGGCGCGAACAGCTTCGACGTTTACGGCAACGACGGCGGGGACGAAGACGGCGGCCAGGCCAGGTACGCCATCGACAACGACCCGACCACGTTCTGGCACACCTCGTACTACGACACGTATCCCGCCTTCGGGAACCTGAAGAAGGGCACCGGGCTCATCCTCGACATGGGCGAGCAGGTCCGGCTGAGCCAGGTCGTGGTGCAGTTCGGCAGCACGTGCTGCGCTCACGCGCAGATCGAGATCGGCAACAACAACGACCCGGTGCCGTCCTCGCTGAGCACGTTCACGCCCGTGCAGAGCAGTACCAACGCGTCCGGGAGCACGACGTTCAACGTGACCAGCAGGACAAGCGGCCGCTACGTGCTGATCTGGATCACCTATCTGCCGCCCCTGGCCGGATCCTCCGGCCGGTACGAGGCGCAGATCTACAACGTCGTGGTCCACGGCTCCGCCGCGAGCCAGTCGGGCTGATGCGTCATGCCGGGCACCGACGGGGAGCGGCCCTCTGACGCCGAACTCCTCCGCCGGCATGTGGCAGGAGACAGCGAGGCATTCGGCGAGCTGTTCCGCAGGCACCGTGACCGGCTGTGGGCGGTGGCGCTGCGCACCGTATGCGATCCCGACGAGGCCGCCGACGCGCTGCAGGACGCGATGGTGTCCGCGTTCCGCCGGGCCGCCGACTTCCGCGGCGATTCCGCCGTCACCACCTGGCTGCACCGCATCGTGGTGAACGCCTCACTCGACCGGCTGCGCCGCAAAGCCGTGCGCCCGGCCGTGTCCGCCGCCGATGAGCAGGCGTTCGAGGCGCTGGTGGCGCAGGGCTCCGACCCCGCGCGGGCCACCGACATCCGGCTGGACATCGACGCCGCGCTGCGGATCCTGCCGCCGCCGCAGCGGGCTGCCCTGGTGATCGTCGACATGCTGGGCTATTCCGTCAACGACGCCGCCGCCATCTTGAACACCTCGACCGGCACGATCAAGAGCCGCTGCGCCCGGGCCCGCGCCCGGCTGCTCCCCTACGTGGCGCACCTGCGAACCGATACCGAGTTCAAGGGTGGGAACCGATCCGCGTCCGGGAGCGTCTCACCTGCGCAGGGAGGAGACGCATGAGCCACCCGGACACAAGTGTCCTGGCGGAGTACCGCGCGGGGCTGATCTCCGGGCGCCGGGGCGCGAAGATCGGCGCGCACCTGGCCGAGTGTGAGCGCTGTGCCGCGCTCAGCGGCCAGCTGGCCGAGGTTTCCGTCCTGCTCGCCTCGGCTCCGGCCCCGGCCATGCCCGACAGCGTGGCTCAGCGGCTCGATACGGTGCTCGCGGCCGAGGCGGCTAAAAGACATGATTCCGAACGGAGCGGCGTGCGTGCCCCGCGTCATCGGGCCAGGGATCCACGGCGGTCCAGGCGCGATCGTTTCCGCTTCGTCACCCTGCGCGTGCTCGCCCCGGCCGCCGCCGTCGTCGCGGTGGCGGCGGTCGGGTACAGCCTCACCCACCTCAGCGGGCCGACGAACTCCAGTGCCGCATCGTCCGCGGCCGAGCCCGCAGCCTCGGCGGCCTCCTCGGGGCTGTCCGCGCCGAGGGGCAACGTCCCGGCCAGCAAGGCGGCCAACAATGCGAACCCGCTGGAAAGGCCGTCAGCGAGTTCCCCGGGTTTCACGGTGATCAGCAGCCGCACCAACTACCTGCGCTCCACCCTCGTCCAGCAGCTCGACGAGGCCGAACGGCAGGCGGCGGCGGTCACCGGTACGGCCCCCACCGCGCAGATCGACGCGTGCGTGAGCCGGGTGACCCAAGCCAGCCCCGGGACCCCGAAGCTGGTGGAGCGGGCCCGTTTCCAGGGGCAGCAGGCCATCGTCATCATCGCCTCCAGCGGCCACACGGCCTGGATCACCGGCCTCAGCTGCTCAGACACCAGCAGTGACGTGCTCGCGCAGACCGCGCTCCCCTAGGGAATCTTCGCGCCCTAGTATCGGTTCACTGGAAGGCCAGTCAGATGAGGGGTTGATAAGGGTTGGCAGAGGTGACCGAAGTCCGGGACGTGATCATCATCGGATCTGGCCCGGCTGGTTATACGGCGGCGCTGTACGCGGCTCGCGCAGAGCTCAGGCCCCTGGTGTTCGAAGGATCGGTCACCGCGGGCGGCGCGCTCATGCAGACCACCGACGTGGAGAACTTTCCCGGGTTCCCCGACGCCATCATGGGTCCGGAGCTGATGGACTCGATGCGCAAGCAGGCCGAGCGGTTCGGCGCCGAGCTCCTGCCCGACGACGTGACCGAGGTTGACCTGGCCGCGACCCCCAAGGTGATCAGGACCGACAGCGAGACCTACCTCGCCAAGGCCGTCATCATCGCCACCGGCTCCAGGTACAAGGAGCTCGGCGTGCCCGGCGAGAAGAAGCTCGGCGGACACGGCGTCTCCTGGTGTGCCACGTGCGACGGGTTCTTCTTCCGCGGTCACGACATCGCGGTCATCGGCGGCGGTGACTCGGCCATGGAAGAGGCCTTGTTCCTGACCAGGTTCGGCAAGTCGGTCACGGTGATCCACCGCAGGGACGCGCTCCGGGCCTCGAAGATCATGCAGGACCGCGCGCTGGCCAACCCGAGGATCAGGTTCCTGTGGAACAGCGAGGTGGCCGAGATCCTCGGCACCGAGAAGGTATCGGGCCTGCGGATCAAGAACACCAAGGACGGCACGGAACACGTGCTGGGGGTGACCGGCGTGTTCGTCGCCATCGGGCACGATCCGCGCTCCGACCTGTTCACCGGGCAGCTGGCCACCGACCCGGACGGCTACCTGCTGGTCGACCAGCCGTCCACGCGCACCGCCATCGAGGGCGTCTTCGCCTGCGGTGACGTGGTGGACCGCACGTACCGGCAGGCCGTGACCGCGGCCGGCACAGGCTGCGCGGCCTCCCTGGACGCCGAGCGCTGGCTGGCCAGCACCGCGGGGGGTTCCAGGGGGGCTTTGGGGTTCGTCCCCCCGGAGGCCAGCAGGGAGCACGCTGAATAAGGCATTGGACTGCGGCTCAGTGCACGGCACGAATAATTCACAGCAAGTCAAGGGATGTGATCGCAAGTGGGCGCGACCAAGGTCGTGACGGACCAGACCTTCGAGGCGGAGGTCCTGAAGAGCGACAAGCCGGTCATCGTCGATTACTGGGCCGAATGGTGCGGCCCGTGCCGCATGGTCGCTCCGGTCCTCGAGGAAATCGCGACCGAGTACGCGGACAAGATCGATGTGGTCAAGCTCAACATCGACGAGAACCCCGCTGTCTCGCAGCGGTACGGGATCATGGCCATCCCGACCATGAACGTCTTCTCCGGCGGCGAGGTCGTCAAGCAGATCGTCGGGGCCAAGCCCAAGTCAGCCCTGCTCAGGGAGCTGGCCGACTTCATCTGACCCGTCGTGTGCGGCCCCTTCGGGTGCGAGCGTCACGCGCCTGCGGTCACACCGGCCGCAGGGCACCCTGAGGGGCCGCCGGGGTCATCGAGCCGAGCAGCCGCTCGAGCGCGACCTCCACGTCCTCCCGCCAGGTCAGCACGGTACGCAGTTCCATCCGCAGCCGCGGATAGTGATGATGCGGGCGGATGGTCTTGAACCCCACGGCGAGCAGGTAATCCACCGGCAGCATGCAGGCCGGGGATTCCCAGCGCCGGTCTCCGAAGGCCTCGATCGCCTTCACCCCGCGCCGGGTCAGGTCCTTGGCCATCGCCTGCACGAGCATCCGGCCGATCCCCCCGCCGGCGAACTCGCTGAGCAGGTGCGCGGTCATGAGCAGCACCGCGTCGGCGCTCACCGGGCTGGTGGGAAAGGCGAGCGAGCGGGGCGCGTACTGCGGGGGCGCGAAGAGCATGTACCCGGCGGGGACGCCGTCGACGTACGCGATCTTTCCGCAACTTCCCCATTCGAGCAGCACGGAAGATACCCACGACTCTTTCTCGAGTTCGGGGTCGCCGCTTTCCTCGGCCCGTGCCCGGCTGACCGGGCCGAGTTCCCAGAAAACGCACTTGCGGCACTTCGGCGGCAAATCGCCGAGATTGTCCAGCGTAATGTTGACGATACGGCGCGACATCCTGTTCCCCGGCAGACTGTTCCCCCGGCGGAATCCCTCAGCGTTCCCAGGAGGTACCCCTTATCCTGGCATGATACTCGGGGCAACACATCAGGGTCGTGCCGCCGGGAAAGCAGAGCCGAGGACTTCAGGAGAGCCCGTGACCGCCGAAGAGCAGCCCGCATCGCAACGACAGCGAGTTGACCCCTACGTGGGTCAGTACGCCGAGCGTGCCGTGGGCATGGTCGCGTCGGAGATCCGGGCTCTGTTCGCCGTCGCCGCCCGGCCGGAGATCGTATCCCTGGCCGGCGGTTCGCCGTACGTGGCCGCGCTTCCCCTCGACGTCGTGGGCCACATGATCGGTCAGCTCGTGGCGAACCACGGCGACCGCGCGCTGCAGTACTGCACCGCCCAGGGCGATGCCGGGCTGCGGGAGCGGATCTGCGATGTCATGGCGCTGGAGGACGTACACGCGCACCCGGACGAGATCGTCGTCACCGTCGGCTCCCAGCAGGCGCTCGACCTGCTGGCCAGGATCTTCATCGACCCGGGTGACGTGGTGCTCGTCGAGGCGCCCTCGTACGTGGGGGCCCTGGGCGCCTTCGCCGCCTACCAGGCCGACGTGGTGCATGTCGCCATGGACGACGACGGCCTGATCCCCGAGGCGCTCGAGGAGGCCATCCGGCGCACCGCCGCGACCGGGCGGCAGGCCAAGTTCCTCTACACCGTGCCGAACTTCCACAACCCCGCCGGGGTGACCCTGGCCGCCGGACGGCGGCCGCGGATCCTCGACATCTGCCGCCGCGCGGGCCTGCTGGTCGTCGAGGACAACCCGTACGGGCTGCTCGGGTTCGACGGCGAGCCGATGCGGGCGCTGCGGGCGGACGACGGCGAGGGAGTCGTCTACCTCGGCACGTTCTCCAAGACCTTCGCGGCGGGCGTCCGGGTCGGCTGGGCGGTTGCGCCCCCGGCCATCAAGGACAAGCTCATCCTGGCCGCCGAGTCGGCGGTGCTGTGCCACTCCAGCTTCTCGCAGCTGACCGTGTGCGAGTACCTGACCACGCAGCCGTGGCGCGAGCAGATCAAGACTTTCCGCGAGCTCTACCGCGAGCGAAGGGACGCCACCCTGAGCGCCCTGTCGAGGATGATGCCGCCGGGTTGCCGCTGGACCAGGCCGGCCGGCGGATTCTACGTGTGGCTGCGGCTCCCCGACGGCGTCGACGCCAAGGCCATGCTGCCGCGGGCGATCGCGTCGCGGGTGGCCTACGTGCCGGGAACCGGCTTTTACGCCGACGGCTCCGGCGGCCAGTACGCGCGCCTGTGCTACTCGTTCCCCAGCCCGGACCGGATCGGCGAGGGAATCCGCCGTCTCGCCTCGGTCATCGAGACCGAGATCCAGCTGCGAGACGACTTCGGCCCGGCCGCTGGCGTCCGGTAGCACCTGCTCAAGTAAGGCCAGTTAAAGCGAGGCTAATCGAAATCATGTACAACCTTGATCGGATAGTGATCCTGGCCGGAGGCCTGTCTCCGGAGCGGGAGGTGTCCCTGCACTCCGGCCACCGGGTCCGCGACGCGCTGGCCGAGGCCGGCATCGACGCCGTGGTGGCCGACGCCGACTCCGAACTCCTGACCCAGTTGCGGGCCGATCCGCCCAGCGCGGTGTTCCCCGTCATTCACGGTGCATCCGGGGAGGACGGCGCGATCAGGGAGGTCCTGGGGCTGATCGGCGCGCCGTACGTGGGCTCGGTCGCCAGCGCGTGCCAGATGGCGTTCGACAAGCCGACGGCCAAGGCCCTGGCGGCGACGGCCGGGCTGATCACGCCCGCGTCCGTGACGTTGCCGCGGGAGATCTTTCACGATCTCGGCGCGGCCGCGGTGATCGATCTCATCGTGGCCAGGCTCGGGCTCCCGCTGTACATCAAGCCCTCTCGCGGCGGCTCCGCGCTCGGCGCGGGACAGGTAAGGACCGCGGCCGAGTTGCCGGCCGCGCTGCTGAGCTGTTTCGCCTACGGCGACATCGCGCTGATCGAGCGGTTCATCCCGGGCACCGAGGTCGCCGTCGGCGTGATCGACCTCGGCCACGGCCCGCAGGCGCTGCCCGCGGTGGAGATCATCCCGGGTGCCGGCGGGTACGACTACGCGGCCAGGTACACCCCGGGCAAGACCGAGTTCTACGTCCCGGCCAGGCTGCCCGGCGTCGTCGCGGCCGACGTCGCGCGGATCGCGATCACCGCGCATACGGTGCTCGGGCTGCGCGACCTGTCCCGGACCGACCTGATCGTGGACGAGGAGGGCACGGCGTACTTCCTCGAGGTCAACGTCTCGCCGGGGATGACGGAGACCAGCACGCTGCCGATGGCGCTCGAGGCGTCTGATCACTCGTTCGGGACCACCTGCGTCCGCCTGCTCGAGATCGCGGCCGCGCGCGGCGCGTAAGGCCGGGGCGCTTACCTGACCGACGCTCCAGCCGCTCGGGCCGAGGGGCTCCGGGCCGGACACGGCCGTCCCCTAGGCTCGTATCCATGACAGGACGCAAGAGCTTCGGCAGCGACAACCACGCGGGCATGCATCCGGCGGTGCTCCGCGCGATCGTGGACGCCAACTCCGGCGATGCCGTCCCTTACGGCGCCGACGAGCGAACCGCGGACGTGACGGCCGAACTGCGCGAGGCGTTCCGCGCCGACGGCGGCGCCTTCCTCGCCCTGAACGGCAGCGGCGCCAACATCCTCGGCCTGAGCGTGCTGCTGCGCCGGCACGAGGCCGTCATCTGCGCGGAGTCGGCTCACATCAACACCGACGAGTGCGGCTCGGCCGAGCGCCTGGTCGGCACCAAGCTCCTCACCGTGCCGGCGGCCGACGGCAAGCTGACCCCGGAGCTGATCGCCGAGCGGCTGTCCGGCCGCGGCGACGACCACCGCGCCCAGCCGGGCGTGGTCGCCATCACCCAGTCGACCGAGCTCGGCACCTGCTACACGCTCGCCGAGCTGGGCAAGATAGCCGACTTCTGCCGGGCCAGCGACCTGCGGGTGTTCCTGGACGGAGCCCGCCTGGCCAACGCGGCGGCCTACCTGGACTGCCCGCTGGCCGAGCTGGCCGAGTACGCGGACGCGCTCAGCTTCGGCGGCACCAAGAACGGCGCCATGGGCGCCGAGGCGCTCATCGTGATGCGCGCGGACCTGGCCGCCGGCGTACCCTACCTCCGCAAGCAGCAGACGCAGCTGACGTCGAAGATGCGTTTCGTGGCCGCCCAGTTCGGCGCGCTCCTGCACGACGGCCTCTGGCGGGCCAATGCGCTCCACGCCAACGCCATGGCCCGCAGGCTCGCCGACGGCGTGCGCGAGGTGGATGGCGTCGAGATCGTCTACCCGGTCCAGGCCAACGCGGTCTTCGCCCGGCTGCATCCGCGGCACATCGCCGTCCTGCAGCGCGAGTGGACCTTCCACGTCTGGGATGAACCCGGCTGCGTCGTCCGCTGGATGACCGCCTTTGACACCTCGGAGGCTGACGTCGACGCCTTCGCGGACAACATCCGCTCCGTCGCCGGTGGCTAACCCGATGTTTCCCGTGAAACATCCGCCCCGGACAGGTCGGGACTTATCGCCTTCACGATCCGCTCCAGGTCCTCGGGCGACGCGAACTCGACCACGATCTTCCCCTTGCGCCGCCCCAGTTCTACCTTGACCCGGGTCTCGAACAAATCGGAAAGGCGGTCGGCCAGGCGGCGCAGGCCTGGGGCACTGGGCTGCCGGGCCGCCGTACGCGCCGCACGGCGCGGCGGCAACTCGTCGGAGCCGACCGAGACGATCTCCTCGACGGCACGGACCGACAGGCCCTCGGCGACAATCCGGCCCGCCAGGCGCTCCTGCGCCTCGGGATCCTCCACGCCGAGCAGGGCCCGGGCGTGGCCGGCGCTGAGCACGCCCGCCGCCACCCGCTTCTGCACGGCCGGCGGCAGGTTCAGCAGCCGCAAGGTGTTGCTGATGTGCGGGCGGGAGCGGCCGATCTTGCGCGCGAGTTCCTCGTGGGTGGCGCCGAAATCATCGAGGAGCTGCTGGAAGGCCGCGGCCTCTTCGAGCGGGTCGAGCTGCTGGCGGTGCAGGTTCTCGATCAGCGCGTCCCTGAGCATTTCGTCATCGTGCGTCTGCTTGACGATGGCGCCGATCTCGGTCAGGCCGGCCCGCTGCGCAGCGCGCCACCTGCGCTCGCCCATGACGAGCTCGTACCGGCCGGACCCGGCCGCCCGGACGACCACGGGCTGCAGCAGGCCGACCTGCCTGATGGACTCGGCCAGTTCGTCGAGCGCGTCCTCGTCGAAGCTGTGCCGCGGCTGCCGCCGGTTCGGCGTGATCGCGGTGATCGCGAGTTCCTCGTAGCGGGCACCGGCGACCTCGCCGAGCGACCCGGGTGCGCCGGCTTCTGCGGTCGGCGCCTGACCGGCGGCCGCGGTGGCGACCGGACCGCGGGTGGCGGCATGGTCGGCCAGCAGCGGGGAGTCCGGGATCAGCGCGCCGAGCCCTCTGCCTAGACCACGCCTCTGCTGTGCCACTGCCTCTCCCAGGTGTAACCGTGCTGCATCTAGCCGAGCTGCCGGGTTCCGGCCGACTGCATCGCGAGTTCCTTCGCCGCCTCGGTGTAGGCGATCGCACCGCTCGACCCCGGATCATAGGTGATCACCGATTGGCCCCTGCTCGGCGCCTCCGACACCCGGACGCTTCTCGGGATGATGGTGCGCAGGACCGACCCGCCGAAGTGGGCTCGCACGTCCTCGGCCACGTCGGCCGCGAGCCGGGTGCGGCCGTCGTACATGGTCAGCAGGACGGTGGAGACATGCAGTCCCGGGTTGAAGTTGACCCGTACCAGCTCGGCGGTATTGAGCAGCTGCTGGACGCCCTCGAGCGCGTAGTACTCGCACTGGATGGGAAGCAGCACCTCTTCCGCCGCGACCAGGGCGTTCACGGTCAGCAGCCCGAGCGAGGGCGGGCAGTCCACGAAGATGTAGTCGAACTGCGATACGTCGAACGCCCGCAGCGCCTTGGCCAGCCGCAACTCCCTGGCCACCATCGGCACCAGTTCGATCTCCGCGCCCGCGAGGTCTATCGTGGCCGGGGCGCAGTACAGGCCCGGCATCTCCTCGGCCGGGCGCACGATGTCAGCCAGCGGGCGCTCGTCGACGAGCACGTCGTAGACGGAGGAGATACCCGAGCGGTGCTCCATGTCGAGCGCGGTCGATGCGTTTCCCTGCGGGTCAAGGTCTATCACCAGGACACGGGAACCGTGCTGGGCCAAGCTGGCGGCCAGGTTCACCGCGGTGGTCGTCTTGCCGACCCCGCCCTTCTGGTTGGCGATCGTCATGATCCGGCAGCGGGGCGGCCGCGGCCACGGCTGACGGTCGGCCAGGCCCCGCACGCCGATCGCGGCCTCAGCCGCTCGTCCTATCGGCGTGTCCACCTGGCTACGCGGCACCTCGGGGACGACGACCGGCGCCGTTCCACGTGGAACCGGCACACCCGGCGGAGCCGTGCGGCGGCTGCTCTCCCCGGTGCTCTCCGCGGTCCCGATCCCAGACCCTTCACCGTTCACCTGGACGCCTCTCGATCCTCGGTCTGCGCTTGAGTCCCAGTCCGTGCCGGGCCAGCCCAGACCCCCGAGCCCGGCGGGCGCATCGGCCAGCGCCACGCCGGCCGGCCCTCCCGCCAGCGGCCCGCCCGGCCAGCCCAACCCCGCTCTGCTGGCTTCTTTTCCTGGGGGGACCCATCCCCCCAGACCCCCCTTGCTTTCTGGGGGGACCCATCCCCCCAGACCCCCCTCGTTTCCCGGGGGGGACCCCCCGGAACCCCCCGCAGGGCCGTGCTGGTAATAGCTGAGCGCCACCTATGCCCTGCCTCATCTAGCGAAGAACCGCACGACGGTAGTCGCAGGAACGACCTTACCTTGCCCCGCCCGCACAACCTCGGCGCTGCGCGCGCCAATTCGGCGCAGCACCGGCCGGGCGTCCTTAAGCTCCTGCGCGGCAGTGCGCCCCTTGATCGCCAGAACCATCCCTCCCGGGCGTACCACGCCGACGGCAAGCTCGGCGAGCCTGGGCAGCGGGGCCACGGCCCGTGCCGTCGCGACGTCCGCCCGGAGTGCTGCCTCCTCGGCGCGCGCCCGCAGCACGGTCACGTTCTCGAGCCCAAGCTCGGTCACGCACCCGGCCAGGAAACGGCACCGCCGTTCCATGGGCTCGAGCAGGGTGACCGCCGTCTCCGGCAGCACCATGGCCAGCACCAGGCCGGGCAGCCCGGCACCGGAGCCGATGTCCACCAGCGTTCCGGACCGCCCGGTGACGAGCTCGGCCACGACCGCGCAGTTGAGCAGGTGCCGGTCCCACAGCCTGGGCACCTCGCGCGGGCCGATCATGCCCTGCTCCACCCCTCGCGTAGCCAGGATGTCCGCGTACCGCGTCGCTACGGAAAGTGCCGGACCGAACACGATAGCCGCACCATCCGGCGCAGGCGCAACTCCAATGATGCTGCCAGCCGCCGGACCCGAGCCGGATACATCGGCGATCACGGGCACTACCCCGCGGGGAAGACCACCACTCGCCGGTTGGGCTCCTCGCCCTCGGACTCGCTCCGCTGGCCCGCGGCGGCCACCGCATCGTGGATGATCTTCCGCTCGAACGGCGACATGGCCTGCAGCGCCTTCGCCTCGCCGGTCCGTGCGACCTCCTCAGCCACCGTGCGCCCGTAGTCGGCCAGTTCCTCGCGCCGCCGCTCCCGGTAGCCTCCGATGTCGAGCATCAGCCGGGCCCGCAGGCCGGTCTGCCGGTGCACCGCCAGCCGGGTCAGCTCCTGCAGTGCCTCGAGGACTTCGCCGTCGTCGCCGACCAGCTCGTCCAGGGTCGCCCCGACCACCGACACGATGGCCCGGTCGCCCTCGACGTCCATGTCGATGTCGCCGTCCAGGTCCGCGATGTCAAGCAGGCCCTCGACGTAGTCCGCGGCGATATCGCCCTCGAGCTCGAGGTCGCTGAGCTGCGGGGTCGCCTCGACCTCGTCGAGGACATCCTCGGCGTCGGTAACCTCCACGTCCTGCTGGCTCATGACCGGACCTCCCACCGTAGTGTGCGCGCCGGTCACCGCTTGCCCGACCGCTTGCTTTTGGCCTGCCGTACCGGCTGCTGCCGTACCACCTTGGCGGCGGGTACCTCCGGCTCGGGCTCGGGTTCTGGTTTCTGCCTGCCCAGCCGCAGCAGCCCGCGCCTGGCGGCACCATTCTGCCCGTTCGCGGCGGCGGCGGCCGCGTCGCCGCGCGCGCTGCCGGTTCGCGCGGTACCCGATCCGGTACTCGTGCTGCCGGACGCGGCCTTGGGTCGCGGCGCGGCCGCCCCCGGGCGCCCGTTGCCCGACCCGGTCCGGGCGCTGCCGGTCGCGGTCTTCGGGGTCCTCGGGTCGAAGTCGGTCTTGGTTTCGCCGGATGCCGTCTTCGCCGGTCCGCTCCCGGTCCTCGTGGTCCCGCTCCCGGTCCTCGTGGTCCCGGTCGAGGTCTTGGCGGTGCCGGTCGCGGTCTTCGCGGTGCCGGCCTTCGCGGTCCCGGCCCTCGCGCCGGACGTGGGCCGCAGCGAGCTCTGCGTGGCCCGCACCGGGCTGCCGCCCGCGGCGGCCGTCGCGCCCGCCGCCTGGGTCGGCTCGACGGTCCAGTTGCGGAACATGAAGTACTGCTGGCCGAGCGTCCACAGGTTCGTGGTCACCCAGTACAGCACCAGCCCGTACTGCCAGTACAGGCCCGTCAGCGAGAAGAACGGGACGATGTACATCATGTACTTCTGCGACGCGGCCAGCGGGTTGTCCGGGTCCACGTTGGTCTGCATCAGGCCGCGCTTGGAGCTCTGCCGGACGGTCATGAACGTGGTCGACGCGCTGACTATGACGGTCAGCACGATCACGATGGCCACGTGCAGCGGCACCGCCTGGTGCGAGAACAGCAGCCTGTCGCCCAGGTGCACGCCCAAGATCGTCGCCTTCTGCGCGCTCTCCATCACCGGCACCGTCAGCCCGTACGCCGGCTTGACGCCCGGATGCCAGTCGGCGATGGCGCGCAGCACGTAGAACAGCGAGAAGAACACGATCATCTGCGGGATCATCGGCAAGCAGCCGGCCAGCGGGTTGACCCCGTTCTCCTTGTAGAACTTCATCGTCTCTTCGTTGAGACGCTGCTTGTCGTTCTTGTACTTCTTGCGCAGTTCGGCGATCTGCGGGGCGTGCTGGGCCATCTTCCGCTGCGCGTTCACCTGCTTGACGAACAGCGGGACGAGCAGCAACCGGATGATGATCACCAGGCCGGCGATGGAGAGCCCCCAGGCCAGGCCAGTGTTCGGGCCGAACAGTGCGCCCAGCCCGGCGTGGATGTGCATGATCACCCATGCCACCAGGTCGGCCAGCGGATTGAGTATGCTCACCGGTCAGCTCCTCGCTGGCTTGGCGGGTCTACGGGTCGGCACCGGATCGTAACCGCCGGGGTGGAACGGATGGCACCGGGCGATGCGGGCCACGGCGAGCCAGAGCCCGCGTAGCGCGCCGTGCTCGGCCAGCGCGGTGAGCGCGTACTCGCTGCATGAGGGCGCGAACCTGCAGCGCGGCCCCAGGAACGGGCTCACGAACCGCCGGTAGCCGACGATAGGGAACATGAGCAGCCGCGCCGGCCTCGTGGCGGTGCGGGATGTTCCCTTATCTGTGTTTCTGTCTGGCATTACCGACGTGCGCCCCAACCTGCCGCTGCAGCAACCTGCGTATCACCAGATCCAGATCTGCGGCGAGATCCGCCTGGCTTGCGTGCGCGGCCGCAGCGTTTGCGCGCACCACAAGAAGGCTACCGCCAGGAAGCGACTGAAGGTACCCGCGCACAAGCTCGCGAAGCCGCCGCTTGACGCGGTTTCTGGTCACCGCCGAGCCGACCGCCCGGCTGACTACGAATCCTACCCTGGCCGCTTCACCGTCACCGATCCCGTCCGCCCGGACGAGCAGGTGACCCACGACGGTCGGCCGACCCGCGCGAGACCCGTTGCGCACCGTCAGCGTGAACTCCGCGCCGCGGCGCATCCGGGACCGGGACGGCAGGATCAGGCACTCAGCCGGTCGCGGCCCTTGTGCCTGCGGGCCGCGAGGACAGCGCGCCCGGCCCGGGTCCGCATGCGCAGCCGGAAACCATGCGTCCTCGCGCGGCGCCGATTGTTCGGCTGGAACGTACGCTTGCTCACTGGGGCTCCAGGTAAAGGTCTTCGTTAAGGGCACGCGCCATCGACGGGCGTGCGGTCCGCGGATTCATCTCAGGCTACCATCTGGAAGACCGCCGTTTGCCAGGCGTGCCCCGCTGCCGCGGCTTAGGCTGTGGAAAGCTAGTCTCCCCGAGCCGCCGCGATCACCGCGTGCAGCCGGGATGCCACGTGCACAACATGTGGATAGTTTTGTGGATCGTGAGCTCTAGCTCGCGGCATGGGGATGCGAGGGGAGCGCACAGGTGGCAAATTCAGACCTGGCGGAAGTCTGGGCACGATCCCTCGACGGACTGGCCGACCTGCAGATCCAGCCGCACCAGCGGGCCTGGCTCAAGCTCACCCGCCCACTCGGGCTGGTGGAGAACACGGCCCTGATCGCCACTCCGAACGAGTTCGTCAAGGAGCAGCTGGAAACCAGGCTGCGCCCGCTGGTCACGCAGGCGCTTTCCCAGCAGCTGGGCCGGGACATCCAGCTCGCCGTCACCGTTGACCCGGCGCCGCTGACCGCCACGCCGCCGGTGCCGACGGCGGAGGAGTTGGCCGCCGAGCCTTCCGTGCCGCGGGCCCAGGGACTGTCGGGCCCGCAGGGTGTGGTTCCCGATGCGGGCCACGACTCGCGGCACCCGTCCCACCCTCAGGGGGCTCACGACACCGCGCTGCTGGCTTCCGGGGGGACGACCCCCCTGGGACCCCCCGCGCTGCACGAGCCCGGCCACATCGATCCGGGCCGCCACGGATCCGTGCCCGGGTCGACGGGTCCCATGGGCTCGGGTCCGCGCTTGGGCGGCACCCGGCTCAATTCCAAGTACACCTTCGAGACCTTCGTGATCGGGTCGAGCAACAGGTTCGCGCACGCGGCCGCGGTCGCCGTCGCCGAGGCCCCCGCCAAGGCGTACAACCCGCTGTTCGTCTACGGCGACTCGGGCCTAGGCAAGACGCACCTGCTGCACGCGATCGGGCACTACGCCCAGACCCTGTACTCGGGCCTCAAGGTCAGGTACGTCAGCTCCGAGGAGTTCACCAACGACTTCATCAACATGATCAGGGACGGCAAGCAGGACGGCTTCCGGCGGCGGTACCGCGACGTGGACGTGCTCCTGGTCGACGACATCCAGTTCCTGGAGAACAAGGAAGGCACGCAGGAGGAGTTCTTCCACACCTTCAACACCTTGCACAACGCGAGCAAGCAGATCGTCATCTCCAGCGACCGCGCCCCCAAGCGCCTGGTCACCCTGGAGGACAGGCTTCGCAGCCGGTTCGAGTGGGGCCTGCTCACCGACGTGCAGCCGCCCGAGCTCGAGACCCGCATCGCCATCCTGCGCCGCAAGGCCATCCAGGAGGGCCTCAACGCGCCGCCGGAGGTGCTGGAGTACATCGCGAGCCGGATCTCCACCAACATCAGGGAGCTTGAGGGCGCGCTGATCCGGGTGACCGCGTTCGCCAGCCTCAACCGCCAGTCGGTCGATCTCCAGCTGGCCGAGATCGTGCTCAAGGACCTCATTCCCGAAGCCCAGGGCCCGCAGATCACGATCGCGACGATCATGGGCCAGACCGCTTCCTACTTCGGCCTGTCGATCGAGGATCTCTGCGGGACGTCCCGGTCGCGGGTGCTCGTCACCGCCCGGCACATTGCCATGTACCTGTGCCGCGAGCTCACCGACCTGTCGCTGCCGAAGATCGGCCAGCAGTTCGGCGGCCGCGACCACACCACCGTCATCAACGCCGACAGGAAGATCCGCTCCCTGATGGCCGAACGCAGGTCGATCTACACCCAGGTCACCGAGCTGACCAACCGCATCAAGCAGCAGGCGCGCACCGGCTGACCTGCGGGGGGTTCCAGGGGGCTTTACGGGTTCGTCCCCCCGGAGGCCAGCACCGCGGTCGCACGCAAATGCGCACAGTTTGTGGACAACATTGTGGAAGACATTCGGATAACCGGGGGACAACCAGTGGCAAGCGCGTGCACCGTCCGCCGATCGCACAGCGGGCCGACCGGCATCCCCCTGGAAGACACACCCCCTGTGCGTACCATGAGAACCGCTGAGCTGCGCAAACCGTGGTTCTCCCCAGAATCCACCGCACCTATGACTACGACGATTCTTTCTCTGAAGAGAAAAGCACAACAGCAAGTAGGCCGCGAGAGCGTTATTCCATGGCCGGCCTAGCGAGCACGAGGAGGCAGTTCCGTGAAGCTCCAAGTTGAGCGCGACCAACTGGCGGAGGCCGTGGCCTGGACCGCACGCGCCTTGCCGGCTCGCCCGACTGCCCCGGTGCTCGCCGGGATGCGCCTGCACGCGGGGAGTGAGCTCACGCTCTCCACCTTCGACTACGAGGTCTCCGCCCAGGCCACGGTGCCGGTCGTCACCGACGAGGAGGGCACGGTCCTGGTATCGGGCCGCCTGCTGGCCGAGATCGTCAGGTCGCTGCCCGCCCGGCCCGTCGACCTGACCACTGACGGCACCCGCGCCACCCTCAAATGCGGCAGCGCGACCTTCACCCTCGTCTTGCTTCCCGAAGAGGAATATCCGACGCTGCCCGAGATGCCGCCGCTGGCGGGGTCGGTGGGCAGCGACGCGCTGGCCACCGCCATCGGCCAGGTGGCGATCGCCGCGGGCCGCGATGACACCCTCCCCGCGCTGACCGGCATCAGGATCGAGATCCAGGGCGACACGCTTACCCTGGTCGCCACCGACAGGTACCGGCTCGCCGTCCGCGAGCTGCGGTGGAATCCGGCCCGGCCGGACCTGTCCACCGCCGTCCTGGTCCCCGCCCGGGTGCTCGGCGACACGGCACGCGCTCTCACCTCCGGCGCCGAGGTGTCCATCTCGCTCGGTGGCGACAGCCTCATCGGCTTCGCCGGGGCCGGGCGTCAGACCACCACCAGGCTGCTGTCCGGTGAGTACCCCAAGTACGCCTCGCTGCTGCCGGGTGAGTTCAGCGCCACCGCGGAACTGGTCGCCAGCTCGTTCGCCGAGGCGGTGAAGCGGGTCGCGCTCGTCGCCGAGCGCAACACCCCGGTACGCCTCGCGTTCAGCGCCGGCCAGCTCGTGCTCGAGGCCGGGGCCTCCGAGGAGGCCCAGGCGGTGGAGATCCTCGAGGCGGCCTTCGACGGCGAGGACCTGCAGATCGCGTTCAACCCGCAGTACCTCCTCGACGGCATCGGCGCGATCGACTCCGACACGGCCAGGATCTCGTTCACCTCGCCGACCAAGCCCGCGGTGATCACGGGCAAGACCGAGCGCGAGCCGGACTACCGGTACGTGCTCATGCCGATCAGGTCCGCCGGATAGTGCTCGCGGGGTCTTACTCTCAAATACGTGCACCTCACCCGGCTCGCGCTGACCGACTTCAGGTCCTACGCCGACCTGAGCCTCGAGCTGGAACCCGGCGTGACCACGTTCAGCGGGCCGAACGGAGAAGGTAAGACCAACCTGGTCGAGGCGATCGGCTACCTGGCCACGCTCGGTAGCCACCGGGTGGCGACCGACGCGCCGCTGGTCCGTCAGGGAGCCGAACGCGCGGTGCTCAGGGCGGTCGTGACCAGCCTGCACGGCAGCGCGCTCGTGGAAGTCGAGCTCAACCCGGGCCGCGCCAACCGGGTCCGGCTGAACCGGGCGCAGCTGCCGCGGCCGCGCGACCTGCTGGGGACGCTGCGCACGGTGCTGTTCGCGCCGGAGGACCTGGCCCTGGTCAAGGGCGACCCCGGTGACCGGCGCAAGTTCCTTGACGATCTCCTGGTGGCCAACGCGCCGCGGTACGCCGGCGTCCGCGCCGACTACGAGCGCGTGCTGCGCCAGCGGACGGCGCTGCTCAAATCCGCGGGCGCCAAGGGCCACCTGCGCGGCGCGGCGCGCGAGTCGATGACGGCCACGCTCGACGCCTGGGACGCCCAGCTGGCCCGGGCCGCCGCGCCGCTGCTGTCGGGCCGGATGCGGCTGGTGACGCAGCTGCGGCCGCTGGTGGCCGCCGCGTACCACGCGGTGTCCGGCGGACCGCCCGGCGCCGGATCCGCGATGGCGGGGGGTTCCAGGGGGGTCGTCCCCCCGGAGGCCAGCATGGCGGGGGGTTCCAGGGGGGTCGTCCCCCCAAGGCGCATGGCGGGGGGTCAGGGGGTCCCCCCCGGAGGCCAGCATGGCCTACCGCTGCTCGGTCGATGGCGCGGGTCCCGGCGACGAGGTGGCGAGCCTGGAGGCCGCCACGCTCAAGGCCATGGCCGCCGTCAGGTCCAGCGAGCTGGACCGGGGTGTCTGCCTGGTCGGCCCGCACCGTGACGAGCTCGAGCTGTCCGTCGGCGGGCTGCCCGCCCGCGGCTACGCCAGCCACGGTGAGTCCTGGTCGCTCGCGCTCGCGCTCCGCCTGGCCAGCTTCGACCTGCTCAGGCAGGGCCGTGAGGATCCGGTCCTCGTCCTCGACGACGTGTTCGCCGAACTCGACGCCGGCCGCCGCGACCGGCTGGCCGCGCTGGCCGCCGGGGCCGAGCAGGTCCTGATCACCGCGGCGGTGCCCGCCGACGTCCCCGGCGTCCTGACCGGGGCCCGGTTCAGCGTCGGGGCCGGCCTGGTCAGTCGTGGCGGCTGACCGGCCGCGGCCGGCGGGCCGCGCGAGCCCGGACCGCGCGCGCCTGGCCGCGGAGGCGCTCGCGCAGGCCAAGGCGGACGCCCGGGCCCGCGGTGACCTGCCCACGAACGCCCAGCAGCAGGACATAACAAGGAATAAAACCCCTAATTCCGAACGTTACATCGATACAGCTTCCGGCCAGGCTGGCTCGCTGCGCGGGCGTGCGCGGCGGGACGACCCGCAGCCGCTGACGAGCGCTATCGAGGGCCTGCTTGACCAGCGCGGCTGGCAGCAGCGGGCGGCGATGGGCTCGGTGTTCGGCCGCTGGGCGGAGATCGTCGGCCAGGATCTGGCCGCGCACACCCAGCCCGATACCTTCGCCGACGGCGA
Organism: uncultured Actinomycetes bacterium; assembly: GCA_963705835.1. GTDB lineage: Bacteria > Actinomycetota > Actinomycetes > Streptosporangiales > Streptosporangiaceae > Palsa-504. The sequence continues at coordinate 98,021 of CAVPLC010000041.1, forward strand.
GCTCTCGGTGACCGCGGACTCGACGGCCTGGGCGACCCAGGTCCGGCTGCTCGCTCCGCAGCTGGTCAGGCGCCTCAACGCCGAGCTCGGCGACGGTTCGGTGCTCAGGGTGAAGGTGCGCGGTCCGGCTCCCCCGCGGCAGCGCGGCGGGTGGCGCGTTCCGGGCAGCAAGGGCCCGGGCGACACGTACGGCTAGCCTCGGGTTATCGTCCCAGGCCAGGAGCGACACGCGGGCAACACGGCCCTGGCTGTCGGTGCCCGCAGGTAGAATAAATAAGCGCACGGATGGCCACGTCGTGGGGGGCTGGGCTGCGCGCTTCTGATGCAGGATGGAGTTCGGTTTGTCCTACGATGCAGGTTCGATTACGGTACTGGAGGGCCTGGAGGCTGTCCGTAAGCGACCCGGAATGTACATCGGCTCGACCGGCGAGCGCGGTCTGCATCACCTGGTCTACGAGGTCGTGGACAACTCGGTGGACGAGGCGCTGGCCGGGCACGCCGACGACATCGAGGTGACGCTGCTCGCCGACGGCGGGGTGCGGGTGGACGACAACGGCCGGGGCATCCCGGTCGACGAGCACCCGGTGGAGCACCGTCCGGCGGTCGAGGTCGTGATGACCACGCTGCACGCGGGCGGCAAGTTCGACGGGAAGTCCTACGCGGTCTCCGGCGGCTTGCACGGCGTCGGCGTGTCGGTGGTGAACGCGCTGTCGGCGCTGCTCGAGGTCGAGGTGCGGCGGGACGGCTACGTCTGGACCCAGGTTTACGAGCGCGGCGACCCGATGGGCCCGCTGGAGCGCGGGGCGGCGACCGAGGACACCGGCACCACGATCACGTTCTGGCCCGACGGGCAGATCTTCGAGACCACCGACTGGTCGTTCGAGACGCTGGCCCGGCGGATGCAGGAGATGGCGTTCCTCAACAAGAACCTGGCCATCTCGCTGACCGACCTGCGGATCCTCGACGAGGCAGGCCAGCCGCGCGCGGTGAAATACATGTACGCGGGCGGGATCGCCGATTTCGTTCGGTACATCAATGCTTCGAAAGACCCGGTGCACGAGTCGATCATCGACTTCGGTGAGGAAGCGGACGGCATCTCCGTCGAGATCGCGATGCAGTGGACCGGCGCGTACACCGAATCGGTGCATACGTTCGCGAACACGATCAACACCACCGAAGGCGGCACGCACGAGGAGGGGTTCCGGGCGGCGCTGACCACGATCGTCAACCGGTACGCGCGGGAGCAGAAGCTGCTGCGCGAGAAGGACGAGAACCTGACCGGCGACGACGTGCGCGAGGGCCTGACCGCGATCGTCTCGGTCAAGCTGGCCGAGCCGCAGTTCGAGGGCCAGACGAAGACCAAGCTCGGCAACACCGAGGCCAAGTCGTTCGTGCAGAAGGCGTGCAACGACCACCTGCGGGACTGGTTTGAGCGCAACCCCGGCGAGGCCAAGGAGATCATCACCAAGGCCGGCCAGGCGGCCCGGGCGCGGATCGCCGCGCGCCAGGCCCGTGACCTCACCCGCAAGTCGCTGCTCGGCTCGACCTCGCTGCCGGGCAAGCTGGCCGACTGCCAGTCCACCGACCCGGCCGAATCCGAGATCTACGTGGTCGAGGGCGACTCGGCGGGCGGCTCGGCCAAGGGCGGCCGGGACCCGAAGTTCCAGGCCATCCTGCCGATCCGCGGCAAGATCATCAACGTGGAGAAGTCGCGGATCGACCGGGTGCTGAAGAACAACGAGGTCCAGTCGATGATCACCGCGCTGGGCACCGGCATCCACGACGAGTTCGACATCACCAAGCTCCGCTACCACAAGATCATCCTGATGGCGGACGCCGACGTCGACGGCCAGCACATCCGGACGCTGCTGCTGACCCTGCTGTTCCGGTTCATGAAGCCGCTGGTCGAAGCCGGTCATATCTACCTCGCGCAGCCCCCGCTGTACAAGATCAAGTGGGAGGGCCGCGGCGTCAAGCCCGGCTACGCGTTCAGCGACGCCGAGCGCGACCGGCTGATCGAGGCCGGCATCGCCGAGGGCCGCAAGGACCCACGGCCGCGGGACGGCGTGCAGCGGTTCAAGGGTCTCGGCGAGATGAACGCGACGGAACTGTGGGAGACCACGATGGACCCGGCCAGCCGGGTGCTCCTGCAGGTAACTCTCGACGACGCGGCCCAGGCGGACGAGCTGTTCAGCGTGCTGATGGGCGAGGACGTCGAGGCGCGCCGCTCGTTCATCACCCGCAACGCCAGGGACGTCAGGTTCCTGGACATCTGAGCCGCGAGGCGTCAGCTGGGTCCACGCTTGTAGTTAAGGATTGCGAAAAGTGACGGAAGTTACCGAGGGCGGGCACGACCGCATCGAGCCGGTCGACATCCAGTACGAGATGCAGCGCAGCTACATCGACTACGCGATGTCGGTCATCATCGGCCGGGCGCTGCCCGACGTACGCGACGGGCTCAAGCCGGTCCACGTCCGGATCCTGTACGCGATGCTGGACGGCGGCTACCGGCCGGACCGCGGGTTCTTCAAGTGCTCGCGAGTCGTCGGCGACGTCATGGGCAACTACCACCCGCACGGCGACAGCGCGATCTACGACGCGCTGGTGCGGATGGCGCAGCCCTGGTCGATGCGGATGCCGCTGATCGACAGCCAGGGCAACTTCGGCTCCCCCGGCAACGATCCGCCCGCGGCCATGCGGTACACCGAGTGCCGCCTGGCCCCGCTGGCCATGGAGATGCTGCGGGACATCAACGAGGAGACCGTCGACTTCCGCGACAACTACGACGGCCGCTCGTCCGAGCCCGTCGTGCTGCCGAGCCGGTTCCCCAATCTGCTCATCAACGGGTCCGACGGGATCGCGGTCGGCATGGCCACCAAGATCCCGCCGCACAACCTGCGCGAGGTCGCGGCCGGCGTGCATTGGTACCTGGACCACTTCGACGCGTCGGACGAGGAACTGCTCGACGCGCTGATGGAGCGGATCCCGGGGCCGGACTTCCCGACCCACGGCCTGATCGTGGGCCGGCGCGGCATCAGGGACGCCTACCGCACCGGGCGCGGCTCGATCACGATGCGCGCCGTGGTCGAGGTGGAGGAGGACTCCCGCGGCCGGACCTTGCTGGTCGTCAAGGAACTGCCGTTCCAGGTCAACCGGGACAACCTGGCGGAGAAGATCGCCGAACTGGTCCGGGACGGCCGGGTCGGCGGCATCGCGTCCATGCAGGACGAGAGCAGCGGCCGCACCGGCCAGCGGCTGGTCATCGTGCTCAAGCGGGACGCGGTGGCCAAGGTCGTTCTGAATAACCTCTACAAGCACACCCAGCTGCAGGACACCTTCGGGGCCAACATGCTGGCCCTGGTCGACGGCGTGCCGCGCACGCTGCGCCTGGACCAGATGATCAGGTACTGGGTGGCGCACCAGATCGAGGTCATCGTCCGGCGCACCACGTTCCGGCTGCGCAAGGCCGCCGAGCGGCTGCACATCGTGGCGGCGCTGCTCAAGGCCATCGACCGGATCGACGAGGTCATCGCGCTGATCCGGGCCAGCGCGTCGGCCGCCGAGGCCCAGCAGGGCCTGATGGGGCTGCTGGAGATCGACGAGATCCAGGCCCGCGCGATCCTGGACATGCAGCTGCGCAAGCTGGCCGCCCTGGAGCGGCAGGAGCTCGTCAACGAGCGGGACGAGCTGGCCGCCAAGATCGCCGACTACGAGAGCATCCTGGCCTCGCCGGAGCGGCAGCGGGAGATCGTCGGCTCGGAGCTGGCCGAGATCGTCGCCAAGTACGGCGACGACCGCCGCACCGAGATCATCGCCTACGACGGCGAGGTGGCCGACGAGGACCTGATCGCCGAAGAGGACGTGGTGGTCACCATCACCTACGGCGGGTACGCCAAGCGGACCAGGACCGACCTGTACCGGGCGCAGCGGCGGGGCGGCAAGGGCGTCCGCGGCGCGCAGCTGCGCACCGATGACATCGTGGACCACTTCTTCATCACCACGACCCACCACTGGATCCTGTTCTTCACCAATAAGGGCCGGGTCTACCGGGCCAAGGCCTACGAGCTCCCCGACGCCGGCCGCGACGCCCGCGGCCAGCACGTGGCTAACCTGCTCGCGTTCCAGCCGGACGAGCGGATCGCCGAGGTGCTCGCGCTGCGCGACTACCAGGTGGCGCCCTACCTGGTGCTGGCCACCCGCAGCGGGCTGGTGAAGAAGTCCAAGCTGACCGCCTTCGAGAACGTGCGGTCCGGCGGCATCATCGCGATCAACCTGCGCGAGGACGACGAGGTCATCGCGGCCCGGCTGGTCTCGCCCGAGGATGACCTGCTGCTGGTCAGCAAGGGCGCGCAGGCCATCAGGTTCCACGCGGACGACGAGTCGCTGCGCCCGATGGGCCGGGACACCTCGGGCGTCATCGGGATGCGCTTCAACGACGGCGACAAGCTCCTGGGCATGTACGTGGTCAGGAACGGCGGCGACGTGCTCGTGGCCACCGGCGGCGGGTACGCCAAGCGCACGCCGGCCAACGCGTACCCGGTGCAGGGCCGCGGCGGCCGCGGGGTGGTCACGGCCAAGATCGTGGAGGCCCGCGGCGAGCTGGTCGGCGCGCTGATGGTGAACGCCGACGACGAGATCTTCGCCATCACCTCCGCGGGCGGCGTGATCAGGACCAGGGCCGGGGAGGTCAAGCAGTCGGGCAGGCAGACCATGGGGGTCCGGCTCATGAACCTGGCGGCTGGGGATAGCGTGGTAGCGCTGGCGCGCAACGCGGAATCGATCGCCGACGGCGATCAGGAACCAGTGGATGAGGAGGGTGACCAGGAAACTCCGGAGGGTGAAGCGGATTAGGCTGACGGCAACTATTCCGCGGCCGACAGCGTCTCAACAGTGTTATGGTGCCGCGGAAAACCGGCAGAAAGCCGTCTTCTTCGCATGGGAGTCAAATGAGCGTCCGGTCCGGAGATAACCTCGTGAGGGTCGGATCAGAGGAGGACGACTTGGACAGGCTCACGAATACGCCCGACGGCTCAGGTGGAGCCTCACCTACGGTCACGGCCTCACGGCAGGACGACGACGACCTCATGGCTGATCACGACCAGGACACCCAGCCGTCCGACCTGATGGCGGTTCCGTCCGTGCAGACACCCCGGACCCCGGTCCCGGCCAAGGATGCTTTCTCTAACGGCGGACCGGTCCCGGACGGCAACGGGAAGGTCGCGCCCGCCGGTGCCGACCCGGCCGCCGCGTCCGGCGAAGCCATCCCGGCTCTACCCGCCGACAGCATCGGGTCACCACGAGACGCGTCACCGTTCAGCTTTAGCCGGCCGGTATCAGCCCCAGTCTCACCTGGGGTGCAGGACCGGACCCCGAGCGATCCCGGCGATTCGCCGACCGTGAAGGAACCGGTCCCGGCCAAGCAGGACACCGGATCGCCGATCGACAACGCGCTGTTCCGCCCGACGTCCACCACCGAAGACGCCTCATCCGCGCCACCGTCCGCCCCGGAGCCCTCGACCCCGACGGTCTCCGCCGCCGCGTTCACCTGGGAAGCACCCGAGCCCCCGCCCACGTCCCCGTCCTCCCCGGTCCGGAACTTCCTGCGCTCCAGCGGCAACGCGAGGGCCTCGGCTCCCCCGGCGGCCCCTGCGGCGGCACCGCCCGTGACGGTCAAGCCCGCGACGCATGCCGCCGGCCGGGCTCCGGCACCGGCCAAGGGCAAGCCGCAGAAGGGGCCTCAGCGCCCGGCGAGGCAGGCGCACCTGACCGTGGCGCGGGTAGAGCCCTGGTCGGTGATGAAGTTCAGCTTCGTGGTGTCCCTCGTCGCCTTCGTCATCTTGTTTGTCGCCGTCAGCATCTTGTACGGCACGCTGTCCGCGCTCGGCGTGTTCGAGTCACTGCAGCGGGTCGTCACCAGCGTGACGTCAAGCCAGAATTCGACCGGAGTGAACGCGGCCAAGTGGTGGTCGGCCTCACGGGTCCTCGGCTACACCGGCCTGCTCGGCTCGATCAACATCGTGCTGATCACGGCGATGTCGACCATCGGCGCGGTCGTCTATAACCTGACGTCGCGGCTGATAGGCGGCGTGGAGGTTACCCTGCGCGAGACCGAATGACCCGCGGCTGCGCGGGCCGGTTCGGTTTCGCGGCGCAACCCGCGGTGCCGGTGCGGTAGGATGATGGCTGCTCTTGTTTCCGCAGGTCAAGGGGTTATAGCTCAGTCGGTTAGAGCGCGTCCCTGATAAGGACGAGGCCCGTGGTTCAAGTCCACGTAACCCCACGCGCAGCTGACGCTGCTCACTGCCCTACGGGCAGTTTCGCCGCAGCCCGCAGTGCTGGCCCGGGGGGACGACCCCCCGGAACCCCCCGCGTGGCACGTTGTCCCGCTCCGGCTGACCACAGTCGGCCTGCTCCCGCCCGGAACCCCCGCGTGGCACGTTGTCCCGCTCCGGCTGACCCCCGTCGGCCTGCTCCCGCCCGGAATCCCCGCGTGGCACGTTGTCCCGCTCCGGCTGACCACCGTCGGCCTGCTCCCGCCCGGAACCCCGGGTGCTGGGCTTCGCGGGCAGGGACCGCTTACTCGCCGTACTTCTGTCGGCGGCCCGGTGAGGGCGCTGTACATTGGTAGCTTGCTAAGCTGCGAAACACCCGCGTGGTGGATCCGATCACGCGGGGTGACTCTGAATGTCATCGAGGTGGAGGGTTCCTCGCTGTGAAGAAGCTATTCCTGGTCGTCCTGCTCGGGCTCGGCGCGTTTGCCGTCTGGCGCAAGGTCCAGTCCGACCGTACCGAACTCGACCTCTGGACCGAGGCCACAGCGGCCGACGAGGACTGATCCGCGCTGCCTGGCGGCGAATCCGGCAGTCCGCGGACGAGCCGCCCGGCACTAGGAGGCGAGCGGTGAGCGATACTTCCCCCGTATCGCTGGTCTGCTGTGACGTGATCGGGGCCGCAGCGGTCGATGGCAGCGTGCTCGAGCGGGCGTTCGCGGAGGCGATAGCCACCCAGGGCGTGGTAACGGGCACTGCCGCCTACGTCAGGTCCATGGTGCAGTTCGACCGGACCCGCGGCTGGTCCCCGGCCGACGTCATGCGGACCCTGTTCCCCGAGGACGAGATCCGGGCCCAGGCCGCGGATCACGCCTTCGAGCGATCGTTCCAGGCCGCCGTGGACCGGTTCGGGGCTCTGCCGCTGCCCGGCGCGAACGAGGCGCTGGACAAGCTCACCGCGGCCGGCACCAAGGTGTGCCTGCTGTCCAGCCTGTCCAGGCCCGCGCTCAGCCTGATCATGGAACGCCTCGGCTGGTGGCAGCGGGGGGACCTGCTGCTGTGCGCGGACGACGTGGCCCGGGGTTTCCCCTGGCCCGACCTGGTCCTCACCGCGATCCTGCGGCTCGGCATCGGCGACGTCCGGGACGTGGCCGTGGTCACGGCGAGTGAAAGCGGGGTGCTCAGCGCGCGCCGGGCCGGGGCCCGGCTGGTGATCGGCATGCTGAGCGATGTCCACGACGCGAGCAGGCTCCGCCGGGCCGGTGCCACCCACCTGCTGGCCGACATCGGCGACCTGCCGGACCTGGTGGCGTCAAACGGCGAGATCGCCCTCCCCTTCACCACAGCGAGTGACTGACAACCGCGTAGCACGTGGCAGACTGTGAACCATGCCCGAACTGCCGGAAGTGGAGTCGCTGGCCGCCTTCCTGCGGGATCACGCCACCGGCCACACCGTCGCGCGAGCCGACGCGGCCTCGTTTTCGGTGCTCAAGACGTTCGACCCGCCGCTGACCGCCCTGACCGGCCAGGTCATAACCGGCATCGGACGGCACGGCAAGTTCCTGGACATCGCCACCGATCAGGGCCTGCACCTGATCATGCACCTGGCCCGGGCCGGCTGGCTGCGCTGGCGGGACGAGCTGCCCTCGGCCCCGCCGAAGCCCGGCAAGAGCCCGCTGGCCTTCCGGCTGAGGCTCGATGACGGCTCCGGCTTCGACCTGACCGAGCAGGGCACCCATAAGCGCCTCGCCGTGTACCTGGTCCGCGACCCCGACGAGGTGCCAGGGGTCGCCACGCTCGGACCCGATCCGCTGGCCGCAGACTTCACCGCGGACACCCTGGCCGGCCTGCTATCCGGCCGCCGGATGCAGGTCAAGGGCGTACTGCGCGACCAGCACATCATCGCCGGCATCGGCAACGCCTACTCCGACGAGGTGCTGCACGCGGCCAAGATGTCCCCCTTCAAGATCGCCGCCAGCATGACGCCCGACGACGTGGCCGTCCTGTACGACGCGATCAAGACCACGCTGACCGAGGCGGTCGAGCGCTCGTCGGGCCTGGCCGCCGCCGACCTGAAGGGCGAGAAGAAGAGCGGCCTGCGCGTCCACGGCCGGACCGGCCAGCCCTGCGCGGTATGCGGCGACACGATCAAGGAGGTCTCGTTCGCCGACTCCGCCCTGCAGTACTGCCCCACCTGCCAGACCAACGGCAAGCCCCTCGCCGACCGCCGCCTGTCCCGCCTGCTGAAATAAGCGCATAGGCCTCATCCTTGCCAGGGACGCGCTCTAACCAATGTGCAGCGGGTAACCTTGGCGGGAGACATCTCGGGGCTATAGCTCAGCTGGAAGAGCGTCTGGTTTGCATCCAGAAGGCCAGGGGTTCGAGTCCCCTTAGCTCGGACACGGAGTGGTCTTCACGTTTCGGTGGGGACCATTTTCACGTTTGGATCTGACATTCCGGGCGTTTGTTTGGGCTGGCTGGGGTCGCGGACTGTTTCGGATGCGGTGTGTTCCTGCCTGGTTGCTTTCTGCGTGGCCTTGCCAGTTCCGGGCATGCTGCCGCTGTCTGCGTGCGGTGTCCGGGCGCTGCCGGGGTGCTTGTTGCGGTGCTGTTGCCGGGCGGGCATGCCTGCCGGCTAGGGCGGCCGTGTGGCGGTGACGAGCGCGGTGGGTGTCTTGCGGCGCCGGCGCCGGGTTTTCGGGGGGAGCCCGGCGGCGGCTCGCCGCGCGTTGTCGGCTTGCCGGGCGTCCCAGGCGGCGAGGATGCGCTGGTTGCGTACGGTCAGCAGCACCGTGGTGAACAGCATCAGAGGCGGCGGTCCCATGAGGCGGCACCAGCCGCGGCTGATGGTGTTGGTGGCGGGGTCCTTGGCGGTGGCGAAGCCGCGCTCGGCGCCGGTGCGGCGGGCGTAGGAGCGGCGCCAGGCTGCCGACGGGTAGTCGTGTTTCTGCCTGGTTTTCGCGTTCACGTCCGCCGGGACGGTGATCGTCTGCTGCGTGCAGCAGGCCTGGGGGTGCTCCGGGGGGCGGAGGATCTCGGGCCGGTCCCGGTCCAGCCGCATCGAGGCGGGCCGCAGCGGGCAGCGGATCTTGCCCATGGCGGCGGGGCACTGGACCCGGTGGTAGCCGTCGGCGTCGTCGCGGGTGATGCGGCCGAGCTTGTAACGGGCGAGCTCGGCAGTCTTGCGGTCGTGATCGGCGGTTTGCTCTTTCGCCGCGCCGGGGGCGAGCGGCCCGAGTTCCAGCAGCGTGTGCGGTGTCTTGGGGCAGTACAGGTTCCCGTTGGCGATGATGGCGCCGTGGTGGGTTCCCCTGGGGCCGCGGTCGTGGGGGTGCAGGTCCTGGACGAGCTGCGCCCCGGCGTCGCGCAGCGGCAGCGCCCAGGCATCTGCGTCGCGGTGCGCGTAGCCGGAGTCGGAGAGCACATCGCCGAGCGGGATCCCGGCGGCGGGCATCGCGGTCAGGACGGGCGCGAATGCACGGACCGGGTCATGCCGGCACGACGACACCGTAGCCCGGCGGGCGAGCTCGGGGACGGCGGGCCCGTTCTCCTCGCGCATCATGATCCCGGCGGACAGGTACCACCCGTAGAAGAGCTCGTCTTGGCTGCGCAGCAGGTTGTTCTTGCGGTGGCCCCAGGACGCCTCGGGGTCGGCGCAGTCCCCGCCCTTGGCCGGCGGAGGCCGGGAGAAGGACTCCATGTCGGTCCAGTCCACGGCCAGCGACGTGCTGGCGTCCTTGAACTGGCCGGGGATGCTGGCTTCGAGCAGGTCATCGCAGATGCGCTGCAGCCGGCCGGAGGGTAGCCCGTCGGGGTGGTCCTTGGCGAGGGCACCGGTGGCCAGGCCGAAGGTCCGCTCGGTCTGCCGGTAGGTGAGCAGGTGCGGGCCGCCCTTCCAGTCGGTGATCACGCCCAGCCGCCGCTGATCATCCTCGGGCAGGCTGGTCAGCGCCTGGTGGACCCGGGTTAGGTGGGCGGGCCGGCCGTCGGCCTGGGTCAGGCACATGCCGGCCAGCAGGGTCCGGACTTTCAGCTGGCGGGGCCGCACCCCGATGGGCAGCATGGCCTCGATCCGCGGCGCGACGCCGGAGGCGTCGATGATCTCCTCGAACACCCCCAGCGAGATCATCGCCGCCTGGTGCCGCCGAGCAGCCGCACCGCCTCGGCCTCATCCGCGGGCTCCAGGCCGGCGACCAGGTCGCCGAGCCGCTGGGAACAGGCGATCCCGGCCGCGTGCATGAACGTTGGCAAGCCGAGCTGTTCCGCGACATCGGCCAGCCAGGTCGCGCGCAGCCGGCTGGTGTCCAGCCGGGGCAGCCCGGCACCGCCGGCCAGTGATGAGTTCAGCCGGGCGGTCACGTTCTTACGGCCGGTGTCCGTGCCGCCGGTGACCAGCCCTTCCCCGGCGGACGCGGCGGCGGCCAGCAGCGGGCCATGGTAGCAGGCCAGCACCGGCACCGCTCGCGGCCGCGCGCCGCGCACGGCGACGATCACGCCGCCGGACCGGGCGATCACATCGGCGCCGCGGACCTGCCGCAGGTCCCCGCGGATCAGCCCCGCGCCGGCACCCAGGCAGACCAGCCCCGCCGCCCGCGCCCGGCGCGCGGCGGTGGGCTGGGCATCGGCCAGCGCCAGGTAGCCGGCGATCTCCGCCGCGCTATACGGCCTCTTGGCGCGCTCCCGCGGCAGCACCGCATCCAGCGGGTGCAGCTGCGGCACCACCCGGCGCGCGATGAACCGCTGGTTGGTACGCAGCGTGCGGCGCGCCGGATCCGACAGGCCCGGCGCGGCCCGCGCGAACCGCTCGATCACCGACGGATGGAACACCACCTCCGGCGCCAGCTCCAGCCCCAGCGACACGGCGAACTCCGCCAGCCGGGCCGCCGCGTGCAGCAGCGCGTTCGCCCTCTTCCGCCCGGACGGGGCAGCCCGCTGTGTCACCAGCCGGGCCAGCGCCGCAGCCGCTGGCGACACCGAGACCGGCCGCCAGCGGCCGATATACGCGGCCACCTCAGCATCCATACAGCACTTATACTCAATGAGATGCGCGAGATGCGGGACCCCGGCTGCGAAAATAAGGGCGTGTCGCCCACCCCGGCCCAGCAAGCCAAGGCCGCCCGCCTCGCCGCCGAGATCGCCGCCCGCCTCGCCGACATCAGCTTCGCCCTGCCCGGGACCGTGGCCGACCGGATGACCCGCTGCGGCTACGCGAACTGCCGCTGCCACGCCGACCCGCCCCAGCTGCACGGTCCCTACCACCAGTGGACCCGCAAGAAAGACGGCAAGACCGCCACCCGCATCCTGACCGACGACCAGCTCGCCGACTACCAGCCCTGGTTCGACAACCACCGCCGCCTGCGCGCGCTCATCGCCGAACTCGAGGCCCTCAGTCTCGACATCGCCGAAGCCGACCCCCGCTGGAACCGTTAGCCAGCCAAAACAAACGTGGGCACAGCCCGCTTAACCTGTGGGCCGCACCCCGGTCATCCGGCATTCCCCCAGCTCAATCCCAAACGTGAACACCTCACGTTAAATCCCCATGAGCGGCCGTTCACGGGCATGCTCGATCGTCACCCGCGTCTAGCCTCTGGCCGCGGCGGGTGCTTTCTTACCGCTTCTCCCTAGGCGGTCCTCCTTCCTTTGCCCTGGCGCGAGTGAGTGCCAGTGGCATCCGTGCCGATGACGACCGCCGATGCGTCGTTTCGCCGGGCGCGGAGCGTCCGGTGGTCCGGGTCATGGGTGAGGACAACGCCGTCGGCGCGGAGCTGGTCGATCAGCACCGCCGCACTGGCCGGGCAGGTCACCTGAGCAATGCCGCGGCTCCCCGGTCCAGGTTTCCAGGCAGACCCGGTGAGCAGGATGCCGAGGGCGGCCAGGTACGGCAGGATCTGGTCCTCGCGGACGTAGGTGTTCTTCGGCCGCGCGGGAGCGGGGACGGTCGCGCTGGTGTATCCGTGGCGGCACCGGTAGGCGGGCCTGCCATAGGACCACGCTGATTCCAGCCGCCGCCCGCACCGCCCGCAGGCCAGAAGCCCGGCCAGCAGGTACCGGCGCACCGCAGGCCCCGCCGGTCCGCGCGGCGCCGTGGTCTCCTGCGCGGCGATGAAATCAGCCTCGCTGACCAGCGCGGCATGCGCAGGATGCCGGGAGATGACCCAGCCCTCAGGCAGGTTCCACCGCTGCACCTGCTTATGCCCCAGCCCGGTGTTAGCCGGATCGACCAGGACCGCCTCCGACGGTTGCCGGTTCCACACCTGCCGCCCCGTATACCGCGGATTAGCCAGGATCGCCGCAACCGTCCGCAGCGTCCACCCGCTCCCGGCCCGGTGCGGGCGGCCGCCCAGGTACCGGCCCTGCTCCAGCGTCTGCGCTGCCATCGCGGTCCGCACCCGGACCCGGGTCCGGGTGATCTCCGCTTCGACGACAGGCCCAGCGCCACCATCGTCTGCTCATGGTCCTCGGCGTGCCAGTCCACCCGCCCGCCCACTTCGGGCATCCACAGCGAGACGCCGTAATGCTCGAACAAGGGCGCCATCGACGCGTACTGGTTCCCGTAGAACGCCCGCTCGTACTCCCCGATCACGATCGCGTCCCAGCCCCGCTCCGGATCGGCGAGCTGAGCGACCAGGGCGGCGGCCTGCGGGCGCCTGGCCCACGGCAGCTCGCGGGACTCCCCGCTATCGAAGAACTCCGCTGTGATCACCCCGGCCCCGGCGGTCAGCATCAACGCCTGCTGCAGCTGCCGCGCCCGCGACGTCACCGGATCCTGCCAGTCCTCCGTCGACACCCGCCCGTAAAACGCGAACCGCAGTACCCCGCGTGCGCGCTTACTTGCATGACCGCTGAGTTTCTCTGCCCACGACACCAGCACATCCCCGCCCGAGCCAGATCCGCCGCCAGACCGGCCCGCCGCCACCACAGTAGTCATCTCCCGCAGCTGGCTCGCCTTGATCACAGACCCCAGCTACCACACCCGCCCGCGGCCAAACATCACCACGCCCACGCCACGCACGAGAACCCCAGACTCGACCGGACCACCCGGACCACCGGCAGGAGCAAGCTCAACCCGATCACAACACGGATGAGTAAGCCAGATCCGTCGATCTAGGCTCACGGCTCGCTCGTACTCGTCGATGAGGCCGAGGACAACCCGGCGCTTGATCTCTTCCAGCGACAGGGTCGCGACGGGTGATCAGGCCCGGATTGCTCTTGTACGGTCTGACCCGCCGACGGTAAAACCTGTCTATGCGCAAGGTGGAAGCTGCGGCCGAGCAGACCGCCCATGTGCCGCCCGAGGTCGTCTGGTCCCTGCTCAGCGACGTCATGGGGTACCCGCAGTGGGGACCATGGCGCAAGGCCGGCTACCGCAGCGAGGGCGACGCGGCCGCGCACGGCAAGGGCGCCGTTTACTGGCTGGAGGGGTCAAAGCGCTACGGCTTCCGGTACCCGGTCTCGGTTGAGGAAATCCTCGACGTCGAGCCTGGCAAGCGGCTGGCCTACACTGTCCTGCGCGGAATCCCGGTGCGCAATTACCGGGCCGAGGTCACGCTGACCCCGTCACCCGACGGCACCCTCATCCGCTGGGGCGCATCGTGGGACCGGACCATCATGGGCCGCCTGGTGTACCCGTCGCTGCGTAACCTGTACCCGGTCATCGTGACCGGCCTGGTGAAGGCCGCCGAGGCCTCCCAGAGCTAAACGCGGCACCCGTGCCACCCAGCTGAGGCTTGCATGCCCTCGGGCAACAGACTTGCAACCTGGGACGGAGCATTACGCGATATGCGGCAGATGCGGACATTCGCCCCAAGGATGGCGATGTAGAAATATACAGAACAAGCGACCATCCAATAGGCCATACCGGGACTGCTGAGAGGCCCGCCAACGGCCAAATACCCGCGCCCCGACCCGCCGATATGCTCGGCAATCTGGTTACCAAGATGGCAGTTCGACAGCACGCCGAACCGGGCGATCTGTGTCCGGCTACGCTGGACCAAGGACGCGGATGAGATCCTCGCCAGCATCCAGCGCGCCAAGGCTAAAACAAACCCATTTACACGCCACTAGTTGGCTCAGCTGGAGTGAACGAGCTGGTTTTGCAGCGCCTGGCACCGGCTGTCCGGGACGCTGCGCGTGCCGGGGAACTGAACGACCACAAGCCAGCCGCGGTACTGAGGCAGACTGCCGAATATTCCAGCCAGCTGCTGCTCGATCTCGTTCTTTCCGCACCCGAAGATTTCCGACGGGTTAGCCGTTCTAGCGACATTAGTTTCGGCAGCCTGAAGTTCCTCCGAAATGTTCACACTTACGATTGGTTTGTGCAAAATCGCGGCAACGACTGCTTTCACCGCCGTCCCAAGTGCGTTGAGCGGACCTTCCGAGAGCCTCACACTGCCGACAGAGTAGATGTAGGTTCTAACAGTTGGCGTCGGCAGCTCAACCGTAACGGTGCGACTATTTTGATCGATCGTTGCCGCCGCGGAACGCGTAGTTGCGAAATCAATGTAACCGTATTCGGCAACCTGGACGTCTACGTCCACATTTTCATGAAGGAGATATTTACCTATTTGATTGACCCAGTTAGCTACCGGCGAGTTGCCGGGCAGCCGGTAATACACCGTCGTGCTCACCGTCGTCCGGAATACCTCGGCTTCAGTCCGAAGACCAGCCTCATTGGTGGTACGCCCTTGGTCGACAAGAGCCCCGACAGTTGTCTTGGAGACTCGGGTCTGTCCGATGAACCAGGTCAAGCCGCCCAAAAGCAAGGCGACAACCAGCACGAGTGCCGGCGCACTGACCAGCAGCCGTGCTCGACGGTGACGGCTAGCGTACAGCTGGCTCGTCGAAATACGATAGTTGTGGTAGGCGCGAAAGACCAGCCAAAGTACCGCTATGACCCCCGAGACAATGCTCCCGATCATGACCGCATGAGCTGCGTCGTACAACACAAACACGCTGCCTCCTGCTTTCTAATGCGACTGGCCGGTCTGGATGAACACCGCTTCCTCGATGGCCCAGGGCATGCTGCCGGACGCTACCCCTTCAAAGCTCAGCTTTATACAAAAGAGGCGGGGAATAGCGACCAGCCGGGCGTTCCCGCGCAGCCCCGGCATAGCTCTCAGCGGGCTTGCCCGTCGTGCTATCCGACCCAACCCAGGCTGTGTCGGACCTCGGCGCCATGACCAGCTCGCTGCCCGGGCACACGCACCCGCAGGAGGTCTCCCGCCCGTGTGGCGGCGGGTTTGGTGCTGACCGAGGACCGTATAGGCCGGTACCTGCCACGGCCCCCGGCGGCCAATGCGGTGAACCTCGGAACGTTGCCCCACAGCAGCCGCGTGGGGCGGGGAGTTTCGGCTTAGGCAGGGGACCGGATCGCTTTCCGGCTTGTGACGATCGACCATGACTACGGACATGAACATGCTCTGCCCTAGCTGCTTTCTTCCTTCTCCTTGAAGATCAGCCCGCAGACCTCGAGATACAGCTGCTCGGGGGTAGGGAAGGTGATCGACGTTGCGCAGGGCCTGATCCTGTCCCGCTGATTCGACGATGAATTCGCCATAGCCGAGCAGCTGGCCCATCGGGGACCGCTGGAAGCTCATGTCCGTCACCTTGGCGAGCGGCATCATGTTCACCTTGCGGGTGAGAAAACCCTGAGCCAGCAGCAGCCGCTGAGACGTGACGGCGAGGTAATCCTGCGACCAGTCGAAGACCTTCCACAACAGGCGCAGCAGCAGGAGCGCCCACAAGATCCAGATCACGAGGATGACCCAGTTGGTGCCGTGCGCGACCGAGTTGCTCACCCAGCCGGCGATGGCAAGCCCGGCCAGAGTCTCGAAAATAGGCCTGATCAGCACGGCGGGATGCTGATGAACGCTGATCACCTGGCCCTCGTGGGGCAGAAGGTACCTATTGACCGTGGCCGGAACCGTATCAGTGTTCGGAGCCAGCCTCATCTCAGCACCGTGCCTTAAAGCGAAGCGAAGAAATCCGGAATCCCGTGGCGTGCCGATCGTCGAGTCTCGTCGCGGGATTGCCGCGCTCCCACGCGGTGAGCAGCCATGTAGAGGGCTCCGGCATCGCCGGCCCTATCCCGGCCGGACTTTGCGCCACCGCGCCTCACAACAGGAGTAGACCCCGAAGGTCACCAGGCCGAGCGCCACCGCGACGAGCAGCCACGGGCCGAGCGGCGTTGCGGCGATCTTGCGCAGGGCGCCGTCGAGACCCTGTGCCTTCTTCGCATCGAACGTCGCCGCGGCGACGATCAGGAACACTCCGACGACGCCGAAGACGATCCCGCGCGCGGTACCGCCCACCCTGCCGAGGGTTTCCACGACATGGCGGGTGCCCGGGCTCATCTCCGTCAGGCGTAGCTGCCTGGCGAATGTCTTGCGGACCGCGCCGACGATGATGACGATGCCCGCCACCACTACGCCGACGCCAATCGCCAGGACAAGCCACCGCCCTCCGGTGTGGGCCATCAGCTGCGCGGTGACGTCTTTGGACTGGCTATTGCCGGAGGTCTGACTGACGCGGAGCAGGAACGTCACGATGCTGCCGCAGATGAAACCGTAAAGGACTGCGCTGGCCAGCGAGCCCAGCCGTTTACGGGCCTTGTGACCATCGGGGCCGGACTGCCCGTAAGCGGCCTCGGCGAGCCGCCACACAGTCAACGCGGCGAACCCCACTGCTAGCAGCCACAGGCCAGCGGCCCCGCCGGGTTTGCCCGCGACGTAGCGCAGGGCGCCAAGCCGGTCGGCTTCCTTGCCGCGGCTACCTAGACCTATCGCCACGGCCAGCGCCCCGATCAGCAGGTAGTTGACGCCGCGCGCCGTCAGCCCGGCCCGGGCAAGCCACACCATCCACTGGCTGGACGCCGCTTCGCGTCCGGGGCTCCGCACCCCGCGATCCGCGCTCCGTGGCGCCGTGGCAACCATCTTCCTGGACATGCTCATGAGGGGCTGCCTTCCGGGAGTCATTCCGCGGGCGCGGACGCGCTGACGGGGGTCTGAGCGGCGGGGCGGCGGGCGAGCAGGCGCGGCCTGCCTGCCCGGCGGCTGGCGTCGCCGTCGCCGTCGCCGTTTCCGAGTCTGCTGGCGGTGCAGGCGCGGGCGGTGTCGCGCTGGCCGATCAGGTCGTCGCGGTCCTGGCTGGCGGCGGCGGTCTCGCGGCGGGACTGCGCCAGCCCCGCCCGCCGGGCCGCGCGGCCGCGCCGCGCGGTCCGGCGGGCGCCGGCCAGCAGCAGGCTCAGCCCGAGCACTGCCAGCGCGCCGGCGACGATGCCGTAAAGGAACACGGTGCCCGCTGAGCCGGTCACGTGGTAGCCGAGGACCGCGAAATGGGTGACCGCGTGGGCGTGCCCGCTGTTCGCCAGGACCCCGGCCACGCCGCCGATCACCGCGGCGACCAGGATGACGAGCCCGATAATTACGATCATGACGTACTCCGGGGATCTGAGTTACTGACTGACGGTGGGGGCCGGCACGGCTGTGCCGTGTACGGGAGCGCCTTGCTGGCGGTGCTCAGCGGTGCGCGAACCGGCGGGAGCCGCCGGACCGCCCGCTGACCAGGTGGAAGACGAGCAGCAGGACGGCTGCGCCGGCGATGGCGGTCAGCCAGGTGGACAGGTTGAAGAACCCGTTCAGGGTGTGGACGTGGAACAGGCGGGTGGCGGCCCAGCCGCCGCCCAGCGCCCCGGCGATGCCGATCACGCAGGTCAGGATGAGGCCCTGTGATCTTCTGCCGGGGATCGCCATATTGGCGAGCAGGCCTGCGCCCAGGCCGAGAACGATCCATGCGATGATGCCCATAACCGACTCCTTCAGTCAGTGACCATGACGTACGCGGTGGTCGGTCATGCTGGGGAGATCGCGGTGGGGAGAAGGGGGTTCTCCCGGGGTTCTCACCGTCCTTCAGCCGTGGCGTCTTGCCGGCACCGGGCCGTGTACGAGCAAAAAAAAGTTCCGGTCCTGCCGCTGCCTCCGCAGATATCGCGGGGTGCAGCTGCCGGGGTCCGGAGCAACACTTTTATGTTACCACTTATTCTCGCGCAAAAGGGCATTCCGCAGCCAGCAGCAGGCCTTTCGAGCGTGCGGAGGCAGGACACGGGCTCAGCCTCACGGGCTGACGCGCTTCCCGGGTTTCTCAGCGGTTGGCCGGCCGGGTTCTCCTCACCGATCTGTCATTGTCTTGAGGGTCCCGAAACCCCGCCCGCCGGAGCAGCCGGTCCGGCGGCGCGGGACATCGCGTCGAGGTTCGGGGACGACCAAGACCCGGCCTCCTCCTGCCAGGATCACCTGGCTGGGGAATACCGGCTCCGGGGCAAACGCGGGTAGCGGTCCACGAAGACGAAGACGGCCCACCCGGGGCGACGGCCATTTCCCGGGATTTTAGACCATCGAGGGCCCCGCCAGACTCGGCCTGCCACCCGCCGCAGACAGATGGCGTGGGCACCGGCGTGCACATGTGAGCGGCGCTCGCGAAGTGAGCCTGCCCGATCGGCCCGGCCGACGCCTGGCCACCAGGCTGATTACTGACGCCACAGAACAGGATCATCTGCATGTCGCCCGGCCGCTCCGACAGCATCCAGAAACAGCAAATAGTCGGCGATCTGATTTCCTACCGGAACAGCGGAAAAGGCTGCACACGAGCGCTGATAGGGTCGAACGAACCGTGAGAAAGTATGCATGGCTGTGCATAAAACGCGCGCCTGGTTAACATCCGCTCATCGGCATGCAGATGAGCATGCCCAAAACCAGCGTCCGAACATGGCGATCGCCACTCCCCTCGGCCCGCCGGGGGCCCAGACGGCGGAGAAGCAGCACGCCGGGTTGCTCAAGCTGGACGCGCAACCATCCGCCGCCAGAACCCGTCTTCCCGAGGGCGCGGCATAGAAGGTCTCTGCCTCGGTGCGGCGAACTTGCATTCCGGGACACCTATGCGGCATCGGGCCCGAGCCGGGAACCTGGAAGGATCCTGATCCCCGGCGACGGAGCAGCCGGGGATGGGGGGGCGTACAAGAATAGGCCTGCCTGCCCGGCAATGGCGGCTACGCGACGCCTGCGGCCTGTCCTGTCTCAACGACTTCCTGGCGCTATGGTC
>CAVPLC010000042.1:0-97599 GCA_963705835.1 uncultured Actinomycetes bacterium
GGGCCGGAGCGAGTGACCGGCCCCGCCCGCCGGGCTCTGTGAGAGCTCTCGCGGAACCCGGGGTTGTCAGGCCCGTTTCAGCCTGGGCGACGGGGGCATAGGCCTGGTTCCGCTTGTCTTTGCAGGTACAAGCGATCGATCCCAGGAGGCACCCGCCATGACTAATCCTGATGGGCCCCGGCACATAGAAGTGGACGATGGCGGCCAGCCCGCCCCGGCTGCTGAGGTGACAACTAGCGCCGGAGCTGACGGAACTGTGCGGGCCTCGCTGCATGCGCCGGCCGGGCATATTACTCCTGGCAGCCGGGCGAGCCTGGTTGATGCGGTGATGGATCTGCCCGAGGTGCAGGCCAGCGCGCGGATGGAGGCCACTATCCCGCTCGGCGACAGCGAATCGCTCGAGCGCCTGCGGGAGCGGACCAAGGATGCGGTCACGCGTCCGGCTGGCTCTACTACGCTGCTGGACGCGAATATACCGTCGGGGAACCAGCCGGAACCCGGTCAGGACCCCGACGGCGGAACTACCTCGTGACCGTCACTGCCCACAGGCAGCGCTGGCGACGAGGAGGCCGACACGGGCGAGCTCCGATGAACCCAGCGGCCGCGTCACCGCCTTTGCTGGACGACTGGATAGCGTGCTATGCGGCCAGCAGCCGCTCGAAGAAGGAGCGGTAGCGGCGCAGCCCCTGCCTGAGGTCCTCGGTGGAGACCTCGTCGCCGCCTGCCCAGCGCTTTTCAAGCCCGGCGCGCTCGCTGGCAAACATCGCGGCCAGTCGCTGCATGAGCTCTGCCACCAGCGCGTCGGCTTGCTGGACCGCTTGTTCGGGCTCGTCCACGAACTCTGCCTGGATATCCTTCCAGCGCATGGTGATGCTCTGCAGTTCGCCGTCCTCCAGCAAGCTGGCCCGCCGTCCGGGCTCAGCTGCGTTGCTGCCGTCGCGGGCGGCGGCAGGGGCGCCGCGGTCGGCGTCCCCGGATGCCACATGACCCGCGTTGACGCGGGCGCCGTTGTCGGCGTTGTCGTCCTCGAAGCCTTCGAGACCGGCCGACCGCGGGACATCCTCCTGGCCCGGCCAGGTGCCGGCCGCGGCGATCTGCTCTGTGGTCAGCCCACGGTCCTGGGTGTTGTCGGTGTCGCTCATCGTCCTTCTCGCCTGCCTATTCGCTGATCGTCGTAATCTAGGTCCGGGTCGGCCGGATCGGCGCCGTCGCTTCCCAAGGCAGCCGACCCGTCGGTCTGCCCGGTGGCGCTGGTCCCCAGCTCCTGTGGCTCCGGTCCGGCAGCGACGCGCTGACGGCTGCCGGCGTCGGCCGGCTGCACCTGGCCGGTGGTGGCCGCTGCGCCGTTGCCCTCAGGGCGCAGCAGTTCGTCGAACAGGGACCGGTACCGCAGCAGCGCCTCGCGCAGGTCTTCGGTGCTTGCCTGCTGAGTCTGGGAGCGTAGCCGCACGGCGTGCGCAAACCGGTAGTTCTCGACGGTGTTCGGATGGTCGACCGACACCAGGTCGGCCTGGGCATCGAAGTCCTTCATCGGGTAACCCCGCGCTTCCATGACGCGGGTGATGAGGTTATCGGCATCAGTGGCGGCTTGCGCCGGCTGGTCGACGAAGCGCTCCTGAACGTCACGCCATTCGTCCGCGAAACGCAGGCGAGTGGCTTCTGGCAGCGGCTCGACGTCGAACTGAGCCCGCTGCTTCTCGCGTGCGCGAAGGTCGGCCTCGGCGGCACGCCGGTCATCGCGGTTCTCTACCGCCCGGTCGTATTCCGGGCCGAAGCGTTCACGAAGCATCGCAGTCTTGCGTTTCCTGGCCCCCATCGCGACCAGCGCGATGACGGCCACCACAGCGATGGCGATCAAGACCCATATCAGGGTAGCCATCAGATCCTCCTGTCATTGGATCTGCTTCCTCTACCCGACCGCAGAAGCTTAAACAGCAGGCCGGACCGGAGCACCTGAGCGAGCCGCTGCTAACCTGGCTCAGCTCTTGTCGAGTCGGCGGATGGCGATCTCGTGCAGCAGCAGGCGGATGGCCGCGGCGACCGGGATCGCCACGAGCGCGCCGATGATGCCGAGCAGCACTCCGCCGATCAGGACGGCGATCAGGCTGACGATGGCGGGCACCTGCACGGTTCGGCCCATGATCCGGGGCACGATGAGGTAGTCCTCGGCGAGCCGGTACCCGATGTAGAACGCGAGGGTCGCCAGCGCGACGGGCAGCGACACGGTCAGCGCGACCAGGGTCACCACGGCACCGCCGACGGTCGACCCGATCACCGGGATCAGGTCGAGCAGGGCCACGAACATGCCCAGCAGGAGCGGATAGGGGACGCCGAACGCGAGCAGCCAGAAGTAGGTGCCCAGGCCGGCGATCAGCGAGGTGATGAAGTTCCCCAGCACGTAGCCGCCGACCTTGGCGAGGATCTCATCACCGATGAGGATGACCCGCGGTCGCCGTGAGTGCGGCACGAGCTTGTAGGCGAACATCTTGATCTGCGGCAGGCCGGCCAGGAAGTAGATGCTGAGCACCATGATGGCGACGATGGACGACGCGGTGGTCAGCACCAGTTTCCCCGCGCCTAGGACGCCGCCGGCCAGGGAGCCCCCTCCGCCGGTGACCAGGCTGGAGAGATGCTGCTGGATGTGGTACTTGACGTTGAACTTGCCCAGCTGCGAGTTGCGGTTCTGCAGGTCGTGCAGGTAGTGCGGGATCTGGTGGGCGAGTGCGGTGGCCTCGGAGACCAGCGGCGGGATCGCGGCCGCGAGAAACCCCGCCGCGACCGCGGCGGCGCAGCCGATGACGACCAGGACGGCGGCCCACCGGGGCATGCGGTGGCGCACCAGCCAGCCGACGACCGGGTCAAGGCCCGCGGCGACGAACAGTGCCAAGCCGATGATGATGAGCACCGACCGCGCCCCGATGATCAGCTCGATCAGGCCGTAGGCCACCGCCACGCCGAAAGCGGCGAGCATCCCGATCATGAACGGGGAACGCCGGTTGATCGGTTGTCCGGGAGTGCCGAGGCCGCCGGTCTCCTCGGCCACGGCAGCGGCCGTCTCCAGGGCCTCCTGGACCCGGCTTTCGCCCCAGCCCAGATCTTCCCCGGTCTCGCCGCCATGGACGCGGACTTCCTCCTGCGCCCGGATCTCGGCCGCCTCAGGCCCATCGTCTCGCACAGCGGCGGTATCCGCGCGATCATGCTCACCGGACTGAGTTGAATCTGTCAGCGTCGAGACCGGCGGGCCAGATTCTGCCTGCCGAGGACCGTTCATGTAACCCCCGCCTTCATGGTTCTTTACTCATGCGGCGGATTAAAATCGTAGGCGTATCTGCGCAATATTAGCGCCTGCGCAGCATGAGAACGACGAGCACAATGATCACGATGAGGACTACCGTCCCGATACCGATATACATCGATTTTCCTTTCCTGGCGGCGCCCGGCGTCGATTTTCGATGAGATTCCCGGCGCCATCTTCGAGATTGGCTTTCGATCCAGCTACCCTCACATGAACCCTCAAACCGCTGGCGCAGCGCTGGCTTTGTCGGCGCGACCCACAGCCAGCGCATACCTGCGGTTACCCGCCTTAATCCAGCGGAGGGCAGGACGGGTCAGCGCACCAGGGTTCGGGCCGCAGGCACGGGGTAGCGGCGACGGTGATCCTGAAGGAGAACATCCAGTCGGCGTCGGAGCGGGGAGGCCGCGTGGCGGAGAAACGCGATGGCGCGGGACATGTGGTCCCGCCATCCAGCTGGCAGGACTGGCAGCGGTGGGTGGAGGGCGTGGACTGGCCGGACTGGCGATCCTGGCTCCAGCGCGTCGCCTCGACGGACTGGGCCTCGGGGCCGTGGCCGAGCACTCCATGGGAGCAGGCGCGCCAGGTCGGCGAGGTTTCTCTCGTCCTGGGGGCATGGGAAGAAGACGAGCCTGGTGATCAGATCGGCCAGCACCTGGCGGTCACCTGGCCAGCGTTCCAGCGGTGGTGGCGGGATGGCGCGAATACCCGCCCGACCGCAGGGGAGGCCAGGGCGCGGCTCGAGGAGCATATGCCGGAACTCCTCCCCGCCTGGCAGCGGCTGACGGCCATGGTTCCGGACGACCCCGACGCCGGCGCCGCGCTGGCGCTGTGGAACCCGCCGCCCTTCCTGACCGGCTGCTCGCAGGCGGCGGTCCTGCCGGGCGGCCCGGCCCTGATCCGCAACTACGACTGGGACTACCGCCTGTTTGACGGGGTGGTGGCCAAGACGGCGTACACCGGCCGCCGGGTGCTCGGCATGCTCGACTGCCTGTGGGGCCTGCTTGACGGGGTCAACGACGCCGGGCTCGCCGTGTCGCTGACGTTCGGGGGACGGCCGCAGGTCGGCGAGGGCTTCGGCATCCCGCTGGTGATCCGTTACGTGCTGGAAGTCTGCGGAACTATCGAGGAAGCGGTGCGGGTGCTGCGCCGGATCCCGGTCCACATGTCCTATAACGTCACCGCGCTGGACCGCTCCGGCCGGTGGGCGACGGTGTACCTGGCTCCGGACCGGCCGGCCCGCGTCACCGACCGGGCCGTGGTCACCAACCATCAGGGCGAGGTGGAATGGCCCCCGTACGCTGCGGCGATCCGGAGCGTGGAACGCCAGGAGCGCCTTGAGGAACTCCTGGCCGCCAGCACCGACGTCTCCGGTGTCGTCGCAGCCTGCCTGCGTCCGCCGCTGTACGCCACCCGCTTCCACGAGGGCTTCGGAACCCTGTACACCGCCGAGTACCGGCCTGCCGAGGGTGGCGTGAACTACCACTGGCCCGGCCAGTCCTGGCCGCAATCCCTGGACAGGTTCCAGGCCGGCAGCTTCCAGATCCAACTTCGAGCCGCGTAACAACCCCCTGCAGCAGACGCTGCTGCCTCGCGCTGCCGGCGGTGCCGATGTGCTGGACAGTGAGCATCAGGCCTTGGCCGGTTTGCGTCCGCGGCGTACTGTGGGTTCCAACCCCGAGAAATGCGCCGTTGGGTCCAGACCCCGCCCCGGTTACTGTGGCGGAGGGCGGTACTCATGCCGGGCGTAGAGCTGAGCACCACTGCACGTGATGGTCACGTTGTCGTGGCCTTGTACGGAGAACTGGACGTTACCGGCGGAGGACGCCGAGGCGGCCATCACGGCCCTGGCGACGCAGGGCCAGCGGCTGATCATCGACACGTCGACGCTTGACTTCATGGATTGCAGTTCACTGAGCGCTTTGCTCAGGGTGCAGAGGCTGGCCCGGCAGGGGCGTGGGTGGTGGCCGCGCGCGGCGGCGGCCCGGATTTCGTGATGTGCGTGACGGACCGGCCGGCGAGCAGCTGGCCGAGCTCCAGCTGATGCTCGGCGAGGGTCCGTGCCATGACGTGCTGGCGCCGGCGGGGCCCGTCCTGGCCACCGACCTGGGTGATGAGGAGTTCAGCCGCCGGGGTGGCCCGCGTTCACCCCGGCGGCCCGCCGGCTCGGCGCCGGGGGCGGTTTTCGTATTCCCGCTGATCGTCGGGGCGATCCGCGCGGGGGGTGATGGGCCTGTACCGCGGCTCGCCTGGTCCGCTGTCGGCCGGCCAGCTGGGCGACTTGCTCATCTTGGCCGATGCGGCGACCGTGATGCTGCTCGGCAGCGCGCACGGCGACATGGACGATGGTAACGGTGCCGCCCTGGACGGGCAGGCTCCGGACCTGGCGCTGCACCGCACCGAGATCGACCAGGCCACCAGGATGCTGACGGTGCAGCTCGGCGTCTCGGCCGCGGCGGCGTTCGCCCGGCTCCGGGCTTACGCTTACTCCCAGGACCGGCGGCTGGCGGACGTTGCCGGCGACATCGTTTCCCGGCGTCTTCGACTGCACTAGGACCCGGGCCGGGACGACGGCCGGTGACGTGCCGGGCCGTGTCGGCCTCGCGTGCCGCGGCGCCGCCACGAGTTTCCCTGCCGTGTGAGGAAAGGTGACTCAGATGGACACCGAGCTGGTATCGGACACCTTCGTTGACCTGGCCGACACGATGGTCGCGGACTTCGATGTCATCGACTTCCTGCACCTGCTCACCGACCGGAGCGTCCGGCTGCTGGCCGCGTCGGCGGCTGGGGTCGTTCTGGCCGACCCGCGCGGTGAGCTGCGTCTGGCGGCGGCCTCCAGTGAGGAGGCCGGGCTGCTGGAGCTGTTCCAGCTGCAGAATGCCCAGGGGCCCTGCCTGGAGTGCTTCCGCACCGGCGTACGCGTCACCGCTGGTGACCTCACCGGCCCGGCCCAGCGGTGGCCGCGGTTCGCCGACGCTGCCGCGCGGTCCGGGTTCCGGGCCGTGGAGGCGCTGCCGATGCGGCTGCGGGGTCAGGTCATCGGCGCGCTGAACCTGTTCCGCGCTGAGCCAGGCCAGTTTGACCCAGTGGACGTGCGCATCGGCCAGGCGCTGGCCGACGTGGCGACCATCGGCCTGCTGCACGAGCGGAACGTGCGCCGCCGCGAAGCGGTCGCCGAGCAGCTCCAAGCCGCGCTGAACAGCCGGGTCGTGATCGAGCAGGCCAAGGGCAAGCTCGCTGAGCGGCTCAGCGTCGATATGGACCGCGCCTTCAACATGCTGCGCGATTACGCCAGGAACAGCGACCAGCGTCTCACCGACGTCGCCCGCGCTTTCGTGGACGGCGCCTCGGCAGATTTCCCGCCCCCAGCGCGCCACCAGCCTCCCCGCTCGCGGCCACGCACACGGGTGAACTCGGCGCGCGTGTCTCGGAACCCAGCCCGGCTTACCGAAATCCACTACCGCGTGCAGTACAAGCACGGCGAGCAGCTCCACCGCAGGTCCTGCAAGCACGGCGACTAGTTTGCGATCACCTGAGATCAGGACACCCGGGTTTAGGTGCGCCTTAGCCGGGCAGCGGGGACGGCACGGCGAAACGCGCCGTATAGAAGTGGAGGTGACATGGCGCAGACAAAGGCGCAGACAAAGGCAAGGACGAACGTCAAGGACAAGGCACTCTACAAGCGGCTCCGCGACCTGGGCGTGTCGGTCAAGGAATCGGCGCGGGTCGCGAACATCAGCCCCGGGACTTCCCGCAAGAAGG
This sequence comes from uncultured Actinomycetes bacterium, assembly GCA_963705835.1. GTDB lineage: Bacteria > Actinomycetota > Actinomycetes > Streptosporangiales > Streptosporangiaceae > Palsa-504. Next base: position 7,055 of record CAVPLC010000042.1, read on the forward strand.
CCAGCCAGCACGGCGGCGCGGCGACATCCTACGCTGACTGGAAGGTCCCAGAGCTGCAGCGCAGGGCCAAGAAGGTCGGCATCAAGGGCCGGTCAACCATGAACAAGAAGCAACTGATCAAGGCGCTGCGCGCCGCTTAGGAGCGCCTGCCGTCTCGCACCTGGCCGACTCCGGCCTTCTCGCGTTGCCGGAGTCGGCCGAGTGCGGCGCTTTGTCCAGGAGAGCAGCCACGCGCGGCCGGACACGCTGGCCAGCGGCTTTGACATCGTCGAGTTCCTGCATGGCCTGTCCACCGACTCGGTAGATCCTGCGAACCGAGGCAGCCGGGATCATGCTGGCCGATCCGCGCGGCGGCCTGCGGCTGATCGCCTCCTCGGACGAGCGGGTGCGACTAGTTGAGCTGCCAGTGCCCTCTGGAGTTCGTCTTGCCTGGTCAGGTCCGCCTCGCCATCGAGGCGCAGCCCGATGCGGCCCACGAGAAGGCTCACGGTGAGCATGTCGGGCTCGAGGCTGGGCGGGGAACGGAACCGTTCCCGCGGTGCGTACCTCAACCTCTGCAACCTCTGCAACCTCGGCATCGTGCTGGCTGACGGCCTGCAGGGCCGCGGTATGCCGGACATCGATCTCCAGAGCCCGGCAGGTCGTCCGGCCGCGCACCGCGACGCCTAAGGAAAAGCAGCCGAGGCGATCCATTCAATATCCGTGGCACCTTGATTTTTCCGGCTACGGCCGGTCCTGGCGCGCGGCGGGTGTTTGCGCCAGAGCCTGTTCCAGGCTCGAGAAATGAGGGATCACGCGGTCGAGTCCGGTGATCGAGAGGATGCGGCGGACGGCGGCGCCACCGATGACCAGCAGCACCTGGCCGCCCTCGGCGCGGGCCCGCTTGTGCGCGGCCACCAGGGCGTGAATCCCGGCCGTATCGCAAAACTGCGTGTGGCTCATGTCGACCACGAGTGTCCCGTGCCCGCAGGCGGCTGCTTGCAGCATCGCCGCGCGCAGCCCGGCCGCGTTGGTGATGTCGATGTCTTCGGGGGCCGCCACCACCGGCACGCTCTTGATCACCTCAACCGGGAAGCCGGCGTCAGGCACCCCCATCAACCTCCACCGCCTGCGTGCGCTTCCTGGCGCCGGACCATCAGCAGGGCGATGTCGTCGCGGGCCGACCCGCTGCCGACCAGCGCCTGCATCACCGCGGCGCAGGCCACCTCCGGGGACTGCGCCGTCACCGCCTGGCAGAGCCGGGTCAGCCCGTCGTCGATCAGCTCACCGGGGCGCTCGATCAGGCCGTCCGTGTAAAAGCACAGCAATGCGCCCGGCGGGATCTGCACCGTGGTCGCCGGCCGCCGGACCTGATCGGCGATGCCTATGATCATCCCGGTCGCGACACTGGCCAGCTCCGCGGGCTGCCCCGGGTACGCGATGACCGGAGGGAAGTGCCCAGCCAGGCAGATGTCCATCCGGCCGAGCCGCGGTTCGATGACCGCGTACAGCACGGTGGCCATCGCGTCCGGCTCGAAGTGCTGCATCTTGCGGTCGAGCCGGTCCAGGACCTCGGCCGGATCCCGGGTCTCCAGCGCGTAGGCGCGCAGCGCACTGCGCATCCGGCCCATGATCACCGCGGCGGGCAGGCCAGACCCGGCCACGTCGCCGATCACCACGCACAGCTCCCCGGTGGGCAGGATGAACACGTCGTACCAGTCCCCGCCGACCCCGCCGCTGCCCGCAATGTAACGGGCGGCCAGCTCCGCCCCGGGCACGGCGGGCAGCGCGGTCGGCACCAGGCTGCGCTGCAGCGCGGCCGCCGCGAGGCGATCGGCCTGGGCGGTCATCGACTGCACCGCCGCCGCCGCCCGGTCCGCGGCCAGCTGCAAGAGCTCGGCGTCGTGGCCGGTGAACTGGCGGGGCGACAGCGACCCGACATGCAGCACGCCGATCACCTTGCCGCCCGCCACCATCGGCACGCCCATCATGGACTGGATGCCCTTGGCCAGCAGGATCGGGTTGAGCACGGTGGTGTGATCGACGTGATCCAGGATCACCGGCCGGTGCTCGGCGGCGATCCGCCCGGCGAACCCGCGCCCCACCGGGATGCGCACGCCCTGCTGCACCTCTTCCTCCAGCCCCGCGGCCGCGGTCGCGATCAGCTGGCCGGAAGAATGGTCCAGCAGCAGCACCGCCGCGGTGTCGGCCTGCAGGACGTCTCTGGTGCGTTCCAGCAGCTCGGCGAGGAGATCCTGATCATCCAGACGCGACAACGCCGCGTCGGTGATCGACTGGATGGCCCGCAGGCGGTCCTCAACGGGGACCGGGCCTAGTCGCGCAGTCACGGATCAGTGATCGCGGAGGGCCCTGATGAGCTGTGCCTTGCTCATCGTAGAGCGGCCCCTGATGCCGATCTCCCTGGCCCGCCGGACCAGGACCGTGAACACGTCCGCCATCAGTCGCTCCTCGCTTACTGCCGATCATCGTGGCGCTCCCAATACCCATCGGCGGGCGGACTAACCATCGCTCACCGGGTAGCGGTTAGAGCTTGGCAGGGGTCCGGTCAGTGGCGACGGGCGATCGGGAACACGAACCACAACAAGCCGAATACGACCGCGACGAAGGCCGCGATCAGCCCTGCGGCTAGGCCGCCGGTGACATAGCTGGTCACCAGCAGCACCGCGGCCGAGACGGCCAGGCTTACCGTGGCCAGGCCGCCGATGGCCATCACGCTGGCGGCTCGCACCAGCCGTTCCTTCTGGCCCCGGCGGAATACCAGGCGGTGGTAGGCGACCGGCCCGACCAGCAGCGCCGTGGCCAGCGCCGCCAGCACCAGGCTGGCCAGGTACAGGTCACGCTGACCCGCGCTCAGCTGGGCGAACCTGGCGGTAAACGGCAGCGAGAGCAAGAACCCGAACAGGACCTGCACGCCCAGGCCCGCCACGCGCAGTTCCTGCAGCAGCTCACCGAGATTACGGTCAGCCCGCTGCGCCTCGGACTCATCCCGCCGGTCAGGGGGCGCCGCGGTTCCCGTCCCAGCCCATCCGCTTGGTCCCATGACCGGCTGGCTACCCTCCGGTAGGCGGCCGAAACTGGAGGCCCAGCCTCGGCAGCCACCTCGGCGTCCCTACGTGGCCCGAGGAATGCTCCGGAGCGGGGAACCACTGCCCGTTCGGTCCAAAAAATAATGACGACGGAACCGTAAACGGCGGCCGGGGAACCACTGGCCGTTACCGGGTGATGGTTATTGTTCCGGCTATGACGCGAATTCCCTATGTGCGGCGTGAGAAGCTGGGGCCCGAGGGCCAGCAGCTGTGGGACGGCATCGTCGGTGGCCGGGGCGACCTGCTGGTGACCGCCGAGGGCGGCCTGGCCGGGCCGTTCAACGCGTTCGTCACGGCGCCCGGCGCCGGACGGCGGCTGTCGTCGCTCGGCGCGACGCTGCGGTTCTTCTCCTCGATCGAGCGGCGGCTGTCTGAGATCGCCATCCTCACGGTCGGCGCGCGGTGGCAGGCGGAGTTCGAGTGGTGGGCACACGCGCCCATGGCGCTCGAGCACGGCGTGGCCGGCGTGGTGGTGGACGCGATCGGGCGCGGAGAGGATCCGCCGTTCGCGGCGGACGACGAACGGGCCGTGTACGCGGTGGCCCGCCAGCTCAGTCAGTCCGGCCGCCTGGACCAGCAGACCTACGATGCCGCGCACGCCTTCCTTGGCGATGCCGGGATGGTGGAGCTGGTGTCGCTGTGCGGGTACTACACGCTGATCTCGTTCCTGCTGAACGCGTTCGCCGTACCTCTGCCACCTGATGCCGCGCCGATGTGGCCCCGATCGTGACGCTGCCGGCCGAAGCCGCCGGCACCGCGCCCGGGCGCGGCCGGCTGACCGGCCGGCGGGTGCTGGTGGTGGGCGCGGGGACGCGGCCCTCGCCGGAACCGGATCCGCCGATCGGCAACGGCCGGGCCATATCGGTGCTGGCGGCCAGGGAAGGCGCGGCGGTGGCCTGCGCCGACCGTGACGCGGGCGCCGCGGAAGCGACCGCGGCCCTGATCCGTGACGAGGGACGGATCGCCGCGGTCGTGCTGGCCGACGTGGCCTCGCCGGATGCGTGCGCGTCGGTGGTCGCGGAGTCGGCGGCGGCGCTGGGCGGCCTTGACGGCCTGGTGCTCAACGTCGGTATCGGGCTCGGGCGAGGGATGTCCGGGACGAGCGCCGCCCAGTGGGACCAGACGTTCGCGGTCAATGCCAGGGCGCACTTCCTGACGGCCGCGGCCGCGTTGCCGGTGCTGGATCCCGGCGCGGCGATCGTGTTCATCAGCTCGGCGGCGAGCCTGCGGGCGGCGACCGGGATCCCGGCCTATGACGCGTCCAAGGCGGCGCTGCTCGGTATTTGCCGGCAGGTCGCGCGGGAGGGGATGGCCCGGGGAATCCGGGCCAACCTCGTGGTGCCGAGCCTGGTGGACACGCCGCTCGGGCGGGAGGCGTCGCGGCTCAACCCGGGCCGCACCGCGCGGAGCCTGCCGTTCGGCAGACAGGCGACGGCCTGGGAAGTGGCCTACGCCACGGTCTGGCTGCTATCCGCAGAATCCAGCTACGTCAACGCACATCCCCTGGTCCTTGACGGCGGCGCCACGAGCTTCGGATGACCGCCCGTCCCCCCGAGGCCTGTTCGCCTGGCGCTAGCCGTCCTCATCCCCTGGGATGCTTGCCCCCTCGGCGTGTTGCTCGGGCGCGCCCTTGATCGCGATCGTCGCGCGGGGCTCGAGAGCCGCGTCGAAAAGCTCGGCCACCGACTTCCGGATCTCCTCGCGGAGAGTCGCCCTGTCCTTACAGAGGTTCTCGATGTTCCGCTGATAAAGGACGAACCTCGTCCCGAAGGAGACGCGCGAGCGTGCCCCCGCAGCGAAGTCCCCGCCCAGCCCGCCAAACAAAGTGTCCGAATCGCCGCCCCCAGTGCTGGGCCCTTCCAGATGCCACCGGCGATCCGGATCTACACCCCTCTCGACCCGCGACTTGTCCGGCAGCAACACCACGTCCACAAGGCCGCCGGAGGAATCGCCCGTCTCGGAGTCATGAAGCCTGATCTCTGCATCAGCCTTCGCCTCGAAGTCAGCACGCGCCATCCGGTACGGCACCACCCAGGTGCCCGAATCGGAGGTCAGCGCCGCCGCGGCCGCGAAGTCGGCCCGCCCCGCCTCAGGGTTGTCCGCGTCGAGCCAGACCTTGACCTGGCCGCGCAGCGCCCATCCAGGAGCGAACCGGCTGGCCAATTTCAGGAGGTCATCGAGGCGTTCGCCCGCCTGGTCGAAGCGACCCTGGCGGTACAGCGCGACCGCGAGACGCCAAAGCGCCTGGGCAGACGCCGGATCGGCGTCGGCCGCCGCCTGGGCGGCCCTGCGTGCATCCTCAAAATGCCCAAGCCACCACAGCGCCTCGGAGGCGAGCACGAGCGACGCGACCCGGACCGCCGGCACAGGATCCCCCAGGTGGCGATGGGCCACCCAGAGGGCCCGAAGCGGATGGCCGGGGCAGCTGCGCGTGTGTTCCCGCAGCGTCTCCACAACATCCTTCGCCGCTTCCCGGGCGTCATGGCGGTGTTCGGCGGGAACAAGGTTGAGCCACCTTGCCGCGGCGTCTCTCAGTGGCTGGTCCAGTTCGAAGTCGGGCGCTTTGGGGTTCGCCACGTAGCCGGGGCCGGAGTGATGGGAGGGCCGGGGCCCTGGAATAACGGAGGGTGTCACATCATCTCTGGACATAGGGCACATGATCGTTTCTTTGCCTCGGGCCACGCCCGCTGAAGAGCGGCATGATTTCCGTCCACTCTAGTGGCCGGGTACGCGGTGCAGGAGTCGCCGTCAGGCCAGGGCCAGCACGATGGCGTGCAGGGCCAGCCCCACGCCTGCCCCGACCACCGTGCCGTTGATACGGATGTACTGCAGATCGCGCCCCAGGAGCAGTTCCAGCTGGCTGGACGTCTCGGCGGCGTCCCACCGCTCGATGGTCCCCGTGACGAGGTTGGCGAGTTCATCGTGGAACTGATCGGCGAGTGACCTGGCTGCCGACTCGACCATGCGCTCAAGGCCGTCCTGGAGGCGGCGGTCCGACCCGAGGCGCCGGCCGGTCGCCACCAGAAGCTCGGCCAGCCGGCGGCGCAGTTCGGACTCCGGGTCGGCCGCCTGGGCCCGCAGCGCCTCCTTGACCTTCTGCCACAGCGACGAGGACCAGTCCCGCAGCCCGGCGCTGCCCAGCACGTCCCGCTTGAGGCGCTCGCCGCGCTCGCGCAGCTCCGGAGAGGTCTCGAGACGATCGGGGAGGCCGGCGATCCACTCGTCGAACTGACGCCGGGTCTGGTCGTCGGGATCCGCGGCCATCGCGACCAGCCGCTCGCGCATGCGGTTAAACAGGCGGTCGAAGACCCGCCGGTAAACCGCGTCCGGCACCCAGCGCGGAGACTCGGCCTCGAACAGCTCACGCAGCTCCACGTAATGGTCGGCGAGATAGCGGTCGACGCCGGACAGGACCGTGTTGAACAGCTCGGCGTGGTGGCCTCCCGCGACGATGACCCGCAGCGCCCGCCCGGCCAGCGGCGCCACCTCGACGGCGTCCACCGCCCGGGTTAGTTCCGCGGTGAGCACGCGCTGGACGTCTTCATCGCGAAGCGCCTCGGCCACCCTGACCGCCGCATCCGCGGCGTAACCGGCGAAACGGGCGGCATTTTTCTCGTCGGTCAGCCAGGCGGCCAGGCGGGGAACCAGGCGAGCGGAGCGGATCCGCTCGGCCAGGACGTCGGCGTTGAGGAAGTTCTCCTGGACGAACCGGCCGAGGGTGACGGCGAACTGGTCCTTGCGCTCCACGATCAGCGCGGTGTGCGGTATCGGCAGGCCCAGGGGACGGCGGAACAGGGCCGTCACCGCGAACCAGTCGGCCACGCCGCCGATCATGGAGGCCTCGGCGCCCGCCTGCACGTATCCGAGGAGGATCCCGTGGGCGCCGGCCACGGTTACGGCCACGAACAGGACCGTTACCGCCGCGAGCAGGGCGGTGGCCCGCCGGCGCGCGGCGGCCAGGCTACGCGCCCGCACTGGCGCCGACTCGGCCTCGTGCGTGGATACCGGTGAAGCGGACATCGTTGCGGTAGGTTCCATCTGGCAGTCCCCGATGCAGGCGGAAGACGGACAATCCGATCCATGATGCCGCAGGCCAGGGACTAGGCCATCATGGGCCGCCGGGACACGGTAGGCCTACGCAGGGGTCTGCTTACTGGTGATCGACCAGGGTGAGCAAGAACACCGGGATGGTCCGGGTCGTCTTCTTCTGGTACTCGGCGTAGTCCGGCCACGTCGCCACGGCCCGCTCCCACCAGGTCGCGCGTTCGGAGTCGTGGACCTCCCGGGCCTGGTAGTCCTTCTTGACCGCGCCGTCCTGCAGTTCCACGTGCGGGTTCGCGGTCAGGTTGTAGTACCAGACGGGGTGCTGGGGCGCGCCGCCCAGCGACGCCACCACCGCGTACTCGCCGTCGTGCTCGACGCGCATCAGCGGGGTCTTGCGGATCTTCCCCGTCTTGGCGCCCACCGACGTCAAGATGATCACCGGCCGACCCTGCATGTCGGTGCCCTCGGTCCCGCCCGAACGCTCGTAGAGGTCGACCTGGTCGCGGGCCCATGATGCCGCGCTGGGTTCGTATTGACCAGTAAGAGGCATGCCAGCCGTCTCCAATCGGGGTCGGGTCGTTCGCCGCGTGCGGGATCGTTCATGACCTTAGCTCGCGGGCCGCGGCTCACCGCAACCGGGCGGCGATCGCCCGCGCGCAGTCCAGGGCCTCGGTGTGGCGCCACAGTAAGGCACAGCGCCGCCGGAGCCATGACGAGGCTCCGGCGGCGCTGAGGGCTGAAGGCCGGTTAGTGATGGATGCTGCGGAACATGTCGACGATCGGCCCGTTCGTGCCCGTCAGTTCGCCGGTCAGGCCAGAGCCGTTAACGGCCGGAGTCACCGCCGACCCGCCGGAGCAGGCCGGCGGATTGGCCAGGATGGACTCGATCTGGCCGGCCAGCGTGCCGGTCGCGGTGACCAGCTGGTCCGGAGTGTCACCGGAGGTGCGCAGATCGCTCAGGGCTTCGCCCACCTGATTCAAGGCTGTGACCTGGGCCGAGCACAGCCCCGGTGAACTACCCGCGACGATGAACTGGTACGCCACGGCCAGGGTATTGCACCTGAAACAATTGTAACTGTTCGAATAGGTGGTATTGCTGGCATTGAGCGCGGTGAGCCCCTGCTTGGGGACGTACACCACCTGGAAGCCGATCCCGTAAGCATTGCAATCGATGCAGGTGGCGGTCAGCGCGTTCACGTGATTATTGGCGTTCAGTTCCGGAGCGGAACTCTGGTCCAGCTGCCACGCCACGGTGACGTCGGTAAACTCGCTGAACTCCGAGAGCGCCTGGTCCAGGTTGGTATACGTTCTGGCCTGCGGATTGAACGGGCTGAACGGAATAGCGTTCAGCGGAGTGCCCTGGATCGTGCTGGCCGACGCGGCCGCCGGAAGCGCGAGCGGGACTGCTATCGCCAGCACCACCGCACCCCAGAGCGACCGCGCGGCTCTGTTTCTCATCTTGGATAGCATGGCCATCCTCTCCTAACTTTCGTCCGCCAGCTGATACGCGGACATGACGCAAGAACCGTTGGCTGCGCCGGTCGCGACGCGGGCGGGTGCGCGCCGCCATGAGATCGGCACCCGGCCGCGGAGCGTGTGCGCTGGCCTATGGATGGCGAAGTTGTCGCGTCTATCCGGCTGAGAGCAAAGGCCGGCGCCACAACCGCCTGTCGGTTTGCCCGTTCGGGTTCGCGGACCGAAATCCCAGAGCACCCTGCCGGGGCCCGCCCAAGGAGCGGTCCCGGCAGGGTGCGTTCACGCGTTATGCGTCACAGACTCAGCCGCGTAACTGGAACGGAAAAGTTAGTTGTTGATGACGAACTGCGTGTTCACAGCGGTCTGGTGAGAAAGGAACGTGTTGTGCTGGACCTGGACATTGGTCTGGGAGAAGTTGTAGCTGTGGATGTCCACGTGGTTGTGGTCGAACGAGCCGTAGATACCCAGGGCTTCGCGCTCCGGCAGCAGCTCGGTGTGCTGGATCTCCAGCTCGTGAATGCTCAGCTCAGACATGGTGTTTCCCCTTCTTCTTCCTGATGGATTTCCCGGCACCACAGAATTGCGGATACCGAGATGGCACATCACTGACACCCGGTCAGATGTGCACGATTAACATGCCTGCGGTGACGGGCACCGTAAACAGCTCTCTAGACGGTCGTTATTCCAGCCATGGTTCGACCATCCCGAGGCCATGCTTACGTTTACGGAGCGCCCTCGCGGGCAAGCGGCTCATATCCCCCCTCCATTTGGAAGACAGCGCTGCATACGTTCTCAGCACTGAGCTTCCGGTATGAGGGTATCGGCCGGATCAACACAACAGCAATCCCTCATTTTGCTGAGATTACCTCGACCCTCATTTTACCGAGATTGCGGCCGTGAACAGGACGTCCGGTCGTCGCGCCCGCGAGAAAGCCTCGATGATGCCTGCGGGAAATTATCGCAATGCATACGCCCGGCTAATCCGGACCTTTCGCCTCTTAGGCCGATATATTCTTCGCTCAGTTTGGAGAACGCCGGTCAAGCCGGGATCGCACTAGCGCCACCGCTTCCAAGGTGGAGTGCACGCCGAGTTTGTTTCTCAGGTTCTGCAGGTGCGTGTTAACGGTCTTCTGCGACATGTGCAAACGCTTGCCCACCTCACGCAGCCCGAATCCGTTGGCGAGGTGAATCAGGACCTCGCGCTCGCGGGGGGTGAGCGCGGCGAGCAGCGGGTGGTCGCGACGGGGTTCGCCCGGACCGGGCAGGATCTGCTGGCTAGCCAGGGCCGCGGCCTCGAGCCGGCTGTGCGCGCCGAGCTTGGCCAGCACATTCCTGACGTATGTCCGCACGGTGGCGGTCGTGACGTTCATCTCGGACGCCATCTTCTTGGTGTTCTGGCCTTCGGCAATCCGTCGCAGCACCTCCGTTTCCCGCGGCGTCAACGTCCCGAGCGGGTCATCGGGACGTACGCCTGGTCGCGAGCCTGACCTGCGCGAGGACCCGCCGGCCTGCGCCGACCGCCGAATGGCGATCACGTCCACCGCGGAGGTGACCGGGCCGTCTCCGCCGTGACACGCGCCCGCGTCGGCCACGCCGGCGTCGGCCACGCCGGCGTCGGAGCCGAACCGGGCGAGCGCGGCGATGCCGTCATCAACGGTCACCGCGATGCCCGCCGACCGGTAATCACGCATTCGCACAGAATCAGCCGCATAGGTCCGCTCCCTTGCTTGCCCAAGATGGCACTGGTCGAAATGAGCTGATTCCCTTCGCAATGAGTTCGGCGCAAGACCGACCAGGCCCCTCAAACGGCACCTGAGTTTCTGTCTACCCAGAACCCCCGGGTCTAGTCATAGGCCGGGAAGCCCCAGCAAAAATGGTAGAGGATGGGGATTGGCCGGGTGCGAGAACGATGAGCTGGATGCGGCGAATCTGACAGGCTTTCTGCGACGGGAGCTACCGCTCAGGCCGACGATATGACGGATAAGCTCCGCCGCGTCTCGGCTTTATCCGGTTTAGGACAGCTCGCCCCGGATCGGTGCATAACGGAACGATGAGAGAAATTTGAGCAATTAACGCGGGCCGAGAAATAAGTCCGTGTTGGCTTTTTGATGCTAGCCTGTCAAAATGAGACTGGCCGGATTCCGAAGCAAAGCATCTTTGAATGTGAGTTTTATCTTGAGATGGGCGTAATACCGCCCTTTTGTTGGCATTAACCGGGCTGCCGACGGCTCCTAGCCGGTTCGCGGCACGCGATGGGGGGGCTCAGCGCGTCATGGCGTACGCAGGAAAGCGGCGCACCGATACGGCCGCAGGCGCCGGCGCCGCCGATCCGGGCGATGACCCGGCCCGGGACGGGGGCTGGATCGCGGACTACTACCGGCGCCAGCAGCTCGCGTCCGTCTTCTCGGTGGACGCCGACACCGAGAGCGAGTATCCCTTCCTGAGGGTTTCCGAATCCCCGTTCCCCGCCGCGGAGGCGCTCGACGAGAGTGAGGTCGAGGCCGTGCCGCGGCTGGCGGCGGGCGTCGAGCTGCTCGGTGAGTACCAGGGATCGGGCCTGACCGAGGTTACGTACCTGGTGCGCAGGCCCGGTGGCCAGGTCGTCCAGGTGTCGCGGCTGCTGTACCTGGTGCTGGACGAGACGGACGGCAGCCGGACCGTGGCCGAGATCGCGGCGCGGGTCACGGTGGCGTTCGGCCGGACGGTGAGCGCGGGCAACGTGGAGTACCTGCTGGAGAACAAGCTTGCTCCGCTCGGGCTGGTCGAGGCGCCGAAGGGAACAGGCTGTGGCCAGGCGGGCGGCCCGGCTCCGGCGATCCTGGGCCTGAAGCTGCGCCGGACCCTGGTCCCCGCGCCCGCCGTGCAGCACATCGCGCGCCTGTTCCGGCCGCTGTTCACCCCGGTCGTCGTGGTGGCGGTGCTGGCCTTGCTGATCGGCTCGGACACCTGGCTGTTCCGGGGCGGACGGACCGGAGCCGCCCTGGACTACGTGGTGCTCCATCCGGTGCTGCTGCTCGCGGTGCTCGGCCTGTCGGTGCTGTCCCTGCTGTTCCACGAGTGCGGCCACGCCACCGCGTGCCGCTACGGCGGCGCTCGCCCGGGCGTGATCGGGTGCGGCTTCTTCGTGATCTGGCCTGCGTTCTTCACCAACGTCACCGACGCCTACCGGCTGGGACGAGCGGGCCGCATCCGCACCGATCTCGGCGGCGTGTACTTCAACGCGGTGTTCGCGCTCATGCTGGCGGCCGCTTACCTGGCGACGGACTACGCCCCGCTGCTCGCCGCGGTCGTCGTGGTCCACCTCGAGATCATCCAGCAGCTCATGCCGTCGCTGCGGTTCGACGGATACTTCATCCTCGCCGACCTGATCGGCGTGCCCGACCTGTTCCGGCGTATAGGACCCGTGCTGCGCAGCCTGATCCCGGGCCAGCCGACCGATCCCCGGGTGCGGGACCTCAAGCGCGCGGCCCGGATCGCCCTCACCGCCTGGGTGCTGGCCGTGGTCACGCTGCTCGGCCTCGAACTCGCGCTCATCATCTTGAACGTCCCCGGCCTCGGCGTGACCTTCGCCCGCTCCCTCGACGCGCAGGCGCACGCCGTGGCCGGGCAGTTCCGGCGGGCCGACATCGCCGACGGGCTGGTAAGCGTGATCTCGCTGGTGCTGCTGGTCCTGCCCACGGCCGGCCTGTGCTACATCCTGCTGCTCACCGCGCGACGTGCCTTGCGCGCCGTGATCGCGGTCAACCGCCGGCACCCCGCCCTCCGGGTGCCGTCGGCGGTCACGGCCCTCCTGGTGGCGGCCGCGTTGCTTGCTCACTGGGGACTCGTGCCGATGGGCCACCACACGGGGCCGCCGCACGCGCCGGCCGCGCACGCCGCGGCCCAGCGGCCGGCGCCGACCGCAGCATCGGCATCGGCATCGGCCGAAGGCCACCGGGCCCGCGCCGTGCCGGAGACCCGGCCGGCCGGCGTGACCGCCACGGTGCTCACGCCGGTCAGCGCGCACGGGTTCGACGCGCTGAACAGCCCCGGCATCGACCCGTACGACGAGAACGACGACCTCGCCGGTTACGCCATCGACAACGATCCGGCCACCGCCTGGCAGACCCAGTACTACCTCGGCAATCCCGTGTTCGGTGGCCTGAAGAAGGGCAGCGGCCTCATCCTGGACATGGGCAGCCAGGTGAGGCTCAGCTCGGTAACGGTCACCTTCGGGCCGGTGCCCGGCGCCGACGTCGCGATCGAGATCGGCAACGACAACACCCTCGCCGCCGCCACGCTGTCCACATTCACCACCGTGGCCAAGGGCACGGATATCGGCGGCACATATACCTTTAATACTGCCAATCCGGCTAAAGGGCGGTATGTGCTGATCTGGTTCACCAAGCTGCCGCCGGACGGTCCCGGCCGATTCGCCGCCGAGATCTTCGACATCCAGATCCGCGGATCGCGCTGAGCCCGGTCCGGCCGACCAGGGCACTGCGGGTCATAAAAAGATATCCAGGGGGGTACTGCCGCGCCGTCACCTCGGCTGATAGGCTACTGATTGCCATGCGGCAGAGTGTCCGTCACTTTCTTTGGTTTCCCCTTCTTCCTAGGGTGACGGGCACTCTGTTGTGTCCGGGGTTCGGCTCCACGCACAATCAGCCCCGACCGGACAAATCCGGCCGGGGCCGACTGGATGGGCTGTACAGCTTCCCTCTTCCTGGCTATTAGACGCCTAGCTTGCGCCGTTGGTTGTCCTGACATCAAATACGTCCGAGACATATAAGAGCGTCTTCGTATCGGCACGATTTGTTCATCGATATCATATGGCGGTTAGCGGCGTATGGCATGAATTGGCGTACGATATCGGCCCGCCCGGTCACGCGTGCGCGCCTGCGGTCAGGCGTGCGCGCCTACGGTCACGGGGCCACGGTCCAGGTGCGTGGCCGGTTCGGCCAGCGCGTGCCTAGCCATCCGCCGGGCCGTGACGCCGCTCCAGGTCAGGCCGACCGGGGTCGCGGGCTTCGCGGTCATGGCCCAAATTCTCCCCGGTTTGCCCCCGGCCCTCGGCCTAGGCCCCGATATATTCAGGTCCGCACAGCCGGCCTCTGGCGGGGGAGTGGACAGGTGTGACGGGCATGAGGGTGGAGTGGGGCGCGCGGAGCGTCCTTGGGCTACTGGGCGCGGCACTGCTGGGCGCGGCACTGCTGGGCGCGGCCGGGTGCTCGGGCCATGCCGCGTCGGCGACGGCAGGAACTCAATCGGCAACGGTCACGTCGGTCTCCGTTCCAACGGCGTCCTCGGCGAGCCATCCGTGCGGGACGCAGGCCAAGGCCGGCACCTACCGGCACGTCATCTGGATCTGGATGGAGAACCACAGCTCCGGCACGATCATCGGCTCGTCCCAGGCGCCGTACCTCACCACCGTTTCCCGTGAGTGCGGGCTGGCCACCAACTACCACAACATCACGCATCCCAGCCTGCCGAACTACGTCGCCGCCACCTCCGGGCTGTCGTATTCGTCCCTGAACGGCTTCCTGCCCGACTGCAACCCGGGCGGCGGCTGCGACACGTCGGCGCGGAGCATCTTCGGCCAGGGCGAGTCGTGGAAGTCGTACGAGGAGTCGATGCCGTCGAACTGCGACCATTCCAACTCGGGCAGCTACGCCGTGCGGCACAACCCGGCCGTGTACTACACGACCCTGCACGGCTGCTCCGGTGACGACGTGCCCTTCTCCCGTCTGGCCACCGACCTGGCGCACAACCAGCTTCCCGCGTTCTCCTTCGTCACGCCGAACCTGATCGACGACATGCACGACGGCACGGTCGCGGACGGCGACAACTGGCTGTCGCACAACCTGCCGACGATCCTGTCCAGCGCCGAATACCGGAACGGCTCGACGGCGATCTTCATCACCTGGGACGAGGGCGAAGGCGGCCATTACGCCAGCGGCGAGCACTGCGCGACCAACACCAGCGACGTGAGCTGCCACATCGCGACCCTCGTCATCAGCCCGAGCACCAAGGCGGGCACCAGGTCGGGCGCGCTGTTCAGCCACTATTCGCTGCTGGCCACGGCCGAGCAGCTTCTCGGCCTGTCCAAGCTGGGCCAGGCGGCCACCGCCGCCACGATGACCAGGGCGTTCAACCTGTAACGGCCGGGCAGCCTCTCGAGCTGTCCATCAGCCCGACCACCGCGGCCCGGCACGTGGCCAACATCCTGGCCAAGCTGGGCTTCAGGTCCCGCACGCAGATCGCCGCGTGGGTCGCCGACCGGCCCTCGCAGGGGAACCAGGATCGTTAACCGCTGGCGTCCGCAGCGCCGGCCGCCCGGTCCGGGCCGGCTAGGCCGGCGAGGGCGGCGCGGTGTGCCTGCGGGCCGCCGGACAGGCGCTCGGCCGACCAGGCGCGGCGGTAGTACAGGTAGGCGTCGTGCTCGGAGGTGAACCCGATGCCGCCGAACAGGCGGATGGCGGCCTCGGTCACGGTGCGGTAGGCCTGGCCGGCCAGCAGCGCGGCCGCCCGGGCCGCGGTCGGGGCCTCGGCCGCGCCGTCGGCGTCCGCGACCGCGGCGTACCGGGCGGCGGCCTCGGCGGACTGGAGGGCCTCGAGCATGTCGACGCAGGTACGCGCGACGGCCTGGAAAGAGTCGGCCGGCCGCCCGAATCGCACCCGGTCCTTGGCGTAGACCACCGCCGCGTCGAGGCACCAGCCGATGCCGCCGACCGCTTCGGCCGCGGTGGCGAGCAGGAATTCGCGCTCGGCCCGGGCCAGCGCGGCGACCGCGGTCTCGCCCTGTCCGACCAGGACGGCCGGGGTCGCCTCGAAGGCGGTCACACAGACCCGCCGGGTGAGGTCAAGGCCCGGCTGCCCGGAGACCGCCAGCCCGGGTGCGCCCGCTTCCACCAGGAACATCGCGGGCACGGATCCGGCGGCGGCCGACACCGCGATGATGCCCGCCACGTGAGCCGCGATGACGTACCAGCAGCGGCCGTACAGCCGCCAGCCATGAGACGTCAGGTGCGCGCGGACACAGCCTGGCCCCGACGACCACCGGCCGTCCTTGTCGGCGACCGCGATCGTCCCGATCACCGACCCGTCGGCCAGCAGCGGCAGCCATTGCCCTGCGGCCTCGTCACCGGCGGCCTCGTGGTCCCCGGCGACCAGCAGCGCGGTGGCGGCCAGGCAGCCGGCCAGGAACGGTCCCGGATACAGGGCGCGGCCGAGCTCGGTATGCACCACGCACGCCTCAGCCGCAGACAAACCCAGGCCGCCGAACTTCTCCGGAATCGTCAGCCCGGCCAGGCCCATCTCGCGGGCCAGCCGACTGTGCAGCTCCGGGCTGTAACCAGGATCTTTCTCGAGCATCCCGCGCAGCGTGGAGGGAGGAAGCTGGTCGCTGAGGAGGCCGCGCAGGGTGTCCTGCAGGGCACGCTGGTCCTCGGTGAGGGCCAGGGAGTCGCGGATGGCCATGACGAGCCGCTCCTCACCCCGGGCGTGGCAGGCCGAGGATCCGCTGGGCGAGCCCGGCGCGCCGAGCACTACTGAGATCTAAGCGTAGGTGACCGCGCCTTGGTTACGGCGACCAGGCGGCGCCGGGGATGGGCGGCTGGCCAACGGCGAGATCCGCTGGACCACGCCCTCCGGACGGCAGCACATCACCGAACCCCACCCGCTACCCCGCCCGAGCAACCGCCCGGCCGTTCAGGTATACCGCCGAGACCGCGGCGAGCGCGCGGATGTCGGTCAGGGGGTCGCCGTCCACGATGACCAGGTCCGCGTCGTGGCCAGCGCGCAGCCAGCCCTTCCGGCCCAGCCCGCAGGCGTCGGCGGCCAGCGAGGTGGCCGACGCCATGGCGTCCGCGGCCGGGACGCCCCCGGCCACCAGGTCGGCGACGGCGAGGGCCAGGATGCCGTGAGGCTTGCCTTCGCTGATGCCGGCGTCGACGCCGGAGATCATGGCGACGCCGGCGCGGTGGAGCCTGCCGACCATGGCCAGACGGTCCTCCCAGGTCATCCCGGTCCGCTGCTCCAGGGCCAGCACGGCCGGCGGGGGCGTGCCGCCGAGTTTCCGGCCCAGGGTGGGGCAGACGACGACCCGGTTCGCGGCGAGCCGCTCGAGCAGGTCCTCGGGCACGCGGATGCCGTGCTCGGTCAGGCAGCTGCAGTGCTCGATCCCGTCCACGCCCGCGCCGACCGCCTGGATCACGGCCGGCAGGCCGTGCGCGTGCGCGGTCACCGGGAGCCCGATCGCGTGCGCCTCCTCGACCACGGTCCGCAGCTGCTCCGGGCGGTACTGGCAGGCCAGCACGTCGGTGCCCGCCGTCATCAGGCCGCCGCTGGCCATGATCTTGACGACGTCCGCGCCGCGTTCGGCGCGGTCGCGGACCGCGGCGCGGAGTTCCTCCAGGTGATCGGCTTCGCCGCCCATGTACCAGCAATGGCCGCCCGGGGTGGTGATCGGCGGCCCGGACGCCACGATCGCCGGGCTGGGGAAACCGGGCCGGACGGCGGTGACGCGCCGGCGCCGGTCAAGGACGGCCCCGCCGCGGTCGCCCAGGTCGCGGACGGCGGTCACGCCCGCGGCCAGCTGCGCGCGCAGGGCCGCCTCGATGACCTCGCTGAGCTCGTCGTCGCCGTAGGCGGCCAGGCGGTCCAGGGCGCCGTGCCGCGAATCCCCGCACAGGTGGACGTGACAGTCGATCATGCCGGGCAGCACGGTCCCGCCGGGAAAGTCGGCGACCGGCCAGCCGTCCGGCGGCGCAGAGCCGGCCGGCTCGATCCCCACGATCTGGCCGTCGGCGCACAGGACCAGCGCCCCGCCGCGGATTACAGCGCGGCCGTCGAACGCCCGGCCCGCCCGGATCGCCAGCCGACCCGGGCCCGGGGCCGCGGTCGCTTCGGTCATGGTCCTGTTGTACCCCCGACCGGCGTGAGTGCAAGGCTTGATTCGTGACGGCACAAGATCACGGGCGCTCGTCCGATGCCGCCTGGGCGAAACTCGGAGGGCAGCCGGGGCTGTGCCGGAACTGCCAGCACGCCAGCGTCAACGAGACGCGCCGGGGCACCGCGTACCTGCGCTGTACCCGCTCGGCGTGGGACGCCCGGCTGGTCCGCTATCCGCGGCTCCCGGTCACCGAGTGCGTCGGGTTCGAGCATCATGAGGGGTAAAACATCGGGAAGGAGAGGGCGTGTGGACACGACCGGAGCGACCGCAGTCCAGGACAGCGCGGCGCGGGAGGTGGCGGCGCGCATGGCCGCCGCGGCGGCGGCCTGGCTCGACGCGCTCAGTCCCGCGCAGCGGGCGGTGGCGGCCGGCGGCGCGCCCAGCCCGGACGCCGAGTCCGACGCCGAGCGCCGGCGCTGGTTCTACACTCCGACCGACCACGGCGGCCTGACCCTCGGCGCCCAGCGGCCGGCTCAGCAGCGGCTGGCCCACCAGCTCGTCGCCAGCGGCCTGTCGGCCGCCGGGTACGTCACGGTCGCCACCATCGTCGGGCTGGACAACGTGCTCGACCGCGTGGAGGGCTGGAGCGTCAACTGGGGCCGCGAACGGGGCCGCGACCCTGGCCTGTACTACCTGCGGGTGTTCGGCGAGCCCGGCGGTGCGGCGCCGTGGGGGTGGCGTTTCGGCGGCCATCACGTATCGCTGAACTACCTGGTCGGCGACGGCATGGTCCGCTCGATGACCCCGTGTTTCCTCGGCGCCGACCCGGCGGTCTCGCCGCTGCTGGGTCCCGCGCCGCTGCGCCCGCTGGCCGGCGCCGAGGATCTCGCCCGCGATCTGCTCCTCTCGCTCGATCCCGGGCAGGCCGGACGCGCGATCCTGCTTGACCGGGCGCCCTCGGACATCGTCGGCGGCAACCGGGCGCACCTGGCGGACGGCGACCAGATGATGTACCTCAGCGAGCTGTGGCGCCGGCCGTTCACCGACCCCGAGCTCGCCGAGCGGATCGCCCGGATGGACGCCGAGGGCGAGCGGGCCTCCGGCTACGACACCGGCGACTACCAGCGGCTCGCGCTGACCAGCGCTCCCAAGGGCCTCCCGGCCGGGGACCTGCGGGCCGGGCAGCGGGAACTGCTGCGCGCGCTGCTGGCCGCCTACCTGGGGCGAGTCCCGGACGGCCTGGCGCCGCAGCCTGACGACTCCGACCTTGACGGCGTGTCCTTCGCCTGGGCCGGGCCCGCCGAGCCGGGCCGGCCGCTCTACTACCGGCTGCAGGGCCCGCGGCTGCTCATCGAGTACGACAACACCCAGCGGCAGGCGAACCACGCCCATTCGGTCTGGCGCGATCCGGTGGCCGACTTCGGCTACGACGCCCTCGGCGCGCACCTGGCCGCGTACCACCGGTAAGGCCGGGTCGGCGAACCGGGGCCGGCGTTTCTCGAACTCCGCGGCGACCGCCTCGGCCTGGTTCGGGCTGCCGATGAGGGCGCCGATCTCCTGCTGTTCCGCGGCGAAGCCCGTCTCCAGGTCCACCCGGCCCGCCAGGTCCAGGAGCCGCTTGGCCGCCCGGATGGCGTGCGGGCTGCGGCCCGCCACCGAACGGGCCAGCTCGAGCGCGGCCATACGCGGGTCGGGGTCGACCCTGGTCGCCAGGCCCAGCGCCACCGCCTCGGCCCCGCTCACGATCCGCCCGGAGAAGGTCAGCTCCTTGGCCACGTCCCGGCCCACGAGTTCGGGGAGCAGCTGGGTGCCGGTCATGTCCGGCACCAGGCCCCAGCGGATCTCCAGCACCGACATCCGCGCGTCCGGGGCGACGATGCGGATGTCGGCGCCGAGCGCGATCTGCAGGCCGCCGCCCAGGGCGTTACCGGTCACGGCCGCGATGACCGGGACCGGAACCTCCGTCCAGACGTACGCGGCGCGCTGCCCGGCGCTGCTGGCCGGGCCGGAGCCCGGCGGCAGGTCGACCTGGACGCTGAGCCGCTCGCCGCCGCGCATCGCCTGGAAGGCGCCGAAGTCCAGGCCCGCGCAGAAGTCCGGTCCCTCCCCGGACAGCACGACCGCCCGGACGCCCGGCTCGGACTTGAGCCGCTCGCCCGCCGCGACCAGGCCGGCGAACATCGCCCCGTCCAGGGCGTTGCGCTTGTCCGGCCGGGTCATGCGGACCTCGGCTACCCCGTCGGCGATCGTCACCGCGACCCGCTGTTCGGCCATCACCGCTCCCTTGCTCGCGTCTCGACCTGGGCCTACCTGGCCGCTCGCACCTGGCCGGGGCCGTAATGCCACTGCCCGTTCGGGATCATTGAAAAGATCTTTTCCCGAACGGGCAATGGTTTCACGCGCCGGTGAACCGCCGGGGCGCGGCCCGGCGCGAGCGCCGCGTCAGCGGTAGGCGTCGGCGTGCTGGGCGGCCCACTGCGCGTAGGTCGTCGCGGGGCGCCCGGTGACCTTCTCCAGGTCGGGTGCGATGTCGGCCCGCGCCGGTGACCCGGGTGTTCTCTGTTACCAGCGAGTGAGCACATTTTGGTCAAGGATGGTCGTGGCTGCTTCGCGCGCTTGGGTCGCGACAGCAATGGCATCGTCGATGTCGTCGCTGGCAGGGCCTGGGCTGTTGCTGGTGGGGTACTCAAAGTTGTTCCGTGCCCGCCGGATCCTCCCGAACGAGCGGAAGACGCGCACCGCCGCTCCGAACTGCGCCGTGACGACCTCCTGGACTGCGAGATGACCGCCCCGGCTGGTCGCCCGCAGGCCTTGTGCCTCAAGCAGGCTCGCAGCGCTCTTGCGCAGGGCATCGTAGGCCAGTTGATACGCACCGGACAAATCTCCGGCCACCTTGGCCTGGGCCGCGGTAGCAAGGTGACGACCTGCATCCTCGAGCATTCGGCGCGCGATGGCGAGGTCGGGGGTAACTTGGTCTACTTCCCCTGCGTCGATCAACTCGCGCACCCGCTCATGGCCAGGTTCCCAGGTCATGAGCTTATCCCCGGGACAGGAATCGGGACGAGCGGGCGGCTTGTCACTTCTGCATGGAATCCGTCGTCGCCGGAGTGCCACCAGTCGGCTGAGCGGATGGTCACATTAACCTCGCGGGCCAGGCGAGCACCCGCACGCTGAGCTGCATCATCCAATACATCACGATCAGGTGTGCCAATGACCAGGACATCCAAGTCGGCAGGGGGGCGACCTTCCTGCCCCGCATAGCGGGCCGCCCAAGACCCGAACAGGTACGCGTTCTCGATCCCGGGTACGTCAACGAGCTCGTCGGCGAGAACCTGGCGAGGGCCGAAGGATCGCAGCAGCAGTTCCGTCAGCGGCGCTGTCAGCGGCGACCGGGCAGCCGTGACGAGCCGGGTTTTCCCGACCCGCCTGGAGGTCATGACTCCTGCTTGTTCGGCCCGGACTACCTCGCGCTGCACTGACGACACGGCGGACCCCACACGCGAGGCCAGCTCGGTTAGCGTCCACTCCCGGCCAGGATTGAGCAAGACCAGTGTGAGCACCTCCGCTTGGAGCCGTGACCGAAGCAGTGGCAGCAGGGGCGGTGGGGCTGACTTTTGCACATCCTGCACGATACATTGCATGATCCGGAAAGTAAAGCTGAGGACCGGGACCCGCGGCGCCTCCTGTCTTCGGGGACCCGGACCAGCAGGCTGACCGGAGCCAGCGTGACGGCCAGCGAGCAGGCCGCCCCGATCAGCTCCCCGTCGGCCTGGCGCGGCAGCCGCACCTCGGCCGCGATCTCGACGCGCCGGGCCTGGTAGCGCTCGAGGACATGGTCATCGTGGCGGCTGCGGGTCAGCACCCGCCAGCCCACCCGTGGCCAGCCGAACGGCCCGGCGGGCGCGAGGATGCTCACGTCGAGCAGGCCGTCGTCGGGCCTGGCCCCGGGGATCAGGGCGAAGCCGCCGGGCAGCAGGCCGACGTTCCCGACCACCACGCACCGGGCCTGGCGGGCCATGGGCTCGCCGCCATCCAGGCGGATCTCGAAGCGGGTACTCGGCCCGGCCAGCCGGCTGATCCCGGCCGCGGCGTAACCCAGCCAGCCCGCCGCTCCCTTCAGCCCGTCCGCGGTCGCGCCGACCACCGCGGCGTCCAGGCCGATCCCCGCCATCGCGGCGAAGGTGACGCCGTCCGCCACGGCCAGGTCGATCCGTCGCTCGTGCCGGCCGAAGCCGACGGCGAGGGCGGCACCGAGGGAGGACGGTATGCCGAGCGCCGTGGCGACCAGGTTCGCCGTGCCGCGCGGCACGATGGCCAGCGGGACCTGGCCGCCGGCCAGGGCCTGCGCGCAGGCCCGGACGGTGCCGTCGCCGCCCACCGCGAATACCAGCCGGGCGCCGGCCGCGATCGCCTCGCGGGTCGCGCCGTCGCCCGCGTCGGCGGACCGCGTCTCCAGCAGCGTCATCTCCCAGCCACGGGCCGCCGCGGCCGCCGCGCACCTGTGCCTCAGCTGGGGGAAGTGGCGGATCCGGTTCCGGTTGACCACGAAGGCGGCGGTGGGCATGCTACTTGAGCAGCTTCTGCACCTCGCGGAATTTCGGGTGCCGCGCGTCGCGCAGCCATTCGAACAGCACCATCTCCGAGGTGACGATCTCCGCGCCGTGCTGCCTGGCCCGCTCGACGGCGACCGCCTTATCGGCCGGATCGCGCGAGCCGGTCGCGTCGGCGGCCAGCACCACGCGGCGCCCGGCGCCGAGCAGGTCGAGCACGGTCTGCAGGACGCAGACGTGCGCCTCGCACCCGGCGACCACGACCTGGCCGGACCCGGCGGGCAGCAGCGCCGCGAAGCCCGGATCGGCCGCCGCGGAGAACGTCGTCTTGGTCAGCGTCGCCTGCGGGTAGGCCGCGAGCGGCGGCACCGTCGGCCCCAGGCCGGCCGGGTACTGCTCGGTCGCGCGGATCGGCACGTCCAGCAGCTGGGCCGCCTCGGCGAGCCGGACGGCCCGGGCGACGACCGCGTCGTGGTCATGGATGACGGGCATCAGCCGCTGCTGCAGGTCGACCAGCAGCAGCACGGCACCCTCAGCGGTGAGCACCACGCCATCGACGCTACTTCATCGCGCCGCTAGCGTCATCAGGCGATAACGCCGGACCGGGAAAGCACGGGCACCTCGGCCGGCATGGTCTGCGGGTAGATCAGCCCGGTACCGGTGTTGAGCACGACGACCTCGTCCGACCCGGACAGCCAGCCGGACGCCCGAAGCTGGCGGACGGCGGCGAAACAGGCGGCGCCCTCCGGGCAGATGAGAGCGCCCTCCAGGCGCGCCACCTCGCGCTGGGCGGCCAGCAGCGCCTCGTCGGTCACGGCCACGGCGGTCCCGCCGGTGGCGTACAGCGCCCGCAGGACGAGGAAATCACCGAGGGCCTTCGGCACCGTGAGGCCGAACGCCACCGTCTCCGGGTCCGGCCACGGCTCGCTCTCGGCGGCGCCCGCCTCGAACGCCCTCACGATCGGCGCGCAGCCAGCGGCCTGGACCGCGACCAGCCGCGGCAGGTCACCCGAGACCCAGCCGAGCTCGAGCAGTTCGGCCAGGGCCTTGCGGATGCCGATGATGCCGACGCCGCCGCCGGTGGGGTACACGATCACGCCGGGCATCCGCCAGCCGAGCTGCTCGGCGATCTCCAGGCCCATCGTCTTCTTGCCCTCGATCCGGTACGGCTCGGTGAGCGTGGCGACGTTCTGGTAGCCGGGCCGCCTCGCCACCGCCTCGGCGACCAGCCGGGCCGCGTCCCCGATCAGGCCGTCGACCAGGTACAGCTCGGCGCCGGCCGCCGCGCACTCGGCGCGGGTGATCCGCGGGGCCGCGACGGGCATCACGACCAGGCTGCGCATCCCCGCCCGGGCCGCGTAGGCCGACCACGCGGCCCCGGCGTTGCCGTTGGTCGGCATGGCGATCGCGGCCACGCCGAGCTCGGCGGCCCGGGACACGCCGACCGCGGCGCCGCGCGCCTTGAACGTGCCGGTCGGCAGGAGCCCCTCGTCCTTCATCAGCAGGTCCGGCACGCCGAACGCGCCGCCGATCCTCGGCACGGGCAGCAGCGGCGTCATCCCCTCGCCCAGGCTCACCACGCGGGCAGCCTCGCGGACCGGCAGCAGCTCGTGGTAGCGCCACAGGTCTGCGGGCCGGCCCGCGATGTCCCGCGGGCCGGCCTGGCGGGCGACCTGCCGCAGGTCATAACGGGCCAGCAGCGGGGACCCGCACGAGCAGGTGCCCTGCACCCGGTCGGCGTCGTGGCGGGTCCCGCAGCGCGGGCAGTCAAGGTGGGAGAGCGCGGAGTAGGGCATCGGCAGCGGTTCTTCCTCGGAATGTCAGTAGGGCATGCCAGTATCAGACCCGACATGTTCATCGCCGACCTTCATATTCATTCGAGGTTCTCGCGCGCGTGCAGCAAGGACTGCGATATCGAGCATCTTTCCGCGGGGGCCCTGCGCAAGGGCCTGCGCGTGCTCGGCACCGGGGATTTCACGCATCCGGCGTGGGCCGCCGAGCTCCGGGAGACCCTGGTCCCGGCCGAGCCCGGCCTGTTCCGGATCCGTCCCGAGCTCGAGCGACGGCTCATCCGCGACACCCCGGCCGCCTGTGCGGGCACGGTCCGGTTCATGCTCTCGGTCGAGATATCCACGATCTACCGCCGCGCCGAGCGCACCAGGAAGGTTCACCACCTTATCTACGCGCCGAGTTTCGACGCCGCGGACCGGATCACCGCGGCGCTGGCCAAGGTCGGCAACCTGGCCTCGGACGGGCGGCCGATCCTCGGGCTCGATTCCCGCGACCTGCTGGACATCACGCTCTCGGCCGACCCGGACTGCTTCTTGGTGCCCGCTCACGTGTGGACGCCCTGGTTCGCCGTGCTCGGCTCGAAGTCCGGCTTCGACGCGATCGGTGACTGCTACGCCGACCTGGCCGGGCACATCTTCGCGGTGGAGACCGGCCTGTCGTCGGATCCGGCGATGAACTGGACCTGCTCGTCCCTGGACCGGTACCGCCTGGTCAGCAACTCCGACGCGCATTCACCGCCGATGCTCGGCCGCGAGGCGACCGTCTTCGACACCGACGTCGACTACTTCGCGATGGCCGCGGCCCTGCGGACCGGCGACGGCCTGGACGGCACGCTCGAGTTCTTTCCCGAGGAAGGCAAGTACCACCTGGACGGGCACCGCAAGTGCGGGGTCCGCGTCGACCCGGAGCAGACCCGGGACCTGGAGGCGGTCTGCCCGCGCTGCGCCAAGCCGCTCACCGTCGGCGTCCTGCACCGGGTGGCCGAGCTGGCCGACCGCCCGGCCGGATTCCGGCCACCGGGCGCGGCGGGATACACCTGCCTGGTCCAGCTGCCCGAGATCATGGGCGAGATCCTGGCCACCGGGCCGAGGAGCAAGAAGGTGGCCGGCGAGATCGGCCGGCTGGTCGCCACGCTGGGGCCGGAGCTGAGCATCCTGCGCGAGATCCCGCTCGATGACCTGCGCCGGGTCGGCGGCCCGCTGCTCAGCGAGGGCATCGGGCGGCTGCGCCGCGGCGAGGTGATCAGGGACGCGGGCTACGACGGCGAGTACGGCACCATCCGCCTGTTCGGCCCGGGCGAGCTGAACGGTACCGCCCTGTTCTCGGTGACCGGCCTCTCCTCATCCGTCTTTGATTCGCCCGAACGGAGCACGGTTCCCCGCGCCCCGAACCGCCCCTCGCCGCGGCGACGTGACGCTGTGCCGACCACTCCTGGGCCGACCACTCCTGGGCCGACCGCTCCTGGGCCGACCGCTCCCGGGCCGACGGCACCCGAGCCCGCGCCGGTGACCGGATCGCTGCTCGACGGGCTGGACCCGGACCAGCGGGCCGCGGCCGCCGCCGACGGGCCGCTGCTGATCATCGCCGGGCCGGGCACCGGCAAGACCCGGACGCTCACCCACCGCATCGCCCACCAGGTCGCCGAGCGCGGCGTGCCCGCCCGGCACATCCTGGCCATCACGTTCACCAGGCGGGCCGCGCAGGAGATGCGGGACCGGCTGGCCGTGCTGTGCCCGGGCCAGGAAGAGCTCACCGTGACCACGTTCCACGGCCTGGGCCTGCGGATCCTGCGCGAGCACCACGACGCGGCCGGGCTTCCGGCGCGCTTCGCGGTCGCCGACGAGGCGGCCCGGCTCCGGGTCGCGGCCGAGCTGACCGGATCCGAACGGGACGGGCGCAGGCTGATCGCGGGGCTCGAGCAGGACCCGGACGGCGCCGCGGCGCTGCGCAAGGAGCTGATCGCCCGCGACCTGGTGGACTTCGACGGCCTGGTCGCGATGGCGGCGGACCTGCTCCGCGGCCACCCGGCCGTCGCGGCCGCGCTGCGGGCCCGGTGGCCGCGGATCAGCGTGGACGAGTACCAGGACATCGACGCCGTGCAGTACGACCTGCTCCGCGCGATCAGCGGCGACGGCGCGGGCCTGACCGCGATCGGCGACCCGGACCAGGCCATCTACGGCTTCCGCGGCGCCGACGTCGGCATCTTCGGCCGGTTCACCGCCGATTTCACGGCCGCCACCACGGTGCAGCTGACCAGGAACTACCGGTCCGATCCCGCGATCGTGACCGCCGCGATGCAGGCCATAGGCCCGGACACGCTGGTCCCGGGGCGGACCGCGATCGCGATGCGGGACGACCCGGCCGCCGATCCCGGTGACCCGCTCGGCGCGGTGACCCTGCACGAGGCGGTGGACGAGCACGCCGAGGCGGCCTGGATCGCCGCCATGATCGACGCGCTGCTCGGCGGCTCGTCGTTCCACGCCCTGGACAGCGGCCGGGCCGACGGGCACGCGCACGGCAAGCTCGGGCTGGCCGACATCGCCGTGCTGTACCGCACCGACGCGCAGGCCGGGCCGCTCGGCCAGGCACTGACCCGCGCCGGGCTGCCGTTCCAGAAGCGCTCGCACGACCTGCTCGCGCGGCGGACCGGGGTGGCGGACATCATGCGCGAGCTGCGCCTGCTGGACTCCCCGGGTCTCGACGTCCACCAGCAGGTGACCGCGGCCGTGCAGGCGCTCGCCAGGGCCAGGGGCGAGAGGGACGCGACCGTCATCGACATCCGCGCCGCCGGGGAACTGCTGGCCCCGCTGGCCCGCCGGTGCGGCGCCGACGTCGAGCGCTTCCGCACCGAGATCTCGCTGGGCGCGGAGACCGACGCGCTGGATCCGCGGGCCGAGGCGGTCACCCTGCTGACCCTGCACGGCGCCAAGGGCCTGGAGTTCGACGTGGTGTTCCTGGCCGGCTGCGAGAACGGCCTGCTGCCGCTGCGGCTCCCCGGATCCGCGCCGGTCGCGCCGGCTCTACGGGGCCAAGGGGTCGAGGCTGCCGAAGAGCGGCGGCTGCTGTTCGTCGGGATGACCAGGGCCCGCGGCAAGCTCTTGCTCAGCTACGCGGCGCGCCGGACCAGGCACGGCGCCGAGACGCCGCCGGCCGGTCACCGTTCCTGGCCGCGATCGATCCGGCGCTGCTCGGCCGGGCCGCGCCGCGGCGCACGCGCAAGAACACAGACCGCCAGCTGCGCCTGCTCTAGCAGCGGGTTCGTCCCCGCGCTCCTCCCGGCCAGAAGTGTCCCGGCGGATACCAGAAGTGTCCCTACAGATACTGGACGCCCCTCCGCAAGTGTCCTACGGTGCTGTCATGGCATCGCGCGGGACAAGGGCGACTCAGACGGGCCAGGGTTTATGAGCGGGCCGGGGGGGCCTATTCACGACGGCGCGACGGCGCGCCGCCTGTTCGAGCTGCGTAGCGGGCCGACGGAGGAGCTGGCCGGACAGGCCGGCGCGGTCGCCGACGCGTGCCACGCCATGGCGGTGCGGTTCCACCGCGGCGGCAAGCTGGTGGTCTTCGGCGCGGGCGGCCCGAGCACGGACGCGCAGCACGTCGCGGTGGAGTTCGTCCATCCGGTCATCGTCGGCAAGCGGGCGCTGCCGGCCATCTCCCTCACCACCGACGTGGCCACCGTCACCGGGATCGCCGAGCGGGACGGGGTGGCCGCGATGTTCGCGCACCAGATCCGCTTCCTGGCCGACCCGGCCGACATCGCCCTGGGGATCTCCGCCGACGGCAACAGCCCGAGCGTGCTGGCCGGGCTCGAGGCGGCCCGGGACCGCGGCCTGCTGACGATCGCCCTGACCGGCGGCGACGGCGGCCGGATCGCGGCCAGCCCGGCCGTCGATCACGTGCTGACCGCGGCCTCCGCCGACCCGCGGGTGGTCAAGGAGATGCAGGTGACCATCTACCACGTGCTGTGGGAGCTGGTGCACGTGTTCTTCGAGCAGCCGGGCGTGCTGGCCCCCGGGGTGCTGACATGAGCGAGGGCCTGCCGGAGTGCATCGGCGACGTCTGCATCACCTGTTCCGACACGGCGGTGCAGGTCAGGGTGCTGCGGCTGCTGGAGGATGAGATGGCCGTGGTCGACACGGGCGCGGGCGAGGAGACGGTCAGCGTGGCCCTGGTGACCGCCGGCGTGGGCGATACGATCCTGGTCCACGCCAGGGAGGCCATCGCGGTGGTGACACCATGAAGCGGCCAGACGAGGCGATGCAGGCGCTCTACCCGTTCCTGTACGCCGACACGACCGACCTGTCGGCCGTGCTTGAGCAGGTCCGCGCCTCCACCGTGGCCAAGGTGGGAGAGATTCTGGAGCTGCGCCGCGCGATCGGCGATCGCGAGGGCGCCCGGCTGGAGCGCTGCGCTCACGAGGCCGCGGCCAGGTTCGCCGCGGGCGGGCGGCTGTTCGCCTTCGGCAACGGCGGCAGCGCCACCGACGCGCAGCAGCTCGCCACCTTGTTCCTCAACCCCGGCGGGTCCGCCCGCCCGCTGCCCGCGTTCGGCCTGGCCAACGACACGTCCGTGGTCACCGCGCTGTGCAACGACATCGGCGTCGAGGTCGTGTTCGCGCGCCAGATCGCCGCGTTCGGCGGCCGGGACGACATCGCGGTCGGCCTGTCGACCAGCGGCAACTCGGCCAACCTGCTGCGTGCCTTCGACGAGGCGAGCCGCCGCGGCATGCTCACCATCGGGCTGGCCGGCTACGACGGCGGCAAGATGGCCGAGCTGGACAGCATCGACTACCTGTTCGTGGCGCCGTCCGCGTCCGTGCACCGGATCCAGGAGGCGCAGACCACCATCTACCAGGTGCTCTGGGAACTGACTGTGGAGGAGATATCACATGTGCCTCGGCATACCCGGTGAGGTCATCGAGCTCCACCCGGAGCAGCCCGACCTGGCCAAGGTTGACGTGAGCGGCGTGCGCCGGATGATCAACATCGGCCTGCTCACCGACGATCCGCCCGTGCCCGGCGAGTGGGTGCTCATCCACGTCGGCTTCGCCCTGTCGAAGATCGACGAACGGGAGGCGGCCGCCGCCATGGAGTTCCTCGAGGGCATCGGCCAGGCCTACGAGGACGAGATCGCGGCGCTGCGCGCATCACTCATCGAGTAAAGGAGCGCGGGAACGATGAAGTTCGTCGACGAATTTCGGGACGCCGACAAGGCCCACGCGCTGGCCGCCAAGATCGCGGCGCTGTGCGAGCCGGGCCGCCAGTACAAGCTGATGGAGGTGTGCGGCGGGCACACGCACACCATCTACAAGCACGGCCTCGAGGACTACCTGCCCGAGTCGATCACGCTGGTGCACGGCCCCGGCTGCCCGGTGTGCGTGATCCCGATGGGGCGGGTTGACGACGCGATCCACCTGGCCTCGCAGCCGGACGTGATCATGACCTCGTTCGGCGACATGATGCGGGTGCCGGGCAGCGGCGGGTCGTTCTTCGACGCCAACGCCGAGGGCACCAACATCCGGATGGTCTACTCGCCGCTGGACTCGCTGAAGATCGCCCGGCAGAACCCGGACAAGCAGGTCGTGTTCATGGCCATCGGGTTCGAGACCACCGCGCCGTCCACCGCGATGACCATGCTCCGCGCCGCCGCCGCGGGCCTGGAGAACTTCTCGGTGTTCTGCAACCACGTCACGATCATCCCGGCCATCAAGGCCATCCTGGACTCACCGGACCTGCGGCTCGACGGGTTCATCGGCCCCGGGCACGTGTCCACGGTGATCGGCTGCCGGCCGTACGAGTTCATCGCGCGCGACTACGGCAAGCCCGTCGTGGTGGCCGGGTTCGAGCCGCTGGACATCCTGCAGTCCATCTACATGCTGATGGTTCAGCTGTCCCAGAACCGGTCCGAGATCGAGAACCAGTACTCGCGCGTGGTGCCGTGGGACGGCAACCTGGTGGCGCTGAAGGCCATCGGCGAGACGATGGAACTGCGGCCCTACTTCGAATGGCGCGGGCTCGGCTTCATCTCGCACTCCGCGCTCCAGGTCAGGGAGAAGTACGCGGCCATGGACGCGGAGCGGCTGTTCCAGGTGCCCGGGGTCCGGGTCGCCGACCCGAAGGCCTGCCAGTGCGGCGAGGTGCTCAAGGGCGTGCTCAAGCCGTGGGAGTGCAAGGTGTTCGGCACCGCGTGCACCCCGGAGACCCCGATCGGGACCTGCATGGTGTCCCCGGAGGGCGCCTGCGCGGCCTACTACAACTTCGGCCGGATGAACCGCACCCGGGTCGCCGAAGCGGAGGTGGCCAGGTCATGACCGTCGACCACGACCACCAGCCCGGCTGGATCGGCGAGGCGCTGGCCGAGCACGAGCAAGCCCAGCACGAGCAAGCCCAGCACGAGCAAGCCCAGCACGAGCAAGCCCAGCACGAGCAAGCCCAGCACGAGCAAGCCGAGCACGAGCAGGCAGAGCACGACCAGCTCGAAGCCCACGGCCGCCGCCAGCTGCCGCTGGCCGATCGGGAGCAGCAGGTCCTGGACCGGATCGACCGCGCCAGGCGCCGTCGCCCCAAGGTCAGGGAAGAGCGAATCACGATGTCGCACGGGGCCGGCGGCAAGGCGACCCACACCCTGATCGAGGCGGTCTTCCTCGACGCGTTCCGCAACCCGCTGCTCGAGCCGCTCGAGGACGCCGCCCAGCTGGCCGTGGGCGGCGCGCGGGTCGCGCTGACCACGGACTCCTACGTGGTCTCGCCGCTGTTCTTCCCCGGCGGCAACATCGGCGACCTGGCCGTCAACGGCACGGTCAACGACCTGTCCGTATCCGGCGCGACGCCGCTGTACCTGTCGGCCGGGTTCA
Organism: uncultured Actinomycetes bacterium; assembly: GCA_963705835.1. Classification (GTDB taxonomy): domain Bacteria; phylum Actinomycetota; class Actinomycetes; order Streptosporangiales; family Streptosporangiaceae; genus Palsa-504. The sequence continues at coordinate 37,730 of CAVPLC010000042.1, forward strand.
TCCTGGAGGAAGGGTTCCCGGTCGCCGACCTGATGCGGATCACCGAATCCATGCGCGACGCGGCCGCCGCGGCCGGCGTGCGCGTCGTGACCGGCGACACCAAGGTGGTGCAGAGGGGCAAGGCCGACGGCTGCTACATCAACACGGCCGGCGTCGGGCTCATCGAGCGGGACGTGAGCCTCGGCGTGGCGCAGGCCCAGCCGGGCGACGCCATCATCGTGTCCGGCCCGATCGGCGACCACGGCATCACCATCATGCTGGCCCGCGGCGAGCTGGACATCGAGGCCGACATCTGCTCCGACACCGCGCCGCTGAACGGGCTGGTCGCGGGGCTGCTGGACGCGGTGCCCGGCGTCCGGGCCATGCGCGACGCGACCCGCGGCGGGGTGGCGACCATCCTCAACGAGATCGCCAAGGCGGCCGACGTCGGCGTGCTGGTCAGCGAGGACGAGATCCCGGTCCGCGCCGAGGTCCGCGGCGCCTCCGAGCTGCTGGGCATCGATCCCATGTACGTGGCCTGCGAGGGCCGCATGGTCGCGGTCGTCCCGGGCGAGGACGCCGATCGCGCGGTGGCCGCGCTGCGCTGCCCATCCGCTGGGCGAGCAGGCGGCGGTCATCGGCCACGTGCGGGCCGAGCAGCCGGGCATCGTCCAGCTCAAGACCGCGTTCGGCGGCACCCGGATCGTCGACCTGCTGGTCGGCGACCCGCTCCCGCGGATCTGCTAACCCTTCTACGCCTACTCAATGAGTGCGGCACCTTGCCCGATCTTCCGGGCAGGGTGCCGTTTCTCACGGGGATCGCGCGTCCCGCGTGGGGTGCGTGGGCCCCTGGCCTCATCGAGGGGGTGGCACCAACTGCGCTTACGCGTCGGCGCTCGTGGAGGGGTTGGTGTCGGATAGGGGGTGGGTGTCGTGGTCGGTGCGGGGTCGCCGATGAGGGCTTGGATGGTGCCGGGGTGGCGGCGTGGTCCAGCTGGGGAACCGCCGCCGTCCCGATCGGGGCCTGGACGATCGGCTCCTCGATCCCGAGCAGCCCGCAGACCGGCGTACGCACGGACGGCAGCCTAACCTGGCCACGTCCAAGGGCGTGTCGCTTCCTTAAAATGTCAGCAGGAGATGTTAAACTCGAACAAGTGATCAGAGGAGGTGACGCTCCAGGTGTGCCAGCCCGACACCGCACCGACGCCGGCCAGCGCGACCCAGGCGCTGACCGCTGCGCGGGCCTGGCTGGGCTCCCTGGTCGCCGCCGGCCCGGCCGGCACGCCGGCCCAGGCGCAGGCCGAATGCCTGCAGGGCCTGGAGCAAATCGAGGCCATGCTCACCGCGGCGAGGGCCTGGACCCTGGGCGCGTTCACCGCCGGACAGGGCTACGGCGCGGACGCGGACTATTCCGCCCGCGCCTGGCTGATCCACAAGACCGGGGTCACTAAAGGCGCGGCGGCAGGCCACATCGGCTGGTCCCGCCGGGCGGTGACGCACCCCCAGGTACTCGCCGCGCTGGCCGAGGGCACCGTGCTGACCGAGTCGGTGGCCCGCAAGCTGTGCCGCTGGACCGACAAGCTCCCCGGGGACTGCCGTCAGGCCGCCGATGAGATCCTGCTGGCCGCGGCCCGGGCCGGCGCGGACGAGCGGGACCTGGCCGGCCTGGCCGCCGAGATCCGCGCCCGCGCCCCGCACGACGGCCAGGACGATGACCGGGGCTTCGAGGACCGCTCCCTCCGCCTCGAGACGACCATCGACGGCGCCGGCCTCCTGAACGCCGACCTGACCCCCGAATGCACGGCCATCGTGTCCGCCGTGCTGGACGCGCTGTCCGCCCCGATGGGCCCGGAGGACACCCGCACCCAAGGCCAGCGCTACCACGACGCGCTGCTCGAGGCGATGAGGCGCCTGATCGCCGCGAACCTGCTCCCCGAGCGGGCCGGGCAGCCCGTCAAGGCGTGGGTCCACGTCACCCTCGCCGAGCTCCGCGCCCTGGACCCCGGATCGGTCCTGCAAGGCGAATGGATCACCGCGGTGCAGGCCAAGTGGGCCGGGGCCCGGGCCTCGGCTTCGGTGGCCGGCGGCGACGGCGCCGCGTGGCTCGACGGGGCCGCCGCCCGCGCCGTGACCTGCGACGCGATCATCACCCCCGTCGTCACCGGCGACGTCGATATCGCCGCCCTGGACGGCCTGGTCAAGCTCTGCGTCCAGCTCGACCGCCTCGACCACGCCCCAGACCGGGACGAGCCCGCCTCCGACCCGGCCCCGGCGTCCCCGGCAGACGCGTCCGCCGGGCCCGTGTCCCCGGCCCGCGAGGCCCTGCAGAAAGCCATCATCGGCAAGGCCGTCGACCTCCTCTCCGGCCCCGGCGGCCTGGCCTCCTTCCTGCGTACCCGCCAGCTCGGCGCCCGCCTGGCCGGCCCGAGCCTGCCGCTGGACGTCGGCTACTCCGAGACCGTCCCGGCCGCGATCCGCAACGCCGTGCGGCTGCGGGACCGGCACTGCCAGTGGGCCGGCGGCTGCCACCAGCCCGCCCGGGCCTGCGAGGTCCACCACGTCAAGCACAAGGCCGACGGCGGCCCCACCAGCGTCAAGGACTGCGTCCTGCTGTGCAGCTTCCACCACCAGGTGTGCATCCACCGCTGGGGCTGGACCCTGGTCCTGAACCCCGACGGCACCACCACCGCCTGGAACCCCGACCGCACCAAGGTGCTCCACAGCCACAGCCCCCCAGCAAGAGCCGGGTAACCCCGGGGGATCCGCCGCCAACGAGGCCCCAGGATCGTGGACCGATGCCTTCCCCACAGTGAAGCTGTACTCCCGCAGGCCGTGGGCGATCACAGGTTGATCGTGGATTCGATGGTCAGGCGGCGGGCAGCGTTGGCGCGTTCCCCTCTACCGGGGCCGGTGGGCCACAACCCTAGTCCGCGCCGTTGGCGGCCTGGCCATGTGCCTAAGGGGCCGGCTGGTCCCACTCTGTGGGCAACCTGGTTCGGCGTCTTCACCTGCGCTTATGTTCCGCTCATAATGAGTGGATCGCGGGTGGCCGCCGCGGCGCCCCGCGCGAGGAGGCAGACCATGGCGATGCCGGGCACGGACACCGACGAGCTGGCCAGGTTCGGGTACAAGCAGGAACTGGACCGCTCGCTGGGGCTGTTCTCCTCGTTCGCCGCGGGGTTCAGCTACATCTCGATCATGACCGGCGTGTTCGAGCTGTTCTTCTTCGGCTTCTTCTCGGGCGGCCCGGCCTTCATCTGGACCTGGCCGGCCGTGTTCGCGGGCCAGTTCCTGGTCGCGCTGTGCTTCGCCGAGCTCGCCGGGCAGTACCCGCTGGCCGGCTCGGTGTACCAGTGGTCCAAGCAGATCGCCCGGCCGTTCACCTCCTTCTTCGGCGGCTGGATCCTGACCGTGGGCTCGATCGTCACGCTGGCCGCGGTCGCGGTCGCCTACCAGGTCGTCGCGCCGCAGATCACGTCGGCGTTCGAGATCATCGGCACCAAGGCCGACATCGGGCAGGTGGCCACGCCGGGCGGGGCCAGGAACGCGCTGCTGCTGGCGGCGGTCCTGGTGGTGTTCACCACCATCATCAACATGGTCGGCGTCAAGACCATGGCGCGGATCAACAACTTCGGCGTGGCCGCCGAACTGGTCGGCGTCTCGCTGCTGATCATCTTGCTCGCCGCGCACATCCACCGCGGCTTCGGCGTCGTCTTCGACACGTTCGGTACCGGCAAGGGCTATCCGTGGGGGTACTTCGGCGCCTTCCTGGTGGCCGGGCTGATGAGCGCTTATGTGATGTACGGGTTCGACACCGCCGGGTCGCTGGCCGAGGAGACCCACGACCCGCGGAAGAACGCCCCGCCCGCGATCATCCGCGCGCTGACCGCGGCCGGGATCGCGGGCCTGCTGGTCATCTTGTTCGGCGAGATGTCCGTGCCCAACATCCACGCCCCGCAGCTCGGCACGTCCGGGCTGCCCTACCTGGTCAAGGCCACCCTCGGCAGCACGGTCGGTGATGTGTTCCTGATCGACTCGCTGATCGCGATCACCGTGTGCAGCTTGGCCGTGCACGCCGGCGGGATCCGGATGATCTTCACCATGGGCCGCGACGGCCGGCTGCCGTACGCCTCGGCCATCGCCAAGGTGCACGGCAAGTCCAAGACGCCGCTGATCCCCTCGATCGTGATCGGCGTGATCACGATCTTGCTGCTGGTGCTGAACGTCGGCAACCAGCGCGCGTTCTTCGTGCTCACCTCGGTCGCGATCATCATGTTCTACATCGCCTACCTGTGCGTCACCGGGCCGCTGCTGATCGCGCGGCTGCGCGGGAAGTGGCCGACGCCGGTGCACGGCCCGTACTTCAACCTGGGGCGTTGGGGCCTGGCGGTCAACCTGCTGGCCGTGGTCTTCCAGATCGGCGTCATGGTCAACCTGGCCTGGCCGCGCCCGGCGGTCTACGGCGCCGACCACTGGTACTTCCAGTGGGGCGCGTTTGTCTTCACCGGCCTGCTCGGCGTCGTGGGCGTCATCTACTACGTCGCCAAGCTCCGCGGCCGCCCGGCCAGCGTGCTGGCCGAGCACCGCGCCAGTCCCGTCCCGGCGGCGGTCGGCGTCGCCGACGAAACCGCCTGACCCTTGACCCGGGCCCGTGGCTGACGCCGACCCGGCCGAGAGGGTCGCCGACTTCCTCGGCTCCCGGCCGCCGTTCGACGCGGTGGGCGCGGATGACCTCGCCCGCATCGCGGCCGTGACGCAGGCGGAGGTCAGCCCGCGGGGCACCACGATCTTGTCGCAGGGCACCGGGCCGGTCGAGTACCTGTGGATGGTCCGCAGCGGCTCGGTCGAGGTCATCTATGACGGGCGGGTCCTTGACCTGCTCGGCCCGGGCGAGTTGTTCGGGCAGGCCTCGATGATCTCCGGGCTGCCGACCGGCTTCGAGGCCCGGGCGGCCCAGGACACGGTCTGCTACCGCATCCCGGCGGACGTCGTGCGCCCGCTGCTGGCGCGCCCGGACGTGCTGCGTTTCGTGGCTCAGTCGATTGTAGCCAGAAGTGGTCGACCATCGGCGGCCGTAGAAACGGGGGCGCTGGCGCAGCGGTCCGTGGGGACGCTGATCCGCAGGCCGCCGCTGCTGTGCCCCGGCAGCGAGCCGATCCGCGAGGCGGCCAAGCGGATGACGGCCGAGGGCGCGAGCGCCGTCCTGATCCCGCACGGGGACGCGTTCGGCATCGTGACCGACCGCGACCTGCGGTCGCGGGTGATCGCGGCGGGCCGGAGCCCCGACGAGCCGGTCTCGGCCATCATGACCGAGCCCGCGTACACGGTGAGCGCCGACCGGCTCGGCAGCGACGTGCTGCTCGACATGCTCGAGCGCAACATCCACCACATCCCCGCCCTGTCCGCGGCCGGCGAGATCCTGGGCGTGGTCGACGACGGCGACCTGGTGGCCGCCGAGGGACGCATGCCGCTCCTGCTGCGCCGCGCGATCGGCCTGGCCGAGACCCAGGCGGACCTGGCCGCCGCGGCGGCCGGGCTGAACCCGGCGATCATCGCGCTGCGCGACGCGCGGGTGGCGGCCGAGCAGGTGACGGCGGTCCGTTCGGTCGTGCTCGACGCTCTCACCCGGCGGCTGGTCGAGCTGGCCATCAGGGACGCCGGTCCCCCGCCGGTCCCGTTCACCTGGTTCGCGCTGGGCAGCCTGGCCCGGCGCGAGGCGGTGCCGTCCTCGGACGTCGACAGCGCGCTGGCCTGGGAGGGCGAAGGGGCCGACGCGGCCAGCTACTGCCAGCGGCTGGCCGAGACGGTGAACGACGGGCTGCGGGCCTGCGGGATGGCACCCGACGTGAACGGCGCGAACGCGTCCAACCCGCTGTTCGCCCGGTCGCTGGCGGCCTGGCGGGCCACCGAGCAGCGCCTGAGCGAGGACCCGACCCAGGAGAAGGCGCTGATCCTGACCTCGCTGATCACCGACAGCCGCCCGGTGTTCAGCACCGGATCACCGGCCGCCGGGGGGTTGTGGCAGGTCTCCCCCGACCACCCCGACCTGCGGCGGCTGCTGGCCCAGTTCGCCCTGTCGTTCCGGCCGCCCACCGGGTTCCTGCGTGACTTCGTGGTCGAGCACTCCGGCGACCACCGGGGGCAGCTGGACCTCAAGCACGGCGGGCTCGTCCCGATCGTGGACCTGGCGCGCTGGGCCGGGATGGGCGCGGGCGTCACCAGCGGGTCCACCCCGGAGCGGCTGCGCGCGGCCGAGGCGGCCGGGACGCTGGCCGGCCCGGAGGCGAGCACGCTGGCCGAGGCGTTCGGCTTCATCTTCGCCCTGCGCCTTGATCATCAGCTGGAGCAGGTGCGCGGCGGTGAGGCGCCGGACGATTTCATCGACCCCAAGCAGCTGAACCCGCTGGCGCGGTCCTACCTCAGGGAGGCCTTCCGCGCCGTGGCCTCGGTGCAGGCCGGGCTCGCGGCCGAGCTGTCGCTGGGGGTCCGGTACGGCTAGGGCGCCGCGAGCCGGTCCCGGGCGCCGGCGATCACGGCCTGGCCGAGGCTGATCCCGCCGTCGTTGCACGGGACCCGCGAGTGGGTCAGCACGCGGAAGCCGCGGGCCTCCAGGCGGCGCACCGTGGCGTGCAGCAGCAGCATGTTCTGGAACACCCCGCCGGACAGGGCTACCGTGCCCAGCCCGTGGCGGTCACGCAGCAGGACACAGCCCGCCTCGATCGCGGCCGCGACGCCGTGGTGGAAGCGAGCCGCGATGACCGGCGCACGAACCCCGTCCGTTAGGTCCAAAATGATCTTTTCCAGGAGGTCGGCGCCGGTCACCGTGAAGGGGTGGCCGGCCACGACGGTGGCGGGGTAGGCGCCGGCCTCGGCCGGGTCGGCCAGCTGCTCGAGCTCCACGGCGGCCTGGCCCTCGTAGTTGATGGTGTCCCGGACGCCGAGGATCGACGCGGCGGCGTCGAACAGCCGCCCGGCGCTCGAGGTGAGCGGGGAGTTGACGCCCTTCCTGGCCATGGCGGCCACCGCCGGCCAGCGGTCGGAGTTGCGCCGCGCCACGTCGAGGTCGTCCCGGTCCAGGTAGGCGGCGGCCATCCGCCACGGCTGCCTGATCGCGGCCGCCCCGCCGGGCATCGGGACCGGCGCGAGGTGACCGCCGCGCTCGAAGGAGGCCAGGTCGGCGACCAGGAACTCGCCGCCCCAGATCGTGCCGTCGGTACCGTAGCCGGTGCCGTCGAAGGCGACCCCGATGACGGGGCCAGCCGCGCCGTTGTCGGCCAGGCAGGAGGCGATGTGCGCGTGGTGGTGCTGCACCGGCGCCAGGTCGACCTCGTCGAGCTCGACCGCGTACTTGGTGGACAGGTACTCCGGGTGCAGGTCGTGGGCCACGACCTGGGGGTCGATGTCGAACAGCCGGCGGAAGTGCTCGATGCCCTCGGTGAAGGAGCGCAGCGTCTCGGCGTTCTCCAGGTCGCCGATGTGATGGGACAGGAACGCGTGGCGGCCCTTGGCCAGGCAGAACGTGTTCTTCAGCTCGGCGCCGCAGGCCAGGACCGGGCGGGGGAACCCGCCGTCGACGGTGACGGGCTCGGGGACGTAGCCGCGGGACCGCCTGATCAGCATCGGCCGGCCGCGGAAGGTCCTGGCCACCGAGTCGTCGGTCCTGATGTGAATGGCCCGGTCGTGGGCCAGGAACGCGTCCGCGATCCCGCCCAGCCGCTCCAGCGCGTCGGCGTCGCGGTAGGCGATCGGCTCGTCGGAGACGTTCCCGCTGGTCAGCACCATGGGACGGGCGACCGCCCGGACGAGCAGGTGGTGCAGCGGGGTGTAGGGCAGCATGACCCCGAGATAGCGGTTGCCGGGGGCGGCGGCCGCGGCGACGTCGGCGTCCGGGCGGCGGGGCAGCAGCACGATGGGGCGGCTGGCGCTGCGGAGCAGGCCGGCGGCGGCCTGGTCGATCTCGCCGAGGCGCCCGGCTTGCGTCAGGTCGGCGGCCAGCACCGCGAACGGCTTGTCCTCGCGGTGCTTGCGGGCCCGCAGGGCCGCGGTCGCCTCCTCGGATGCGGCGTCGGCCGCCAGGTGATAGCCGCCCAGGCCCTTGACCGCGAGGATCTGGCCCTTCCTGAGAAGTCCGGCGGCCTGCTCGAGCGGGTCGCCGGGGAGCGGGGCTCCGGCGGGGTCGCGCAGCGTGAGCCGGGGCCCGCAGGCCGGGCAGCAGGTGGGCTGGGCGTGGAAGCGGCGGTCGGCCGGGTCGTGGTACTCGGCCGCGCACCGCTCGCACATCGCGAACGGCGCCATGGTGGTGAGCGGCCGGTCGTAGGGCACGTCCCGGACGATGGTGAACCGGGGCCCGCAGTTGGTGCAGTTGATGAACGGGTAGCCGAACCGCCGGTCTTCCGGGTCGGTGAGCTCGCGCAGGCAGTCCCGGCAGGTCGCGGTGTCCGCGGAGACCAGGGTCCGGCGCGTCCCGGGCGGCCCGCTGGCCGCGATGGCGAACGACGTCGTGCCGCGGGGGGCCACGGTGGTGGCGGTGACCCGCTCGATCCTGGCCAGCGGCGGCGGATCGGTTTCCAGCTGGTGCAGGAATTCGCCGACCGCCGCCGACGGCCCTTCGACCTCGACGAACACGCCGTCGACGTCGTTGCCCACGAACCCGCTCAGGCCGAGGCCGGTGGCCAGCGTGTAGACGAAGGGGCGGAAGCCGACGCCCTGGACGATCCCCTCGACCCGGATCGCCGTGCGGATCGTCGCGGTCACCGAGGATCCGGCCCGAGGGCGGCCGCGATGTGCTCGACCATCTCGGTGAGGATGGGCTGCGGGGTGGCGAAGTTGAGCCGGAAGGCCCCCGGGCCGCCGTCGCCGAACGCGGGGCCGTCCACCACGGTGACGCGGGCGAGGTCGGTGACCAGGGCGCCGGGTGAGCCGGGCAGGTCCATCGCGGTGCAGTCGAGCCAGGCCAGGTAGGTGCCGTCGGGCGGGCGGTAGCGCACCTGCGGCAGGTGACGGCGCAGCAGGCCGGCCAGCAGCCGGCGGCTGTCGTCGAGGTAGGCGACGACCTCGTCCAGCCAGGCCTCGCCGTGCCGGTACGCGGCGGTGTTGGCCACCACGCCGGGGTTGCTCGCGCCGTGCGCGGCGAAGCGGCCCATCTCCTCCCAGCGCTGCTGGTCGGCGGCGTTGGACAGGATGACCTGGGCGCACTTCAGGCCGGGCAGGTTCCACGCCTTGGACGCCGACGTCGCGGTCAGGGCGTGCGCCGCGGCGGCCTCCGAGGTGGACGCGTAGGGGATGTGGCGCTGGCCGGGGTAGACCAGAGCGGCGTGGATCTCGTCGGCGAAGACCCGGCCGCCGTGCCGGTCGACCACCTCGGTCAGCTGCGTCATCTCCCCGGCCGTGACGACGCGCCCCAGCGGGTTGTACGGGTTGCAGAAGATGAGCAGGTGCCCGCCGGCCAGGAAGGCGTCGTCGATCGCGTCCAGGTCGAAGGTGAAGAACCCGCCGTCGTCGAGCATCCGGACCTGGATGATCTCGCGGCCGAGGGAGCCGGGCACGGTGAGGAACGGCATGTAGGCCGGCGTGGGCAAGATGACCGGCGAGCCCGGCCGGGAGAACTGTGTGATGGCGAGCTCGAGCGCCTTGATCACGTCAGGCACGTGATGGATCAGCGCGGGGTCGACGTCCCAGCCGAAGCGCCGCTTCTGGAACTCCGCGCACGCCGCGGCCAGGTCTTCGGCCAGGTACGGCGGCAGGTAGCCGAAGTTCGCGGTGCCGGACAGCGCGGCCAGGGCCTCGAGGATGGCGGGCGCGGCGCCGAAGTCCATCTCCGCCACGGCCGCGCCGAACCCGTCCGGGCCCGGCGCGGTCCACTTGTAGCTGCCGCGCGCACGGAGCGCGTCCGCGGTGGTGGCGTCGATGACCTGCCTGAGAGTTCCGGGCACACCGTTATCCTGCCACCCGGTCAGCCGCCCGCCCGGGTGAGTGCCGGGACCTGGCTTCGCGTGTCAGTATGACGGCATGCCAGACCCGCGCGCGGGCCAGCCCGCCACCGCCGCCGATCTCGTCGATGTCGCGAAGCTGGTCACCGCCTACTACGCGGTGCACCCCGATCCGGCCGACGCGGCGCAGCGGGTGTCGTTCGGCACCTCCGGTCACCGCGGGTCGGCGTTCACCGCCACGTTCAACGAAGACCACATCCTGGCCACGACGCAGGCGATCTGCGAGTACCGCGCCGGGGAAGGCATCGACGGGCCGCTGTACCTGGGCGCCGACACGCACGCGCTGTCCGAGCCCGCCCAGGTCAGCGCCCTGGAGGTGCTCGCGGCCAACGGCGTGCGGGTCATGATCGACGCCCGTGGCGGGTACACGCCGACCCCCGCGGTGTCCCGGGCCATCCTGGCTCACAACGCATCAGGTTCCGGGCCTCGAGCCGACGGGATCGTGGTCACCCCCTCGCACAACCCGCCGCCGGACGGCGGCTTCAAGTACAACCCGCCGGACGGCGGCCCGGCAGGCACCGACATCACCCGGCAGATCCAGGACCGGGCCAACGAGCTGCTCGCCGACCGGCTGAAGGCGGTGCGCCGGATACCGTACGCGAGGGCGGCCGCGGCCGACACCACCGGGACGTTCGACTTCCTCGGCCGCTACGTGTCAGCGCTGGACCAGGTGCTGGATCTCCCGGCCATCCGGGCGGCCGGGGTCCGCATCGGCGCCGATCCGCTGGGCGGGGCCAGCGTGGCCTACTGGGGTGAGATCGGCGAGCGCTACCGGCTGGACCTGACCGTGGTCAACCCGGTCGTCGACGAGACGTTCCGGTTCATGACCCTGGACTGGGACGGCAAGATCCGGATGGACTGCTCGTCGCCGTACGCCATGGCCAGCCTGATCGGGCGCCAGCACGAGTTCACCATCGCGACCGGCAACGACACCGACGCCGACCGGCACGGCATCGTCACGCCCGACGCGGGCCTGCTCAACCCCAACCACTACCTCTCGGTCGCCATCGACTACCTGTACCGGCACCGTGACGGCTGGCCCGGCGCCGCCGCGGTGGGCAAGACGCTGGTCAGCTCGTCGATGATCGACCGGGTGACCGGCGGGCTGGGCCGGGAGCTGCTCGAGGTCCCGGTCGGGTTCAAGTGGTTCGTGCCCGGGCTGCTGGACGGCTCGGTGGCCTTCGGCGGCGAGGAAAGCGCGGGGGCGTCGTTCCTGCGGCGCGACGGCTCGGTCTGGACGACGGACAAGGACGGGATCATCCTGGCCCTGCTCGCCTCCGAGATCACGGCGGTGACCGGGCGGTCGCCCTCGGCCCTGTACCGCGACCTCACCGAGCGCTACGGGGCACCCGTCTACGCCCGCATCGACACCGCGGCCACCCGGGAGCAGAAGGCGGCCCTGGCCCGGCTCGTCCCTGAGCAGGTCGCCGCCGACGAGCTCGCGGGCGAGAAGATCATCGCGGCGATGACGACCGCCCCCGGCAACGGGGCGCCGATCGGCGGGCTCAAGGTAGTGGCCGCGTCCGGCTGGTTCGCCGCCCGGCCGTCCGGCACCGAGGACGTCTACAAGCTGTACGCCGAGTCGTTCCGCGGCCCCGGTCATCTCGCCGCGATCCAGGAACAGGCCCAACAGATCATCGCGGCGGCCATCGGCTGAACGGCCCCTTCGGTCGTCGGCTGAACGCCCTTTCGGCCATCGGCTGGGCGCTCGCGGTCACCTGCTGGGCGTCCGCGGTCACACTTCCCTGCGCCAGATCACCGACTCCCAGGGCCGCAGCTCGACGTCGGGCAGCCGCCCGAGCGGCTCGCCGGGCAGGTTGGCCAGCACGGTCCGCGCGCCCGCCCATCCCGCGTCCAGCGACAGTCGCGCCGAGACCGTGCCCGCCGAGAAGTTCGCCGCGACCAGCAACTCGGCGTCGGGGCTACGCCGCAGGAAGGCCCAGATCGCCGGGTGGTCCGGCAGCAGCAAATCGAAGTCGCCCTCGGTCACGACCGGGTCGGCGTGGCGCAGCGCGACGAGCTTGCGGTAGTGCTCGAACACCGAGTCCGGGTCGCCGACCTGAGCGGCCGCGTTGACCTTGACGTAGTCCGGGTTGACGGCGAGCCAGGGCGTACCGGTGGTGAACCCGGCGTTCGGGGAGGAGTCCCACTGGACCGGGGTTCGGCCCTGGTCGCGGCTCCGTTGGCCGATGACCTGCAGGAGCGCGGGCAGGTTGGGCGTCGCCGCGGGCGACTGCCGCGGCGTAGAACCCGAGCGCCTGGATGTCCTTCAGCTCGCTGATCCCGGCGAACGGCGCGTTGGCCATGCCCAGCTCGTCTCCCTGGTACACGTACGGCGTGCCCTGGTGCAGATGCAGCACGGTCGCCAGCGTCTTGGCCGAGGCGACCCGGTGCTCGCCGTCGTCGCCGAACCGCGACAGGGAACGGGGATGGTCGTGGTTGCCCCAGTACAGCGAGTTCCAGCCGCGCCCGGCCAGGCCAGCCTGCCAGGCGGCCAGCGACGCCTTCAGTTCGGGGAGCCGCAGCGGGCGCGGGTCGTAACGATTCCTGCCGTAGTCCAGCTCGACGTGCTCGAACTGGAAGACCATGTCGAGCTCGTGGCGTTCGGGACTGGTGAACAGGACCGCCTCGCCGAGGGTGACGTCGGGCATCTCACCCACGGTGAGCACGTGCGCGTCGCGGGCGGCGAAGACCTCGCGGTACATCTCCTGGAGGAACTCGTGGTTGCGCGGGCCGTCTATGAAGTACCGGCGGCCGGACCCGTACCACGACCCGGGGCGTGGCTGGGCGTCCGGCAGGGACGTGACCTTGCTGATCATGTTGATGACGTCCATCCGGAACCCGTCGACACCCCGGTCCAGCCACCACCGCATCATCGCGTAGACCGCATGGCGGACTTCGGGGTTCTCCCAGTTCAGGTCCGGCTGCTTGCGGGAGAACAAGTGCAGGTAGTACTGGCTGGTGGCCTCGTCCCACTCCCACACCGGGCCGGAGAACAACGACTCCCAGTTCGTCGGCTCGGCGCCCGGTGTGCCAGGCGTCGTTCCCGGCCGGGGGTCGCGCCACCAGTACCAGTCCCGTTTGGGGTTGTCGCGGCTGGACCGGGACTCGGTGAACCACGGGTGCTCGTCGGAGGTGTGGTTCACCACCAGGTCCATGACCAGGCGCATGCCGCGGGCGTGGAGGGCCGCGATCAGCTCATCGAGATCGGCGAGCGTGCCGAACAGCGGGTCGACGTCCTGGTAGTCGCTGATGTCGTAGCCATTGTCGTCCATCGGCGACCGGTAGACCGGGGACAGCCAGAGCGACGTCGACGCCCAGGTTCTGCAGGTAATCCAGGTGGGCGAGGATGCCGCGCAGGTCGCCAACGCCGTCCGCGTCGGAGTCGGCAAAGCTCCGCGGATAGACCTGGTAGACCACCCATCGCCGCCACGGCTCACCGAGCCCGGCCCCGGCGGGCACCTACAGGCCTATATCGCCGAGTTCTTTATACAGGTCGGCCCGCGGATGCCCCTGGGTCACCGGGAGCACCGCGGTGCCCGGGCCGGAGTCGACGGGTGGAGCGGGCCGGCCGCGCTTGGTCAGGCCGCGCCGGGTCCGGAAGATCCAGCCCGCGGCCACCCCACCGATCAGGCCGCCCAGGTGCCCGATCCAGCTGACCCCGTGGGCGCCGGGGATGGCGACGGTCAGGATGTACGCGTAGGACAGCACCATGACCACCGCGGCGAGCGCGTCGATCAGGTTCCTGTCGATCAGCCCGCGGGCCAGCACGTAGCCGAAGTAGCCGAAGATCAGGCCGCTGGCGCCCACGGTGAGCTCGTTGCTGCTCTGGAACAGCCACACCGCCATTCCGCTGGTCACCGCGACCAGCAGCGTCACGCCCAGGAACCTGACCACGCCGCGGTAGGCGGCGAGCAGGCCGAAGACGAACAGCGGCCCCGAGTTGCCCTCGATGTGGTCCCAGTTGAAGTGCAGGAACGGGGCGACGAAGATGTCACCCAGGTGCCCGAGGCTGCGCGGCAGGATCCCGTAGCTGTTGTCGAGGTGGTAGTGGTCGGCCCAGTTGAAGATCTGCAGGACCCAGATCAGCGCGATGAACCCGACCATCAGGAAGAACGCCTTCCTGGCCTCGTCCACGTCGATCTCGGCCGCGCGGCGGTGCGGGCCGCCCTTAGCGGCCCGATGCGCTGCCGTGGGAAGACTGGGGGTACCGGAGCCGGACTGAGCAGTCATGGCTCCATTGTCCAACAGCTTTCCGCGCGGCGGGTCCGTGAGCGCGCAGGATTACCTGGATGCCGGCAAGATCCGGAGCCCTTACAGTTACCTCAGTGGCATCATGGCGCGCAGCCAGCATTGTGCTCGCGGCGGCGTCAATGGGTTGCGGAGGTGGCTGTGGCTGCTGTGGTATTCGGTCCCGGTCGGGCGGACCGCGGCTCCTCCGGGCGGACGGCCCTCGTGCTGGGCGCGGGCGGCGTGCTCGGCGCGGCCTGGATGACAGGCGCGCTGACCTGCCTGCAGGACCGGCTGCCGTGCGCGGCCGGCGACGTCGACCTCATCGTCGGGACGAGCGCGGGCAGCGTGCTGGCGGCCGCCCTGCGCTGCCACGCCTCGTTCGAGGAGATGATGGCCTGGCAGCGCGGGCAGGCCACGGGCGTCCTGAGCGAATCGGTCGCGCTCGCCGCGCAGGCCGGGCCGTTGCCGCCGCTGCCGCGCTGGCGCTTCGGCTCGGTGCCGCTGGCGTGCGCGGCCCTTCTCGCACCGCACCGGGTGCCGCCGTGGGTGGGCGCGAGCGCCTGGCTGCCGCACGGCCGCGGCCAGCACGCGGCGCTGCGGTCGCTGATCGGCGCGCTGCACGAGCGTCATCGTCGGGCCGCCCCCGGCGCGGCGCCATCGCACTGGGTCAGCGGCCGCACCTGGGTCGCCGCCATCGACTACGACACGGGCCAGCGCGTGCTGTTCGGGCAGCCGGGGGCCCCGCACGCGACGCTGCCCGAGGCCGTGGTCGCCTCCTGCTCCATCCCGGGCTGGTACGAGCCCACGGTCATCGGCGGCCGGCGCTACGTCGACGGCGGGGTGCGGTCCACGACCTCGCTCGGCGTGCTCAGCGGCACGGACGTGCAGGACATCTACGTGCTCGCGCCGATGGCCAGCACCGAGACCGATCACCCGCTCCAGCCCCACCTGCGGGTGGAGCGCCAGCTACGCCAGGTCATCACCCGCGCGGTGCTGCGCCAGGCGAAGGCGCTGAGCGCGCAGGGAAAGCGCGTGACCGTGGTCACGCCGGGACCGCGGGACCTGGCCGCGATGGGGATCAACCTGATGGATCCCCGGCGCCGGGAGGCCGTGCTCGAACTGTCCCTGCGCACCTCGGCCGACGCGCTCGGCCGGCTGGACGGCGCGGGCTCGCGCGCGGCCTGACCGCGCGTCCGGCGGTCAGTGCTCGAGCGCGGCGTCGAGGCTGATGTCCACCCCGGTGAGCGCCTTGCTGACCGGGCAGCCCGCCTTCGCGTCCTGGGCCACCTTGGCGAACTGGGCGTCATCGAGGCCGTCGACCTCGCCGCGGACGGTGAGCTTGATGCCGGTCAGCCGGAAGCCGCCCGCCGGGTCGGGCCCGAGCGACACGTCGGCCTGCACGTCAAGGGCCTGCGGCGTGCCGCCCGCCATGCCGATCAGGGCGGACAGCTGCATCGCGTAGCACGCCGAGTGGGCCGCGGCGATGAGCTCCTCGGGGCTGGTGTACCCGCCGGCCTCTTCGGCGGCCCGCCGGGGGAACGACACCTCGTAGGTGCCGATCTGGGAACTCGTCAGCTCGACCTGGCCCTTGCCCTGCTCGAGGGTCCCGGTCCAGGCGGTCCGTGCGGTTCGGGTTGGCATCGGGTCTCCTCATCGTCGTCGCGGCCGTCGCGGTCATCGCGGTCGTCGCGCCAGGTGCCTTGCGTGCTTCCTGGGCCAAATTACTCCAGCCCGGCCCGCGTCTCCGGCACCGGGCTGGGCTTGGTGGAACATATCGCTTCTATAGTTAGTTGCTACACAGCAACTAACTATCTCGCCGTCGCTCCGGAGGAACGCCGTGCCGTCCGCCTCGCCCCAGCCGTACCAGGCCGTCCCCGCCCGGCCCGACCCTGCCGACCCGGCGAGCCCGGGGAGCCCGGCAAGCCTTGGGAGCCCGGGGAGCCTGGCGGCGTGGCTACAAGTGGGTCGCGCTGTCCAACACCACGCTCGGCGTGCTGATGGCGACGATCAACTCCTCGATCATGCTGATCGCGCTGCCGGACATCTTCCGCGGCATCGGCGTCAACCCGCTGCAGCCGGGCAACACCACCTTGCTGCTGTGGCTGCTGATGGGGTACCTGGTCGTCACCGCGGTGCTGGTGGTCAGCTTCGGGCGGCTGGGCGACATGTTCGGCCGGGTCCGGATGTACAACCTCGGATTCGCGATCTTCGCCGGGTTCTCTGTGCTGCTGTCGCTGACCTGGATGCACGGCACGGCGGCCGCCTGGTGGCTGATCGTGATGAGGATCGCGCAGGGCGTCGGCGGGGCGATGCTCATGGCCAACTCCAGCGCGATCCTCACCGACGCGTTCCCGGCCGGCGAGCGCGGCCTGGCCCTCGGGCTGAACCAGGTGGCCGGCATCGCGGGCTCGTTCATCGGGCTGGTGCTCGGCGGCGTGCTCGGCCCGATCGGCTGGCGCTACGTCTTTCTCGTCTCGGTCCCGTTCGGGGTCGCGGGCGCGATCTGGTCCTACCTGAAGCTGCGCGAACTCGGCGTCCGGCGGCCGGGCGCGCTGGACTGGTGGGGCAACGTGACCTTCGCCGCGGGCCTGATCGCGGTCCTGGCCGGGATCACCTACGGCATCCAGCCCTACGGCAGCCACACCATGGGCTGGACCAGCCCCCTGGTGATCGCCCTGATCGGCGGCGGCCTGGCCGTGCTCGCGGTGTTCTGCCTGATCGAGACGCGGGTAGCCGACCCGATGTTCAGGCTCTCGCTGTTCCGGATCCGGCCGTTCACCGCGGGGAACCTGGCCAGCCTGCTGGCGGGCCTGGGCCGCGGCGGCCTGATGTTCATCCTTATCATCTGGCTGCAGGGCATCTACCTGCCCATGCACGGCTACGGGTTCAGTCAGACGCCGCTGTGGGCCGGCATCGCCATGCTCCCGCTGACCGTCGGCTTCCTCATCGCCGGGCCCGCCTCGGGGTGGCTGTCCGACCGGTATGGCGCCCGCGCGTTCGCCACCGGCGGCATGGTGCTCGCCGCGGCCTCGTTCGGGCTGCTCGAAGCGCTGCCCGTCGACTTCGCGTACTGGCAGTTCGCCGGCATCCTGCTGCTCAACGGCATCGGCATGGGCCTGTTCGCCTCGCCCAACCGGGCCGGGATCATGAACAGCCTGCCGCCGGACCGGCGCGGCGTCGGCGCGGGCATGAGCACGACCTTCCAGAACTCGGCCATGGTCTTGTCCATCGGCATCTTCTTCACGCTGATCATCCTGGGCCTGGCCGCCTCGCTGCCCGCGACCCTCAGCCACGGCCTGGTCGCCCAGGGCGTGCCCGCCGCCGACGCGGCCCGGCTCGCGGCGCTGCCGCCGGTCTCCATCATGTTCGCGGCCCTGCTCGGCTACAACCCGGTGGGCACGCTGCTCGGGCCCGTCGTCGGCAAGCTGCCCGCGAGCCACGCCGCCTACCTGACCGGCCACACCTTCTTCCCGTCGCTGATCGCGGCGCCGTTCTCCCATGGCCTGGACATCGCGTTCGACTTCGCCATCGCGGCCTGCCTGGTCGCGGCCGTGGCCTCGCTGCTGCGCGGCCGCAGGTACGTGCACGGGGAACACGGCCCGGCCTCCGCCAAGACCGCGGCCAGGCCGCGCAAACTGGTCAGCCGGTAACCACCTGGAAGGTGGCCAGGGTCGGGTCGGCCGCGAAGGCGATCCGGCCGCCGTCGGCCATCACCTCGCGCAGGGCCGCCACCGCTTCGGCCGTGATGAGCTCGCCGGGGGCCAGCACCGGCACCCCGGGCGGGTAGGGCGCGACGAGTTCCGCGCTGACCCGGCCGATCGCCGCGTCGGCGGTGACGGTCTGGTTCGGGGCGAAGAACGCCTCGCGGGGCGACAGCACCGTCTGCGGCCGCACGGTCCACGCGGCCGCGGCGGCGGGCCGGCGCGGCGCGCCGCGGCGCCGCTCGATCGAGGCGATCAGCACCTCGGTGAACGCGGCGATCCGGTCCTCGTCGTCGGCGATGGTCGGGATGGGGATGACGGTATCCCGGTCGCCCATCTCCACCGGCATGCCCGCGGCGACCAGGTCGGCCTCCACCAGGTTGCCGTTCGCCCCGGTGCCGGCCAGCAGGACCACGAGCTTGGCCGGGTCCACCCCCGGACCGTCGAGCACGTCCACGCCCGGCACCTCGCGCAGCCGCCGCCGGGCCGCGGCGACCCCCCGCAGCAGCCGGGCGCACAGCCGCGTCCCGTCCCTGGCCAGCAGCGCCCGCACGGCGTCGATGCTGGCCATGATCGGGCCGGCCGGGCTGGTCGTGTGGGTGGCCTCGAACGCCCGGTTCAGCCGGGCCGCGTCCAGCCGCTCGGTCCGGGCCAGCACCAGCGCACCCTGGGTGTACGCGGGCAGCGTCTTGTGCGCGCTGGTCACCATCGCGTCGGCCCCCGCGGCGATCGCGTGCGGCGGCAGGTCGGGATGAAAGCCCAGGTAAGCCGCCCAGGCCGCGTCGACGATGAGCGGCACCCCGGCCTCATGGGCGGCCCGGGCGTGGCCGGCCAGGTCGCCGATGGTGCCCACGTAGGACGGGTCGCCGAGGATCACGCCGCAGGCCGAGGGATGGGCGGCCAGCGCGTCGCGGACGGTCTGCACCGCGACCGCGGCGGGCAGCCGGGAGCGCGCGTCGATGTCCGGCCGCACCCAGACCGGCTTCAGGCCCGCCAGCACCAGCCCGAGCAGCAGCGACCGGTGCAGGGTCCGGGTGATGATCACCTCCTGGCCGGGCTGGCCGATGGCCAGGCAGAGCGCCTGGTTACCGTGGGTGGACCCGGCCACGGAGAACCGGCACCAGTCGGCGCCCCACAGCGCGGCCGCGCGGGCCTCCGCGTCGGCGCGCAGCTGATCGGCCTGCTTGATCGGGGCGAGCCCGCCGTACAGCGGCGCGTCGTCCGCGACCACGGCGCCCGCCAGGTCCTGGCGCTGCTTGTGCCCGGGCGTGCTCATCGGCGACAGCTTCCCGGCCCGGGCCAGCTCCATCCAGTTCAGCCAGCCGGCCAGCAGCGGGGCGTCGGAGGCCAGCCCCAGCGGGTCGCGCGGATCATCTGAGATTCCAGGGGCCGGGGGGTCAGCAGCGCGTGTTGTCACCCGTCTAGTGTCGGTCGTCGGGCGAGTCAGGCGTGACGCGGGCTGAAGAAGATCACGGCGACGCCCAGCGCGACGATGGCGGCACCCAGCCAGTCCCAGGTGTCCGGCCGGTGCCCGTCGATCCCCCAGCCCCACAGCAGGCTCATGATCACGAACACGCCGCCGTAGGCCGCATACACGCGGCCGAAGTCGGGGGTGGCCTGGAACGTCGGGATCACCCCGTAGGCCACCAGGATGACCGCGCCAGCGGCACCGACCGGCCAGGATGCTCCCTCGCGCAGCCACCGCCAGATCAGGTAGCCGCCGCCGATCTCGGCCAGCCCGGCTAGGATGAACAGCCCGACACTGCGTATGACGTTCATGACCTGAACCTAGCGCCGGGTTTCAACGTTCTGACTTAGGAAAAGAAGCTGATAGATACCGCTGCCGGCCCGGTTTCCGATGGATTGGCACCCTAGGGAGACCTGTACCAATGCGGACGAAGGCGTCATAATTGACACTTACGTAGTCCCTACGTGGAGGTCGCACCTCTTGGCGAGCATGGCCCACCGCGTCGCAAAGGGCCTCGTCGGGGGATGCGCGGTTCTCCTCGGGGTCATCGTTACCGGATGCGCGGCACCGCAGTACACGTACGTGGCGAACTCGGGCGCGAGCACGTACTTCAAGGTGCCCGACGCCTGGCACAAGATCAGCAACTCCGCACTGCAGAAGGAAGTCGGCGGCTCGGGCGGCGCATGGCTGGTCGCGTACGAGGCGGGCACCAAGCCTGCGGCGAGTGATTACCAGTCCTTCGACACCAGCGAGCCCTTCGTGTTCGCTCAAGTCGGCCAGCTCAACTCCACCGCCAGCAGCCAGTTGTCCTACGATTCGCTCCGCGACATCATCTTGCCGGTTACCTCCACCGCACGGCAGAACGCGCAGGCGCAGGGGCTCCCGCTCAGCGGGTTCACGCAGATCCGCGACCAGACCCTCACGCTCAGCCAGGGTGTGCACGGGGTCCGCGAGACCTTCGACTACACCTATGCCGGCATGGCCGACACGTTCGACGTGGTCGCGCTCACCAACGCCGACGTGACCAAGCTGTACCTCCTCGTGCTTCACTGCACCACCACCTGCTACAGCAATGATCAGACCGCGATCAACGACGTCATGTCGTCGTTTACCATCAGGAGCCCGTGATGCGAATGGCTCGAGCCGCCCAAGGACTGACGCCCGGAGGGCGTCCCAAGGACGAGGACCGGCTGACCAGAAAGCCGCTGGGCGTCTGGGACCGGATCAAGTTCCTGATCCTGCTCGGCCTGGTGTGGATCATCCTGGTCTGGTCGGTGATGGCGAACGACCCCCTCGTCGGGTTCTCGGACGCGGTACGGATCGAGGTCCGGTCCGGCGCGTGGGTGTTCGTGCTGATCGGCCTGGAGGTGCTCCGGCAGGTTCACTTCCTGATCAGCGAGCACTCGCGGGCCTACCACCGGTTCTGGACCTACGGGGTGTTCGGCGGCTTCGAGCGGCTGACCCACCGCCGTCTATCGGACTGGACCAGGTTCCGCCTGTCTCGGCTGGTGAAGTGGGTGTTCTGGATCGCCGTGATCGCGGTGGTCACCGGGAAGATCATCCACACCACGCCGATCCTGGCCCTGCTCCGCGGGCCCCAGCTGATCTGGCACGTGCTGCCGTTCGTGCTGCAGATCGCGTTCACGCTCTTGTTCGTGGTGCTCCAGTTCGTCGCCCTCTTCTACTTCCTGTCCCGCGGCGGCGTGGACGTGTACTACCCGGACGACATCAAGACCAGGTTCTCCGACGTCTGGGGTCAGGACCACGTGCTCGAGCGGGTCAAGGAGAACATCATCTTCCTGGAGAACCCCGAGATCGTCGAGGAAAAGGGCGGCTACGTGCCCGGCGGCCTGCTGCTGTGGGGCCCGCCGGGAACCGGCAAGACGCTGATGGCCGAGGCGGTCGCGGGCGAGACCGGCAAGCCGTACGTGTTCGTCGATCCCGGCGCCTTCATCAACATGTTCATGGGCGTCGGCATCCTCAAGGTGAAGTCGCTGTTCCGCAAGCTGCGCCGGCTCGCGCTGCGCTACGGCGGGGTGATCGTCTTCTTCGACGAGGCCGACTCGCTCGGCAACCGCGGCCAGCTGGCCCAGGGCGGTGTCGGCGGCGGGCTGGGCCGCGCCACCCCCGCGCCGTTCGCGCACGCGGGCTGCCACGGGTTCTCCTACCTGTCGACCGACACCCAGTGGCGGCTGGTGCGGGAGGCCATGGCGTCGGATGTTCCCGATGAGACGGACACCCGCCGCAACAAGCAGATCATGGGCATGGGCATGGGCGGCGGAGGCGGCGGCATGGGGACGCTGCAGGCGCTGCTCACCGAGCTGTCCGGGCTGAAGAAGCCGCGCGGCCTGGTCAACCGGGTCGTGCGGCGGATCTTCGGGATGCGGCCGAAGCCGCCGCCCAAGTACCGGATCCTGGTCATGATGGCCACCAACATGCCGTCGGCGCTGGACGAGGCGCTGCTGCGCCCGGGCCGCATCGACCGCATCTACAAGGTCGGCTACCCGTCGAAGGCGGGCCGCATCCGCACCTACGAGGGGTACTTCGCCAAGGTCAGGCACGAGCTCACCGCCGAGAACCTCGACAAGCTGGCCACGATCACCCCCTACGCCACCGGCGCCACCATCAAGGACCTGGTCAACGAGTCGCTCATCACCGCGATCAGGAACGGCCGCGACGTCATCACCTGGCCGGACGTGATCAAGGCCAAGCAGCTCAAGGAACTCGGCCCGCCGGAGGACGTGGAGTACATCGAGCGCGAGCGGCACGCGGTCGCGGTGCACGAGGCCTGCCACGCGCTGGTCGCCTTCCGCATGCGCCAGCACATGGAGATCGACATCGCGACGATCGAGAAGGGCGGCGACTACCTGGGGATGGTGGCGAGCATCCCGCCGGAGGACCAGTTCACCAGGTGGCGCAGCGAGTACGAGACCGACATCCAGGTGTCGCTGGCCTCGCTGGCCGGGGAGCGGATGTTCTTCGACCAGGACAGCTCCTCCGGCGTATCCGGGGACCTGGAGTCCGCCACCACGGTCGCCTCCTACATGGAGGGCTTCTGGGGCATGGGCACCACGGTGTCGTCGTACTCCACGGCCAAGCGGCTCGAGGTCGGCTCTCCCGGCGGCGGCGCGGGCGGCAGGCTGAAGAAGGGCCAGGACCCCGAGAGCCAGGCCCGGCAGGCGCTCGCGGACCGGATCGAGCACAACCTGAAGGACCTGCTCGACCGGACCGAGGAGATCATCAGGGAGAACCGGAACGACGTGCTCTCCCTGGCGCACGCCCTGGAAGCGCACAAGACGCTGAGCGGCGAGGACGTCGTGGCCGTCCTCGAGCACAGCCGCGGCCCGCTGGTGGACGGCACGCCGTACGCCGACCCGGCGTTCCTGGCTCAGCTCAACGAGTACCACCTGAGCGCAGCCCAGGCGCACCGCGCCCACAGCACGGAGCAGCTGAGCCTGCCGGTGCCGACGACCACGGTCCAGCCCTGGACAGTGCCGGTGGCCGTGGCCGAGCCCGACGGGCACGGGCTCAACGGTCAGGGCAGCAGCACCGCCCTGACCAACCCCGATGAGTCCTGAGCGCGCCTGACGGGGGGCGCCCGGCGATGCGCCCGCGCCTGCGCGTGCGCCGGGCCGTCAACCTGGCCAACGGCTCCACGCTGGCCGGCCTCGGCGTCGCCGCCATCGGCGGCGCCGCGATCGCCCGCAGCGTGGATGGCCTGTTCACCGGCACCGGATACCGGCTGCCCGTGCCGCCCGCGCCCGCGTTCTGCCTGGGCAACGTGATCGTGACCAGGGAGGACGTCATCGACCCCGGTACGGCGGTGTTCCGTCATGAGGCGCGGCACGCCACGCAGTTCGCCTGGTGCGGCGGGGTGGCGATGATCCCGCTGTACCTTGCGGCGGCGGGCGTGTCGTGGCTGCTCACCGGCGACTTCGGGGCCAGGAACGTGTTCGAGCGGCAGGCCGGCCTGGCCGACGGCGGCTACACCGACAAGCCGCTGAGGCCGGCCATCCGGCGGGCCCGCGCGCGGGTCAGCGGGCCCAGGCGGCCAGCAGGTGCTCATGGGCGGCCGGGTCCCGGAAGGGCCGCAGCCGCACGTGACGGATCGACCGCCAGCCCTTCCCGGTGAGCAGGAACTCCCGGTCGGCCGGAAGCTCGGCGATCCCGTTCATGATGGCCTGCGGGTCCCCCAGGTGGCGCTCCCGGGCCCGGCGCGCGTCGACGATGTCGGTGACCTCGCCGCTGTCCGGGTCGATCCCGGCCAGGTAGTGCGTGCCCGCCACGTTGGCCCAGATGAGGCCGGCGGACCAGGCCAGGTCGTTCAGGCCCTGGACCCGGCGGCCCTCGCTGCGGACGTGCAGCACGTCCTGCGGGCTGAGCGAGAGCGCGTCGCGGCGGACCAGCTCGCTGCTGCCGTCGCTGGTCACGAGGTACCCGTCGGCGGCGCACATGCCCCAGCCCTCGCGGTTGAAGGGCACCCGGTCGACCGGCTCCAGCGTGCCGGCGTCCCAGGCCAGCGCGACCCGGTCCTGCCAGGTGAGCTGCCAGATGACGTCGCCGGCCCGGCAGATGCCCTCGGCGAAGAACTCCGGCGGCAGCGCCGCCCGCTGCTCGACCTGCTCGGCGCCAAGCTGGTACCGGCACAGCGCCGAGGATCCGTACCCCCCGGTCGATTCCCACACGGTCGTGCCGTCCGCGATCACCCCCTGGGTGAACCCCCGCCCGGGATGCGCGTAGCGCCGGATGACCTCGACCCGCCAGGTTCTCAGCTGCCACGCTCCCGTCGTGCGGTCCGCCAGTCGCCGTCCGCGCCGACAGCGCGGACAGAAAAAGTTGTAGCAGCCGTAGCCGACGTTGCGCAGGTGTACCAGCTCAACCCCGGGCCAGGAGTTCCGCGATGACGCCCTGTGCCTGGTAGCCCGTTCCGGCTCACTAGCGCCCCAGTGGCAACACGTGTCACAGTTTCGTATGACGCATCACAGTGCGTGATATGCACCAGAGTCGGCCGTAGGCGGGGCTTGGCACCGCGCGGGTAGCGGGCGTGGGCAGAATGGATGGGCCATACTGGGCCGGATGCGACCAGACGACGAGCGCGAGC
Source organism: uncultured Actinomycetes bacterium (assembly GCA_963705835.1). Classification (GTDB taxonomy): domain Bacteria; phylum Actinomycetota; class Actinomycetes; order Streptosporangiales; family Streptosporangiaceae; genus Palsa-504. The sequence continues at coordinate 62,201 of CAVPLC010000042.1, forward strand.
GATTGCGGGAGACGTTCGACCAGGCGGCCGAGATCTACGACCGGGTGCGCCCCGACTACCCGGAAACGCTGTTCGATGACCTCGTTGAGCTGGCCGGGCTGGTGCCAGGGGACCGGCTGCTCGAGGTGGGCTGCGCGACAGGCAAGGCCACCCTGCCGCTGGCCCGGCGGGGCTTCCCGATCACCTGCGTGGAACTGGGCCCGGAGCTGGCCACGGCGGCGCGGCTGAACCTAACCGGGTTCCCGGTGCAGGTGGTGCACGGGCGATTCGAGGACTGGGCGCCGGACCGGCCGGTGCGCCTGGTGTTCGCGGCCACGGCCTGGTACTGGATCGACCCCGCCGTGCGCTACGAGCGGGCCTGGCAGGCCCTGCAGCCCGGCGGTCACCTAGCCGTCTGGGAACAGGCGCACGTATTCCCCGAAGGGGGCGATCCGTTCTTCCGCGAGATCCAGGACGTCTACGACGAGATCGGCGAGGGGCATCCGCCCGGTGCGGTCTGGCCGCGGCCGGGGGAACTCGCCGACGACCGGGCCGGGATCGAGGCGAGCGGCTTGTTCGAGGTGATCGCGGTTCGCCAGTACGACTGGGAGCGCGTCTACGATGCCGAGGAGTACATCGGGCTGCTCAGCACGTTCTCCGGGCACCTGAGCATGGCGGACTGGCAGCGGGACCGCCTGTTCGGCGAGATCCGGCGTCGCGTGGGCCAGCGTGCCGACCGGTCGGTACGGCGGCATTGGGGGACGGCGCTGCACGTCGCGCGGCGGCGCGAGGAGCGATTGGCTGGCCGGCGAGGGGCGCGGCTAAGCGCCGGTCAGGCGGACCGCCGGATCTGGTAGAGGAATTCGGCGTTGGAGCCGGTCTGGTGGGTCTTGTCCAGCAGGAGCTCGAGGGCCTGCTGCGGGTCCAGGGCGCCGAGCGCGCGGCGCAGCTTGCCGGCCGCGGCGTATTCGTCGGCGGGCATCAGCAGCTCATCGTGGCGGGTGCCGGACGGCATCGGGTCGATGGCGGGGAAGATCCGCTTCTCGGCCAGCTCGCGGCGCAGCCGCAGTTCCATGTTGCCGGTGCCCTTGAACTCCTCGAACAGCACGTCGTCCATCCGGGAGCCGGTGTCGACCAGCGCGGTGGAGACGATGGTGAGCGATCCGCCGCCCTCGATGTTCCGCGCCGCGCCCAGGAACTGCCGGGGCGGCAGCAGCGCGGAGGCGGCCACGCCGCCCGCCAGGGTGCGGCTGCTGGCCGGGGCGGCCAGGTTGTAGGCCCGGCCGAGCCGGGTGATGGAATCGAGCAGGACGACCACGTCGCCGCCCAGTTCGACCAGGCGCTTGGCCCGCTCGATGGCCAGTTCGGCGACCCTGATGTGGTCCTCGGGGGACTGGTCGAAGGTGGAGTAGATGACCTCGCCGCGCACCGAACGGCGCAGGTCGGTGACCTCTTCGGGTCGCTCGCCGACCAGGACCAGCATGAGCTGGACCTCGGGATGGCTGTTCGCGATCGAGGTCGCGATGGCCTGCAGGATCATCGTCTTGCCGGTCTTGGGCGCGGCCACGATCAGGCCGCGCTGGCCCTTGCCGATCGGGGCGACCAGGTCGATGATCCGCGCGGTGTCCGAGCCGTCCCCGTCCTCGAGGCGCAGGCGCTGCTCGGGATACAGCGGGGTCAGGTCGTCGAAGTCCGGGCGCTGGATGGCGAGCTCGGGCGAGAGGCCGTTGACGGACTCGACCGAGGCCAGCGGCCTGAACTTGCCGCGCCCGCTCGCGGACGGCCGGGCGGTGCCCTCGATCAGGTCGCCCTTCCTGAGCCCGTACTGCTTGATCTGGCCGGCCGAGACATAGACGTCGGCCGGGCCGGGCCGGTAACCGGAGGCGCGCACGAAAGCGTGCCCGTCGCCGAGGTCGACGACGCCGGATACCGGGACGCTGGCCGGCGGCTGGATGGCTCTGGGCGGCGCAGCGGATTGGAGTGTTGTCGCTGTCATGAATGGATTGTCCTTTCGGGGGATACGGCGAATTCGCGCACGCAAAAAGCAGCAGATGGCGCGGCGCCGGGCGAAGTTACACGGGCGCTACCTGGGCAGATGAGCCGTCAAGGTAGAGCGGGGAACCGCCGGATAAAGATGCTCAACGTCGTTACAACGGAGCCAGGAAACGTCACCTAACACGTGACTCTAACCGGTAACAACGACATTCGCCAGTTCATTCCGCCGCGGGACGGCGGCTGCGGGCGATCCCGGCGGCGGCGCTGCGGGACGATCGTGTACTTGGGGTCCCGGGCCGTGGTCATGCCCGCCTCGAACACGCCGAACCTGGTCATGGCCGAGGCGGCCAGCAGCGACGCGCCCGCCAGCGCGGAAACGGCCCGGCTGCGGCCCCCGAGCACCGCGCCGGCCAGCCCGCCCGCGGTGAGCAGTTCCGCCGCGCGGAGCAGCCGGCCCGGCGTGCCGGACTCGTAAGGTTCGGCGAGGTCGCCCAGGCGCCGCAGCAGCAGCCGCTTGGCCACGAGCTCGGCCGAGGCCCCAAGGGTGGCCAGGGTGCGGGCGGGCCGGGCGGCGGCGGGAGGCAGCGTGAGCAGGCCAAGTCCGGCGGCCGCCCCGGCCGCGGAGCCGGCGAACACGTACGGCATCTCGCGGTAGCCCGCGTGCCAGCCCGGCACCGACGTGTCGCAGATGAGGGCGGCGGTGTAGGTGGCGACGCCGGGCCCGAGCAGGCCCGCGCCGAGCGTGGCCGCCCGCCCGGCGGCCGGGAGTATCCCGGTCACCTCGGACACCGCGGCGGCCCCGGCGACCGGGCCGTAGGCGGCCAGCAGCCAGGAGCCCACGCTCATCGGCGAGCTCGGCTTGAACACCCGCAGCATGTTGAGGAAACGCTCCGGCCGTCCCAGGTCGTGGACCAGGGCGACGGCGGACAGGCTGATCGCGCCCAGCGCGCCGACCTTGGCCACCCTGGCCAGCTCACCGTAGCCCGACATGTCGGCGCCCGCCGCCAGCACGGACGACGCGCCCGCCAGGCCGCCGAGGAACAGGTACCCGGGCACGTCCGGCACCCCCCAGGCCGGTTCCTTGATCACCGGGCGGCCGTAGTAGGACGTGAACTCGGCCTCGGGAACCATGAGCCGCTCGGCCCGTCTGTGCTTGCCTCTCGCCTCCGGGCCCCCACCCACCTCCCCATCCCCCTTCACTGGCGCCTCCTTGCTGACCTGGCCGCCTGCGGCGGCGGGCCCTCGTCGCTCCTTCGTCGCTCCTGGGGTGGGTTTGGGGGAGGAGGTGGAGTCCAGTCGGCGCCGCGGCCCTTTGGCTCGGTCATCGGGCCCTCACCTCCGCCGGCCGAGACCGAGGGCCACCGCGGTGGCGACCAGCCCGGCCGCGGCGATGCCGACGTGCTTCCACATGCCCGGCAGGTCGCGGGTGGTGACCACGGGATCGGGCGGCAGGCCGTAGACCTCGGGCTCGTCGAGCAGCAGGAAGAACGCCCCGCCGCCGCCGATGCCGTCCGCCGGGTCCTCCAGGTAGAGCCGCGCGGTCTCCTGGCCGGCCTCGTGCAGGTCCGCGACCCGCAGCCGGGCCCGCTCGCGCAGCTCGTCGAGCGGGCCGAACTGGATGGAGTCGGTCGGGCAGGCCTTGGCGCAGGCGGGCTCCATGCCGGCGCCGAGCCGGTCGTAGCACAGCGTGCACTTGTGCGCCTGCCCGTCCTCCTCGCGCCGGGCGATCACGCCGAACGGGCACGCCCCGACGCAGTACCCGCAGCCGTTGCACACGTCGTCCTGGACCACCACGGTGCCGAACTCGGTGCGGAACAGCGCCCCGGTCGGGCACACGTCCAGGCACGCCGACTCGGTGCAGTGCTTGCACACGTCGCTGGCCATCAGCCAGCGCACGCCATCGGCGCCGTCGGCCACCGAGACGGGCTGCTCGATGAACGCGACGTGCCGCCAGGTGGACGCGCCCAGGCCCACCGTGTTGTCGTAGGACATCCCGGACAGGCTCAGCCCGTCCTCGGGCACCGCGTTCCACTCCTTGCAGGCCACCTCGCACGCCTTGCAGCCGATGCACACCGAGGTGTCGGTGAAGAAGCCCATCCGCGGCGGATGGTCCGCATGCCCGGCGAACGCGGCGGGATCAGCGCTCATCACGGACCTCCGTGCCGGTCTGGTCGGTGATGCCCGCCCGCTCGGCGTACTCGCGGACCAGATCGCGCAGCGCCGGGCCGCGGGGGCGCCGGCCGGGGCGGATGTCGCAGGCCATCGCCTTGACCTCCTGGATGTGCACGTTCGGATCCAGCACTAGCGCCGCGAGCTCGTTGGCCGCGTCGCCGGTGACGAGCCCGTTCGGCCCCCAATGGTAGGGCAGCCCGACCTGGTGCAGCTGGCGGCCGCCGACGGCCAGGGTGCGCATCCGCGCGGTGACCAGCACCCGGGCCTCGATCGCGGTCCGGGCGGTGATGATCGTGGCCCAGCCCATGTGCTCCAGGCCCCGCTCGGCGGCCAGTTCCGGTGACACCTCGCAGAAGAACTCCGGCTGCAGCTCAGCCAGGTAGGGCAGGGTGCGGGACATGCCGCCCGCGGTGTGGTGCTCGGTCAGCCGGTAGGTGGTGGCCACGTAGGGGAAGACCGACGCGCCCGGCTCGGTGCCGCTGGGCTGCAGCGGGTTCTCCTTGTGATGGATGATCTCCCTGATCGGGTTGCGCTGCTGGCCGTACAGCGGGTTGGCGAACGGGGATTCCTGCGGCTCGTAGTGCGTCGGCAGCGGGCCGTCGGCCAGCCCGGCCGGCGCGAACAGCCACGCCTTGCCGTCCCCCTGCATGATGAACGGGTCGATCCCGGAGATGGCGTCGACCCCGGTCGCGCCCTCGGGCGGCCGGTAGGAGGGCGGCCGGGTGACCGGGAAGTCCGGCACGTCGTGCCCGGTCCATTTACCGGCCTCGGCGTCCCACCAGACATAAGCCTTCCGCTCGCTCCACGGCTTCCCGTCCGGGTCGGCGGAGGCCCGGTTGTACAGGATCCGCCGGTTGGCGGGCCAGGCCCAGCCCCATTCCGGCGCGACCCAGCTCTGCTGCGAGCCTGGTGTGCGCCGGGCCGCCTGGTTGATCCCGTCGGCGTACACGCCGCTGTAGATCCAGCATCCGCAGGCGGTCGATCCGTCGTCCTTGAGCTGCGCGAACCCGGACAGCGGCGTTCCTTCCGCGTCCCAGCCGTTGACCTCGGCCAGCACGGCCTCGGCGGACGGCTCGGCCAGCGGACCGTCCACCGGGTAGTCCCAGGTCAGGTCCTGCAGCGGCCGGTCGCGGTCTTCGGTCGAGGAGGCCAGCTTCTCGCGGATGCGGCGGCCCAGGTGGTAGATGAACCACAGGTCGCTGCGCGCGTCGCCCGCGGGCGGCACCGCCTCGTGGTGCCACTGCAGCATCCGCTGGGTGTTGGTGAAGCTGCCGTTTTTCTCGGTGTGCGCGGCGGCGGGCAGGAAGAACACCTCGGTCTTGATGTCCTCGGTGCGCATCTCGCCGGTCTCGATCTCCGGGCCGTCCTGCCACCAGGTCGCGCTCTCGATCATGGTCAGGTCGCGCACGACCAGCCAGTCCAGGTTGGCCATGCCGAGCCGCTGCATCCGGGTGTTGGCCGAGCCGACGGCCGGGTTCTGGCCGAACAGGAAGTACCCCAGGCACCGGCCGTTCAGCTGCTCAAGTACGGTCGTGTAGGTGCCGTGGTCGCCGGTCAGCCGGGGCAGGTAGTCGAAGCAGAATCCGTTCTCGGCCGTCGCGGCCGCTCCCCAGTACGCCTTGAGCAGGCTGACCGTATAGGCCCGGGAGTTGGCCCAGAAGCCCTTGGTCATCGTGATGTCGCCGAGGTAGGCCTCCAGGTCCTGATGGGCGCTCGCCTGCGGCATCGGCAGGTAGCCGGGCAGCAGGTCGAACAGGGTCGGGATGTCGGTGGATCCCTGGATGGACGCGTGCCCGCGCAGGGCCAGGATGCCGCCGCCCGGGCGGCCCATGTTGCCGAGCAGCGCCTGCAGGATCGCGGCGGTGCGGATGTACTGCACGCCCACGGTGTGCTGGGTCCAGCCGACGCTGTATACGAACGCGGTGGTGCGGTCCCGCCCGGAGTTCGCGGTGAGCAGCTCGCAGATCCGGGCGAAGACCTCCGGCGGCACGCCGCAGGCCTGCTCGACGACCTCCGGGGTGTACCGCGCGAAATGGCGCTTGAGGGTCTGGAAGACCGAACGCGGATGCTCGAGTGACTCGGCCACCTGCGGCGAGCCAGGGGTGGCAGCGGTGATACCACGTCCCGTTAGGTCATAAGGAATACCACGGGAACCGGCTGCGGCCCGCACCATGGCACCGGCGTAACTCCAGGTTGACCTGTCGTAGCGGTGACCTTCCACGTCCAGCCCGGCGAAGACGCCGTCCAGGTCCTCGGTGTCCTGGAAATCCTCGTTGAGGATGATCGCCGCGTTGGTGTACGCGACCACGTAGTCGCGGAAGTACTTCTCGTTGGCCAGGACGTAGTTGATGATGCCGCCGAGGAACACGATGTCGCTGCCGGCCCGCAGCGGCACGTGCAGGTCGGCCAGCGCGCTGGTGCGGGTGAACCGGGGATCGACGTGGATCACCGTCGCGCCGCGCGCCTTGGCCTCGACCACCCACTGGAAGCCGACCGGATGGCATTCGGCCATGTTCGAGCCCTGGATGAGGATGCAGTCGGCGTTGATCAGGTCCTGCTGGAAGGTGGTCGCGCCGCCGCGCCCGAAGCTAGTCCCCAGACCGGGGACGGTGGAGGAGTGTCATATCCGGGCCTGGTTCTCGATCTGGATCGCGCCCAGCGCCGTGAACAGCTTCTTGATCAGGTAGTTCTCTTCGTTGTCCAGCGTCGCCCCGCCGAGGCTGGCGAACCCGAGCGTCCGCCGGGTGCGGCGGCCGTCCACTTCCTCCTGCCAGCCGCTGCGCTGGGCTTTCAGGACCCGGTCCGCGATCATGTCCATGGCGGTGTCAAGGTCGAGAAATTCCCAATTTTTTCCGAACGGACGCCGGTACTTAACCTGGTACTGGCGGGCGCCCCCGGTGGTGAGCTGCAGGCTGGCCGAACCCTTGGGACACAGCCGGCCCCGGCTCACCGGCGAATCCGGGTCGCCCTCGATCTGGATGACCTTCCCGTCTTTCACGTAGACGTTCTGCGCGCAGCCGACCGCGCAGTACGGGCAGACCGACTTGACCACCTTGTCGGCCGTGGCCGTGCGCGCCTGGCGGGGATGGTCGCTCTTGGCCGCGGCCCCCAGGCCGCGCCGGTCCGTCCCGGTCAGCTGCCGGTAGACGGGCCAGGAGCCGATCCGGCTTCGGGTTCCCACGTGGTCTCGTCACCTCCGCCTCACCGCGAACAGCCTTCGTGCCCATTATGTCGCGCTACGATAACTGCGACACGGGAGGGAGAGGGTAGCCACCGATGGCAGGACTCGCCCAGGGCATCGACGTGTCGAACTACGCTGGGGAGTTCAACTGGGCCGGCACGTCGGGACTGTCGTTCGGGATCTGCCGCGCGACCCAGGGCCTGGGCGCGTCCGGCACCAATTCACCCGACCCTTACCTGTCCTGGAACTGGCCCCGGATCAAGGCCAAGGGACTGGCGCGCGGCGCCTACCACTTCCTTGACCCGGGCCTGGACGGGGCGGCGCAGGCCAGCTACTTCGTCGAATCGGTCAGCGCCGTCGGCCTGCAGACCACCGACATGCTGTGGCTGGACAACGAGACCGCCGGATCATCCCCGTCGGCCGTGGCGGCGTGCGCTCGCGCCTTCATGGCCCGGCTGGTCGCGCTGCGCCCGCACAATCCGTGCGGCGTCTACTCGTACTGGAGCTTCATCACCTCGGGTAACTGCGCCGGGCTCAGCAGGTACCCGCTGTGGCTCGCCATCTACCAGACGGCGACCCCCGGCGCGCCCGCGCCGTGGAGCGCCTGGACGTTCTGGCAGTCCGGCGGGACCAGCGACCACGACAACGACGTGTTCAACGGCTCCGCGGCGGACCTGAGCGCGTGGATCGGCTCGTTCCAGCCGCAGATGGAGGACGAAGTGCAGTCAGGCCAGCTCAACACGGGCGCCAACGCCGTCACGGTCATCACGGTGCCTTGGGGCAGCGCGAAGGCCATCGCGTTCGGCTGCGACAACGGCGTGCAGGGCCTGGCGCCGCCGGTGCTGCGGGTGGCGATCTACGACACGGCGTGGCACGTGACGCCGTCCGTCACGGTGGACTCCACCAAGGGGCAGGCCATCGTCTCGTTCCCGGATCCGAGCAAGACCGGGGTGATCTCGGTCGTGCGGCAGGACGCCGGCGAGGTCATCGTGGGCTACGAGGTCTCGTAGCCTGCCCGCGATGATCCTGATCGTGGCCGGCGTGTCGGGAAGCGGCAAGACGACCGTGGGCGCCCTGCTCGCCGGCCGCCTGCACTGGCGTTTCGCCGACGCCGATGATTTCCACCCGGCCGCGAACGTCGCCAAGATGCGGGCCGGGATCCCGCTGACCGACGATGACCGCTGGCCGTGGCTGCGGGCCATCGCGGCCTGGATGGACGAGCGCATCGCGCTCGGCGAGTCGGCGGTGTTGACGTGCTCGGCGCTCAAGCGGTCCTACCGTGACGTGCTGCTCGGCGGGCGCCCAGAAGCGCTGCTGGTCTTCCTGGCCGTGGACCGCGAGGTGGTGGACCGGCGGCTGGCCGCCCGGCGCGGGCACTTCTTTCCCGAGAAGCTGCTCGGCACCCAGTTCGACGCTCTCGAGCCGCCCCAGCCCGACGAGCACGCCGTCGTCGTGGCGGCCGACGGCGACCCGGAGGACACGGTCGCGGCTATCATCGCCATTGTCCGGCCCGTCGCGGATACGCACCCCGGTGGCTCCGGCACGCCAGGCGGTGATCATGAAGCTGAAACTTGACCTGCACGACATTTACAACCACGGGCAGGACATTGACCGCGCGCTGCGGGAGATCATCGACGAGGCCGTGGCCAAGAAGGCGCCGCTGATCGAGATCATCCCCGGCAAGGGTTCCGGGCAGCTCAAAAAGCACGTGCTGCGGTTCCTGGAGCAAAAAGAGATCAAGGCCAAGTACCACAGAATCGAGAAGGACTCGAAGAACTTCGGCCGTCTATTCGTGCATTTCCGCTGGTAGATCCCCCGACGCCGGCGGCCGCGCGGGCTAACCTGACGCGGGCGTCGGGCAGCGGTGGGTAGATTCCGGCAGCCAGGGCAGCATTCAGGGCAGACTCTCCTCAGCACTGAGACTCCGCGACCCGCCAGATGGCAGCCCTCAGTGGCACACCCGACCGAGACTTAGGAGCGCGTCATGCGATCCCAGCTCGTGGCCCGCCGGATCATTCTGGCTCCGGCGCTTGCCCTGACGCTCGCCGCAGCGGTTGCCGCCTGCAGCAGTTCCAGTTCGTCTTCAAGCTCGTCCACCGGTGCGACGAGTGCTCCGGCGTCGTCATCGATCTCCGCGACCCCCGTGCCCGCCTCGACGTCGGCCTCCGCGTCGGGCAACTCGGCCGCCGTGGCGCAGATCACCGCGAACTGGGAGAAGTTCTTCAACTCCAGCACCTCTAACTCGGACCGGGTCGCCCTGCTGCAGAACGGGAACGCGTTCTCCGGGGCCATCAGCGGCCTTATCAGCCTGGCGCCCGGGCTCGGCGCCAAGGTCATCAACGTGACGGTGAACTCCGCCACCTCAGCCACCGTTACCTACAACCTCACGGCGGGCGGTACGTCATTGTTTACTTCAAGCCAGACCGGCAAGGCGGTATACGAGAACGGCGTCTGGAAGGTCGGCGATGCCAGCCTCTGCAGCCTGTTGCAACTGGTGCCCGGCGGCACGGTGCCGGCCGCGTGCAACTCGGTGAGCTGAGAGCCGGGTCTTTCCGATGACTAGGCCAGTTGAGGCGGTCTCCGGTGACCGGCACGGCGAGGAGAGGATCGTCGCCCGCGGCGGGCAGTCGCTGGCGCTCGCGACGCTGTGCACGCTGCTGTTCCTGACCTTCCTCGACAACACCATCGTCAGCGTCGCGCTCGGGGCCGTGCAGACCGGCCTGAGGGCCACCGTCTCCGACCTGCAGTGGGTGGTGGGCGCGTACGCCCTGACCTTCGCCAGCCTGATGCTGGCCTGCGGGATGATCGGCGACGAGCTCGGCAGGAAGAAGGTCATGCTGGCCGGCGCGGGCGTGTTCTGCGCCGGCTCGGTCGTGTCCGCGCTCGCCCCGAACGTCGGAACGCTCATCGCCGGACGCGCCATCATGGGCCTGGGCGCGGCGGCCAGCGAGCCGGGCACGCTGTCCATGCTCCGCCATCTGTACCCCGATTCCAGGGCCAGGAGCCGGGCGATCGGCATATGGGCCGGGACGTCCGGATTCGCGCTCGCCATGGGCCCGGTGGTCGGCGGCATCCTGCTCGGGGTGTGGAGCTGGCGCGGCATCTTCTGGTTCAACCTCGCCTTCGGGCTGGCCGCCCTGATCGTGGCGGCGATCATCCTGCCGGAGAGCGCCGACCCCACGGCGTCGCGCGTCGACACGGGCGGCACCTTGATCGGCGCGGGCACGCTCGCCGCGTTCGTGTTCGCGATCATCGACGCGGAGTCGGCCGGCTTCGGGTCCGCGGACGTGATCGCGCTGCTGTGCGTGAGCGCGGCGGGGGTAGTGGCGTTCGTCTGGCAGGAGCGCCGGGCCGAGCACCCGCTGCTCGACCTGCGCTACTTCCGCAGGCCGGATTTCAGCACTCCGGTCATTATCGCGTTCACCACGTACTTCTCCACGTTCGCCATCTTCTTCTTCACCGCGCTGTACCTGACCGAGGTGGCAGGGGCGTCCGGCTACAAGCTGGCGCTGGTCTTCCTGCCGATGACCGCACTGATGATCATCGCCTCGGTGCTCGCCGGGCGCTGGACGGCTATTGTCGGGCCGCGCTGGTCGATCACGATCGGGTGCCTGCTGCTCGCCGTCGGGCTGTTCCTGGCCGACGGCTACCTCAGCCCGCACCCGTCCTACGTCCCGCTGATCGTCGCGCTCTCGGTGGCCGGCATCGGCATCGGCACGACCGTGGTACCCATCACCTCATCGGTGCTCTCCGCGGTACCGCCGGAACGCTCCGGCATGGCCGCGTCGGCCACCAACACCAGCCGCGAGATCGGCGCGGCCACCGGGGTGGCGATCCTGGGCTCGCTGGTGTACTCCCAGCTGCACGCCAACCTGATCACGCAGATGAACCACCTCGGCGTGCCGGTGCAGTTCCAGGGCCTGGTCATCAACGCGATCGAGACCGGCACGATCCCGAAGAATCCCAACTACAACTACGGGAAGATCGTCAACGAGGTCATCAACGCGGCCTACACCGCGTTCCACGACGGGCTGCGCGCGGCGCTCTACCTGTCGGCTGGCCTGGCCCTGCTGTCGGCGGTGCTGACCGTCATCACGCTGCGCTCACGTCCGGTGGACACAGGGTCTTGACTTTCGCGCGCTTGACCCTCAGAGCTTGACCACCGAGGCGTAGATCGCCGAGGTGTTCGCGTGCACGGCGCTGCCCCAGGTCAGGGAGATGCGGCCGTCTGGGAGAGCGGAGATGCCGAAGGTGTCGCCGGGCCAGATGCCGGCCTCGCCGTACGCGGCGGACACCTTGATCGCCGGCCCGGTCCAGCCGTGCGCGATCGAGAACGGGCGCAGGTAGGTGGCGTAACCCTGCGCCGGCGCGCTGGTCTGCCAGGCGATGTAGGCGACTCCCGGCTGGCCGCCGGCCGACTCGACGATGTGCGGGGCGCTGTCGGTGTCCGGCGTGACCCGCAGCGGCGCGGACCACGTTCCGGCCGCCGTCTCGGGAGTAGGTGAGCCAGCCGATGTCGCCGGCCGGGGTCTGGGTGTCCCAGGTGACGTACAGGTTGCCCGCGGTGTCGGTGCTGATGTCGCCGTCGATCCACCATTCGGTCAGGGACAGCGTGCCCTGGGCGGGCCAGAGCCTGGCGGGACTGGCGGGCCAGTTCGTTCCGCCCGTGGACGAGGTGAAGTACTCGTAGCCGGGATGGAGCTTTTCGGTGCCCTGGTCGGTCGGATGAGCGTTGTACAGGACGTCGATGCTGCCGTCGGGGCGGGCGACGAGCGGGGCGCCGTAGCCGCCGCCCAGCGGGAAGCCGGGCTCGAGATGGGTGATGGGTCCCCAGGTGGCGCCGCCGTCGCTCGAGGTCTGGATGACGGCGTTGAGGTCGCCGCTGGAGAAGGCACAGCTGCCTCCCTTCGCGCACAAGGTCTTGATCGCGCCGAGGGACGGGCCGTAATCCCAGGTGAGATACAGCTGGCCTGCTGGGCCTGCCGCGATGAAGTCCCGGTCGCCCCAGTTGCCCGGCACGGGCGGGAGGTCCCGGTGCACCTGGGCGAAGGTGAGGCCATGGTCGTGCGAGACCGCTACGACCGGGAAATAGGACGTACTGGAGCCCAGGGTGGCCGAGTGCATGAAGGCGGCATAGACGGTTCCGTCGGCGGCCACGGTGATGGCGGGATCCCAGCTGAAACCCCGCGAGCCGGGCACGGTCATCGCGGCGGCGAAGTGCTGCCCGAAGTCGGTGGAACGGGCGAAGCCGATGCCGCCGCAGCCGATCCACTCGGCATATATGTAGCTGGGCGGGGCGAACGCCTCCTCGACCTCTGAGCTGTTGCCCGGGCAGCCCGCGCTGATCTTGGTCATCGCCGTCACCTGCGGCGCCGCCGCCGACGTGCGTGGCGCCTGCGTCGTGGTGTGCGGTGAGGTGCTGCCCGGTGTCGTGGTGCCCGGTGTCGTGGTGCCCGGTGTCGTGGTACACGCTTGTATCGCGGCCAGCGTCAGGCTCATCAGCACGACCGCTGCCGCCGTGGACCGGAGGCGACGAATACCCATCTACGACGCAAGATAGCTCACCTCGGCCTCGGCGCCGGAGGTGGCCGACTCCTGGTGCGACAGCGGTCAGGGGCCGAACGAGCCGTGACGGCCCGCGCCGGCGGCGAACCGGGCGGCGCCTGGCCCGGTCTCGGCCTGGAGCGCGCGGCGCCCGCGGGCGAACTCCGAGGCCAGCGCGGCGGTCTCGACAAGGCCTTCCTGGTCGAGGACCGAGGCCCGGTCGCTTCGCAGGCAGATCTGCGGGAACGAGGCGAGCTGAGCCGCGAGTTCCCGGGCCGCGGTCAGAGCCTGCCCGGCCGGGACGACGCGGTTGGCGAGCCCGATCGCGGCCGCCTCCGCCGCGTCCACGGGGCGGCCGGTGAGGATCATGTCCATCGCCCGGCTCGTCCCGATCAGCCGGGGCAGCCGCACCGTGCCGCCGTCGATCAGCGGCACGCCCCAGCGCCGGCAGAAGACGCCGAACACCGCGGTCTCGTCCGCGACCCGCAGGTCGCACCACAACGCCAGTTCCAGGCCGCCGGCCACCGCGTACCCGGCCACCGCGGCGATGACCGGCTTGGACAGCCGCAGCCTGCTGACCCCCATCGGAGCGTCGCCGTCGGGGGCCACCCGGTTGCCGTCTTCGGTACCGATCGCGGTGAGGTCCGCGCCGGAGCAGAACACCCCGCCCTCGCCGTGCAGCACGGCGACCGCGGCCTCGGGGTCGGCCTCGAAGCCGCGGAAGGCCGCGGCAAGCTGCGCGGCGGTGGGACCGTCGACCGCGTTGCGCCGGGCCGGACGGTTCAAGAAGACGGTGGTGACGGGTCCGGACCGCTCCACCCGCACCGCCTGCTCGGTCATCGTCGTTCTCCTCCGCTGGAGCCTGCCTCGGCGAGGCCTTGTGTACTAATCATGCGGCCGACGGCATGATCGGCTCTGCGACACCGCCTGGGAAGCCGACGACGCCGCCATCACCCCCGAGACGACCGAACATCCCGTCGCGCTATGGGCCATGGCCTGGCGCGCCCGGGCCGCGGCCTGGATGATCCGTAACCGCCGCACCCTCGAGGCCGCCCTCATACGGTGACGTCACGGGCCTGGCTCGGCCACACACCGATCATGCCTTGACGAGGCTCAACGGGCAGGCAGATCCGCGCCGTCGTCGCGGCGGGTGAGAACCTTGCTGAATTGGCGCGAGGTCAGGCCGAACCAGCGGTCGGTGATGCCGTCATCGCGCATTCCCAGACGGGCGGCCACGGCCTGGGAACGGATGTTGTCCAGGTCGGTCAGGGCCAGGACCTGCTCAATCCCTGCCTTTGCCGCCACCGCGAGGACGGCGCTGGCTGCTTCGGTCGCCAGCCCGCGGCCCTGATGATCCGGGTGCAGGTGCCAGCCCACTTCGGTCAGGCCGGTCGGCCCGCTGGCGTCGGCGAGCGGTACCAGCGGGATGGTCCCGACCGGCTGCCGCGGCCCGGGGACGAGCGGGACGATCGCCCACAGCCCGAGAGGATGATCGAGCCCGCGCTCGCGAGCGTGCCATCGGTCCAGGCGTTCGCGTGCTTCTTCCGGGGTGGCCACGGCGCGGCGTGGATGCGATCCCAGCCAGCGGATCACGTCCTCACGCGAGTAGAGGTCGAAGAACGCTGGCAGGTCGGACTCTTCCCAGTTCCGGAGCACGAGGCGCGGTGTCCGCAGCAGTTCCACCCAGTGGACGATAGCGCAGGAAATAACCAATGCGCGGGGCCCGGCGACATGATCTCGCCCCCGCGGCAGCGGTCTTAGGAGCACGCTGACCGACGGTTTGACCGTCTCCTAACCATTCAACCAGCTGTTGTCAGCCCGGCGTGGTCGAGGCTGGCCGATAGCCCCGGTGCTCGCGCGCCTGCCGCTAGCCAACGAGCATTATCAGGTCACGCGCGATCTCCTCGGGATCGGTCACAGCATCAAACGAAACGACTTCGACGTGTGCCTTCCCGAACTTGTCCTGGGCGGCGTTTTTCCTGGCCGCCTGCTGGTAGGCCGCCAGGGTGGCGTCATGCTTGCGGCCGTGACCGACGATCGCCACCACGAACACGCGCTTGGCCGTGGCTTTCTCAAGGACGGGCTCGAAGTCCTGCCAGTCGTCGGCCTCTCCATCGGTGACCACGAGCGTGAGCATGGTCGGCTGCTCGTCGGGGTCCCGGTCGCCGAACTCCTCGTCGTAGTCCGCGAGCGCCGCCTTCCAGGCTGGCATGAGGTACGTCTTGCCGCCCCACTTGATCGCGTTGAGCTTATGTTCCAGGTTGCTCGAGTTGAGGTCGCCGATCTCGATGTGGCGGTTGCCGAACCCGTGGGCCATCAGGCCCCCGCGCACGTCGCTACCGTCAGCCTGCTCGGCGGCGGCCTCGCTGTCTTCTTGCTCCAAGACGCGGACCAGACCGTGCAGGGCCTCGATCACGATGGCCCGGCGGCTGCCTGCATCGGGCCATTCGGGGCCGTACTCGTCGGCGGCGCCCCAGTCCATGCTGGTCGAGAGGTCCAGCAAGAGCACGGGTTCCTTTTTACGGTTGGCCGAGACAGCCGGGTGGATCTCGCTACGCGGGGTGCGGTTCGGCCCGCCTGTTTCCGCTCTAGCCTCGCTCACCATTGGCCCCTTCCCGGTGTGGATATCACTTGTACGCAGGGTGCATTACCAATCCGTCGAGGATCGCGTCCCGGCACACGTAACCGGGGGTCAACCCCACCACTAGTTTCAGTGCTCGGTGCTCCAGTATGGCCGTCGCGGGTCTGCGTGAGGCTGCTGGTGGTGGGGTTCATGCCGGCGCCGTGAGCGGTAAGCCGAACGGATCGGTAAAGTTGGTGTCGGTCCCGTTGATCAGCGGACCTGCTGCCCGGACTGGTCGGCGGTGCGGTCTAGGGTGGCCGCTCATGACAGACGTAGCGGTTGCTGTACGGCTACGCACCCGCCAGACGAACCGTCGTCAGGTGGGTGGTGGCCCGCAGATGTTAGCGCTCCGCGGGCTTTCGCCGCGTGAGCCAGCGATACCAGTGGCGTATGCTCTCGCGCAACTTGGGCCTTTGAACACCAAGATCAGCGCGGCGGGCGGCGGCGCTCTCCAAGCGCGCGTACTGATCACGGCTAGCCTGCTCTGCCTGCCGGAGGTCTCGCTGAGGGTCTGGTGGTCCGAACAAGACGGCCTCTTGATCTGCGCCATAAGCTCTGACGACGCCGTTGCGCTGCTGTGGTGCTAATGATCTCACCGCAGTACAGGCATCGGCTACCCGTCAGCCGTGACCTTCTGATCCGTAGATCTGCGGGAGTGCCCGTCACAATTAATGCACTTGGCCGACCGACGCGACGGGTGCTCTACTGTCGCGGTGGACCGTGTTGCCGTGCTGGCGGAGTTTGATGACCAAATGCGCCGTAACCCGGCGCCTGAGCTTGGAACGTATGTCGAGCATGAGGAACGGGTTACCCGGATCATCTCCGGCGGGGACGGCTGGAGCGGTGTGCTGTGGACTGACCTGACTGAGGCGGATGCCGAGGCCGTGATCGGCGCCCAGGTCCGCCGGTTCGCCGAGTTGGCCCGGCCGTGGGAATGGAAGTACTACTCCTACGACCAGCCCGCTGGGCTGCCGGGGCGGCTGCAAGCTGCGGGCTTCGCCCCTGATCCTGCTGAGACACTGATGGTGGCCGAGATCGCTGACCTGAATGTGAACGTGAGCCCGCCCGCCGGGGTGGAGCTGGTCCCGGTCACCGATGCGGACGGGGCTGCGGCGGTTACGCGCGTGCACGATGAGGTCTTCGGCGGGGATCACTCCGCGATTGGCGCGGCCATCATGGCGGCTCAGGAATTGCAGCCGCGTCCGGTTGAGGCGGTCGTCGCCGTCGCTGGAGATACCGCCATCTCCGCAGGGCGGGTGGAGTTCCCTCAACATGGCGACTTTGCCAGCTTGTGGGGCGGAGGCACGCTGCCGGGCTGGCGAGGGCGCGGTGTGTTCCGGTCCCTCGTCGCCTACCGCGCTCAGCTGGCGAGGGACCGAGGATACCGGTACCTGCAAGTGGACGCTTCCCCCGACAGCCGGCCGATCCTCCAGCGGATCGGCTTTACGGAGCTGGCTGAGACCACGCCGTTCAGGTACTCCGGGTACTAGCCCATGCGGAGCGGCAGCTTCGCTCGCGCCCTTCCGGGCGCGCCCCCGGCACCGGCCGCATCCGGTCCCCGCGGTAACGTCCCCGGTGCCGTACGGCGCGAGCTGGTCAAGGGACCCTCGCCCAGGGTCACTGATGTGCTCCTCGAGCGGGCACCGATCCGGCGTAGTCGCCTGCCGGGTCCGTCATGGGAATGCTGCGGAGCGACAGCAAGACAATCAGCACGGCGCCGCACGTCAGGCAGCTGTCGGCGATGTTGAAGTCCGCGAAGTGCTGTAGATCAATAAAGTCGACGACGGCGCCACGGCCGATGCCGGGTGCTCGCGTCAGCCGGTCGCACAGGTTCCCGATAGCTCCTGCCAGCAGCAGACCGAGTGCCGCCGCCCACCCGATCGAGATCAGCCGGGGCACCTTGATGACGATGAGCACGGCAACCGCGACCGCCATGCAGGTGAACAGCACCGTTTCGGCTGGCGCGAAGCCGAAGGCGGCACCGGAGTTCCGGAAGACATCGATGGTCAGGACCTGGCCGATCACGCGAACCGGCGGCTTGCCCTCCAAGGTCGCGACCACGAGCGCCTTCGTCGCCTGGTCAAGGCCGATACCCAGCAGCGCAGTCCCGGCGAGCACCGTCACGCAGCGAGAATTCACAGGCACTGGACCAGTATGGCAAGACCTGTGCCCGGAAAGGCTGCCCACCGCTCTAGGCCCTCGTTGACTACAGCGGCTCGCTGAAGTACCAGCGATGGCCTTCAGGATCATCGACCGTGTAGCTGCGCGCGCGGCTCGCCCGCATCGAAATCTCGGACACATCGGCGCCCGCAGCGCGCGCCCGCTCGCGATGCGCCGGGAGGTCGGCGATCGTGATGCATTGCAGCTGGGTTACCTCGCCAAGTTTGGCGGGTCCCAGAAAGCCTGCTCCAGGGGAACCCAGCATGATTACGCCACCCTTGTCGAGCATCAGCTCGCCGTGCCGCACCGTCCCGTCGCTATGCCGATCGCGTGCTCGCTCGGTGAAACCGAACACCCTGATCAGCCAGTCCATCGCCGCGCCTGCGTCCTCGTACAAGAGGTACGGAATGATCTGCGGGTCCGCGCCGTAATCCGGCATGACAGCCACGATATCGCCCCGGCAAGGCTCGACCCCTGCGGTTGCTGTACCTCGCTGCTGTGTGGGACGACGGGCGATGGGCCCGCCCCTGGTTCTTATCGTGGCTACAGATTTGATGTTACAATCGATAATGGAAAACGGTTAGACTCAACACGAATAGTCCAACTTGAGCTACGGTTGCCGAATAAAGGATAATGGGTATCGGTCCCCAAAACTTTTCCCATTTTAGATTTAGCTGACGCACTTCTTCATCGCTAAGATCTTCGATACGACTGCCGAGGGTTGGGGTCATCGATCGGAAATAGGTATGTACATAAGTTGCGCCGAGGGAATCTTTTCGGATCTGCAATCTTCTTTCGATCCTCAATACTAGATTAACGAGAGGGCTGGCAATAGAGCCTATCAGTATGTACATCGTCAAAATAAGCATTGGCGCACCGCTCGCCACCAAAAGGATGGCAGCAAGTTTTGCGAGAACCCGTAGCTGATCAGTGCTACATCTGCTGCTGTAATGAATCCATTTACTTGAGTCAACACCGCGACCCAATGTTGATATGTACCTGGTGCCTGTTGTAGTTCAAGCCGAAGCGATTCATTATCAGGGGCTTCGGGGCCAACCATGAACCAAGCATAGCGAAGGATTCAGCACGACCACAGGGCTTGATCACCGCCTTCGAAGAGCACGTTCCCGAACGTTTCAAGAGGGTTGCTGCAGAGCCTGAGGGAACCGCCGTCGCTCAGGCATAACCCTCTCTGCCGCCGGGTAGGCCGGCCTACGCTCCCTCCCGCCTCAACGTAGTAGCGCACTGGGGTCTTGCGGCAAGACCCCAGTCGTGGTGCACAGTCTCAGGCTGAACCACAGCCGACGGAAGCGAAGGAGTGGCGAATGGCCAAACATGCGGTGGTGATCGCCGGCGGAGGCCCGACAGGAATGATGCTGGCGGCTGAGCTGGCCCTGGCCCAGGTCGATGTCGTCATCGTTGAACGACGCGCCACTCCGGATCCCGACCGCTCACGCGCCGGCGGTCTGCACGCGCGCACCATCGAAGTGCTCGATCAGCGCGGCGTCGCCGATCGGTTTCTCGAGGAGGGGAAGGCGATGCAGATCCAGGGATTCGGCCGGATCCCCTTGGACATCAGTGATTTCCCATCCCGCCGCAACTACGGGCTCGCCCTCCCGCAGATTCAGACCGAGCGCCTGCTGGCTACCTGGGTCCAAGAGCTCGGGGTGCCGACCACGCGCGGACGTGAGGTGACAGGGTTCACCCAGGACGACACCGGCGTCGACGTCGCGCTGTCCGACGGCACGTCGATCCGGGCGGACTATCTGGTCGGGTGCGACGGGGGCCGCAGTGTGATCCGAAAGGCGGCCGATATCGAGTTCGCCGGGTGGGATCCATCGACGAGCTGGCTCATGGCCGAGGTCGAGATGGTCGAGAAGCCGGAGTTCGGCCGGCGTCCGGGCGGTGGGATCGGCCCGGCCGAGGGCGGAGATCGGATTCGGGTCGTCCTGACCGAACGCCAGGTCGAGCACGCCAGCGAGCCCACCCTGCAGGACGTCAGCGAGGCACTCATCGCCGCCGACGGGACGGACTACGGCGTGCACAGCCTGAGCTGGGCTTCCCGTTTTACGGACAACACCCGGCAGGCGGCGTCGTATCGCAAGGGGCGCATCCTTCTGGCGGGCGATGCAGCACACGTGCATCCCCCGCTCGGTGGTCAAGGTCTCAACACCGGTGTCCAGGACGCCGTGAACCTGGGGTGGAAGCTGGCCCAGGTGGTCAAGAAGACATCACCCCAGAGCCTGCTTGACACCTACCACGACGAACGTCATCCGGTCGGCGCCCGAGTGTTGCAGAACACCATGGCCCAAGTCGCACTGACCAGCCCCGGCGACCGTCACCAGGCCCTGCGCAACACCATGACCGAGCTACTCAGCATGGACGAGCCGCGTCGCAGTATCGCCGCCATGATGTCGGGTCTCGACATCCACTACGACCTCGGACCGGGACATCCCCTGCTCGGACGACGCATGCCCGATCTGGACATCGCGACCGCCGATGGCCCGCTCCGCGTCTATGAGCTCCTGCACGGCGCCAAGCCGGTGCTGCTCAACCTCGATCAGCCACGCGTCCTCGACATCACACCTTGGACGGACCGGGTCCAGCTGATCGATGCTGAATATGGCGGCCCGTGGGAGCTTCCGGTCCTGGGCTCAGTCAGCGCCCCGGTCGCCGTGGTGATCCGCCCTGACGGGTACGTCGCCTGGGTGGGAGATGGCACCGACACCGGATTGCGCGACGCCCTGACCACCTGGTTCGGAGGTGGAAGCTGATGGCTGTCTCGTAGACAAAAGCGTCTGGGCCATCGTCCACTTCAAGGGCACCCGTGCCAGGAATACAGCGGCGGGGAAGGCCAGGCGCAGAACGTCGTGAGGGGCGGGAGCCCATTCACGGTCGGGATGTTCGTCCACCCCCCGGCTGTCCCCAGCGGCGCGGGCGTGCAATTCGTCGTCAGCAGAAACCTCGGGTACGTCACGCAGGGCGGCGACGGACAGTGGGATCTCTTCGAATGGCTGGTCCAAGCCAGCCCACAGTGCACCGGTAGCTGAGCCCCACCAGGGTGAAAGGCCTCGCATCAACCTGCGCGGCCCTTTACCTCGGGTGTGAGCGGTTGCGTGCCCCCGTTGCTGTACGTCCTGCTGTCCGACGTTGACTCTTACATGTCAAACAGCCCGGCGGCTAGTTGTGCTGTGCCGCGCGCAGCTCGAACGCCAGCATTATCTCCGAGAAGCCGCGGAACAGGGCGAAGAACCCGACCCAGATCAGCAGCAGCACCGCCTTGGCGGGGTACTCCTGCTGGGAGACCCAGAAGCCGAGCAGGATCTCCAGCACTCCTGTGATCATGCCCAGCCACCAGGACGGGTAGATGTCCCGCGAGGAGATCGACGCGACCAGGTCGAGGCTGCCCCGGAAGATGAGCAGCAGGCCGAAGACCGTGGCCAGCGCCCAGAACGCGCCGTACGGAGACGCGAACGACCAGCAGGCCGCGAACAAGAACACGATCGACAGCAACACGTGCGCCCATCGCCATCTCGCCCGGACCGAGGCGATGACCAGTTCGTCGAGCCAGCCGCCCAGGAACACCACGCCCATCAGCACGCCCACGGCGACCACCGAGGAGAGCCTGAAGCGCAAGACGATCAGAGCGATGACCAGCCAGGCTACCCCGGTGATGAGGAACATCCACCACGGTCCGGCCAGCTGGGCCAGTATCGTCTCGGCCCTGACCCGGAGGCCGCCGCGCGCCGCGGACGGGAAGCGCATACTCATGTCTGTCTCCCTTCGCACGCCTGCCTCCACCGTCTCACGAGACCCTGTAAATGACTATGGCTCCTCGGCGCGAGCTATCAGCGTCGAACCTTTACGGTTAACCCAACTCGGGCGCGGGCTGCGTCAGGTGCGCTGGTAGTCGGCAATGACCTGGGCTATCGCACGCCCGCTGTTGGCCGCCAGGACCGGGTTGGTGACCCGGTAAAAGTGCACGGCGCTGAGCCCGAGGGCCAGACCCCAGCCACGCCCGCGTGCCCAGGTGGCGTCGTCGGGCTTAACCTCGGCGCGGAACAGGTCGCGGGTCTGCGGCGTGAGCCAGGTCCAGGCAGGCAGCATGTCGATCGCGGGGTCGCCGACGCCCAGCCCGCCGAAGTCGATGACGGCGGTCAGCCTGCCGTGGCGGGCCAGCAGATTCAAGGGAGAGAGGTCGGCGTGTACCCAGCGCGGCGGACCCGCCCACGCCGGAGCGGCCATGGCCGTCTCCCATGCGGCAGTTGCCAGCTCGGGATCCACCATGCCGTCCTCTGGCAGGTCGCGGATCTCGGTGCGGACCTGGTCATCGAGGGCGCTGACCGGCTTGGCCCGGAACGTCGGCGGCGGCCCGCCCGCGGTGTCGATCCGCTGGAGGGCTGCGACGAACCTGCCCAGCCGCGCGGCCGCGTCGGGCAGGTCGACATCGGGCTCATCCGCAACGTTCTCGCCATCGAGCCACCGGTACACCGCCCACGGAAAGGGAAACCCTTCACCGGGAGCGCCCTGCGCGAGCGGCACCGGTACGGCGAGCGGCAGCAGCGGAGCCAGCCGGGGCAGCCATTGCTGTTCCCTGGCCAGGGCCGCAACGGGTCCTGGACGACGGGGCAGGCGCACGGCCATTTCCTCACCGAGTCGGTAGATCGCGTTATCGGTGCCAGCGGAGGACACCTCGGCTATCGGCAGGCCCGCCCAGTGCGGGAACTGTTCCGCGATCAGCCGACCGACGACCGGAGTGCCAATATCGATTTCGTCAGGATTCATCTTCTGGTTCGGCATGGGCACTTTCTCCTGGCGAGCAGCGCATCATCTGCTTGCCGATCTCCTCCCAGACGGCAAGGTCATAGGACGTGAGGGGATTGTTCCATGGGCACGGGGTGCTCGCCCCATGCCGTTGCCTGCTCGTCCCCGTCTTCCTCATAGGCGCGGAATCCTTGCGAGTGGGTGCCGGGTCTAGGCTGGCGAAGCCATCGCGAAGCGACGCCCGGTGGGCGGCCTAGAAGCGGTGCCTGCGCGCCGCTCCAGCGGGTCACCGCTGCGCGGCCTAGTATTGCCTTGCCGTACTTGACATTCAGCTTCCTTGTCCCAATCACGCTTGGCAGGTTCGGTCACGGGGAGCGGAACACGTCGTGAGTGCCGACACGGCGCCAGATCACGTGAGGCTTTCCGGGGATCTGCTCCTTGCCGTACTCGAAAGTCGCCCTGCCGTCTGGCGCCCAGGTCATTTCGAAGACTCCCTGGGCGCCGTGGACACCTTTCACCCGAAGGCCAGCCCGGAACTTCCCCGCGCGCACGCCGGGCCACACCGGCGGGCACGCAGGTCAAGATGGTTCAGACGCCATGCGGGTCCCTGTCCTGGCGCTGGCCCGGTCCTTCAATGCGTCGGTCAGGGTCGTTCCTGGCGTCGATAACGGGGATGTCCGGCGCCATCGCGGCGGTGACGGCGGCCAGCCGCTCGCGGTCCAGCCGCCAGTTCTTGATCGGCCGGGTCGCCCCGGCCGCGACGCCGAGGACGGGGCACCGGGGAGCCTGCTTGTTGCCACGGGCCAGGGCCGGGGCTCCGTCCCGGCGCTGGACGCCGATGTACTCGACCTCTCCGCTGGCCCAGAGATAGTCGCCAAACCCGGCAGCCTTTCGGCCGGGGTAGAGAACGATCCTCTCGACGTCCGCCCAGGGGATGAACACGGCCGAGCGGCGCGGCAGCAGCCGATCGGATCCCAGGGTGATGCCCGCGTGGTCGGCGCGGAACGCGACCGGGCGGAGGGCCACCGCGAGCACGGCTGGTATCACGGCTAGGACGGTGAGCGCGGCGAAGATCAGCTGCGTGTGCCAGAGCAAGCCGAGCCCGAGGGCGAGAAGGGCGCTGACCAGGCCCAGGGCCGCGCCGGTCAGCCGGTAGCGTTCTTCGTAGCGGCCCGGGTCTGGGAGCATGTCTTCGGCCCTCACATCGGGTCTAGCGTGACCACTGTAACCAGCAGCGTGCCAGCGCGGTCTGGTAGCCCGTCCGGCGCGCGCCTGGCCACATCCGCGCGGGCACGCAGATCAACGTGGCTCACCACTGACGCGGCGGCCGAGCGCGGGACGACCGGATCCGCGAAGATATCGCTGCGCCGGACCAGGCCTGCGTGATGCCCTGCGGCCTGAAGAACGCGCTGGAGGCCGGGCGCCACAGCAGCCACACCACGGCCAAGCCGACCAGCCAGGTCAGCAGAGGGAAGATCAGGCCGAACACCGTCACGCCGAAAACCTCGCCGAAACCGAACAAGTAGGGGGTCAGCTCCAGCGTCGCCAGGCCGAACAGCACCGTGGACAGGATGCGCGCCCAGTTCCTGCCCTGGCCGTTCGCCCGCGCCATCCACAGCCACAGGGCGATCACGACCAGGCCGGTGACTACCGCCGCGATGATGACCGTGTTCAGGTCGCTGACCTGGGCCGCGGTGAGGCTATGGCCCAGGAATCGCCCGTGGTAGGCCTTGAGGCCGCCGATGACGGCGAGCGAGATGATCAGGTTGACGGCGCTGACGGCGGCACCCGCGTACATGAGCTTGACTGCGGTCAGCACCGGCGCGGGAGCAGGAGGCCGCAGCGGCTCGGCCGACTGGCCGCCGAGCGGATAGGGCTGGTACATAGTGACCTCTGCCAGATGGTGACCACTGTTAGCGGGGCCTGCCGGAGCGGGCGTAGTCCTGTCCTAACCGATCGCGATTAAGGGCAGCTTAACTGTCCCCTTGACATAAGGGCATCAACGCCGGGGAAGTGCGCCGACCGGAGCGCGGCGATGAGCGCGATGAGCGCGCGGCCGGATCAGAGTGGCCGGATCACAGGCGCGGTATAAGAGCTGGTGCGCTGGCGTGGGCAACCGTCTGCCGCTAGAGCAGGGCGGTGGCTCACACGTGACGTGGCAGCCGTGCCCTGATCCGGGCGAGTTCGGCCATCTGCGCCTGATGGTCGAGTTCGGCCATCTGCGCCTGGTGCTGGGCCTGCGTGAAGCCCGGCGGCCTGAAGAACGCTCTGGAGGCCGGACGCCACAGCAGCCACACCACGGCGAGGCCGACCAGCCAGTACAGCACCGGGAGGGTCGGGCCGATAGAACATCGGGACGAGGGTCAAACGGTTCCCCGGCGGCAGCCAGTTGAAGGCGCTGGTCAGGTTGAGCGTCGCCACGCCGAACAGCACCGTGGACACGATGCGCGCCCAGTTCCGGCCCCGGCCGCACGCCCGCGCCATCCACAGCCACACGGCGATCGGGACCAGGTCCCACAGTATGACCGTCGTGATGAACGGCGTGCTGGCCTGGCTGACCTGGGCCGCGGTGAGGCGGTGCCCGAGAATTGCGTGGTAGGCCTTGATGTCGCCGATGAGGGCCAGGAAGATGACCAGGTTGACGGTGCTGACCGCGGCGCCGGCGTACATGAGCTTGACGGCGGCCCGCACCGTGCGCGCCGATCGTGGCACGCTGGGCCGCAGCCGCAGCCACAGGCCGCTGCGGATCAGGTCCGCGGACTCGGCCAGGCCAGGGCGGCGCTGGCCGTGCGGGGCGCCGGCCATCAGCACCGCGAGGATCTCCTGCTCGTTCTCCCGCCGGAACTCCCGGGGATACCAGCCCAGCAGCCGCCGGTAGGCCCGCTCAAGGTGCTCCTGATCAGTCATGTCGCCATCCCCCCTGCCAGGTCCAGCCGCCTCAGCGCCACGCTGGCATGAGCCTGCAGCCGGGCCGCCTCATCCGCGAGCAGCCTGGTGCCCGCGGGGGTGAGCCGGTAGTACCGGCGCAGCCGCCCGTCCACGACCTCTTC
Organism: uncultured Actinomycetes bacterium; assembly: GCA_963705835.1. Lineage (GTDB taxonomy): Bacteria > Actinomycetota > Actinomycetes > Streptosporangiales > Streptosporangiaceae > Palsa-504. Next base: position 87,669 of record CAVPLC010000042.1, read on the forward strand.
GCGGTCCACCGCGATCAGCTCGTCCGCGCGCAGCCGGTCCAGGGCCATGTACAGGGTCCCGGCGCGCAGCCGGACCCGGCCGCCGGAGATGTCCCGGACGTCGCCGATGATCCCGTACCCGTGCTGGGCGCCGTCGGCCACCGCGGTGAGGATCATGAAGGTCGCTTCCTGCATCGCCCGTGTGGCCATGTAGACGTTATATACCGTTGAGCGAGCTATAGCAAGTCCGAAACCTGGCCTGCCCACGCGCCGGTCCGGACACGCTGGCCGGGCCCTGGTCAGCCGGACCGGATGCCAGGTAGCACCGGCGCGGGAGCACAAGGCCGGTCACTGGCATCCGCACGAGCTGCGCCACTCGGGTGCCTCGCTGATGCTGGCCCCAGGGCACGCCACTGCGTGTGGTCTCCGAGGTGCTCGGGCATGCCAGCATTGCCATTACCAAGGACGTGTACGGGCACCTGCTCGAAGGCGACAAACGGGCGGCGGCGGAGTCGATGACCCGGGCTCTGTTCGGTAGCTGACATGTGCCCGTGGCTCCCAGCGTGGCTCCCAAAGGGACTAAGAAGGCCCCTTCCGGATCCGGTAAGGGGCCCGTGACCTGGGCGCGCTCGGAGGGACTCGAACCCCCAACCTTCTGATCCGTAGCAAGATCAGGCTTGTCCAGATCCGGCCGCCGTTGTCCATTCGGGCCGCTGGCACGTTACGCGGCGACCTGGCAGTTCCAGCCTTATCCGTGCTCGTCCAGATTCGTTGTTAGCAACCGCGTTAGCAAGATCGGCGTCGCGTGGGGCCGATCCGACGGCGCATTCCCAGTGGCTCGGCGGGCGGGGCCCGGGCCGAACGTCGCCGCCCAGCTCACCCGAGAGCATGGCTGGACCCGGCTCGTGGTGGCCTCGCTGATCGTGGACCGTGCACGTCCGGCGTTCGTCCGGAAGGTAGTCGCAGCAGCCGGGCTCGACCCTCAGGAGTGGACCCCCGCGAGCTGAGGCACAGCTTCGTCTCGCTGCTCTCGGACGCCGATGTCCCCATCGAGCAGATCTCGCGCCTGGTCGGCCACAGCAGCACGACCACGACGGAGACTATATATAGGAAGCAGATCCGGCCGGTGATCGTGCACGGTGCCGACGTGATGGACCGGATCTTCTCAGCCGGGCCGCAACGGGATGCTTAGTTACTCACCACCGGCAATTAGCCGGTCGCTTCCAGGTCGTGTGCCCTCTGAACTGGTCGGGGTGGCCGGATTTGAACCGGCGGCCTCTTCGTCCCGAAGCCAACTTGCGGCGCGGGTTACCAGCGCCGCAGCGTGCGTGGCCTGGGACAGTCCATCCGTGGATGTTCGCTGACGTCCGCCGTTGGCCGCGGCGATTGTCACTCACTTGGTCACTCGGCCGCCCATGCATGCGGGGCGGGGACCCGCGACTTGACGTAGCCCAGGCGAGGACAGTCATACTACGACGGTACAAGGGGAGGGATACCGCCATGGGGCTGTACATGTACGAGGTCGCCTATACGCCGGAGTCGGTAGCGGCGCAGATCAAGGAGCCGCATGACCGCCTCGAAGCGGTCAAGCCAGCGCTTGAGGCCATGGGTGTCAAGATCGTGGTGGGCGGGTATCCGCTTGGCGAGTATGACGTATTGATCATCGTCGAGGCAGCTGATGATGCGACGGCTGCCAGCATCGGTCTCGCAGTTACCGCCGGTGGTGCGGTCAAGTCGTCCAGGACCACTCGGCTACTGAGCGGCCAGGAACGGGTCGAGGCCCTGCGCAAGGCGCAAGATTCTCAGTACCGGCCAGCCCGGTAAGGTCCATACCGTCGGGAGCAGCACCGGGCTTTGACGGGCATCTGGCCGTAGATCCGATCGCTTCTGTGTCAGAGAACGTTGTCGGGCGCTCTTGCTTTCGTATCTCGTTCATAAGCTGCGGCGCATGGTCCGCAGAAGTCGACGGGCGTATGCCGCCGTCGAGGGCGGTTGTTACTCGGTTGGTTACTCACGTCGAGGCTAAAGCCAGCGGCCGAATCACCGTCAAAGACATGCTTGACGGTGTGGCTCACGGTTCCGGAGGCTGTAGGTCGGCATTGCCCGGAGCTGCGAGGATCACGATCCGGTCTGGCGCTTGGTCCACGTCTGGTCCGCAGAACGCTGATTCCTTCGAAGTGAACTACCGGCCAGCACGAGGCTGCCGAGTCGCTGCTACCGTTAGGTCGCCGAGCGTCGCTGTGATGGCCTCGTGGATCGGCCTGTAGTTGCCGCTAATTATACTTGATCGCTTATCCAATCGAAGGTGAGAGTGAATCCGCCCAGGAGGTTCCAGAACTCGTTCGGCGTTGGACCGAGATAGCCAGAATTGTGCCAGCCGAGGAAGACCGCCTTCCTGAACGCCAGGGTGTCAACTGTGGCTCTGTTGATCAGCATCCAGTTGTAGTTGGCGGTGGGCGCTTTCTACATGGTCGGTTTGGACGGCGCACTGGCAAATCGTCCAGCCTGTAATCTCCTTCGCCCATTGGCCAGGGTCGAAGGTGGGGTCGATTCGCAGGCCTACCATGATCTGGTCCGGAGGCAAGAGGGCCCATCTCGGGTCAATCCATATCTGAAGTAGGATTTCATCTCCATGGATGCCGATGTCCCCGTCGAAAAAGAGTAGGATCTTAATGGGCTCGTCCTCGCGAGCCGGGAATGGGAGGGGATCTATTGTCGTCAGGTCCTCGAGTCTGCCCGCCGGAGGCCAGCAGCAGCCACTGAATGGCCAGCCGCAGCCGCAAACCGTCACTGATTGCCCGCCTAGGTCGGGGCTCATGCCAGCGAGGCGCTCCTGCACGAGTTGCCGGACCTCCGAGTGGAAGGCGCGGCGGTCTTCCGATGGCAGATTTAGACCGCTCGTTGCCATGTACACGCGACAACCCTGCTGCTGGCGTCCCCGTGCACGTGGTCGCGGCCCGGCTCGGCCACGCGGACCCCTCGATCACGCTGCGCGTGTACGCCCACGTCATCAGTGACCAGCTCACCGAGGCCGCCGACATCTTCGCCCGCGCCGTAGCGGCCACCAGCTAACGGCACCAGCTAACGGTCGCGCTGTTAGCAAACGAGCCCCTTCCGGACTCGGAAAGGGGCTCTGACCTGGGCGCGCTCGGAGGGACTCGAACCCCCAACCTTCTGATCCGTAGTCAGATGCTCTATCCGTTGAGCTACGAGCGCTTGTCTTGAGTTGTCCTACCTGCGGTTCTGCAGGTTGGTGCTACGATACCACATATGCACAGCGGTGATAGAGCTTCTGATTCGTCGCCGACAGATGCCCGCTGCACCCCTCAAGGGTAGGGCATGACAGGCGCGGATAGCACTCCGGCCGGTGGAAGGGCAACCATGTCCGTCACCAGCATGCAGGAAGCCAGGCGCAGCCGGGCCCGCCGCTCCGCGGCGTCCGCCGGCATCGGCATCGCCACGTTCTCCACCTCGTGGCAGCTCGCGCTTGAGGCCGCAGGCAAGAGTCCCAAGACCGTCCGGTCATACCTCGATTCAATCAAGGCGCTGCAAGGCTTCCTAGCGGCTCAGCACATGCCGACCGATGTCGAAGAGGTCGATGCCGAGCACATCCGCGCGTTCATCCTGTCCGAGGAGCAGCGCACGTCGGCCGCCTCGGCCGCCGTGCACTTCCGCAATCTGCGCGTGTACTTCGGCTGGCTGGCCCGTGAGGGGGAGCGCGCCAACGCGAACCCGATGGATCGCGTCGACAAGCCGAAGGTCACCAAGAAGGCCAAGCAGTTCTTCGATGACGCGGAGTTGGCCGCGCTGCTGAAGACGTGCCAGGGTGCCGCCTTCGCTGACCGACGCGATACCGCGATACTGCGGATCTTCATCGATACCGGCATGCGCGTCTCCGGGCTGGCCAACCTGCACTATGACCCGGACGACGAGAGCCGCACCGACGTGTTTCTGAGCCAGCGGAAGCTGCGGCTGCGCCTCAAGGGCGGAGACGAGACCTGGGTCCCGATCGGCAAGAAGACCGCCGCCGCTCTCGACCGCTACATACGTGTTCGCGCCCGGCACTCGCACGCCTCCTCGCCATGGCTGTGGCTCGGCGTCCAAGGACACAACCTCGCGCATATGACCGACTCAGGGGTCCGCGTGATGCTTGCCAGGCGCGGTGAGCAAGCCGGAATTCAGAACGTGCACCCGCACCGCTTCCGCCGATCCTTCGCGGACAACTGGCTGGCGGCCGGCGGGTCCACCGATGACCTTATGCACATCACCGGCTGGAAGACCTATGACATGGTCCGCGAGTACACCGAAGCCGGCGGTATCGCGCGAGCCCATGACGCGCATGCCCGACTCAGCCCGGGCGATCGGATCTAAGTCAATACCATCGGTCAATTCTCGTCGGCCTGACCCTGACCCTGCGTGTCCCTGCCCTGAAGCGGCGTTCGCCGACCTGATCTGCGCCGACCCGCAGTGGCTGGACGCGGAGTTCGACGCGCTGGTCGCGGCCTGCTTCAGCGAGCCGCCCGGGCCGCCGCCGCCCGCGCCGCCCCGGGTCCCGCCCCGCCCCGGCAGCACGCCGCCGCCCTCCCGGCGGACCGCCCCCGGCCCGGCCGTGACGGCCGTCCCGGCCACCGGGCCGCGACATGGCCGGCAGCGCTCGCCCCCGGCGCATCTCCCCGGCCGTCCCCCGGGCCGCCGCCCCGGCCCCTGACCCCCCGGGGGCGACGGCCCGCACGACAGCGAATCGGCACCCGGGCATCGCCCGGCCGTCAGGCAAAGGAGACAGGACACCGAACCACCCAGCCGAACCTCATGGCCTCCGATACGGCGGGGCTCCCTGGCGGGAGCCCCGCCGCGCAATTCCCCGGGGCATCCTGCTGCCGGGCCCGTGCCGCGATCATCAGGACCGCCGACCACGGAACGGGCCTGCGGCCGCGGACGCCGCCCGGCTGGCTAGCCGCTGCCCGCGGCGGGAGCGGTGCCGTCGTCGCGGACCTGCTCCAGCCGGACCGCCACGTGCGGCAGCAGGACCAGGTCGTGGTCGCGCAAGATGACCTCGACCTGGGCGCCGGGCAGGTCCAGGCGCAGCGCCCGGCGGGCCTCGGCGGGGATGGTGATGGTCCCGTTGCGGGGCTGCACCGCGACGAACCCCAGGCTTCGTTCCACCACCTAAGGATACATAGATCCCGGAATCCGAGGAATATGGATCCCTGGGAACTTGCTCCCTCCTTACGGCCCGGGACGGGCCGCCCGGAGCCCCTCGGCAACCTCATCGGTGAAGGATGCTCGCCTGGACGGTTAATCCCGGACCCGACGGGCAGAGATGAGCGCCTGCATGGAGGAACACGACCCGGGAGGACAGATGGCGGACGTGTTCGCGGTCCTGGCCAAGGACCACGAGGTCAAAGGCATGCGCACCGAACTGGAGAAGGGCCCGACCCGGGCCACCGGGGCCGGCGAGGACCAGCTGGCGCTGCGAAAAAGATGACCAAAGAGCTCATCATCGAGGCGTCCAAGCACGAGGCGCATCCGCACACGCCTCCCTCGCCGGGCGTCCTCAAAGCGGCCGGCCCTGCCGTCGCCGTGGCGGACAAGGCACGCGACGCGATGACCGGCCGGGGCAGCGACTAACCCGGTCCCGGCCGGATCGGGGCGGGGAGCGCGCGCATTGGAAAACAAGGACAACGGGCATGAGCCGTCGGCCAGGATCGTCGGCATCTACAGAGTGAACCCCGACGGAACAATCGAAGCCCTGGAGTCGGCACGCGTGGAGGCGACCGAAGAAGCCACCATGTTCGTTACCCTCGAAGGAATAGTCATGGTTATCAGGCCGGCAAACACGGCGTCGACCCGGTTAGGCTTGCCGGACAGCGCGGCCGGCGCTGGTTTGGGTGATCATGGGAGTGGAGCCGCGATGGGTGTGCCCGGTTTTCCCGAAGCGCTCCGGGTCTTGTGCCATGACGCCGGGGGTGACCTGCACCAAGTGCTGGCGGCGGCGTGCGAGCCGGTGCCAGCCTGGGACCCGGTGGTGTACCTGGCCGACTTCGCTCATATGGTACTGTTCCCGCTGGCCGCCGGGGTGACCGAGGAGCAGGTGGCGGGGACGATGGCGGGCCGGGCGTTCACCGCCGGCCAGCCGGTTACCAGCGCCCGGGACGGCTCGGTCCGGGTGTGGGTGCCGGTGCTGGAACAGACCACCCGGACCGGGGTGCTGGCGATCACCGTCCCCGAAGCTAGCGACACGGTCCTGGCGCAGGCCGAGATGCTGGGCGTGTTCGCCGGGCTGGTCGTCGCCGCGGCCGCGCGGGTCACCGATATCCCCTATGTGCGGCGGCGGGGCCGGGCAATGTCGCTGCCTGCGGGCATGCAGTGGGACCTGCTGCCGCCGCTGAGCGCCCGTACCGCCGGGGCGCTGATCGCCGGGGTGCTCGAGCCCGCCTACGACATCGCCGGGGACGCGTTCGACTACGCGGTCAACGGCGCCGACCTGCATTTCGCGATCTTCGACGGCCTGGGGCACGGCATCGGCTCGACGCTGCTGACCGGCCTGGCCGTCGGTGCTTACCGGCATGCCCGCCGGGACGGGGCCTCGGTGGCCGGCATGCACGCGGCTGTCGACCAGGCGCTGGCCGGATATTACGGCGACGATTCGTTCGCTACCGGCATCATCGCCCGTTTGGCCATCGGGCCGGGGCGGCTGGAGTGGTCCTGTGCTGGGCACCCGCGGCCGCTGTTGCTGCGTGGCCGCAAGGTGGTCGCCGAGCTCGACTGCGAGGCGACGCTGCCGTTCGGGCTCGGCGACGGCACCCCCGAGCCGGGCCTCTGCGAGCTGGAGCCCGATGACGCGGTCCTGCTGTACACCGACGGGGTGGTCGAGGCGCGGACCCCGGACGGGGAGCTGTTCGGGCTGGAGCGGCTGGCCGACCTGCTGGAACGGGAGGCCGCCAGCGGCCAGTCGGCCGAGGAACTGCTGCGGCGGCTGGTCCGGGCCGTGCTGGAGCACCAGGCTGGCGGCCTGCGCGATGACGCCACGCTGCTGCTGGTGCAATGGAGCGGCCGCTGAGCGCGTCGAGTTCCTTGGAGCCGAGCTGCTCGATCGCCTTCATGTAGCGGTCGGCCACCTGCCCCTGCTCAGTGATTTCGTTCAGTGCGCCACCGCCAGATCGGCCTCGTGCCACTGCCCGGTCTCGCGGCGTGTACGCGCGTGTTGTGCGACCTCGGTCCAGGTGTACCCGGCGGGCAGGTGAGGACTCCGTCGCCGCCCAAGCGGCCGTATTTACTTGCCTGGAGGATCATCATCGAACGGCGTGGCATAAGACGGCGTGCGAGTGCGCAGAGCTAGGGTCAGGGTCAGGCGTATGCGGGTGGAGGCGGGCAGGCGCACGGTCAGCCACGGCCTGCGGACGTCAGCGTGGTACTGGGTGACGGCCGGCTCGCTGTGCCCGTAGTCGTAGAGGCTACCGAGCCAAGCACGGTCCGGGCAGGCGGTATAGCGCACGGCCTGGATGGTGTGCTCGGCGAACGCGCCCGCCTGCACGACGACGGTGCGGTCGTGCCCCGGGTCGAGGTTGACCAAGTCGATGACGGTGCCTGCCGGGTCGATAGCGGAGACCAGGGCGGCCACCGAGGCGGGCAGGCCGGGGCGCCGCCGGTCGACGTCGTAGTACCGGACGCGGGCCTGCTGCAGGCCGCCGTTGTAGATGACCTGCGGGCCGCCCCAGGTCAGCTGGACCAGGGCCTCGGTGACGACCGGGTTGCACTGCTGCCACAGGTGGATGTCGGCCTCGGATACCTCGACGTCACGGTAGGCCTGCATCCGGGCGAGCCGGTGGCGCACCTGGGCCTGTGCCGCGGCGAGGATCTTCTCCGGGTAGTCCGGGTTGTCGCCGATGAGGTAGGTAAACCACGGCTCTTCGTGGCCGGCTTCCTCCTTGCTACGGAAGGAGCGGACGATACGCCAGTCGTATCCGGCTGCCTTGCGCAGTTCATCCAGTCGCTGCCGGTCGGCCGGGTCGTTGCCGTAGTGCCACAGGGTCATCGGGCTGGCCGCCAGCATCGGGTTGTAGTCGAACCAGCCGCGGTCACTGTGCCGGAACGGGACTAGGCTAGCTGGACTTCCATGACGCATATGTCCCCGGCTCGGACACTCCTCTCAGCTAAATGGTGCCCGGTGCCGCCGTATACCCGGCGCCGTTGCCGCCGACGCGGATGATGCGCTGCGGGCTACCTCCGCGAGCGTGGCGCGCCACTGCGCCCCGCATTGCATGACCGTTCGTTCAAGTTCAGCACGCGCGTCACCCGCAGTCGCCGTGTGCCGGGCGGCCACGAGGTTTGCGCACATGGGCAATCCCATCCGCCCCACGCCAACGAACCCGATACGCGTCACTTTGGGCACTCTAGCCGCACCCTGAACGGTAGCCGGGCGTGGAGGATCCGGCTTGCGCCATGCCACTGACGGGACGCTAGCCGAGCTTGGTGGCAGGTCCGCGGCCGCAGCGGCGTGGCGGTCAGCGGGAGCCGTGGGCTGCGCACCGACTCGGTGATCGGGTCGCCGGCGGCTACCTCCGGTGGATACCTGCGGGATCCGGTCAGCTTGTCGTGGAGGGCATGCCTTACCGTGCCGGGTGCTTCCCGGGTCGCCGCCGCATCCGCAGGGCGGCCAGGGTCAGGGCGCCGAGGAATACGACGATTCCGATGATCAGCAGGTACAGCAGGCCTTTGGCGACCACGCCGACGATGCCCAGCGACGATCGCTGCGATTACTAGCAGCAGGAACAGGGCAATCATGAATCCTCCGTTCAGGCCGGTTCAGCGCCGGGTCAGGCGTCGCTCGCCGCCGGCGCCCGCCTGGTAGGTCAGGCCGTAATGCCGGAAGATCGCTTCCTCATCGCCGGCCGGAAGCTCGCCATCGGTATCGATCGAGGGGGCGTCCTTCACTAGCTTCCTGTCGAAGCCGACCCTGACGTACCCGGGACCGACTGTCGCCTGGCCCAGGGGCACGAACGTGAGCCGGTGCCGGGTAGGCATCCCGACCGTGACGGTAGCGAACGCTGGCTGGTCGGTGCTGGTGTCGACGTAGACAGCCTCCAGCTCGCCGATCTTGCGGCCGTCGGCGTCCACCACATCGTGGCCCCGCCACTCCCGGATATCGGTAGCCTCGAACATCGAGTCCTTCTTTCCTTAACCCGGCGCCTGTTTCTGGCCGTACCGCAGCCGCGGGCGCCGATCGCCGTGCTTACGGCCGGTGTCCCTCCGGCCCTGCCTGCTCTTCCTTCCGGGCTGGATTTCCGGGCAGGGCTAGCCCCACGCCGCCCCCTATCTCCTGCGCCGGTGCGGCTTCGGGGTTCTTGGGAGTCTGGTCCCCGGCTGGGACCCCGGGCAGGTCGGCGCCTTTATCGACGTCGAATGCCAGCCCTGCGGGCCGCTCTGTCTCGCGGGACGGGGTGACGGGTACCGGGTTGAGGACCTTGCCGGGAGTCGGCTCGGTGCTTGCCTGGGCCTGATCGGCCATGTGTCTCCGTCCTTTCGTAAGCTCAGCGCCTACCCGCTGGCCGCGGGGCCAACCACCGCGGAGCAGCAGAGGCGCCCGCTGGGCCCGGCGGCGGGGCGCCGCGCTGCTTACGGCTTGATCATGTTCCGCGAGTCAGGAGTCTGGCCGTGATTGTCCTCACCGACACCAAATCCCTGCTACCCGACCCGGGGTCACGTCGCCCGGCCTGCGCTCGCGCGGGGCGCTGGAGCCGGGCGGAGTGTTCGTCATCGAGTGCTTCGTCCCAGACAAACACGGTCCGGCCAGGATCAGCGCATCACGACCCAGATTGTCACGCTCGACGAGCATGGCATGCGCCTGCGGCCGGTTACATTGCGCTATGCCTGGCCCAGCGAACTGGACCTCATGGCTGCCCACGCCGGGCCTGCCGCTGGACGAGTTCGCCTCTCAGCTTCGCGACTGCTT
>CAVPLC010000043.1:0-123074 GCA_963705835.1 uncultured Actinomycetes bacterium
GGCTGCTGGCGCTGGCCGTGGCCATCGGGCTGTACGCGATCAACATGGCGCTGCACCCGCTGCACGTCCTGCTCAGCGACGTTGACCTGGCCGTGTACCGGGACGCGGGACTGGTCGCCAGGCGCAGTCCCGGCCAGCTGTACCGGTGGCGGGAGCCTTCAGGCCTCCAGTTCACCTACACGCCGTTCGCGGCCGCGTTCTGCATGGTCATGTCGGTGCTGCCATGGGGGCTGATGGCCTGGCTGATGCTGGCGGGCAGCGCCGCCGCCCTGCTGGCCGCGGTGTGGCTGACCTTCGGCGCGCTGGGCTGGCACGGGACCCGCCGGGTCGGCGCGGCGGCCGCGGTCAGCGCGGTGGCGTTCTGGATCGAGCCGGTGCAGCGGACCCTGCACACCGGCGAGGTCGACCTGCTGCTGATGCTGCTCGTGGTGCGGGACCTGGCCGGCCGGGGGCGGCGGTGGCAGGGGGCCGGCGTGGGGCTGGCCGCCGGCGTCAAGCTGGTGGCGCTGATCTTCATCCCGTACCTGCTCCTGACCGGGCGGTACCGGCAGGCGGGCGCCGCGGCCGGGGCATTCGCCGCGACCGTAGCCGCCGGGGCGCTGCTGTTCCCGCGGGCCTCGGTCACCTGGTGGCTGGGCGGCGCCTTCCTCGACGCGCGCCGCACGGGCTTTGCCGGCTACCTGGCCAACCAGTCGCTGCTCGGCATGACCACGCGGCTGGCCGGCGCCGTGCCCCCGGCCGCGGCCTGGCTCGTGCTCGCGGTCCTGGCCGGCGGGCCCGCCCTGGTGCTGGCGGCGCTGGTGCACCGGCAGGGACGGCCGGTGCACGGCTGGGTCATCTGCGCCGTGACCGGCCTGATCATCTCGCCGGTGAGCTGGGATCACCACTGGGTGTGGATCGCCCCCGCGCTCGCCGTGCTCACCGACACCGCGGTCCGCGCGCGGCCGGCGCTGCGCGCGGCGTGGTGGGCGTCCGCCGGCCTGGCGGCGATCATCTTCGGGGCCTGGCCGAGCATCTGGCCAGGGGGCGGCGCGGCCGTTCCCTGGGGCCTGATCTGGTATGCCCCCGCCACCCCGGCCGACACCGGCACGGTTCACCCCGAGCATCACTGGGCCGGCCTGCAGCTCCTCGCGGGCAATCTGTACCTGCTCGCCGGTTTCGCCATACTCGCGGCGGCCGTCGTCACCGCGGCACGACACCCAGCCCCGCCGGACCGGACAGCCCCGATCAAGACTCCGCTGCCAGCAGGCCCGTTAACGGGCAGGCATCGGCACCCCGATCATCCAGTACGGTGCGGCCCGGCCCGCCGAACTCGACAACCAACCCGAGCGCCATATCGGCGGTTATCTGAAGTCCCTATCGAAAAAGTGCCAGTGACCAGGGGCTCTGCGGCGGTGACATGTCGCCGCCGAACGGTACGTGTGAGACGCGAAACATCAAGAGCGGCAGCGAGAAGGAGATAGATGCAGGTCACGTGGGTGACATCAGTTCCTGTGCGGCGGAGACACCGCTGTAGATAACGTGTCCTCGCCGAGGCCTGGGAGCTGCGGCGTTTACAGCAAAGACATCGAAAATCGGGCTGGAGATAACGGCGGGTCGGTGCGCGGTTATCTGGGGCGTCGGCGGGGCCTCTCAGCAGTCCCGGCATGGCCTATTGGATGATCGCCTGTTCCGTAAAGCTATTGGATGGTCGCCTGTTCCGTATAGTTATACATCGTCACCTTTGGGGCGAATATCCGCATCTGCCGCGTGGAGTGCGTGCGGCATGGCACAAGCTCAGGGCAAGATCACTCCGGCTGGGCTGGCATCATAGAGGCAAATGAGTAAGTCACTTTCCCGCCGCTTCCCTGTGACCGTTACCCAGCTGCCGGTCACCCGTTGCGAGATCTGCCACCGCACCGTGGCGTACCGGCCCGGCCGCCTCAGTGAGGTCCTGACCGAGCACTACCGCCGGGCCCATCCCGAAGTGCTCGGCGTCCCTTCGCACCAGCCCTCCGCAGGCCGCTGCATTACCCCGCGGGTACCATCACCGGCGTCGATTGCCCGGGGCGACCTTGCAGGAGCTGGGCGGGGAGAGCGCCCGCGGTCACGGAGTGTCGCTACCCCTCGTGAGGGGCCCCCACATAGAACCGCCTATATGGACGACTATCAAGGCTTGCCGGCATCACACTCGATCCGCGCTTATCTGGCGGTTCTGTACCGCCTGTGAGCCGCTTGCCGTGCATGTTGTGGCCGTTCTCCCGCCGCTGCCGGCGGCTCGTATGGGCCAGCGGACGCGACGCGTGACCGCAGCACGTGGCCCCCTTCGCCCGGCATGATGGGCTGGCCTACCGTAGGCTGCACGCAAGTTCTCAGGAGGAACCCTGGCCGTCGCGTTTCCCGGAGAGTCGGCCGAATACCGGGCCGCGCGGAACCGGCTGCTTGACCAGGAGATCGAGTTGCGCCGTGCGATGGAGGCGGTGGCTGACGCACGGCGGCGGTTGCCGCCCGGCGGGGTAGTACCAGAGGACTACGCCTTTCAGGCGCAAGGGCCCGACGGCGCTCCGGCCCGGGTGCGGCTGTCCGAACTGTTCGCGCCGGGCAAGAACTCACTCGTGATCTACAGCATGATGTTTCCCCGCGCCGCCGACGACACCAGCCCCGGCCCGCCAGGGGGCAAACCGCGTTGCTGCCCCTGGCGGAGGGCCCGTGCCCGTCGTGCACCGCCCTGCTCGATCAGCTGGACGGCGCGGCCGGGCACGTCTGCCAGCACGTCAACTTGGCGGTCGCGGCGAAGGCGCCGCTCGAGCGCGTCCTGACCTTCGCCGGCGAACGCGGCTGGCGGCGGCTGCGCCTGCTGTCCTCGGCCGGCACCACCTACAACCGTGACTACCTGGCCGAGGGCGCCGACGGCCCCCAGCAGCCGATGCTGAATGTGTTTCACCGTGACGGGGGGACGATCCGCCACTTCTGGGGCTCGGAACTGTTCTATGCACCCGTCGATCCCGGGCAAGAACCCCGTCACGTCGGCACCATCGAGCCGCTGTGGAACCTGTTTGACTTCACCCGCGAGGGCCGCCCAGCCAATTGGCATGAGCAGTTCAGCTACTGACCACCCCGAGGTGTGAACGATCACGTAATTCCCCAGGCCTGCGCTCACGTAATTCCCCGGTCCTGGCTTGTGTCTGTTTTACCTGATGTCCTCCTTGGTGGTGGGGATGACGCGCCCGGGTCTCTTGCTGGGCCGGTAGCTGGGCCCGTTCATGAAGATCTGGTGGCTGTTGTTGATGAGCCGGTCGAGCAGGGACTCGGCGACGACGGGGTTGGGGAACAGCGGGTACCAGTCAACTGGAACTGGCTCAGGTTCCTGATCGGGCTTCTGTCCTTTGACCTGCTGGTCTCGGTCGCCGGCGTGTCCGCTTGATCTTCGAGGCGTGGTCCCGGTTTGCTAGGCGTCACCTTGTTTTCTCAGGCGTGAGGAAGGTGTGCGGGGTGGAAAGGCCGGGATTGCGGTTAATTGAGGGGAGCCTGGCTGCGGCCAGGGAGCCGGTGACGGCGGATCCGCAGCAGTTCCAGGAGGAGTGCGTCGAGGCGTACCTGGCCTCGTGGGTGGCCCGCGGGTTCAGCCCGGTGACGATCGAGAACGACACCGGGGTGCTGGAGCGGATGCTTGCCCTGCTGGGCTGCCCGGCCTGGGAGGCCACGGCTGATGACATCGACCGGGTGATCGGGTCGCTGGCCGCCGGCGGGCTGGCTGCCTCGACCCGGCGCGGGTATGTGCAGGCGTTCAAGGGGTTTCACCGGTTCCTGACGGCCCGCAAGGCCGCCGAGATCCAGGCTCTGTTCGGGATCCGGATCGAGTGCCCGGTTGATGAGTTCAACGCCTCCCGTCATGTCGGGGACGACTCGCCGGCCCAGCTGCCACCGCCGTCCCCGGCCCGGCTGGAAGGATTCTTCGCCTTCTTAAGGGGACGGATCGCCACTGCCCGCAAGTACGGGCCGGCCGCCCGGGACTACGCCTTGTTCCGGACCTTGTATCACGCCGGGCTGCGCGCTGATGAGGCTTCGATGCTCGACCGGGCAGACCTGCATTTCGGCCGCGGCCCGTTCGGCAAGCTGCATGTGCGGTTCGGCAAGGGCGCCCGGACCTCAGGGCCGCGGCCGCGGTGGGTGCCGATGCTCGATGGCCTGGACGTGCTGCTTCAGTGGTTCGAGCGTGACGTCCGCCCGCGGTTCCCGGACTCGCCGGTGCTGTTCGCCGATGAGTCCGGCGGGCGGCTGCACCGCGGCACGATCCGCAACCGGCTGCGGCATCTGCTCGAACTGGAAGGCGCCGCGCCCGCTGACCGGTTCAGCCCGCACGCGCTGCGGCGGGCCTGCGCCACTCATAACTACGAGCGGGGCGTGGACCTGGTGGCGATCCAGCAGATGCTCGGCCACTGGACGGTCGGCTCCACGATGCGGTATGTCCGGCCCTCGGAAACCTTCATCGAAGATGCCTACCGGCGGGCGGTCTCGGCCACGCTCACCAGCTTGCAGGAGGAGGGAGATGCGGATGGATATTAGGTGGAGGCTGCGGATGGCCGCCGCTCAGCGGGAGATCTGGACCGGCGCCCAGCTGCGGCGGCTGCTGGCTGAGCGAGCCGGGCTGGAGCTGTCCTCAGCGTCGGTATCAGCGCTGTTCAGCGGACAGCCGGCGCAGGTGAAGCTGTCGACCCTGGCGGCGTTGTGCACCGCGCTGCAGTGCACCCCCGATGACCTGTTCGAGGTGGACATCACCCTGGCGGAGCGTCCCGCCGCGGCGGCCGCGGTGGCGGTGCCGAAGGCCGCCTCCGGCGGCCGCTCGATGCCGCCGATGTGACGGGGCGCCCGGGATGAAGCGGCAGCGGGACTGCGCCGGGTGCGGGGCAGCGGTGGGCATCATCGGCCGTGACTACTGCTGCAGGTGCTGGCACCGGCAGCAGGCGGAGGCAGCCAAGGGCTGCTGCCCGGACTGCGGCCTGGGCCGCCTGCTACTGGCCGGGACGGGCCGGTGCAAGACATGCTCGCGGGTCTGCGCCGACTGCGGCGGCCCGGTCCGGCTGCGGGCCCGGGACCGCTGCACCCGCTGTCATCACCGGCGGCAGCGGGAACAGGCCGCGCGGGCGTGCCCGCGCTGCGGCAAGCCCGGATACCTGCGTGAGCGGACCGGCTGGTGCGGCAGCTGCTCGCGGCCCGGGCCGCCGAAAGACCCGCCCCGGATCTGCGCCGGGTGCGGCGAGCTCCGCCGCCACTGCGGGTCGGGCCTGTGCGGCCGGTGCTGGCAGAAAGACCCCCAGCGGCCGTTCGTCGCGGCGAGCAGCCTGGCCGCCCGGCTCGATGACCCGCCTTCCTGGCTCGGCGACTTCGCCGGCTGCGCCGCCGCCGGGTTCGGTCCCTCCCGGGCGGCGGGCCTGATCAGCCGGCTCGGGCGGCTGCTGGAAGACGGCGGATCGCAGTGTCCCCAGGCCCTGCTGGACCGGTCACGGCTACTGGGCCGCGGCCGGTCACCGGGCACCTTGGCCCGGACCCTGGAAACGTTCTTCGTCACCCGCGGCCTGGCCCTGCCGACGGACCAGGCCGCACGGCTCGCGGCCGGCCGCCGGCAGCGCCGGATCGACGCCGTTCCCGGTCCGCTCCGCCCCGCGGTGGCGGCGTTCGCCGGCGCCTGCCTGACAGCCAGGGAACGCGCCCGCCGGGCCGGCACCCGGCCACGCGCAGACAGCACGATCGAAGACCGGCTGTCCGCCGTCCGGGACCTCGCCGTCTTCCTGGCCGGGCGCGGCAAGCGCGACTGGGCCACCGCCGACGTGCACGACATCGAAGCGTTCCTGGCCACCCGGCCCGCCAACCGCAAGAGCCGGCTCACCGCCCTGCGGCAGTTCTTCGCCTGGGCACGGACCCGCAAGCTCGTCCTCGCCGACCCCACCCGCGGGCTCACCGCCCGCGAGCCCCGCGGCTTCCGCGGCCCCACGGCTGCGCTGGCTCTGCAGCGGCAGCTGTTCCGCCGCTGGACCACCACCGGGGCTGCCCACCCGCACGAGTGCCTGACCGGCCTGCTCGCCCTGCTTCACGGCGCCACCTGCGCTGAACTACGCGGCCTGGCCATCGCCGATATCGACACCACGGCGCACGCGATCCGGCTCGGCCGCCGGCCAGCACCCACGCCCCTGGACCCAGCCAGCTGGACCGCCCTGCAGCGGTGCCTGGACCACCACGCCCAGCTCGGCACCGCCAACCAGCACGTCCTGGTCACCAGGCAGACCAAGAGCACACGCGACCCGGCGTCGGCCTACTACCTCAGCCACATCCTGGACCCGGCAGGCGTCCGGCCCAGGCTGCTCCGCAGCACCCGCCTCGCCGAGCTGGTCAACACCCTGGACCCCAAGCTTGTCTCCGCCGCGTTCGGGATGCGTCCCGAGGGCGTCACCATCTACCTCGCCGACCACGTCGACCAGGGCCGGCTGGAACGGCGAACCCGTGCAACTTAAGCCGTCACCTGGCACACGTTCGCGTGAACATGTGCGCTTTGGCGGGCGCCCGGTTGCTGGTCAAGATGAGCGAGTGGCCGGCCCGCTCGGTGATCAGCTCGTACAGGTCGTCGGCCTGGGCGGCGGTCAGTTCTCTCATCCCGAAGTCGTCCAGGATCAGCACGGCCGGGCGGGTGAGCTCGCGGAGACGCTTGTCCCAGGTCAGGTCGGCGCGCCCGCCGGCCAGGTGGGCCAGGACGCGGCTGGTCTTGAGGAACCGGGTCTCGGCTCCCTGGCGGACGGCCAGGTGCCCCAGTGCCTGGGCGACGTGAGTCTTGCCCACGCCGACCAGACAGGCGACAGACTGCAACATCTCCGGGAGATGCTGCCGTGCGCGGTGCGGGTGACCGCTGGGACGCATCCGCTGAACGGCTGCACGCTGGATGCGCTCTCGTTCATCCACCTGCGCGGGGTGCTTCACCTGGTGGTGAGGCTTCCGGACTCCTCGCCGGGAACGATCCCGGTGTCAGCGACCGACATTTTCGGGGAGCGGGCGGCTGAGGGCCCGGCGACTGTGCTGGACGCCGATGGCCTGCGCCGGCTGCGGGCCTTGACGCTGGCGCTGGCGGCCGGGACGGGGCGGGCCGGTGACGGCGCGGGCGGCCGGCCGGCCTGCGGCCTGCGGCGGATGTGAGCTGGGCCGTGCCCGCCGGCATGTGGAGCGGGCGGCGGCCGAGCTGGAGGAGGCCCGCCTGGCGTGGGGGGTGTGGGCGGACGGCGTGCGCCAGCTGGCGGAGCGGCGGCTGGGGGTCAGCGCGGCCGAGGGCTTCGCCGTGCTGGATGACCCCGGATACGTGCGGGCGCTGCGGATGGGCGCGTGGTTCGACCAGGCAGCCGCGGCGGCCGGGACGGTGCTGGAGGCCGCCGGGGGCGGCGGTGCGGGCTCGTCGCCGGTTTGCCCGTGCCTGTCCGCCAAAGAGCAATAGGTTCACCTCATCCCTGATCGCGCCACGACTTCGGGAGAGGTGAACCCATGCGTGAGTTGAGGATAGCGCGTTACCGCCAGCTTGCCCTGGATCTGGGTGAGCCGGGCGGGGAAGACCGCTGGGACATGCTGCCCGAGCAGGCCCGGCTGCGGGTGCTGGCCCTGCTGGCGGCCATGATCGCGCAAAGCGCGCTGGCTGAGCCGGACCAGGGCGGTGCGCGATGAGTGAACGGGTGCCCGGGGCCGGGAACGGGAAGATCACCGCCGCGCACCGGCGGCGGGACGCGGTCATCTATGTCCGCCAGTCCACGCTGGCCCAGACCCAGGAGAACACCGAGTCGCTGGCCCTGCAGTACGAGCTGCGGCGGCACGCGACCGAGCTGGGCTGGAGCGAGCAGCAGATCACCGTGATCGATGAGGACCTGGCCCGGTCGGCGGCCAGCACCAGCGGGCGGCTCGGGTTCACCGACCTGGTCGCCGCGGTCGGCCTGGGCAAGGTCGGCATCATCGTGGGCCGGGAGGTGTCCCGGCTGGCGCGCAACAACACCGACTGGTACCAGGTGCTGGACTTGTGCTCGGTCACCGACACGCTGATCGCCGACGCCGACGGCATCTACCATCCCGGCAGCTTCAACGACCGGCTGGTTCTGGGTCTTAAAGGGCAAATGGCCGAGGCTGAGCTGCACATGCTGCGGATGCGGCTGACCGAGGCGCTGCGGCACAAGGCCGCCCGCGGGGAGCTGCGGCAGCTGCTGCCGGTCGGGCTGGACTATGACGACGACGGGAAGGTCGTGCTGTCCGATGACGAGGCGGTCCGGTCGGCGATCAGCCAGGTCTATGCCCTGTTCGCCCAGCTCGGGTCGGCGCGGCAGGTGATGACGACGCTGCGGGAGCGGGGGCTGCTGCTGCCCCGCCGCAAGGCCGGCAGCCGCCGCATCACCTGGGCCGAGGCGTCCTATCCCGCGGTCCACGACTTCCTGACCAACCCGGCGTATGCGGGCGCGTACGTGTTCGGCCGCACCCGCACCGAAAAGCACGTGGACGCGTCGGGGAAGGTGGTCAGCAGGGACCGGATGCTGCCGCGGGAGGAGTGGGAGGTGCTGATCACCGGCCATCACCCCGGCTACCTGGACTGGGACACCTGGCAGGACATCCAGGCCCGGCTGCGGGCCAACTTCAAGCCGCCGCGCGGGGACGGCGGCGGCGCCGCCCGGCAGGGCGCGGCGCTGCTGTCCGGGCTGGTCCGCTGCGGCCAATGCGGCCGGATGATGCAGGTCGGCTACTCCGGGCACGGCGGGGACGCGCCCCGGTATCTGTGCGGGCGCGGCACCCAGCTGTATGGCACCCCGCCGTGCCAGAGCATCGGCGGCGCCTACCTGCACCGCGCCGTGCTGGACCAGCTGTTCCAGGTGCTGCAGCCGGCGTCGCTGGAGGCCACCGCCCGGGCGATGGCCGACGCCGAGCAGCGGCACCGCGACCAGGTGGCCGCGTTCGAGCTGGCACTGGAGCGGGCCCGGTTCGAAGCCGACCGGGCGATGCGCAAGCACGACGAGGTCGAGCCGGGCAACCGGCTGGTCGCCCGCACCCTGGAAGCCAGGCTCGAGGAACGCCTCGCCGCCGTGCGAACGCGCCGAGGCCGCCCTGGCCGCCGCCCGGGCCCGGCACCCGGTGCACCTGACCAGCGAGGAACTGGCCTGGCTCACCCGCGCTGGCGCCGACATCCGCGCCGTCTTCGACGCCCCGGCGACCACCAACAGCCAGCGCAAGCAGCTGATCCGCGCCGTGATCAGCGAGATCACCCTGACCATCGACCGGCAGGCGGAACCTGCCACGCGCTGATCACCTGGCAGGGCACGGCGACCAGCGCCAGTCACGGTCGCGCTGCCGAAACGGGGCAGCGGCGCGATCACCACCAGCGAGGACATCGTCAGCCTGGTCCGGCGGCTGGCCGGCCAGTACAACGACACCACGATCGCGCGGATCCTGGCCCGCCAGCACCGCCGCACCGCCACCGGGCTGGCCTGGACCCGCGACCGGGTCAGCGGCCTGCGCCGCTCCTACGGCATCCCGCACTGCCCCGACCCGCCCGGAAATGTCAGCGGCACCGGGCACGATGACGTCATGGCCACCGTCCCCCAGGCCGCGCAGATCCTCGGCGTGGATAAGACCACCATCTACCGGTGGCTGCGGGACGGCTTCATCACCGGCGAGCAGCTCACCCCCGGCGCTCCCTGGCAGATCCGCATCACCCAGGCGCTGCGCGGCAAGATCCGCCCCGACGTCCCCGACGGCTGGCTGCCGCTGGACCAGGCCGCCAAAGTGCTCGGCATGGCCCGGCAGACCGTGTTGCACAAGGTCCAGCGCGGCGAGCTCACCGCCGTCCACGTCACGAGCGGACGCCGCAAGGGCCTGCGTATCCAGGTCGAACACGACCAGCCTGGACTGTTTGACACACCACACGGAACGAAAGGCGCAGTGTTAACCATGACCGACCGGGCCGTACAAGATCACGGACTCTCCGGCGTGCAGCCAGCGCAGGGCGGCCAGGTCGCGGATCTGCGCGGCGGGCAGCTTCGGGCTGGCGCCGAAGTCGAAGCCTTCCAGGGTGGCTTGTTCTTCGAACCGGGCCCGGCGCAGCCGCTTGGCCAGCGAGACGGTGTCCCGGCGGGAGATCTCGTCTTCGCACAGGACCTGCAGGAAGTCCAGGTGCCCGAGTTCCCCGGCGCGGGCCTGGGCGAGCCGCGCGTCCAGGGTGGCCAGCATGCCGGACAGCTTGAGGTGCCGCAGCGCCTGGGCCAGGCCGGTGCGGTCGGTGACCGCGACGGGGCGGGTCATCGTGTCATCGCCCCGGCCGTGGTGATGGTCACCGGATGGCCGGCGAACTGGCCGTATCCGGTGATGCGGTAGCGGGCCTGGCAGCCCAGCGCGATGCTGCGCACCGTCCTGCCGTCATCGGCTGCGGCGGCCAGCGCCGTGACCAGCAGTGCCCGCGCGGCCGGGTCACCGAGGCCGTCCGGGACGCAGACGGTGATGAACGCGCTGGCATCGACGGTCACCGACAGCCCGGCGGTGGCGGCGTGCTCGATGAAGACCGCCGCGGCGCGCAGCGCGTGCGCTTGGGCGGCCAGCGGCCGGGCCGGGATCAAGATGCCCTGGGCGGTCATGACCGTGCCTCGCCATGGCCGGTGCCGGCGCTCGCAGCGGGCATGTCCAGTTCGTCACTGGTGATCGTGCCGGGCATGGCCACCACGTTGGCGAAGGACGCGGGCCCGTGGAGGAACGCGCCGGCGCCGCCGTCCCCGGCCGCCGCTGCGGCGGGGGCATCGCGGTCGGTGCCGGCGGCCAGGATGCCCTTGATGGTGCGGTAGGACGGGTCCCCGGCGGTGATCGCCCTGGCGCAGGCGGCCTCGAGCCGGGACGGGTCGTGCCGGTCGGCCAGGCCGACCACGCCTTGGGCGGCGCGGAGCCGGTAGAGCGCGTTGTCGGCCAGGAGTCCGGCGATGACCTGCTCGCATGCCGGGCCGATGCCCTTGGCCTGGCGGCGGCACCAGGCCGGGGTGCGCATGTGGAACGCGATCTTCTCCGGCGGGTAGTCGCTGAAGTCGGTCTGCTTGCCCCATGCCTTGCGCGGGTGGGTCTTGACCAGTTCCCCGCCGAGGAAGAACTGCACCATCGTGCCGGTGACGCGCACGTCGGCGGTCTTGCCGATGTGCCGCCACGGCACCGAGTACAAGACCTTGCCGACCCGGGCGTGGATATCCGGGCCTATCTTCGCCCTGGCCCACGTGGCCAGCACGAACGGATCCGCCGGCAGCGGCTTGAGCGCGGCCGCCTCGGCCGCGGCGAACACCGCAGCCGGGGCGGCGCCGTCCAGCGGCCGGCACGCCCGGCACCCTGCGACCTCAGCGGACCAGCGTTCCGCCTCGGCCTGCATCTGCGCCAGCGAGGTGAACTCCCGGCCGCGCCACAGGCTGTCCCGTACATACGGCATCGGGCGCTCGACCCGCGGTTTGTCCGCCGGCCGGTACGCCCGCGCCGGGTCCACCAGGCAGCCGTAATGCGCGGCCAGCTCGGCATAGGACCGGTTGATCTTCGGGTCATACAGGTCCGGGCGGTCCACCCCCGTCTTGAGGTTGTCCGGCACCAGCCGGGCCGGGACCCCGCCGAAGAACGCGAACGCCGCCACATGGCACTCGCTCCACGCCTGCTGGTCCAGCCGGATCACCGGCCGCACGAACAGGTGCCGCGAGCAGGCCAGCACCATCACGAACGCCCAGATCGTCACCGGCTTCCCGGCCACCGGGTCCAGCCACCGGCCCAGCCGCCCGTAATCGATCTGCGCCTCCGCGCCCGGCTCGGCCGGCCACGGCCGCAGCACCTTGACCTGCGACCGGCGCGTCTCCTCCGGAAGATTGGCCGCCACATACCGCCGCAGGCTGGCCACGCTGACCGCCAGCCCGCGATCATCACGCAGCCGCTGATGGATCGTCGAAACCGTGACCCCGGCCTTCAGCTGCCCGGTGATGAACTCGTGATGAGCCTCGATCGCCGGCCAGGTCACCTGCCGCAACCGGGTATCGGCCAGCTCCGGGAACCACTCCCGTGCCAGTTCGGCCCACCGCTCCTCGGTGACCGGCGGCCCGCCCGGGCTCATCCCGGCCGTCACCGCCGCGGCGATGTACTTCCCCGCTGTCTTGCGGTCCACGCCCAGGCTCTGCGCGATCTCGCTCTTACTCCGGCCCGCATGCCAGTGGACCAGGATCTCGATGATGTCGACCACGTTGAAGGTTCTCCTCGCCATCGGCCTCCCGCCCCATGCCCGGGTTGGGAGGAATGCTGCTCTTGCCCTGATGGCCAGGTCCAGCCCGACACGCACACGTGCTCCCCACGGGAATTACGTGATCGAGCTGGGGAATTACGTGATCGCTACCGGGCTACCTCCGGGAATTTCGTGATCGTCGACATATCGTTTAGCCTCCGGTCACCGGACTATTAAGCGGACTGGTCTTGCGAGACAGCGTTTCCGCAGGCCGCGTCGGCCAGCTGGCGGTTCTCCGGCGTGTCCGGTGGAAGTTCCCCTAACGGACAGCCCGCCGCCCAGTGCTTAGCGGAGGATCCTGTACCCGCTCTTTCAGACCCCAAGCCGAACGTGGACAGCTGGGACGTCAGATAGTCATCGCCCTCCACCCCCAGGCGAAGATCGACGCCTGGTAGGTTGCCCTTTGCTTTTCGCGACGGAATTCGGGTTGCGTGCGCAGGCGCGAGCGGCCTCGGGGTCAGTTGGCTTTATAACCGATGCGCCGGTGCCACCAGCGACGGGCTTGGCCGGGCTGCCCACGGCAGCGGTCTGGGGTCCGCCGCTGGAGCTACGAGGCAAAGATCCTCGCGGTGACCAGGCGGTGGGCCGAAGGTCGACGGGGTCAGCAGTCCGCGGACCCGCGCGGGGTTCCAGCAATTTGCCGATCCCGGCAGCCACACTTTGTATGGTCAGCTCCCAGAGGGCAGGGCATTCGGCCAGGTGGCCGTCCTCCGCATACAGCTTGATATCAATGATTTTCAGCATGTCACTGCCCGCCTGCTCCTCCGGGCCTGGCCGGAGAAGCGGCGCGCAGAGGTCTTCGGCTAGCTGTCCGGCCAGCGGTGCCACGATCCCAAGCCCGGCAGCATGCGCGGCGCCCCGGACAGAGGCGTTGATCAATTTGAGCAGAAGAACTTCAGGCTCTAGCAGCAATTTAGCGGCCTGGTACAAGGATTCGTAGTTCTTCAGTACCCCGGTACTGGGGAAGGCTGGCCAGATCGCGCCGACCAACGTTTCAGCTAGCACGTCGGCAAAGGCCTCGCGAACCGCCTTCTCCACCGGCCCCTCAGGCTCGGCGACTGGGTGCGCCTCGACCCCGACGTCTTCAAACGTGCTGCTTGGCTCTTTCACGACCACTTGGGCAATGGGGTGGTCAGGAAGGCTTATCTCGACGACCTCGGCGCCGCTCGCGGATGTGCGGAGTCCGCGCAGCATCGCAGTTCCGCCGTGCTGCTCGCCGGTGTTGTGTGACCCCGACCGATTAGCGTGGCCCCTCTCGGCGCCCCAGATCGCGCTTTGCTCGCCAAGCTCTGCGCTGGCCAGCATGAGAGATCCAGGCGAGGTCTCGACGAGATAGATGACATGGCCATGAGGACTCACGCGCAGGCCCAGCGCCTCGCAGGCTCCGTCGTACCCACCGGACTCCTGGGAAGAATCACCAGGAAGAATTACTAGCGCCCTGCCTAGCATGACCATAAACCCATAATGACCCTGATTGGGGCTAGCAGGCACGCCCATCTTCACGGGCCTCTCGCGCACATGCCCGTCTGCGGGAGACCCGCGTCAGGACTCGCCGCTCCCGTCAGCCCGCCTCGATCCGCTCGCTGATCCCCATACGTACACCGGCGTTGTGGTGCAGGATGCCTGACATGACCACCATCGACCGCGACGCCACATACCGCTGAAAGTTCCGCGCCATCGAGCGCTGAAGGTCACACAGGAGAGCAGGCGCCTTATCAGAGATAATGTGCCATTACCGCTGATAGCGTGAAGGCGCGGGCCAGTGCGCCGCCAGTTATTCAGGTACGGGTAGAGCTCGGTTAGCTACTTGTTGGCCTGGGTGAGATCCCACAGCCGCACCGTATTGTCGCTGCCGCAGCTGGCCAGCAGCCGCCCGTCCGGGCTGAACGCCACACCGTAGACACGAGTCGGTGTGGCCGGTCAGGGTGCGCCGGTGCTCGCCGGTGGCCGGGTCCCACAGCCGCACCGTCTTGTCGCTGGCGCCGCTGGCCAGCAGCCGCCCGTCCGGGCTGAACGCCACCCCGCGGACGGAGTCGGTGTGGCCGGTCAGGGTGCGGCGGTGCTCGCCGGTGGCCGGGTCCCACAGCCGCACCGTCTTGTCGTCGCCGCGCGCTGGCCAGCAGCCGCCCGTCCGGGCTGAACGCCACCCCGACGACCGCGCCGGTGTGGCCGGTCAGGGTGCGGCGGTGCTCGCCGGTGGCCGGGTCCCACAGCCGCACCGTCTTGTCGTGGCCGCCGCCGGCTGGCCAGCAGCCGCCCGTCCGGGCTGAACGCCACCCCGACGACCAGCGCCGGTGTGGCCGGTCAGGGTGCGGCGGTGCTCGCCGGTGGCCGGGTCCCACAGCCGCACCGTCTTGTCGTGGCCGCCGCTGGCCAGCAGCCGCCCGTCCGGGCTGAACGCCACACCGTAGACCGAGCTGTGTGGCCGGTCAGGGTGCGGCGGTGCTCGCCGGTGGCCGGGTCCCACAGCCGCACCGTCTTGTCGCTGCCGCCGCTGGCCAGCAGCCGCCCGTCCGGGCTGAACGCCACCCCGAAGACGGCCGTGTGGCCGGTCAGGGTGCGGCGGAGCGCCTGGGCCTTCAGGGTGTCCGGGTGCTCCGGGCCGAGGACCCGCTTGGCTTCCTCGCGGGCCTGGCGGGCTTCCTCTTCCCGGGCCTGGCGGTCGGCTTCCTGCTGGGCCTGGCGCTCGGAGGTTGGTGGTTCGGCTTTAGTTCCGGTGTCGAGGAGGGTGCGGGCAATGTGGGCGACGCGGGGGATGTCGGTGTCAGCAACCTCCTGGAGGTGCCGGTGCGCGGTAGCCGCGCGGGCGGGATCGCCGCCGCTCAGCCATTCGCCGAGCTCGGTCACGGCGCCGATGCGGATGCCGGGGTAAGGGCTGTCCAGGCCGGCCCGCAGTGATTCGGGCAGCGGCGCGGGGATGATCGTAGGCCCGGCGGGGTTGCGGGCGAGCAGGATTTTCCCTTCGGCCCCGTACAGCCAGCGCTGTGGGGTCTGCGCAGCACCGGCCGCCTGGACCTGGTCGAAGACGTAGGCGTAGGCATCATCGACCGAGACGTGCCCGTCGTGGTCCATGTCGGCGGCGCCGGTACGCCAGCCCTGCACGAGCGCGGCGGTGAACACCGACCCGGCCGGGCTGGCCGCGTCGGTGGGATCCCCTTCGAAGGAGTACTCGGTGGCCGTGGAGGCGGTCAGCACGACCCGGCCGCGGCCCTGGCCGAGGAAGCGGTCTTGCAGGCCGAGGTCGGTCTCGCCTTTGGCGCCGTGGGCGAACGCGCCGCTGAAACAGGAATCCAGGATGAGGACCTGGCAGCGGGCCCGGCAGTGCTCCAGCTGGTCCAGCACCCAGGCCGCCTCGACCCCGGTCGCGCCTAGGACGCCTCTGAATAACCCGTGAGACCTGTCTGGCGTTTCTGCCGGCAGTGTGTTCGATCTGCTGAGATGATGTTCTCATGCAGGGAAGATCGCGGCAGGATCGTGAGCTGCTCGATGCTGGTGAGCTGGCCGGGCACCTGGTGCCTGCGGGCAGCGTGTTCGCGTTCTTGGCTGAGCACCGCCGGGAGCTGTTCCCGGATTCGTTTACCGCGGACTTGTTCACGTCCGGTACTGGGCGGCCGTCGCTGCCGGCTGACCTGGCCGGGTCGGTGCTGGTCCTGCAGGCGCTGTATGACCTGTCAGATGGGCAGGCGGCGGATGCGCTGCGGTTCGATATCCGGTGGAAGGTGGCCTGCGGCCGGTCGCTGACCCAGGTGAGCTTCGACCCGTCCACGCTGGTGTACTGGCGCAAGCGGATCGCGGAGTCGTCCCGGCCGGACCGGGTGTTCGGCGCGGTGGCGGAAGTGATCGCGCAGACCGGGGTCTTGCGCGGGAAGCGCAGACGGGTCATTGACTCCACGGTGCTCGACGACGCGGTCGCCACCCAGGACACCGTGACCCAGCTGACCGCTGCGATCCGCAAGGTGGCGCGGGTGGTACCCGGCGCCGGCGAGGTGATCGCCGCGGTGTGCACGCTGGACTACAGCAAGCCGGGCAAGCCGCCCATCGACTGGGACGACCCGCAGGCCAAGGAGCAGCTGGTATCGGACCTGGTGAACGACGCGCTGGCGGTGCTGGCCGGGCTGGCCGGCGAGGATGCGCCCGAGCGGGGGGACGCGGCGGCCGGGGCGCTGGGGCTGCTGGCTCTGGTCGCCGGGCAGGACGTAGAGCCCGCGGAGGATTCTGACGGGACCGACGGGCGGTGGCGGATCGCCCGCAAGGTCGCCCCGGACCGGGTGATCTCCACCGCCGGCACCCAGGCCCGGCATACCCGCAAGGGCAAGTCCGCGCGCCGGGACGGGTTCCGCGCTCATGTGGCCGCCGAGCCGGAGACCGGGCTGATCACCGGCTGCGAACTGACGATGGCCGCCGGCGGGGGCAGCGGTGACGCGGAGAATGGCGTCCAGCTGGCCGCCGCCGACCGGTTCGGCGGCGGTGCTGGCGCCGGCGAGACCGGCAGCGGGCAGGACGAGCCGGCTGGCGCCAGCCAGGATCAGCCCGAAGGACTGCAGGTCTACGGCGACTCGCAGTACGGCTCCGGCCAGGCCCGCGCGGACTACCAGGCAGCCGGGCACGACACCGTCATTAAGCCCATCCCGCTGCGCCCGGCCGTGCCCGGCGGGTTCACCCTCGACGACTTTGCCATCAGCCAGGACGACGGCACGGTGACCTGCCCCGCCGGGCATGTCCGGCCGATGAGCGCCAAGCGGTACGTCAGCTTCGGGCCAGTGTGCGCCGCCTGCCCGCTGCGCGCACGATGCACCACCGCCAAAGACGGCCGGTGCCTGGACATCCACCCGCACGAGCACCTGCTGCGCGCCGCCCGCGCCCAGGCCCGCACGCCGGAGTTCAAGCAGGCCTACCGGACCCGGGCCGTCATCGAGCGGATCATCGCCTGGACCGCCACCAGCAGCGGCCACCGGATCCGGCTGCGCTACCTCGGCGTCGCCAAGAACAACGCCTGGCTGCACGGCCGGTCCGCCGCCATCAACCTGCGCACCCTGGTCAACGCCGGGCTCACCCGCCGCGACGGGGCCTGGCTAATCACCTGACACACCCCGGCTACCTCCCATCCCCAGGACTGCCGGCACCGTATGTCCCAAGCAGCACCAGACAGCTGGTGTCTGCTGCCCGGGACTGCAGGTTCCGGCCTTAGGCAGCACGTTGTGTGCCAGCACACCTTTTAAACAGACCGATGACCAGAGTTGTTCAGAGGCGCCCTAGGCGGTCCTTGCGTGTGTCGGTGGCGGCGAAGTACAGCCGACGGCGGGCATCCAGCAGCCCGTGGCAGGACAGGTAGACCAGCAGCAGGTCCCCGGTGCCCCGGCCGTCCAGGAAGTTCTCGATGGCCAGCCGGATCTGATGGGCCGGCTGGTCAATCACGCTGGTGACGGCAAAGCCGCCGAGGCCCGGGTCGGCCAGGACCTGCGCCAGGTCGTCGGCGTCCCGTGTCGGGGCCCGCAGTTGGCGTAGTCCGGGGTCGGTGTAGGTATTAGTCGCCACCACCAGGGCCAACCGGAGCCCGGATAGCCGGTCAGCCGCCGGGACCATGGTGGGCCAGCCAGGCATCGATGATCTCCCCCTGCTGCTGCGAGGTCACCCCGGGGACCTTCAGCACATCACCGCCGATACTGACCTCCACAGTCCGGCCCGTCCGCGAGGCAAACCCGCGAACGGCGGCCAGCAGGGCGCGGAGCCCGTCCAGGGTCCCGAACTGGGCTACCAGCCAGCCGGCCACATCCCCGAGCCCTTTGGCCCCCTCCGGGGCTGCCTCAGCGGGAAGCGGGGCCACCGAGGCCCCGTCTACGCTCAGCAGCTCAGCGTGCAGCTCTGCGGCCAGGTCCGCCAGCTCCTCCGGGTCGCTGTCCGCCACCGGCAGCACTTGCAAGACCAGCCCGTCCGCGTCCGCCATGCCCCACCTCCGACCGTCCAGACCTTGACATTGTGACCCCTAATAGTGCAGGTGACCTAGAAGTCTTCGGGGCGGCACCCCGTAGCAGACAACAGGGCGTCCAGGGCCACGGAGATGAAAATCAGATTCGTTAATAAACGGGATGCTGAGCAGTGATGCGTTATCAGAGATAATGGGTCATTATCCCTGATAGGATCCGGGTGTGGGAACAGTCCGTCGGATCACCGCGTCAGCAGGTATCGTCACCCTCGTCCAGGCCGCAGATGCGTATCTCGCCACCTTGAGCGCCGCCGAGCACGCGAACACCCGCCGCGTCTACGGCCGCATCCTGGCCCGCGTCGCCGCCGAGTTCGGCAGCGGCGCAGCGCTTCACGAGATCAGCGCCGACCGGTTCGCGGTCTGGTTTGGCCAGCAGTGGGGTCAGCGGGCGCCGTCGACGTGGAACGTCTCGCTGGATGCGGTCCGGTCGGCGGTGGCCTACTGGCAGCGGCAGGGCTGGATCGCCGCTGATCCCTCGCGGCTGCTGCAGCGCCGCAAGCCGCGGCCAGACCGGTCCCGGGCACTGTCCCGCGCCGACGTCGAGCGGCTGCTCACCCGCGAGGACACCGGGCTGCGCGAGCGGACGCTGTGGCGGATGCTGTACGAGACCGCCGCGCGGTCGGCCGAGGTGCTCGCGCTCGACGTCGAGGACCTGGACCTGGCCAACCGCCGCGCCAGGGTGCGCCGCAAGGGCGGCGCGGTCGACGTCATCGTGTGGCAGACCGGAACCGCCCGGCTGCTGCCGCGTCTGCTGAAGGGCCGCACGTCCGGGCCGGTGTTCGTCACCGAGCGGAAGGCGCGGGTGCAGCTGCCCGCGGCCGACCTGGACCCGTCCGGCCGGGCCCGGCTGAGCTACCAGCAGGCGGCGGCCCTGTTCTCGAGGGCCTCCGGCGGCGCCACGCTGCACCAGCTCCGGCATTCGGCGCTGACTCATGACGCTGAGGACGGGACCGGCACGCCGATGCTGATGGCCAGGAGCGGCCACGCCTCGGTCAGATCGCTGGCCAGGTACGCGAAGGTGAGCGCCGAGGCGCTGGCCCGCCACCAGGCCGAGCGTGACCCGGCCCGCAGGCGATGACATCCCCGCCTGCTTCCGGGAAGCGGTTCTGGGCCCCGATCGCATTGACTCCTGAGAGTTCCGTCCGGGCTCGCCGCTTCAAAGGCCGTATTGTTTGGCCAGGATGCTCAAGCTATATGCTGCCGGCCATGCGCCGGGCCCTGTGGGTGGTGGAGGAGGGTTGGCGGGGTGGCCGACCGGCTATTGGTTGATCTGGCCGCTGATGGGCGGGTTTCGGTCAGCCCGTGGCTGGAGGGGGAGCTTCCCGGCGGGGCGTCGGGGGATCCGTACCCCCTGGCATGGCCGCTGGAGGCCGAGGCGCTGGAGGATCTGCGCTGGTATCTGGAGGATTACCTGCGGGCGCCGTTCGGGGTGTGGGAGGACCGGGCCCGGCGGTGCGCGGCCAGGCTGCCCGGGTGGGGGGAGGCGGTGTTCGGGGCGGTGTTCGGCGCGGGCCCGGCGCGGGATGCCTACCAGCGGGCGCGGGACCGGGGCCGGGGAGGTGGTGTTCCGGTCCGCCGAGCCGGCGCCTGCTGGGGTTGCCGTGGGAGCTGATGCGCGATCGGCGCCGGAGTGCCGGTGGCGCTGGATGCGGGGGCGGCCGGGATCGCCCGGAGCCTGCCGGTCGCGGAGCTGGGCGCGGACCTTTGAGGTGCCGGGCGGGCGGCTGCGGGTGCTGATGGTGATCTCCCGCCCGGCCGGGACGGCGGATGTGGGGTATCCGGATGGTCGCCCGGCCGCTGCTAGAGCGGCTGGAGGCGGTCCGCGGCGAGGTCGACCTGATGGTGCTGCGCCCGCCGACCCTCGACGCGCTGCGCAGACTCTGGCGGAGGCCGCAGCGGGCGGGGGAGCCGTTCCAGGTGGTGCATTTCGACGGGCACGGCGTGATGCCCGGCCGGCCGGGCGGCGTGGGGCGGGCGCCGCCGGGGATGATGACCGGCCCGGGGGGAGGGGGTGCTGGCGTTCGAGGCCGCCGACGGGGGCCGGGATCACGGTGACGGCGTCGAGGGTCGCGGCGGTGCTGGCCGACGGCCGGGTGCCGGTGGTGGTGCTGAACGCGTGCCAGTCCGGCGCGGTCGGCAAGGAACTGGAGGCCTCGGTCGCCACCGCGCTGCTGAACGGCGGGTGCGCGGCGGTGGTGGCGATGGCCTACAGCGTGTACGCGGTCGCGGCGGCGGAGTTCATGGCCGCGTTCTACGAGCCGCTGTTCGCCGGGGACAGCGTGGGCGCAGGCGGTCACCGCCGGGCGGCAGGCGGCTGTTCGGCCATGACGGGCGGCCGAGCCCGAAGGGGGACATGCCGCTGGCCGACTGGCTGGTCCCGGTGCACTACCTGCGCCGGGAGGTCCGCTTCCCGCAGGCCCGCACCACCCGCCCGGCCGCGGGCGCCGTCGCTGGATGCAGGCGCTGGACCAGATCCGCGCCGCGCCATCGGAGCCCGCGGCGGCGCAGGACCCGCTGGCCGCCGGTGGACGGCGTGTTCGTGGGCCGGGATGACCTGTTCTACCAGCTGGAGACCGCGGCCCGGCTGCAGCGGGTGGTGGTGCTGTCCGGTCCGGGCGGGACGGGGAAGACCGAGCTGGCCAAGGGGTTCGCCCGGTGGTGGCGGGATACCGGCGGGGTGGACGACCCGCGGCTGGTGTTCTGGCATTCCTTCGAGCCCGGCGTGGCCAGCTTCGGCCTGGACGGGGTGATCACCGAGATCGGCCTGGCCGTGTTCGGCGCGGACTTCGCCCGGCTGGACGCCGCCGCAGCGGCTGGAGGCGGTGAAGCGGCTGCTGGGACAGTACCGGGCGCTGCTGGTGTGGGACAACTTCGAGTCGGTCCGGGAGATGCCCGACCCGGCCGGCGGCGACCCCGCCGCTGGACGAGGCGGGCTGCGCGCAGCTGCGGGACTTCCTGGACGTGGGTGCGGGATCACTCCCGCAGCGCGGTGCTGATCACCAGCCGCGCCGGAGGAGGGCTGGCTCGGCCAGGTCCGCCGGATCACGGGTCGGGGGCGGGCTGAACCGGGCCGAGGCCGCCGAGTACGCTGGGTGACCTGCTGGCACCCGTTCCCGGCCGCGCAGCGGCCGCGGGAGCGCCGGTCGTTCGGGGAGCTGCTGGACTGGCTGGACGGCCACCCGCTGGCGATGCGGCTCACCCTGCCCCGCCTGGACAGCCACCGACCCGGCAGACCTGCTGGCCGGGCTGCAGGGCACCACCCCGCTGCCCGGCCGAGGACGACGGCCGGGCGGGCCGGCTGTCCTCCCTGCCGGCCATGCATCACCTACTCCTTCGCCCACCTGGTCCCGGCAGACCAGGCGGCTGCTCCCGGCGGTCAGCCTGTTCCACGGCGTCGCCGACGAGGACGTCCTGACGGCTCTTCTCCGCCGCCGAGGGGTGCCGGACCGGTTCGCCGGGGTCAGCAGGCAGGAGTGGACGGCGGTGCTCCAGGACGCCGCGGCCGGGTCGGGCTGCTGACCGGCCTCGGCGGCGGCATGTACCAGATCCACCCGGCCCTGCCCGGCTACCTCGCCGCCGGATGGCACACCGAGGACCCCGCCGGCTACGACGGCAGCGGGCCGCCGCCAGCAGGCCCTGCTGCGCCGCCTGCGCCGCCTTCAGCGAGTGGCTGACCGCGGCAGATCGAATCCGGGAACGCCGCCCTCGCCTACACCATCATCGGGCTGCAGCGGCGCACCCTGGGCGCGATGCTCGGCTACGCCCTGGACCGGCACGCCTGGGCCGAGGCGCAAGCGGCATCGTCCGGCCGCTTGATGCGTACTGGGACACTCGCGGCCTCTGCGCGGAAGCCGCCGCCTGGACCGACCGGGTCCGCCGGCCACAGAAGACACCGACGGTGTCCCACCCCGGACTGGACAGCGCCGCCGGGGCCCTGTGGCTGTTCTTCGTCGGCGCGCAAGGCCAGCGGCAGACGGACAGCCGGACGGCCGGATGCAGGCCGAGCAAACCTACCGCGAGATCCTGGCGATGCTGCAGGCCCAGCCGAACCATCGCCGCAGCGGCAAGGACATCTTGCGGTGAGTCTACCACCAGCTCGGCATGGTCGCGCACCTGCGGGGGCGGCTGGATGAGGCCGCGGACTGGTACGCCCGGTCCCTGGCCATCACCGAGGAGCTCGGCGACCGGCCCGAAGATGGCGAGCAGCTACCACCAGCTCGGCACGGTCGCGCAGGACCGGGGGCGGCTGGATGAGGCCGCGGACTGGTACGCCCAGTCCCTGACCATCAAGGAGGAGCTCGGCGACCGGCCCGGAATGGCGAGCAGCTACCACCAGCTCGGCACGGTCGCGCAGCGGCGGGGGCGGCTGGATGAGGCCGCGGACTGGTACGCCCGGTCCCTGGCCATCGAGGAGGAGCTCGGCGACCGGCCCGGACATGGCCATCAGCTACCACCAGCTCGGCATGATCGCGCAGGAGCGGGGGCGGCTGGATGAGGCCGCGGACTGGTACGCCCGGTCCCTCGCCATCGAGGAGGAGCTCGGCGACCGGCCCGGAATGGCCAGCAGCTACCACCAGCTCGGCATGGTCGCGCAGCGGCGGGGGCGGCTGGATGAGGCCGCGGAGTGGTACGCCCGGTCCCTGGCCATCGAGGAGGAGCTCGGCGACCGGCGCGCGATGGCGAACAGCTACGGGCAGCTCGGGCTGCTCGCCGAGGCACGTGGCAATTCCGATCAGGCGCTGGAGTGGACGGTCCGGTGCGTGGCGCTCTTCGATGACTTCCCGCATCCATCCACCGGGCCAGGTCCCGATCACCTGGCCCGGCTGACCCATCAGCTGGGGATTAAGGCGCTGGAGGCGCTGCTGGCAGAAGGTCACCGGCGGCCCGCTGCCCGGCGCCGTACGCGACTACGTCCGCTCCTACCGCCCGGATCCCGGAGACACGCCCGAAGGAGCAGGCCAATGAACGACCCGGTCGGCATCGCGGCCCGAGCGGCGGCGCAGCAACTCCAGGCCGAGGCCGCGCCTGGCCTGGTGGTCGAGGTTGAGGCGGTCCTGGCCACCCGGGAGTCCCCGTCCGCGCCGCCGCAGTACGTAGACCCAATCGCGCTGGCCAGCCTGATCGTCGCCATCGCCAGCCTTGCCTGGACCGTCTACAACGACCTGAAGAAACGCACCGCCCAGCCGGCGGCGGAGGTGGTCGCCCGAACCGTCCGGGTCACCCGGCACGACCAGGGCCAGGCCGCTGCGCCGGACCACGTCGTCGAGGTCGTCGTCACCGAGACCATCCGCGCTGCGGCCGATCAGGAGCGTACGGAGGGCTAGCCAGCTCCTGAACACCCGCAGGTTTCCGGGCGCGGGACCTTCTGTCTCGCTGATCCCACGGGTGATAACCCGCTGTATCACCCGGTCAATGTCGGTGCCCGGCGCTACCATCCGGGCCATGCCAGGTGACCTCGAACGACTGCCCGCGCCCGTCTCCGCGGCCGCGCCGGGCGCGGGCCCGGCGGCGGTGGCGGGCGAGCTGCTGCGGCCGGGTGCGGGCGGAGCTGCCGGTGGTCGGCGAGCTGGGGGAGCGGGAGCAGCTCCTGGTGTCGGCGTGGCTGACCGGGCTGCGGTCGGCGCGCACCCGCCGCGCCTACGCCGCGGACGTGGTGGCCTGGCTCGGCTGGCTCGCCGAGCGGGAGACCGACGCGCTGGCGGCCGGGCGGGTGCACGTGGACCTGTGGGCCGCCACCCAGCTCGACGCGGGAGCGGCGGCCTCCAGCGTGCGCCGCCGCCTGTCGGCGCTGTCCTCGTTTTACCGGTACTGCGCGGCCCATGACCTGATCGGCCGGGTTCCCACCGAGGGCGTGGCCCGGCCGGTGGTGGATCCCGGACTACACGGCCACGGTGGGCCTGGACCGGGACCAGGCCCGGGCCCTGGTCGCCGCCGCCGACGCCGACACCGGCGCCCAGGCGCTGCGCACCGCGGCGGTGGTGCGGCTGCTGCTGCACAACGCCCTGCGCGTGGATGAGGCCTGCGCCGCCGACATCGCCGACCTCGGCGAGGACTGCCGGCCACCGGGTGCTGCGGGTGGTCCGCAAGGGCGGCCGGAAGGCGAAGATCCCGCTCACCCCGGCCACCGTGGCGGCCCTGGAGGCCTACCTGGCCGACCGGGCGCAGCGGGCCGGGGCAGGGGAGTGGCGGCAGCTGAGCGGGCCGCTGCTGGCCACCGCCACCGGCGGACAGGCTCCGCCAGGGCCACCTGTGGGAGCTGGTGCGCCGCCTGGCCCGCACGGCCGGGGTCGGCGCGTGGGAGCAGCTGTCGCCGCACTCACTGCGCCATTCGGCGATCACCTTCGCCCTGGACGCCGGCGCCTCGCTGCGCGACGTGCAGGACTACGCCGGCCACAAAGATCCCCGCACCACCCGCCGGTACGATCACTCCCGCGACAGCCTGGACCGCTACGCCGCCTACGCCGTCGCTGCCTACCTGGCGTGACAGCTAGGAAGGAGACAGGAACATGTTCAGGAACCGGTATTACGTCGTGAACACGGCGGGGGGCGGACGGGAGTCCACGCACATCGTGAACGCGAACCGGCGCACCTCGTATCACCCGAATCCGTGGCACCCGGGCAACCTGATCACGCAGCTGGTAAGGGCCGGCCGCACGGTCATGCTGTGCGGGTTCTGGGCAGGCCGCCGCGTGGACGTGTTCACCCCGGACGAGGCGTCGTGCCGGGAATGCCGCAAGCGGTGGCAGCTCGCCGCTGCCCGTGACGCGCGCCCGGTCCGCTAGCCGAGTTTTCCCTAGTCGTTGTTTACGCGCTGGATGGTGCCGCGAGCCCATTTGAGCGGCCGCGCGCGATCAATGCGACTGAGGGCGCGCTTTGAACGTCGGGTCTGCGAGAGCCCAGACGGCTGCCAAGGCGGCATCGTGTAGCTCGCCGGGCGCGTGCTCCGTGAGGGTACCGCCTGGTGCGCGCATCCAGGCGAAGCCAGTAGCATCGCGGAAGGTAAGGAAGGCACCGCAAGCGGCCAGATCGGTGGCGGGCGGAAAATTCCGGCTGCGGGCTGTTCTCTCATAGCCGGGTACGGCACCCAGCACTTCGGGGTTGGGCGTGCCGTACAGCCCTGAGCCGCAGTGCCAGTACAGCCTCGCGTCGTAGATCGGCTGCTGCTGCTCGCTGGCGTTGGTAACCATTGCCTCGAGCGCTGGGCCGTTCACGGCTTCATCTGCCGTTTCCTCGCGGCCGAGCCGTTTGGCTGGAAAGTCGCGCTTTGTGATGTCGTCGTCGGGTGCCATTAGAACCCAGACCCGTGATGCTTGCTCTCTGTGGCGCTCGGCTGCCTCGTGTTCCAGCGCCTGCTGATGTTCATTCATTTGCTGCTGGAGGATGCCTACTTCTTGTGACTGCTTGCCGAATGCCAGGAACGCGAAGACAGCTGTGACGATGGCGCCGACGGCGAGGATCGTGGTTGCTATGGCGACGAATACCGTCGCGGCGATGAGCGACATGGGCGAAGGCTACGGGTCGGGGAGCACCAAAGCAGTTAGCGGCGCCGGTCGGCTGGCTCAGGAAAGTTCGTCCCGGCTGACGACGGTCTGCAGCAGCGCCTTCACGTCCTCGCGGGCCCGGCGGAAGCGCTGGTGCAAGGTGTTGGGCGTGGCACCTGGCTGGTCGAAGTACTCCGGGTAGGCCGCGCGGAAGGCGTCGTTGGAATCAGACTCGCCGGACACGCCGTCGATCGCGTCGCGCAGGACCTGTTCGGCGGCGACGGCGATCACGGCACGGTAGCGGTCTGGTTCATGGGAGCGAGGCGGTATTGCGGCTCGGTAACCATCCAGGTTGGACAGGCGTCCTGGAATAGCTGGTCGCCACTCGTCGCGGTGAGTCCCGAGACGCGCGAACAACGCCTCTGTAAGTAGGCTCAGGTGTACATGACGTTCCAAGCCGTCGCTCGTCGACGCTGGAGCTTGCCAGAGATTCGACATCTCAGTGAGATCTCCGGCCGGAATCGCCATCTCCCGGCGCAGCCGTGCTGTTTCATTGATAAGGACTTTGCAGAAGTATGCCTTGAGGTTCTCGATCCTCGCAGGTTCACGTACTGCGGCAACGGCACAGTAGGCCTCGTTAAGCGCGTCTTCGGCGAGGTCGGGACTACCTGCCCGATGTAGGGCTAGCCTGCGAACGCCAGCATCTTCCATGATGCCGAGAAGTTCATCAGCAAAAGCCGATGTAGAACCGACCGGGTCGGCGGCCGGGCTATCCATGACTCACGCCATTCGGGCCTCGCACCAGATCCCGCGCCTCACACCATCGGCGGTGCCAGTCGTCGACGGAACCGCCACATGCAAGGACGAAGGCCTGGGTGACTTCCCAGGTAGGCAGGTACTGGCCGCTGGCCGCACCCGCCAGCGCAGTCACGCAATAGTGAGTTCGGCGGGACATCTGCCGGTACTTGATGCCACGCTCATCCCGCAACGCCCGCAAGCCGCTCGCGAAAGATGCAAGCGGCCAATGCGGATCGATCGGCCGCTCAGGGCGAGACACGACAGTACAAGGCAACCACGGCGATCCCCTTCAGTCAGTAGCCCGGACACGTCTTGCGCCGTTACGCTGCTGCCGGTAGTTGGCGCTACCGGGCGGCCTCGACGCCTGCGTTCATCATTACCAGGCGACGCGGCCCGAGACAAGTCTCGGCAGACAGTGCGTTGTTCACGATCTTGGGCCGGCCGATTTACTCGGTGGGCGGCGCCCGAAACCCTTCTTGCGCACCCCCGAGTGCCGACCGAAAAAGATTGCCGGCCCGGTGTCAGGTCTCGGTCTGGCGCGCCTCTTAATAGGTGAGCGCACATATCAAGTGCGGCTCCCGGCGCATAGTCTGTTAGCCCGGACACGCACCGGACTCAGGAGGTCTCCCGTTGGCGCGGGAGGCCTCCTTGCATGCTCTGGCTTCTAGGTCGCCCGCGGTCGTGCAGGGCGGACCAGGACTAGGCGCGCCCCGTTGGCCTCTACCGAGCTGGACGTCTGTCGGCCCGTGCGGGCACAGGCACGCGGTGGTGCGCCTGAGGCGTTAGGGCGCGCCGTCTCGCTCTTGGCTAAAGATGTCTCTTTCTTGGTTGAAGATCGCGTTTTGGCTAGAGACTCGCAGCGCTTTGAGGAGAGTTGCCGCAACGAGCTTGTAGGCCCGCTCTTTTTCTTTCTGAGACTGAGCATCCTCGATGACCTTGTTGCCAGCCCGCCAGACCAGCCTGGTCATGACGATCACTCCGGCCGCAACTGTGACCAGAAAAATGGTGATCCCTAGCTGGACGGACCCGGTGAGATGGACGAGTCTCCAACCCAGTGTGCTCCACGTATGACGCCAGGTAGGGTTACTTGAACCGAGGAGAACGCCCGCAGCGAAGACGCCGACAACAACGCCGAGCTTTCCAGCCCAGGGAATCCAAGGCTGTCTCACAGCTTTGGTTCGTAGCGCCGGTACCGAGGTCTGTGTCGGTTCTCTTTGTGAACCGGTCTGTTGGCTGACCATGTCATGCCGTTACGTGCTCGAGGTCAGCGTACTAGTCAATGAGCGGTAACAATTGCCGCGCCAACAAGGCGGATGTACAGCCAAAGCTGCGTTCGCCGTTCAGATGTTGTGCGGGTGTGCACTCCAGATGTGACCACGGCGATCCCCTTCAGTCAGTAGCCCGGACACGTCTTGCGCCGTTGCGCCGCTGCCGGTAGTTGGCGCCACCGGGCGGCCTCGACGCCTGCGTTCATCATTACCAGGCGACACGCCCCGAGACTAGTCTCGGCAGACAGTGCGTTGTTCACGATCTTGGGCCGGCCGATTTACTCGGTGGGCGGCGCCCAAAAGATTCCCGGCCCGGTGTCAGGTCTCGGTCTGGCGCACCTCTTAATAGGTGAGCGCACATATCAAGTGCGGCTCCCCGGCGCAGAGTCTGTTAGCCCGGACACGCACCGGACCCAGGAGGTCTCCCGTTGGCGCGGGAGGCCTCCTTGCATGCTCTGGCTTCTAGGTTGCCCGCGGGCGGACCAGGGAACTAGGCCCTGGTGACCCTAGGGTGGCCAGTGTCCCGGAAACGACCGATTCCGGGACGACCAAGAGCAGCTACAGCCCGGTGGTTCGGCTAGCGGCGCGTTCGTCGTCGGCGCCGCGGCGGAGCTCGGGATTCTGACCGGGCTGCTCGACGCTGAGCGTGTGGTCGGCCCCCGTGCGGTCAGGAGGCAGCAGAAGCAGCGGCCGAGGCGGATCAGGGATGTCGTCCTCGCCCCCGGCAGCCAGCCCACAGCCCGTTACCGGCGGCATCCTCGCGCCGGGAGCACTCGCTGGCAGCCTGATCCTGTCAAGACGGAGACCGGGAGAAACCGTGGGATGGGCCAGGTAGCGACGTCGAATCGCTGAGCCAGCCTGGCTTGTCGCGCGCTATCCCAGGCCGCTCAGCACGAGGCTGATGGCGCTAAGCACGCCACGTTCAGCAGCATCGATGACCGGCCGGACCGGGCGGTGCGTGCCGACGCCAGTGGCCCGGCCGGTCCAATAGCCATCGAGTTCGTCCTGCGGCATGAGCTCCAGCGCCAGATGGCGCAGCGGCAGATCAGGTGACCCGTCGTCCAATTCGGTCCAGGGTATGAAGACGCCAGCATCGCGTTGCCGTATCGCTTTCATGTGCAGCCTTCCCACGAAGGCGGCGCAGGCCCTGTACTGCTGATACAGCTGTTCCGGGATATGCGGCCTGACCAGGCTCACGCGTAGCCCGAGGCGGTCGAGCTGCGCGGCATGCTGACCCTCCGTCAGCTGCCCGAGCGAGACGCGGAGATTAGACCTGGTGATGACGTCCGGATACTCGGAGTCAGCCAGGATGTCATACAGGTACTCGACGCCTCCCATGAGGCGCCGCTGCTCGACCAGGCAGCTCCACAATTCGTTCACTGCCCTAACGCGTTCCTCGTGGACGATGCTGTTCGTGAACAGGCGCCTGACGTCGCCGGAGTTCGCCCTGATGCTGGCGGCGCCCCGACGAATGAGGATGTCACCTGAGCGGAAGAGCGGCGGCCTGTCGTTCGTGATCTGGCCATCCAGCGCTGCTAGCACGGGCTGAGCGAAGCGGCGCCGGAAGTGGATGATTCCGTACCGCTTCTCCTCGTTCGCCCCGGACTCGACCAGGGTGTGCTCGGCCGCCACCACAATGAAGTCGCCGTCTATATACTTCTCAATCGCCCTGCGAATGACCGTGGTGTCGATCTTCTCCGCGGCCTGCAAGCCGACGCGCTCGTAGTCATCCGTAACGCCGACGATGATCGTTCCGC
Organism: uncultured Actinomycetes bacterium; assembly: GCA_963705835.1. Lineage (GTDB taxonomy): Bacteria > Actinomycetota > Actinomycetes > Streptosporangiales > Streptosporangiaceae > Palsa-504. Next base: position 29,559 of record CAVPLC010000043.1, read on the forward strand.
CAGCCGGTAGGTTGCAGAAGGCAAGCGCATCTTTCGCGAGGTTGACTCGGGCGGAAGTACTCGCGGGGTTGCCCAACGTGGCTTTGAAGTCCCATTCGTCGCCTTCCCCACGCACAGAGACCAGCTGCTCGAATGTGTGGCGCGAGATGCGATCTGGGTAGTCGGCGCTGGGTCGGGGCGGTTGGCTAGGCGCACTCGCCACAGAAGGGTCCCTCTTTCGGATTTCTGACAACGACGCGCGCGGCGCCTCAGTCCATGATGACACCGGCGCGCGCGGGAGACCCTCTTGTTTATGCAGGGGCCGTGTAGATACCCGGTGCCAGCTAGGTACGTGCTCGCCCCTCGCGCCCGGCGCCTTGAGTTACTCCATAGTTGCCAATATGGAGGAGTCCCGCCATGACGCCAGCCGCTTGGGGTGCTGGCGTCAGCGTACCGCTTCGCCGGCCCGCCATCAGCGGCTAACAAGGCGCATAGGTAAGGCCTGAACACTGCACGACGCAGTACTACACCGCACTCCATAAGACTCCATGTGATCGACGTCACACAGGTATGCTAACAAAAATGCTAACCAATCGGTTAGTAAAAACTTGGGGCTCCCATCAAACCTGCAGGTCACCCGCTGTAAACGATGGGGTGAGCGAGGGGACTCGAACCCCCGACACCCAGGACCACAACCTGGTGCTCTAACCAACTGAGCTACGCCCACCATCGTCGCCCGGCCGTACGGCCAGGCGACAGAAGAACGCGCGCTGCCCCGAGGGACATCGCGCGGCCCAGCAGAAGTATAGCGGCCCACCGCCCGCCGCGCGTCAGTCGCGCGCGCCACCGGACGCGCCCTGCGCGTCAGGCTGCTGGGTGTAGCGCGCGGCGATCTCGCGCGCGGTCGCCGAATCCGGTCCCGGCTGCGGCACGAAGATCGCCTCGCGGTAGTACCGCAGCTCCTGCACGCTCTCCCTGATGTCGGCCAGCGCCCGGTGCCCGCCGTGCTTGGCCGGGGAGGCAAAGTAGGCGCGCGGGAACCAGCGGCGCGCCAGTTCCTTGATGCTGGACACGTCGACCATCCGGTAGTGCAGGTACGCGTCGAGCTCGGGCATGTCGCGCGCGATGAACCAGCGGTCGGTGGCGATGGAGTTACCGCACAGCGGCACCTTCTTGGGCTCGGTGACGTGGCCGCGCACGTAGCCGAGCACGCGTTCGGCCGCCTCGGCGAGCGGGATCCCGCTGGGCAGCTCGGCCAGCAGCCCGGACGTGGTGTGCATCTCGCGGACCACCTCCGGCATCCCGGCGAGCGCCTCCGCCGGCGGCTTGATGATCAGGTCGATGCCCTCGTCGAGCAGGTTGAGCTCCGCGTCGGTCACCAGGCACGCGATCTCGATGAGGGCGTCTCGCTCGATATCAAGCCCGGTCATCTCGCAGTCGATCCACACGAGCCGGTCGTTCACCCATACACCTTATGGCTAAAACCTTTTTTACATAACGGACCGTGCTGCGCGCCCCCGGAACCCGATCACGCCCGCGGGCGGCTCGCCTGCCAACCACGTCGTTGTGGCAACGTGTCTGCACCAGACGACATCGTTGTGACAACGATGTCGTTGTCCCCCGGCTCCACCACGTCCCGCGTGTCACCGCACACGCCCCGAGCCCCGGAAACCGCGGACCGTCTCACCCACGGTCCCGGATGTGCCGCGGCACGGCGATCCCGGGCCGCAGGGCATCATCGGGCTCCGGTTCCCCGAACGTCATCGAGACCGGCACCACGCCGGCCCACACGTCCATCTCGTAGTCTTCCGGTTCGTCGGACGGGCCGCCGGTCCGGATCTTCACCGACGCCTCGGTGAGCGGCAGCGCCAGCGCCGAGGTCGCGGCCAGCTCCTTCCTGGTGGGCTGGCGTGCGTAGGACCACTGCCCCGGAGTCAGGTGCTCGGTGATGGTGCGCAGGGCAAGCGTCTTCTCCGCGGGATCGGTGAGCAGCCGCGCCACGCCGTAGATCATCGCGCTGCGGTAGTTCATCGAATGGCTGAACACGGACCGGGCGCAGACGAACCCGTCCAGGTGCGTGACGGTCACGCAGACCTCCCGGCCGGCCCCGGCCATGAACGTCGAGTTCGCCGACGACCCGTGCAGGTAGAGGATGTCGTCCAGGCGGCCGTATCCGGTCGGCAGCACCCGCGGCACGCCGCCGGCGATGACCCCCAGGTGGCAGATCAGCCCGGCGTCCAGCACGGCATAGAGGTCATCGCGGTCGGTGCGTCCCCGCTCCCGGTGCCGGTGCAACTCGGTGCGCGCAGTACTAGAGAGGCTCACGATCTCTCAGGTTACGTGCCGCGATCATCCCCAGACGGCTAGACCCCGGCGACGCTCAGCGAGGCCGGGACCTCGTGGGCGGCGCGGGAACCCAGGCGGATGGGGGTCGCCTGGGCGAGCGCCGGTTCGGCCAGGTCGGGCGTGATCGTGTCGGCGCTGATGAGCTGGTCGATGTCGATGCCGCCGGGGCCGATGCTCTCGCACTCGGGTACCTGCGACGCGCCGAAGTGCCCGCCCAGGGCCCACAACGCCCGGCTGCGCGGCCTGGCCGCCTGCCGGTACGGGGCCGGCTGCCCGGCCGGCCAGCGCCGGGGGATCTGCCAGGAGTCGAGCCAGCCGAGGATCTCGCCCAGCCCGATCATCTGATAGCTGGTGAACGGGTCCTTGGCCGAGCCGAGCACCCCGATCTGGACGCACAGCCGGCCCTCGCGGTTCACCCCGGCCTGCCGGTGCGGCAGCTTGTCCGGCGCGTACTCCAGGTCCTCCGGAGTACCGAGCGCACACCCGGCCCGAACGATCGGCAGCAGCTGCGCGATGTCACCGGTCAGCGGATCCCACACCAGGTGGCACGGCCGGCTTTCCTGGTTGAGCCGCTGCGCGGCCGACCACACAGAAACGACGCGGCCGTCAGCCCCCAGGGTCAGCCAGACGACCCGCGGCGCGCCTCCCCCTAGTTGTCCCCCGTCGGTCTCGGCCCGTATGCACCTCGCGCTCGGCATCCACGCGTCAGCCACGGAGGTCCTCCCCAAAGATCGAGCGGTCTAGACCTTCTAGCTCCCTTTCACCTGCTTACGTCAGCGCCGGTGATTAGTCCAGAGGTGGGGACGAGAAGATTTCCGTTCTGTTCCGTTCTACGATTCGGAAGACCATGACCGTAACCAATCCTCCTCCGGGAATTTCCAGCCCCGGGCGCCTGGAGCGCTGGCTCAACGAGCAGATCGAGGACGGGCCGCTCGAGCTGACCGACGTCCAGCTCATCGCGGGCGGCCGCTCCAACCTGACCTACCGGCTGAGCGTCTCGGCGCCGTCCGGCAGTCGGCTGCTGGTGCTGCGCAGGCCGCCGCTCGGCCACGTGCTGCCCACCGCGCACGACATGTCCAGGGAGTTCCGCGTGCTGTCCGCGCTGGCCGGCACGCGGGTGCCGGTAGCCCCGCTGGTGGCGGCCTGCGCCGACGAGGACGTGATCGGCGCGCCGTTCTACGTGATGGAGCACGTGCCCGGCGTGGTGCTGCGCACCCGCGCCGACACCGCCGCGCTGGCCGAGCCGCAGGCCGCGGACCTGTCCCGGCGCCTGGCCGACATGCTCGCCGCGATCCACGGCGTGGACGTCGCGGCGGTCGGGCTCGGCGACCTGGGCCGCGGCGCCGGGTACCTGCGACGCCAGCTCGACCGCTGGCAGCGGCAGTGGGAGCTGTCGGCGACCAGGGAGATGCCGGGCTACAGCGAGCTGGTCGGCCGGCTCACCGCCGCGCTGCCCGCCGAGGGCGAGGTGACGCTCGTCCACGGGGACTTCAGGCTGGACAATGTGCTGGTCACGCTGTCGCCGCGGCCGGACATCACGGCCGTCGTGGACTGGGAGATGGCGACCCTGGGCGACCCGCTGGCCGACCTCGGCCTGACCCTGGTCTACTGGACCGATCCCGGCGAGGAAGGCTGGCTCACCCCGGCCGGATCGCCCGCCGCCACGCGCGGGGTGTCCACGGACGCCACCGCCAGCCCCGGGTTCTGGACCCGGGCCGAATTCGCCGCCGAGTACGCCCGCCGCACCGGACGTGACATCTCGCGGATCGGCTACTACATGGCGTTCGGCTACTTCAAGCTCGCCGTGGTCCTTGAGGGCATTCACGCCCGCTACCTGCAGCACAAGACGGTCGGCGAAGGCTTCGAACAGGAAGGCCTGGCCGTCCCCGTGCTGATCGACCGCGCCCACGAAGTCCTGGACGCCCAGCCCCAGCAGGCCTGACAACCTGGCGTCAGACTCAACGCCACCTGACCAGGACCCGGCGCCCCGCTCACACCGGCCAGCTATCCGGTGCCCCGCTCTCGCCGGGCCTGCTGCCCGGCACCCGCACGATTGCCGAGCATTTTGAGGTCCGGCGCCCCGCTAACGCCGGACCTCTACACACATGACGCGCCACCCCGGCCCCAGGTTCACGCGCCCGAGCCGCTCCCTGAGATGTCTGGTGTGGGCCTTACCCCGGCTGACACAGACTCGGCAGGCCCGGGCCCCGCGCAAGCCGCAACCCCAGAACTCAGGGCGCGGGCAGCTCGGCGACCAGCTCGGCGATGAAGGCGGCCGTCTCGGCGGACGGCGGGTCGACGGTCATCCGGGCCGTGGTGCCGCCGAGCCCGCGTAGCGCGAGCGCGTGCTTGACCCGGCCGATGCTCGCGCCGAGCGCGACGATCCGGTCCAGCGTCCGCTGCAGCCGCGACGCCGCCTCGGCGTCGCCCCCCGCGAGCGCTGAAACGAGACGACGCGTAGATCTCCGGGTAGGCGCCGCTGCGGCCGGAGACCACGCCGACCCCTCCGGCCCGCATGGTGGCGGCGGGGTTCGTGTCGTCGCCGGAGTAGATCCGCAGGCCCGGCGCGGCCGCGATGTAGTCGGCCAGGCTGGCCGCCGAGGATCCGCTGATCTTGGCGCCGGCCAGGCCCGCGTCCGACGCCACCTCGGCGAACAGGGGAGGGGACACGGGAAGGCCGGTCCGTTCGGAAAAAATATAGGCGTAGAGCTCGGCGCCGGCCGCGGCGTCGCGGATCCGGCGGTAGTGGGCGATCAGCTCGTCGGGGCGTGCGGGCAGGTAGTACGGCGTGATCGCCGCGATCCGGGTGGCGCCGAGCGCCACCGCGGCCCGGGCTAGCCGGGCGGAGTGGCGGGCGTCGGGGGCGCCGATGTGCGCGATGACGCGATCCGGCCCCGCCTCGTCCAGGGCCAGCTCGATGAGCGAGAGCCGTTCCGCGTCGTCCAGGGCCGGGAACTCGCCCGTGCTCCCGGCCACGAACAGCCCGTCCAGCAGCCCGGCCAGGAACTTGTACAGCGCGCGGTTGGCGCCCGGGTCGACCTCGCCGTCGTCGGCGAACAGCGTCGGGACGGCGGACAGGACGGCGAAAGAGCTCACGCCATCCCCTGCGGCTTGAAGAACGCGCTCGAATCGGGCCGCCACAGCAGGAACACCGCGCCCAGGCCGACGAGCCAGGTCAGCACGGGGAACACCAGGCCGAGCACCGTCTTGGGCTGGCTGAACACGCCGAACAGGTCCAGGGTGGCCAGGCCGAACAGCACCGTGGACACGATGCGCGCCCAGTTCTTGCCCTGGCCGTTCGCCCACGACATCCACAGCCACAGCGCGATCCCGACCAGGCCGGACACGACGGCCAGGGTGATGATGAAGCGTGTTGAGCTGGCTGATCTGGGTCGCGGTGAGGTTGGGGCGGGCCTTCTTGATCGCGGCCTTGGTCCCGCTGATGTCGGCCAGCGAGATGACCAGGCTGACCGTGCTGACCGCCGCTCCGACGTACATGAGCTTGACCGCGTTCAGCACGGAGGGGGGAGCAGGAGGCCGCTGCACCTCGATAAAGGACTTACCGCTCGTCGGGTAGCGCTGGACCATGGTGACCTCTGCTAGGTATTACGTGCCGAACGGCGCGCCCGGTACTGACCTACTGAGCTTAGTGGCTCACCGGAGTGCGGGCCATCCGGGGCAGAACCGGGCCGGGCATCGCCCCGGCCGGGCGATACTGAATGACGATGACGGACCAGACCTCCACGAGCTCACGCGAGGACGCGGCGCCGCCTGCCGGCCGCCGGACGCCGCCGCCGACCGCAGCCGCCGCCGCGCCCCCGGACCGCCGTCCCAGCGCGCAGCCCGCAAGCTCCAGATCTGGGAGATCATCACCGTCTTCGCCGTCTCCCTGGGCGCCAGCGGCATCTACGCCCTGGTCCAGTACATCGGCTCGCTGACCGCGCAGCAGGCCGTCAGCAAGCAGGCCGTGATCGTGCACGGCACGCTGGCCCCCGGCCGCCCGCTGCTCGACCTGTTCCTGCAGCTCACCAACATCACGCTGTCGCTGGCCCCGGTGCTGCTCGTGTTCTACCTGCTGGCCCGCGCGGGCGAGGGGCCGAAGGCGATCGGCGTGGACGCCAGCCAGCCGGGCAAGGACCTGGCCTGGGGCGCCGCGCTGGCCGCGGTGATCGGCGGCGCCGGGCTCGGCCTGTACCTGATCGCCTATCACGCCGGCGTCGAGCTGAACGTCGTGGCCGAGAACCTCCCGGCCGTCTGGTGGCGCTTCCCGGTGCTGGTGCTGTCCGCCGCGCAGAACGGCATCCTCGAAGAGGTCGTCGTCGTCGGGTACCTGCTGAGCCGGCTGGACAAGCTCGGCGTCAGGCCGGGCGCGGCCATCGCGATCAGCGCGGTGATCCGCGGCTCCTACCACCTGTACCAGGGCGTCGGCGCGTTCGCCGGCAACGCCGCCATGGGCGTCATCTTCGGCATCTTCTACCGCAAGTACGGCCGGGTGATGCCGCTGATCGTGGCGCACACGCTGATCGACGCGGTCACCTTCGTCGGCTACGCGCTGCTGGCCGGCCACGTCTCCTGGCTCCCGGCCCCGTGACCATCCTGAGCCGGCTCTGGGAGCGGATCTACTCCAGCCAGCCGCTGCCGCCCGCCTGGGTCGTGGCGGTCACCGGCGTGGCGGCCCTGCTCATCGTCGTGAACACCGAGTCCTGGCGGGTAGCGGGAAAGGTGATCACGATCGCACACGAGGGCGGCCACGCGCTGGTGTCGGTCCTGTCCGGGCGGCGCCTGGACGGGATCAGGCTGCACACGGACAGCTCCGGGGTGACCTACTCGCGCGGCAGGCGGCGCGGTCCCGGCCTGGTGGCGACGGCCGCCGCGGGATACGTGACCCCGTCGCTGCTGGGTGCGGGCGCGGCCGCCCTGCTGGCCGCGCGGCACCAGACCGCGATGCTGTGGGTGTCCCTGGTGCTGCTGGCCGCGACGTTCCTGGCCGTGCGCAACGCGTTCGGGGCGGTGGCGGTGCTGGCCACCGCGGCCGCGGTGTTCGCGGTCAGCTACTTCGCCTCGGCCGCCGTGCAGGCCGGATTCGCCTACCTGGCCGCGTGGTTCCTGCTGCTGGGCGGCCTGCGCCCGGTCCTCGAGCTGCCCCGCCGCCGGCCAAGCCGACCAGGCCGACCAAGCCGGGCAAGCCGTCCGGGAAGAGGCCCGTCGGACGCCGACCAGCTCGCCCGGCTGACCGGCGTCGCCCGCGGCGTCTGGGTGACCCTGTTCGTCCTGGTGTCCCTGGCCGCCCTCGCCGTCGGCGCCCGCCTGCTCATCCCGGCCACCTGAGCGAGCCGCCGGCCACCTGAGCCAATCGCCGGGCGCGTGAGCCAATCGCCGGGCGCGTGAGCCAATCGCCGGCCAGCTAGCCTATTTCGCAGTTATTACGCACAAAAGTGGTGTACACGTTGACGGTATACACAAACGGTCGTTATTATCATCAGCCGATAGTCACATTCTGACCAACCGAGAAGGGGCGATGGCCAGAGCCTCGGCAGTCAAGATGCCCCCGGAGGCGAGCGCCGCCCACGGCTGCGAGGGTGCACGCCGCGTCCTCGCCCTGATGCTGGCCTTCACGGCGGACAAGAACACCCTCACCGCGCGCGACCTGGCCGCCGCCACCGGCATCGCGCTGCCCAGCGTCTACCGGTACATCACGCTGCTGCGGGAGACCGGCCTGCTGGCCGGCGACGAGCGCGGCAGCTACCGGCTGTCGGCCCGGCTCATCGGGCTGGCCCGGGCCGCCGAAGCCGCCGAGAGCATCATCGACATCGCCGATCCGGTCATGCACGACCTGGCTGCCGAGACCGGGGAGACGGTCATCCTGGTCCGGCTGATCGGCCGGTCCGCGGTGTGCGTGCACCGGGTCCAGTCGGCTCAGCGGCTGCGCATCTCCTTCGAGCCCGGCCAGCCGCTCTCGCTCGAGCGCGGGGCCAGCGCCCGGCTGCTGCTGGCCGGCCTGCCCCCGGACGTCCGCCGGGACTACCTGGTCCCGCTGGCCGCCCGCGATCCCGAGGCCGCGGCCCGTCTCGAGGAGCGGGTCGCGCTGGCCGGGCGGCAAGGGTACGCGGTCAGCGAAGAGGAGATCGAGAAGGGCGTGTGGGCGGTGTCCGCCCCGGTGCTGCAGGGCAAGCGCATGATCGCGGTGGTCACCGTCCCGTCTCCGCTGGTCCGCGCGCCCGCACCGCTGCAGCACAAGCTCATCGGCCAGGTCCGCGCGGCCGGCCATGCCATCAGCGAGGGCCTGCGCGCTACCCGCCGGTAGATCATTTCCGGCCACTTACCGCCATACCATGACGGGCCGTCGCCCCGTTATCCTTCCCGCATGCCGGACTTCAATGATGAGATCCTGGGCACCTCCCTCGGCGCAGGCCAGGCGTCGGTGACCGAGATGCGGGCCGCGATGGCCGCGGGCGAGCTCAGCTCCGCCGCGCTGACCGGCTTCTACCTGGAGCGCATCGACCGCCTGAACCCGGCGCTGCACGCGGTCATCACGGTCAACCTGGGCGCCCTGGCCGAAGCCGCGGCCAGCGACGCGGCCCGGGCCGCGAACGGGCCGCGCGGGCCGCTCGACGGCATACCCGTGCTGGTCAAGGACAACGTCCAGGTCGCGGGCATGCCGACCACCGCGGGGTCGCCGGCGCTGCTGGCGGCCGAGCCCGGCGACGCGTTCGTGGTCAGGCGGCTGCGCGAGGCCGGCGCGGTCATCATCGGCAAGGCCAACCTGTCGGAGTGGGCGAACTTCCGGTCGACCCACTCGACCAGCGGCTGGTCCACGCTCGGCGGCCAGACCGTCAACCCGTACGCGCTCGACCGCAACCCGTCCGGGTCGAGTTCGGGCTCGGCCGCCGGCGTGGCGGCGGCCCTGGCCCCGCTCGCGGTGGGCACCGAGACCGACGGCTCGATCGTCTGCCCGGCCAGCGCGTGCGGGATCGTCGGCATCAAGCCCACCAACGGGCTGGTCAGCCGCAGCGGCATCGTGCCGATCTCCCCGGTGCAGGACACCGCGGGGCCGATGGCGACGTGCGTGGCCGACGCCGCGGCCCTGCTGTCCGTGCTGGCCGCCGCCGACCCCGAGGATCCCGTCGCACCTTACGATGATGATTTTTCCGAACGGTCCTGGGTCGACAGCACCTGGGAATCGTTCACCGAAGCCCTGGATCCCGCGGCCCTGGACGGTGCCCGGCTGGGCGTCTGGCGGGACCCCTCGGCCCCGGCCGGTGCCGCCACCGGCGCCCTGCTGGACGCGGTCGTGGCCCGGCTGCGCTCGCTCGGCGCGGTCCTGGCCGATCCGGTCACGCTGCCCGGCATGGACAAGCTCTCCGAGCCGGAGTACACCGCGCTGCGGTACGAGTTCAAGTACGGCATCAACGCCTACCTGGCCTACCTGGCCGACTTCGGCTTCGCCGGGCCGCTGCCCCGGAACCTGGCCGAACTGGTCGACTTCAACAAGCGCAACGCCGACCTGGTGCTGTCCCGGTTCGGCCAGGAGATCTTCGAGCAGTCCGAGGCGACCAGCGGTGACCTGGCCGACCGCGACTACCTGGCCGCCCGGCGCGAGGCCACCCGGCTGGCCCGCACCGCCATCGCCACGCCCGTGGCCGACCACGGGGTGGAGGCCATCGTGACGCTGACCGCCAACCCGGCCTGCCTGACCGACTACGTGCTCGGCGACCACGATGTGTTCCACACCTCGGGCCCGGCCGCGGTCGCCGGGTGCCCGTCGGTCACCGTGCCGTGCGGGTACGTGTCCGGGCTGCCGGTCGGGGTGTCGTTCTTCGGCCCGCGGTGGACCGAGCCCCGGCTGATCGCGCTGGCCTACGCCTTCGAGCAGGCGACCAACGTCCGTCAGGCCCCGAACCTGGCCGCGAGCATCACGTGCTAGCCCAGGGGGGACGACCCCCCTGGAACCCCCCGCGTACCCGCCGCGGTTCCCGCCGTAGTATCGCGCGTTCGGGAGGCTCTGCTTGCTCCCACGAGCCCACCCCGGACCCTCCGCGAGCCGCGCGATGCGCGCGATAACCTGACGAACATGGATTCCTGGCGCCGCGCGGATGTGCCCGTGCTCCCGGGCGCCGGCCCGGCGCCCCGGCTGCACGACACGGCCACCGGCGAGCTCGTGCTCGCCTCGGCGGGCCCGGTGGCCACGCTGTACGCCTGCGGCATCACCCCCTACGACGCCACCCACATCGGGCACGCCGCCACCTTCACCGCCTGGGACCTGCTGGTCCGCGCCTGGCTGGACGCGGCGCCCGAGGTTCTGGGGTCCACGGAGGCGCCGCGGGACCCCGCGCCCCCGTCCCGCTACACCGTGATCTACGTCCAGAACGTCACCGACGTCGACGACCCCCTCCTCGAACGGGCCGCGCGCGACGGGGAGGACTGGCGCGAGCTGGCCGCCCGCGAGATCGGCCGGTACCGCTCGGACATGGAGGCGCTGCGCATCCTGCCGCCCACCCACCTTGTCGGCGCGGTCGAGGCGCTGCCCGTCATCGAGCGGTTCACGGCCCGGATGGCGGACCGCGGCGCCCTGTACGACGTGGACGAGGACCTGTACTTCGCCAAGTCGGCCGACCCCGCGTTCGGCGCGCTGTCCGGGCCCGGCACCGCGTCGGACTACGATCCCGCCCAGATGGCCGAGCTGTTCGCCGAACGCGGCGGCGATCCCGGCCGGCCGGGGAAGAAGGACCCGCTGGACAGCCTGGTCTGGCGCGCGGAACGACCCGGCGAGCCCGCCTGGGAGTCCCGGTTCGGCCCCGGCAGGCCGGGCTGGCACGTCGAGTGCGCCGCGATCGCCACCGAGTACCTGGGGCCCTCGTTCGACGTCCAGGCCGGCGGCACCGACCTGGTGTTCCCGCACCACGAGATGAGCGCCTCCAACGCCCGTGTCGCCTTCGCCCCGGCTCCCCGCATATTCGCGCGGGTGTACGCGCACGCCGGGATGGTCAGGTACCACGGCGAGAAGATGTCCAAGTCGCTGGGCAACCTGGTGTTCGTGAACGTGCTGCTGGCCGGGGGAGTGGACCCGATGGCGCTGCGGATGGCGCTGCTGGCCCACCACTACCGGTCGGACTGGGAGTGGACCGACGCCGGCCTGGCCGAGGGCCACGCGCGGCTGGCCCGCTGGCGCGCCGCGCTGGCCCACGCCGAGGCGGCGGGATCGGCTGCGGCCGGTACCGCCCCGTCGGGTCCGGCCACCGAGGTGCTGGCCGGGGTGCGGGCGCGGATGCGCGACGACCTGGACGCCCCCGGCGCCCTGGTCGTGGTCGACCGCTGGGCCGACCGGCTGCTGGCCGAGGCGCCGACCCGGATCACCCCCGCCGACGTGGCCGGCGCGCGGCTGGTCAGGGACACCGTAGACGCCCTGCTCGGCATCCGCCTTTGACCTCCTTCGCCGCCCCCCGCCGCGAAGCCACACGGGCCTCCGCCGCTGCTCCCCGGCGCGAAGCCGTGCTGGCCTACTCGGGCGGCACCCTGGACCGCGCGAGCAACCAGCGGACCGATCCGGCCTGGGTCGACGCGATCCTGGCCGCACCCGGGACGCGGCTGATACCGATGTGGCGCGATCAGTGCGTCGTCTCCGGCGACGCGGTTCCCGTCGTACTCCTGGCCGCGGCGGCGCCGAAGCCGCCCGGGCGCGCGTCCTGGCCGCCGCGCCCGAGCCGGTGTTCCTGGGCCTCGACGGCGACGCCGGCGTGTTCGCGGCCGACCTGTCCGCGCTCGGGCGAGCCCCGGGCGGTCGAGCTGGCCGGCGGCGACCGGGTGCTGGACGTCCGGGCACTGGTCGGCGCGCTTGAGCCACCCGAGGCCGCGCTGCTGGGGTACGCGCGGGGATTGCTGCACTGGCACCGCCACCAGCAGCTACTGCGGGACCTGCGGCTCCAGGACCCGCAGCGGCCAGCACTCGCGCGTGACCGGCGTGAGATCATCGTAGAGCCGCCCGCCCTGCCGGTGCCGCGGCCCGTCATCGGCGCGGCCGCCGCGCCCCACGGCTGGTCCGCTTCGGCGCCGTCACGAGAGCCAGCGCTTCCGGCGGATGGCCGAGGCCTACGCGCGCCGGTTTCCCGGCAGCCATCGGCGCCCCGGCCCGGCGGCGCCTCGGCCGCGAGGACTCCTCGACCGCTATCGCTTGATCCTGCTAGCCGAATCAGCTGCGCCGGTCACGGCGGGACGGCCCACCCCCGGCCGCCCCGGTGCCAGGTCACGGTGTAATGCTTGAATTGCACAAGACGATTACGGCACGCTGGTTCCATGCGGCCACAAGCGCAGGACGCCGCCCCCGATCCGGGACCGCGAGCTCCCCGGACAGGTTCCGCGGCGGGCGCGGTGGCCGGCCAGTTACCGCAGCAACCAGGAGCGACAGATGCCCGCACTTCCCTGGACGGCGATCTCCCAGCCCGATCCGGGCCGGGACTACGTGGTCATGGCCTCCCGGCTGCCCCTGACCCGGTACCGGGACATACCCGCCTTCCTGCGCGCCACGATGGCGATCCGGACCCAGCTGGCCGGCGCCAAAGGGCTGATCGGCTACTCGCTGGACGCGCGCCTGACCCAGAAGACCTTCTGGACCCTGTCTGCCTGGGACAGCCAGAACGCCCTGGACGCCTTCAGTCACGCCGACCCGCACCGCAGCCGGGTCAGCGCCATCCGTCCCCGGATGCAGCCCACCACCTTCAGGTTCTGGACCGCCCGCGGCGCGGACCTGCCCGCCAGCTGGGACGAGGCACGCCGGCGCATCGCCGCCCCGGAACAGGCCGACGCCGACCAGCCCTGACATCGATCCCGAAGCTCCTTGGTGCTACTCGTTGGAGCTCCAGGCAGATCTCGAACAGATGACCGTCGGGATCGGTGATGTACCCGGAGTAGACGCCGAACGGGCGCAGGGTGATGAAGCTGATCTTCGCTCGCACTGCTGTCTCCTGTCGGACCGACCGGTGGGTACCTGGCTGGCGCGGCATACAGCCCAGCACCTGGGCCCACCTGGATGTGGGGCTTGTGTCGCGCTGGGCATCGCCCGGTGCAGATGGGGACTGGCATGGTCGCGGCGCTTACCAGGTGAAATCCGGGGTTCACCTGCCTCTTACCAGGTGGAACCCGGGTTTCATCGCAGCGGTGGGCGGGCCAGAACCTTCATGCTGCCGAGTCGAGCTATGAGTTTGATCAAGCGCGGCGCGACTGTTTCGGCTTGGTCGGGCTGAATGCCAGCGCCGTAGACTCAGGTCATGGGCAGCCGCCAGGCCGGCAACGGCGAGCGTGTGCCATACGGTCAGGCCTGCCTGGAGGGCATGCACGAGGAATGCGGCCACTGGCGCGGTTCCGGTTCGGCCCGCAACCCCCGTCGTCTGCGCCGCGAACGCTTCACGATTCTGTGCGGGTGCGACTGCCACTCCTGCTGCCTGGTCACCAACGAGAAGAACACCGTGGGCGACCTGGCCTGGCGCCAGTCGTGCACCTGCCCAGGCGCGGAAGCCGTCCGCAGAATGCTCGATGAGGTCGTGATACTGCCCTTCGACGTCCGCGACTTCGCTGAGATGTGGGCCGAGTCCCGGCACGAATTCAAGTCTCGCCGGGAGGCGTTCAAGGCGGCCCAGGCCAGCGCCGCCGGCAAGGACCGCGAACAGCTCAAGGACCTGTACGTCGCCGAACTGCGGTCACGAGGGCGGAAAATCCCGGGCGACGAGGCTCTCGACGCGGCCATAGCTGCCCATATGGATAGCTACCCGACCGGGGCACGATTTGTGGGGCGGGAGGTCGTCAGCCTCGGGAAGCGGCTCGGCTCGTTCCGTCTTCCTCGCTGAGATGGCCGATCACAGGCTCAGTGTGGCTTCGATGGTCAGCCGACGCGTGGGTGGGAGGTTTCCAGAGTTGGTGTGCTCCCCTCTACCAGGGCCGGGGTGCCGCGGGGCCACCAGCGGTCGACCGTATGGCGACCGGGGCCCGGAACGGCGCCAATGTGCCGAGCGCGCGTCCTGGTGTCGGCCATCGTTTTGCCGGTCGCTATTTGAGCCGTTCGCTGGCCGTCCTGTCGAGACTCTTCACCGGTAGATCTGATATCCCCGCTGACTGACGATCTCGCTGGTTCAGTGCCCGTCCGCGGCGATCCGGGCTGCTTCCCGTCTGCTGCCATGTGCCCCTGCGGTCACCTCAGCTGCCGGGGCTGGACCGGGACGTTCCCGTGCCCGCGCCCGCAGCGCCCGTGCCCGCAGCGCCCACGTCACCCGGGCACCGCGCCGCCTATGACATGCCACCTCGATTGTCAAATCCCGCCGCAAACCTGTGGATAACTCGCGATATATCGCCGCATCAAATCCACAACCTCGCCGAATAACAGACTGTCTCTAATTACCAACCAAAGCCGCATATCGCCATATAACACCCCGAGTTATCCACAGGGCTGTGATTCAGTCATGGCCAGCCAAAACGCCAGAACCGCAACCTGGCGGCATGAGACACGCCCTTACCGCGGGTGACAATACCCCGCAGACTCCTCAGATCATCCAGAGCGCGCACGACTCCCGCACCACGCAGCCCAGCGTCGTGGTCCGGGTCAGCTCGCCCCTCGCGCTCCTGGCCGTGGTCCCGCACGTACTCGGCTTCGTGCCCGAGGCCAGCGTCGTGGTGATCGGGCTGGCGCCGCCGCGCGATCGCCTCCGGGTCACGCTCCGCTACGACCTCCCCGATCCGCCGGATTCAGGCCTCATCGCCGACCTGGTCGCGCACGCGGTCGGCGTCATCGGCTCGCAGCACCTGACCGCGGCGGTGGCGGTCGGATACGGACCCGAGGAGCTGGTGAGCCCGGTAGCAGAGGCGTTCGGCGACGCGGCCGACAAGGCCGGGATCGACCTGCTGGATTTCCTCAGGGTCCAGGACGGCCGCTACTGGTCCTTCCTGTGCCGCAACGAGGCGTGCTGCCCAGCCAGCGGAACGCCGGTAGACCTCACCCCTCATTCCGCCGCGGCCGCGATGGTCGGGGGCGGCGCTCCGGTCCTCGCCGGCCGGGCCGCCGTGGCCGCCTCGGTCGCTCCCATCGGGGGCATCGCCGCGGAGTCGATGCGCCAGGCCACCCGCCGAGCGGAACGGCACGTCGTCCAGCAGCTCGCCAGGATCCGCAAGTCCTCCCGGCTCGGTGCCGCGCGGCAGATGATCGCGGCCGAGGGACTGGCCGCGGTCGGCGCGATGATCGCAAGGTACCGCGGCGGCGGCAGGTTCACCTCCGATTACGAGATCGCCCGGATCACGGTGGCCCTGCATGACCTGCGGGTCCGGGATGACGCCTGGGCGCGGATGGATCCCCGTGGCGCCGATGAGCATTGCAGGCTCTGGGTCGATGTGGTACGGCGGGCTCAGCCCGGCCACGTGGCCGCGCCGGCCGCGCTGCTCGCCTTCGTGGCCTGGCAGTGCGGTGAGGGAGCGCTCGCCAACGTGGCCCTCGACCGAGCCCTGGCCGACGACCCCGAGTACTCTATGGCGCTGCTGCTCCGGCAGGTGATCACCGCTGGCGCGCCCCCCACGCTGGCCCGGCTGCCGATGACGCCCGAGGAGGTAGCCGCCAGCTACGCCGACGCCGACGACGCTGACGACGACGCCGACGACGACGAGGATGACGACCACGACCTGGACATCGATGACCACGACCTGGACCCGGACGACGAAGGCTGAGGTCACCGGGGGGTTCAGCCACGATGCCGGCAGGGACGACACGCCCGTCGGGGTTACACTGCCTGAGATATCCGTCAGGTGCGAATATGGTGCGGCGTGTTTCGTTCTTCACCGCCCGTCTCCATCATGGATATCAGTTCGTAACCCCGGGAGGAGCCGGCATGACCGCCGACGCGCACGAGGCCGCGGTAGCCAGGCTGCGTGAGGCCTACGCCGCCTGGCCGCCGGGAACGCCGGTGCGGCTGGCCAAGCACACGTCCAACCTGTTCCGGTTCCGCAACGCCACCCCCTCCGCCGGCCTGCAGACCGGCCTGGACGTCTCCGCGTTCGGCCACGTGCTGCGCGTCGATCCGGCCCGCCGGACCGCGTGGGTCGGCGGCATGACCACCTACGAGGACCTGTGCGAGGCCACGCTCAGGCACCGGCTGATGCCGCTGGTCGTGCCCCAGCTCAAGACGATCACCCTCGGCGGCGCGATCTCCGGGCTGGGCGTCGAGTCCACCTCGCTGCGCAACGGCATGCCGCACGAGTCAATGACCGAACTGGAGATCCTCGCCGGCGACGGCCGGGTGGTCCGCGCCACCGCCGGCAACGAGCACGCCGACCTGTTCCGCGGCTTCCCGAACTCCTACGGCACGCTCGGCTACACCCTGTCAGTCACCATCGAGCTCGAGCCGGTCCAGCCGTTCGTGCACCTGCGGCACTTCAGGTTCGAGACCCCGGAAGCCTGCATGAACGCGGTCGCCCGGATCGCCGCCGAGGGCAGCTTCCGCGGCCACCGCGCCGACTTCCTCGACGGGACCGCGTTCGCGCCCGATGAGCTGTACCTCACGGTCGGCGCGTTCAGCGACGTCGCCCCGTGGCGCAGCGACTACACCGGCCAGCAGATCTACTACACCTCGATCAGGAGCGCCAACGAGGACTTCCTCACCATCCGCGACTACCTGTGGCGGTGGGATACCGACTGGTTCTGGTGCTCGCGGCCCTTCGGCGTGCAGAAGCCGCTGGTCAGGCGGCTATGGCCACGCCGTTACCGGCGCTCGGACGTGTACCGCAAGCTCGTCGCGCTGGACCGGCGCTACGGCCTGACCGACACCATGACCGCGCGCAGGCAGCACCCGCCGCGCGAGATGGTCGTCCAGGACGTGGAGATCCCGGTCGAGCACGGCGCCGACTTCCTGCGCTTCTTCGCCGCGAACGTCGGCATGAGCCCGGTCTGGATGTGCCCGCTGCGGCTGCGCGGAGAGCGGGCCTGGCCGCTGTGGCCGATGAGGCCCGGCGAGGTCTACGTGAACTTCGGGTTCTGGGGGACCGTCTCGCTGCCCGCCGGACGGACCGACGGGTACTTCAACCGCCTCGTCGAGGACGAGGTCGCGAAGCTGGACGGGCACAAGTCGCTGTACTCGACGTCGTTCTACGCCGAGGACGAGTTCTACCGGCGCTACAACGGCGAGGAGTACTGGGCGCTCAAGCACGCCTACGACGGCGGCGGGCGGCTGCTCAGCCTGTACGAGAAGTGCGTCAGCGGACGCTAGGACGACGAAAGGAAACGCTCAGCATGGCACTAGCGGAGGTGTTCGAGTCATTCGCAGGGCCCGACGCCCCTGTGGAGTTCATGGCCTACGACGGCAGTCACGCCGGCGAGGCCGGAGCTCCGGTGAAGATCACGGTCCGCTCACCGGCGGCCGTGGCGTACCTGGCTCAGGCCCCCGGCGGGCTCGGGCTGGCCCGGGCCTACGTGGCCGGCCATCTCGACGTCGAAGGCGACATGTACGAGGTCCTGTCCCGGATGACGAGGGCCCAGTCCATCGACATGAGCGTGGCGGAGAAGCTGCGCCTGCTGCAGGCCCTCGGCGGCCCGAAGCTACTGGTGCACCGGATGCCGCCACCGCCTCAGGAGGTCAGGCAGCACCGGCGCTGGCTGACCGGCCGGCTGCACTCAAAGGGCCGCGACGCCAAGGCGATCTCGCATCACTACGACGTGTCCAACCAGTTCTACGAGTGGGTGCTCGGCCCGACCATGGCCTACACCTGCGCCTGCTACCCGCGCGAGGACGCGACCCTCGAAGAAGCGCAGGTGAACAAGTTCGACCTCGTCGCGCGCAAGCTAGGGCTGGCCGAGGGCATGCGCCTGCTGGATGTCGGCTGCGGCTGGGGCGGCATGGTCATGCACGCCGCGCGGGAGTACGGCGTCAAGGCGCTCGGCGTCACCCTGTCCGAACAGCAGGCGAGCTGGGCGCAGGCGGCCATCGAGCGGGAAGGCCTGTCCGGGCTGGCCGAGGTCCGGCACCTGGACTACCGGGACGTGCCGGAGACCGGCTTCGACGCGGTCAGCTCGATCGGGCTGACCGAGCACGTCGGCAAGCAGAACCTCCCTGCCTACTTCGCGTTCCTGCTCGGCAAGCTGAAGGCCGGCGGGCGGCTGCTCAACCACTGCATCACCCGGCCGGACAACCTCGAGCCCGCCATCCGCAAGGACGGGTTCATCAACCGGTACGTGTTCCCCGACGGCGAGCTCGAGGGACCCGGCTACCTGATCTCGCTCATGCACGACACCGGCTTCGAGGTTCGGCACGAGGAGAACCTGCGCGAGCACTACGCCAAGACCCTGGCCGCCTGGTGCGCCAACCTGGACGCGCACTGGGACGAGGCGGTCAAGGAGGTCGGCCAGGGCACGGCGCGCGTGTGGCGGCTGTATATGGCCGGCTCCCGGCTCGGCTTCGACCGCAACCACATCGAGCTGCATCAGGTCCTGGGTGTCCGGCTGCGGCCGGACGGGACCTCCGGCATGCCGCTACGGCCCGACTGGGAGGTACCGCGGGTCCTGACCGGGTGATTTATTTATCAGAACGGGCCGTGGTCCTCGGTCCCGTATCCTGACCCGCGTCCCGGCCGGGACGCCAGGCCGGGGACTCGGCGCGTCCCTCATGCGCGTCCATCGTCACGCGGCACGTCCCGCGCGCCTAGGTCGCGCGACTGCGCGCAGTGCGATGAGCGGCCGGTCCCGGCGGCAAACCTACGACCTGCGGCCCGCCGCGGGTGCGCTATCCTGTGCCCATGCGTGCCGTCCGGCTGCTTCTTACCTAGCCGCGCCGACCTACCGTCGTTGGCGCGGCTGCCCCTCGTGTCGAGGGGCGTTTTCATTGCCGGTGCTGAAACACCCCGAAGGGTATAGCGAGTCCGGACCGATTCGATGGCGAGGAAATGATGACAGCGGCCGAGAGCGCCGAACCGGCGCAGCGCTACGACCCCCGCGACGTTCAGGAGAAATGGCAGGCGCGCTGGGCGGACCTTGACCCGTTCCGCGCCAGCGAAGATCCCGCGGATCCCCGGGAGCGCTTCTACCTGGTGGACATGTTCCCGTACCCGTCGGGTGACCTGCACATGGGCCACGCCGAGGCGTACGCGATCGGCGACGCCCTGGCGCGCTATCACTTCCTGCGCGGCCGCAACGTGCTGCACCCGATCGGCTGGGACGCCTTCGGCCTGCCCGCCGAGAACGCCGCGATCAGGAACAACTCGCACCCGGCCGACTGGACGTACGCCAACATCGAGACCCAGGCGGCGTCGTTCCGCCGGTACGCGACCTCCTTCGACTGGAGCCGGCGGCTGCAGACCTGCGACCCGTCGTACTACCGCTGGAACCAGTGGCTGTTCCTGCGCTTTTACGAGCGCGGGCTGGCCTACCGCCGGGACGGCTACGTGAACTGGTGCCCGGTGGACCAGACGGTGCTCGCCAACGAGCAGGTCATCGCGGGCAAGTGCGAGCGATGCGGCGCCGAGGTCGTCCGGCGCATGCTCAACCAGTGGTACTTCAAGATCACCGAGTACGCCGACCGGCTGCTGGCCGACGCCGCTCAGCTGGAGGGCTGCTGGCCCGATCGCGTGCTGCTGATGCAGCGCAACTGGATCGGCCGGTCCGAGGGCGCCGAGGTTCACTTCGCGATCGAGGGCCGCGACGAGCCGGTCACGGTCTTCACCACCCGGCCGGACACGCTGTACGGGGCGACGTTCTTCGTGGTGGCGGCGGACTCGCCGCTGGCCGAGCAGGTCTGCGCCCCCGACCGCCTGCCCGAGCTGCGCGCCTACGTCGAGCAGGTCCGCAAGCTGACCGACATCGAGCGCCAGTCCACCGAACGGGAGAAGACCGGCGTCTTCCTGGGCCGGCACGCGATCAACCCGGTGAACGGCGAGCCGATCCCGGTGTGGGCGGCCGACTACGTGCTGCCCGACTACGGCACCGGCGCGATCATGGCGGTGCCAGCGCACGACCAGCGCGACCTCGACTTCGCCCGCGCCTACGGCCTGGACGTCCGGGTCGTGGTCGACACCGGCCTGCCGGATCCGGCCCAGACCGGGATCGCCACCCCCGGTGACGGCACGCTGGTCAACTCGGGCCCGATCAACGGGCTGCCCAAGGCGGAGGCGATCGCGGCGATCACCGCCATCCTGGCCGATCAGGGCCAGGGCGACGCGGCGGTCAACTACCGCCTGCGGGACTGGCTGGTGTCCCGGCAGCGGTTCTGGGGCACGCCGATCCCGATCGTGCACTGCCCGTCCTGCGGCGAGGTGCCGGTGCCCGATGACCAGCTGCCGGTGGAGCTGCCCGACCTGCGCGGCCAGGATCTCGTGCCCAGGGGCGTGTCCCCGCTGGCCGCGGCCGAGCACTGGGTGAACGTGGACTGTCCCCGCTGCGGCGGCCCGGCCAAGCGCGACACCGACACCATGGACACGTTCGTGGATTCGGCCTGGTACATCCTGCGCTACTGCTCGGTCGACTACACCGACGGCCCGTTCGACCCGGCCGAAGTCCGCCGCTGGGCGCCGGTCGATATGTACGTGGGCGGCGTCGAGCACGCCATCTTGCACCTGCTGTACAGCAGGTTCTTCACCAAGATCCTGTATGACATGGGCATGGTGGACTTCACCGAGCCGTTCAGCCGGCTGATCAACCAGGGCCAGGTGATCAATCACGGCAAGGCGATGTCCAAGTCACTGGGCAACGGCGTGGACCTGGGTGAGCAGCTCGAGCGCTTCGGCGTCGACGCGATCAGGCTGACCATGATCTTCGCCAGCCCGCCCGAGGACGACATCGACTGGGCGGACATGCATCCCGAGGCGATGGTCAAGTTCCTGGGCCGGGTCTGGCGGATCGCCGCCGACGTCGCCGCCGCCCCCGAAACGTCCCCCCGGAACCGCCTCAGAAACCGACGCCGGAACCGGCGATCCGTCTGGCGCGACCGGCGACATCGAACTGCGCAAGGTCACCCATCGCACCATCGACGAGGTCACCCGCCAGGTTGAGGGGTATCACCTGAACGTCGCGGTGGCCCGGCTGATGGAACTGGTCAGCGCGACCCGGAAGGCCATCGACTCCGGGGGATCGGGAGCAGCCGACCCCGCGGTCCGCGAGGCGGCCGAGGTCCTGGCCGTGCTGCTGTCCCTGTTCGCGCCCTACACCGCCGAGGAGGCCTGGGAGCTGCTAGGCCACAAGCCCTCGGTGGCGCGGACGGCGTGGCCTGCCGCCGACCCGGACCTGCTGACGCAGGAGCGGGTCACCTGCGTGGTGCAGGTCAACGGCAAGGTCCGTGACAGGCTGGAGGTCTCGCCTGCCATCGCCGAAGACGATCTCCGCGAGCTCGCCCTGGCCGCGCCGGGAGTGGTGCGCACGCTGGGCGGCCAGCCGGTCACCCGGGTGATCGTCCGCGCACCGAAACTGGTCAGCATCGTCGCGGCCTGACCGCGACCGCTACGCGGTCACGGCACGCGGCGAAGCACGGCGACGACCCGGCCGAGGATCGTGGCCTCGTCCCCGAGGATCGGCGTGTACGCCGGGTTGTGCGGGATCAGCCACACGTGCCCGTCGCTTCTCTTGAGCGTCTTCACCGTGGCCTCGGGCGTGGCGCCGTCGAGCATCGCGGCGACGATCTCGCCGTTCTCCGCGTCCTCCTGCTGCCGGACCACGACCCAGTCCCCGTCCGCGATGGCGGCGTTGATCATCGAGTCGCCGGACACCTTGAGCAGGAACAGGTTGCCCTCGCCGACCAGCTGCCGGGGCAGCGGGAAGATGTCTTCCACGTACTGCTCGGCCAGGATCGGCACGCCAGCGGCGATCTGCCCGATCAATGGCACGTAGGCCGCTTCCTGTGACGGGATGTCCATGCCGGCGATATCGGCCGGCGCGTCCTCGTCGCGTTCGCGGCCCGGCTCCGGCCGCACCGCCGGGTGACCCGGCAGGCGTACCTCGACCGTCCTCGGGCGGCCCACGTCGCGGTGCAGATAGCCCTTCTTCTGCAGGGTGCTGAGCTGATACGAGACGCTGGACGTGCTGGTCAGGCCGACCGCTTCCCCGATCTCCCGCATGGACGGCGGGTAGCCGCGCTTCTGCACGGACTCGCGGATGACCTGAAGGACCTTGCGCTGGCGCCAGGTCAGCACGTGGTCGGGATCGGGCTTGTCCGGCGTCTCCAGGGCGACCACGGGCACGCTGCCCTTTGGCTTGCGCCCTGGCCGGCCCTTGGGTCTGGGCGTGTCGCTGCCGGAAGCGCCTGTTGTGGTACTTCCCATGGCGGTTCCCTCCATCTGGTGACCTTCCGAATACGGATTCTTGCTTGCTGACTAAAGACTAGCGTTCTTCGCGCCATACCCCAAACATCTGTTCGACGTGTCGCCGAAAATGTCAGACCCGCGCGATACAACGATGTAGTAGCTCTTCCGCTCGAACAGGAATACGATCGAACGAAGATGCGATCGAACACAGTATAGCTCGAACGAAGGTTTGATACGGAGGTCGCCATGAGCGCGATGCACGCGATGGCCTTGCCGGAGGATGATCCGGACCGCCAAGCGGCCGCCATCTGCAGGTTTCACGGCCGGACGGTAGGCATCCGAGCCGTACGCGGCCCGGCGCCCGTGAGCGAAACCGCGCCCGCCGCGGTGGCCGCCGACGTGGTAGCCCCCGCCGGCCAGGCGATAACCCGCCCGGTGACCGCGGACAGGCCAGTCCGTAGCCAGACGTCCGCCACCGGCACCACTCGCGGCCGGACAGACTCCCACCGAGCAGCCGCAAGCCGACCAGCCGCAAGCCGAGCAGCCGCAAGCCAGGCCGTACGCGGCCACGCGCCCGGCAACCAGGCCACCGCGACGGCCGCCCCGCTCCGGCTGACCAGGCGCGGACGCGCGGTCATCGCCGCCGCGGCCGCGCTCCTGGTGGTGACGGTATTGCTGATCGCCGCCAGCGCGGCACAGGCGACGAGCCACTCGGCGCCGCCCCGCGCGGCCGAGCAGAGCCTCTCGCGGATCGTCGTCCGGCCAGGCCAGACCCTGTGGTCCGTAGCGGAAAGCGCCGATCCCGACGCGGACACCCGCCTGGTCATCCAGCAGATCGCGGAGCTCAACGGCCTGACCGGCGACGTAGTCCAGGCCGGCCAGCGCCTTTGGGTACCCCGCGGCTGAGATCCGCCACGGCAAACGCCAGGCCCGGCCGCCACCGCCGCGACACGCCGGCCCGCCGCGCCCGCGACACGCCGGCCCGCCGTCCAGAACGGCGCGGTAGCCGGCGATTCCAGATTCAGCGCTCGTGTCGGCTTGCCTCCGGCTGCCCGCGTGGTCTACCGTAACCACAACATCTAGTAGTTACAGCGCTGTGGTTTTTCCACAAGTTGTGTTGCAGGCTATAATTGGTAGCACAAGGCGCCCCGGGAGGTGATCACGTGCACTGTCCGTTCTGTCGCAATCCGGACAGCAGGGTCATCGACAGCCGGACCGCCGACGACGGCGCCGCGATCCGCCGCCGGAGGGCGTGCCCGGAGTGCGGGCGGCGGTTCACCACCCAGGAGACGGTCATCTTGATGGTGGCCAAGCGCAGCGGGGTCACCGAGCCGTTCACCCGGGACAAGATCATCCGCGGCGTGCAGCGCGCGTGCCAGGGCCGGCCGGTCGGCGAGGACAAGCTCGCCATCCTGGCCCAGCGCGTAGAGGAAACGATCCGGGCCCGCGGCCTGGCCGAAGTCCCCTCGCACGAAGTGGGCCTGGCCATCCTCGGCCCGCTCAGGGAGCTTGACGAGGTTGCGTACCTGAGGTTCGCCTCGGTCTACCGGAGCTTCGAGTCGCTCGCCGACTTCGAGGAAGAGATCGCCGCCTTGCGGCAGGGACTCGGAAACGTCCCGCGGCCCGCGGCGAGCACGGAAACAGCGCCGTAAGGCGGCACCAGAGTTGTCATCATTGCCGATGGCCGCGCAGGGATCTGGACGGATCCCGGAAGGGGGAAGAAATGACCGAGACCGCGAGCAGCGCGTCGGCCCGCAAGGGGAAGGGTCCCCAGGAGCCCCCGGACCCGCACGGCCAGCCTGTCCAGCCCGCTAAGCGCGGCGGGCTCACCATGGCCCGCATCCACACCACCCCGGGCGTGCACCCCTACGACCAGGTCACCTGGGAGCGCCGGGACGTGGTCATGACGAACTGGCGGGACGGATCGGTCAACTTCGAGCAGCGCGGCGTGGAGTTCCCCGACTTCTGGTCGGTGAACGCCGCCAACATCGTGACCACCAAGTACTTCCGCGGCGCGGTCGGCTCCCCCCAGCGCGAGTGGAGCCTCAAGCAGCTCGTGGACCGCGTGGTCGGCGTGTACACGGAAACCAGCCGCAAGCACGGCTACTTCGCCACGGAAGAAGACGCCCAGATCTTCGATCACGAGCTCAAGTACGCCCTGATCCACCAGATCTTCAGCTTCAACTCCCCGGTCTGGTTCAACGTCGGAACCGCCTCCCCCCAGCAGGTCTCCGCGTGCCAGCCCTACGACGCCCTGGTCAGCACGCCAGCAGGACTGATCCCCATAGGCAAGCTCGTCGAGGATGAAGCCATAGGCGCCAAGGTCTATGACGCGCACGGAGTGACCCGGATTCTCGCGACGAAGGCCAACGGTGTGAAGCAAGTCCTCCGGCTGCACACCAAGGCGGGCTACGCGCTCGACGTGACGGCGGATCATCTCGTATGGCGGTCGTCGGCTTACGACGCCGGTCGCTTCGTGCCAGCGGGGAGCCTGAAGCCTGGCGACAAGCTGGAATGGCACCGGCGCGATAGCCATGGCGAGGACGAGATCAGCCGTTATGACGTCGCAGAGGCGGCGCTGGCTGGCTGGCTGCAATCAGACGGGTTCGTCGGCCAGTACGAAGGGACGAACCGGTCCCTCACCATCGAAGCCATGACGGTGACCGACGCCGAACTGTCCTGGGTGACCGAGGCACTGGACCTGCTATTCGCCGGCGTGCACCGTCATGAGCGACAGGTCAGCACGCGGGACGAGCGCCTCGACTGCAGGCGCACGCGGCTGTACGGGGAGGTCTTGCGGGACTTCGTCGATCGCTGGGGTCTGCTGACCCGGGGAACGGAGATGACGGTCCCGCACCAGCTCTTCACCGCACCGCATCCCGTGGTAGCCGCGTACCTGCGGAGCGTCTTCCAGGCCGAGGGGTTCGTGTCGGCGCGCAAGTCCTCCACCGTGGTGGAGGTCGACATGATCTCTGAGCAGCTCATCAGGGGAATGCAGCAGCTGCTCCTCCGCTTCGGCATCTACTCGCGGGTCGGCTTCAAGCCTGATGCCCGGGCGGACCGTCACGGGTGCTGGACTCTTCGCATCCAGTCAGCTGGTGACCGCCGCATCTTCGCGGACGCCATCGGCTTCATCGACCCCGTCAAGGCAATGAAGCTCGAACGCAGCCTTGACCTGCCCGGACTCCCGGCGCGCGAGACCAAGCACCTGGAGATCGACCGGGTCGAGGAACTGGGCCTCATGGAGGTCTACGACATCCAGACCGAGAGCGGCGAGTACCTGTCCGGGAACCTGCGCGTCCACAACTGTTTCATCCTTTCCGTGGACGACACCATGGACTCCATCCTGGAGTGGTACCGGGAGGAGGGCCTGATCTTCAAGGGCGGCTCCGGCGCCGGCGTCAACCTGTCCAAGATCCGCTCCAGCAAGGAGCTACTGTCCTCCGGCGGCACCGCGAGCGGCCCGGTGTCCTTCATGCGCGGCGCCGACGCCTCAGCGGGCACGATCAAGTCCGGCGGCGCCACCCGGCGCGCGGCCAAGATGGTCGTGCTCGACGTGGACCACCCCGACGTGGCCGAGTTCATCGTGACCAAGGCCCGCGAGGAAGACAAGATCCGCGCGCTGCGTGACGCCGGGTTCGACATGGATCTCGGCGGCAAGGACATCGTCAGCGTCCAGTACCAGAACGCCAATAACTCCGTCCGCGTCTCCGACGAGTTCATGCACGCGGTCGAGGAAGGCAAGGACTTCGACCTGCTGGCCCGCCGCACCGGCGAGGTCGTCGAGCGCGTCGACGCCAGGAACCTGCTGCGCACCATGGCCCAGGCGGCCTGGGAGTGCGCCGACCCCGGCATCCAGTACGACGGCACGATCAACGACTGGCACACCTGCCCCGAATCAGGACGAATCACCGCGAGTAACCCGTGCAGTGAATATGTTCACTTGGATAACTCCAGTTGCAACTTGGCCAGCATCAACCTGCTCAAGTTCCTCCGCGACGACGACACCTTCGACGCCGAGCGGTTCCGTAAGATCACCGAGCTGATCATCACGGCGATGGATATCTCGATCAGCTTCGCCGACTTCCCCACGGAGAAGATCACGGCCGTCACCAGGGCCTACCGGCAGCTGGGCATCGGCTACGCCAACCTGGGCGCCCTCCTGATGGCCACCGGCCACGCCTACGACTCCGAAGGCGGCCGGGCCATCGCCGCCGCCATCACCTCGCTGATGACCGGCACCGCTTACAAGACGTCGGCCGAACTGGCCGCGGTCGTCGGACCTTACGACGGCTACGCCCGCAACGCCAAGCCGCACAAGCGCGTCATCCGCAAGCACGCCGAGGCCAGCGAGAACATCCGCCCGGCCGGCACCATCGAACGGGACATCCTCGACCTGGCCAACCAGACCTGGCACGAGTGCATCGAGCTAGGCGAGACAAATGGGTACAGAAACGCCCAAGCCAGCCTATTGGCCCCCACAGGCACCATCGGCCTCATGATGGACTGTGACACCACGGGTATCGAGCCCGACCTGGCCCTGGTCAAGTTCAAGAAGCTGGTCGGCGGCGGCTCCATGCAGATCGTCAACCAGACCGTGCCGCGGGCGCTGAGGAACCTCGGCTACCCGCACGAGCAGGTCGAGGCGATCACCGAGTACATCGCCGAGCACGGCCACGTGGTGAACGCCCCCGGCCTGCGGCCCGAGCACTACGAGGTGTTCGACTGCGCGATGGGCGAGCGCGCGATCAGCCCGATGGGCCACGTCCGGATGATGGCGGCGGTCCAGCCGCACCTGTCCGGCGCCATCAGCAAGACCGTGAACATGCCCGAGTCGGCCACCGTGGAGGACATCGAGCGGATCTACTTCGAGGGCTGGAAGCTCGGCCTGAAGGCACTGGCCATCTACCGCGACAACTGCAAGGTCGGCCAGCCGCTGTCCGACGCGCGGAAGAAGCCGGCCGAGGCGGAGGCGGCCGCCGACCCCCAAGCCGCCGCCGCCCAGCCCGCCGCGGGCCAGCCGCACGACCACCGCCCGGTCCGCAGGCGGCTGCCCCGCCAGCGCCCCGCCACCGTGACCAGGTTCTCCGTGGCCGGAGCCGAGGGCTACATGACGGCCTCCAGCTACCCGGACGACGGCATCGGCGAGGTGTTCCTCAAGCTCGGCAAGCAGGGCTCCACCCTGGCCGGCGTGATGGACGCCTTCTCCATGGCGATCTCGGTCGGCCTGCAGTACGGCATCCCGCTGGATTCCTACGTGGCCAAGTTCACCAACATGCGGTTCGAGCCGGCCGGCCTGACCGACGACCCGGACATCCGCATCGCCAGCTCGGTGATGGATTACATCTTCCGCCGCCTGGCCCTGGACCACCTGCCCTACCAGGACCGCGCCGCGCTCGGCATCCTGTCCGCCGCCGAGCGCACCGCCGAGGCCGCGGGTTACGACCCCGCCGGGCTGAGCGACGACCCCGATCCCGAGGAACTTGCCCAGTCCGCCGCCGTAGAGCAGCCTCTTTCTACCGAACGGGCAGTGGTATCACCCCCCGTCCAGGCTCCCGCACCCCCGGGAGCCGAACGGTCGCCGGTTCCACCAGCCGCCGCCCCGCACAGCTCCACCGAGCTGATCGAAGCCCAGCAGGGCCGCACCGCCGACGCTCCGCTGTGCCTGACCTGCGGCACCAAGATGCGCCCCGCCGGCAGCTGCTACGTCTGCGAAGGCTGCGGCTCCACCAGCGGCTGCAGCTGAAACGGGGCGCTGATGGCAGAACACGCCTTCGACACCCTGATGGCCGCGCTGGACAGCCCGCTGATCGTCGTCACCACGGCCGATGAGCGGGAGCGAGCGGGTTGCCTGGTGGAGTTCCACGTCCAGTCCAGCATCGAGCCGCAGCGATACTGCGTATGGCTGTCCAAGGCCAACTACACCTACCGGGTGGCGCTGCACTCCAGCCACCTGGTCATCCACTTCCTGACCGCGGACGATCTGCCGCTCGCCGAGCTGTTCGGCACCCAGACCGGGGATACCGTCGACAAGTTCGCCGGCCTTCCGGTGGATTCCGGGCCCGGCGGCGCGCCGGTGCTCCGGCAGTGCCCCAATTGGCTGGCGGTACGCCGCATCGCGCTGCTCGACGAGGGCGGCGACCACGTCTGCCTGACCACCGAGCCGGTCGCCGCGCAGACTGCCGGGCCGTTCCGGCCGCTGCGAATATCCCAGGCCGGCCACCTGAAGGCGGGTCACGGTACCGAGGAACGGCCCGAGCCGCCCACGGAACGAGCGGCACCAGCCTGACCGAAAGGCAGCCGAATGTCACGAGCCACTCAGGGGCGCGGCTAGATGCCCGCGCCTCCTGAGTGCCGATGAATGCAGCTGAATCGGCCGGACTAGTTCCCGGGTATGACAAGCCGGCCCGGATCTCATACCGAGAATCAGCCGGCGGGCCGATGGCCCCGCGTCCGGCGGTCGGTAGCGTGACCAGTGGCTGGCCCAGTCGGCAGGCCGCGAGTACGACATGAACCGCACGTACGGGGGCGTCCATGCGGCACATAACGGACCGGCCACCCGGTCACACCCCGCGCATTAGCAGGCGGCCGGACCGGGCGAGCGAACTGGCGATCGTTGGTCTGCTCGTGTTCGTATTCATCGGCGCGCTGGGGGTGCTGGCCGCGCTCGTGCCGGTTGGTCATGGGCTCGTACCGAAGGGCGGTGGCTGGTTCACCCCAGCGGTCGTCGGCGGCGCGTTCACGTTGCATCCGCTACTCGTCGCCGTACCGTCGGCGGCCTGTTTTGTCCTCGGACTGCTTGACTGGCATCACCCGTGGCGAGTCGAGCATCTGGACCTGCTGGCGCTGGCTGGCTTCTTCCCGGTGGCGATGCTGCTCAGCGACGACTTCTCCCAGGTCGGCCTGTGGCTGGCCGCCGTCTGTCTCGGCTGGCTGTTCTCCCGGATGCTGGGCGCGGCCTTCGGGGCATGGCCGATGCCTGAACTGCGCCCATCCATAAGCTCCCGATGGCTGGGCTTGGCTATCCTGATCCTGCTGCTCGCCCGGATCGGAAGTGTCGCGGCGGGCAACATCTCCGATGTCGGGCAGGCGAGCTCGCTCGGCGCTTGGCGTCTTCTGCACGGACTGCACCTGTACGGGGCGCTGTCCTGGCCGGGCCCCGGCGGGCTCCGGATCTACCGCCCTGACTCCTACGGCCCGTTCGCCTACTACGCGTACCTCCCGTTCGCGGCTATCTTCCCGCCGGCGCCGGCACAGATCGCGACGCTGCTGCCGGCGGCGTGCTTCGACGTGCTGACGCTCGCTGGACTGTACACGCTCGGCTGTCGGCTCGGCGGCCGGCCGCTCGCACGGGCGTTCATGTTTGCGTATCTGGTCTACCCGTTCACCGACCTGACCTTGATGGCGCAGACCAACGATGCGCTGATCGCCGCCCTCTGTGTATGGACGATCGTCGCGGCGCAGCGACCGGTCACTCGCGGAGTGCTCATCGCGGCAGCCGCGTTGACGAAGTTCGTCCCGGTGCTGCTCGCGGTGCAATTCCTCGGCGTGCGACGCGGGCGTTCACGCTACGTGCTGACGCTTGTCGCCGCGCTCGGCGGGATGCTCACCTGGCCGCTCATCACCTCGGGGGTAGGGCAGTTCCTTGGCTCGACGCTGGGCTACCAGCTGATCCAGCGCGGCGGCGGCTTGCAGTTCAGCATCTGGACCTTCATGCCGCACGTGGCGATCGTGGCCAGGCCAGTGCTCGCCGCCGCGCTGGTGCTGCTCGCGCTCTCACCCTTGTTGCGCCCTCCTGTGCAGGATGCGCGGCAGCACGCCGCCCTCGCCGCAGCGCTCCTCATCGGCGCGCAGCTACTGCTCGGCTACTGGTTCTACAACTACCTCATCTGGTTCTACCCGCTCGTCCTCGTCGCGGTCATCCAGCCTCCACGGGAGCACCGGGACGCCAAGACGCTCACGAACAGTGCCGGGAGAATCGGTATGCCGGGCGAGGTCCAGATGCCCCTAGTGGCGGCCGGGAATACCGCACACCTCGAATAAGTGCTCTGCGCCAGCATTACGTCCTGCCGCAAGAGGAACTTGCCTGATCAGGTGGAGTGCAAGGCATCTTTGGCGCAGCCTGTTGCATTGCCCGGCCGTACTCATGTTCCGGCGAGGCCAGCACGCGATACTGAACTGTGTCCACTCCCGCGCTGGCGGCCGCCGAGGCCATCGGCCTTGCCCACCGCGTGATCCGGCACGGCCCGGTACGCAGCCTGGCCGAGGCGGCACGGGCACGCGGCGTGGCGCCCGCCGATGTGGTCAAGACGCTAGTGGTGCGCCGCGGAGAGGATGACTTCCTGTTCGTGCTCGTACCCGGCGACCGCGTCATCTCCTGGCCGAAGCTAAGGGAACTGCTTGGCGTCAGCCGCCTGTCCATGCCCGATGCCGAGGTGGCCAGGCAGGCAACCGGATACGAACGCGGCACGATCACGCCGCTCGGATCGGTCAGGCGCTGGCCGGTGATCGCGGATGAACGCGTGCGCGGACGCGAGATCACCCTCGGGGCAGGCGAACACGGTCTCGCCCTCGCAGTTGACGCCGACGAGATCCTGCGGGCCCTTGACGCGTCAGTGGCGGACATCTCCGACCCTGAGCCAGCTACCTAGGCCACTGCGCCTGCCTGGAGGTCCAGCTGAACCTGGGTCTCCGGGATCTGTTCGCCGTGGGACGCCAGCAAGGAGGATAACGCCCGTTCCATCGTGCGACTTGTTTCGTATTTAGCTCCTATGCTAAAAGCAACTATGGAAGGGACCGAGCCCCACGAGGAGGCGGGCGTCTTCCGCGCCCTGGCCGATTCCACGCGCCGGCAGATTCTGGAGGAGCTCCGCCCGGGCGAGCTGTCGGCCGGCGAGATCGCCAGCAGATTTCCGATTAGCGGTCCTTCGGTCTCACGTCATCTGGGCGTGTTGAAGGCGGCTGGGCTGATTCGTGAGCGGCGCGTGGCTAACCGGATCTTCTACTCCCTCGTCGAGGAGCGGCTGGCGGTGTGTGTCAGCAGGTTCTTGAGCACGGTTTGCCCAGAACAGTTCATCTTCCGGCAGCGTGCGCGCGGAAGCCCCGAGAAGGGATCAGGACATGAGACCGCCCTCGATGTCAAGCATCGTCGAACGACGCCTTCTGGTGAACTACCGCGTTGACCCCGATGCTGCCGCGGGCCTGCTGCCATTTCCGCTTAGGCCCCAGCAAGTCGCCGGCTGGGCGGTCGCCGGTATCTGCCTGATCCGCCTCGGGCGGCTACGGCCCGGTTGGGTGCCTGGCGGGTTGGGCTTGCGCAGCGAGAATGCCGCGCATCGCATCGCCGTCGAGTGGGACGGGGCGGACGGCCGGCACACCGGCGTTTACATTCCACGCCGCGACAGCGGGTCATTGGTCAACGTCATCGCGGGCGGGCGCCTGTTTCCAGGTGAGCACCACCGTGCGTTCTTCGACGTTCGCGAGACTGCGCAAGACCTCCACGTGGGCTTCATCAGCATGGACGGCACTACCCACGTCAGCGTCGACGTCCGCGTTGTGCGCCGGCTCCAGGGCAGCGCGTTGTTCTCCGACATGCGGGAGGCATCGGACTTCTTCCGGCAGGGCTCGGCCGGATTCTCGGCCGCCGGTGACAGGCACAGGCTCGACGGCATGCAGCTTCGCACGGACCGCTGGCGCGTCGAGCCGGTCGAGGCCTACGCCGTTCGTTCAAGTTTCTTCGATGACCCGCGCAGGTTCCCGCCGGGCAGTGCGGTCCTCGACTGTGCTCTGCTGATGCGGGACATTCCGGTGACATGGAGCGCCCTCCAGCCGATGAGCGTCACGTGGCCACCGTCACCTCCCGACCGCCTACCGATAAGGGAATACCGCACTACCGAATAAATGCACTGCACCAGTAAGCGGGCGTCACAGTGCTCGACAACGAGGCGGTGTCGGGTCACCCCACCCGGCCGGTGACGTAGGCGAGGGTGCGGGGGTCTCGCGGTTCCCCGAAGATCTGCTGAGTCCGGCCGTACTCCACGAGCACGCCGGTGCGGGTGTCGCTCTCCGGGTTGACGAGCACCGAGAAGAACGCGGTGCGGTCGCTGACCCGCGTGGCCTGCTGCATGTTGTGCGTGACGATGACGATGGTGTATTGCCGCTTGAGCTCCTGCATCAGGTCCTCGATCCGGCTGGTGGCGATCGGATCCAGGGCCGAGGCGGGTTCGTCCATGAGGACGACGTCGGGCTCGACGGCGATCGTGCGGGCGATGCACAGCCGCTGGGCCTGTCCGCCGGACAGGCTCAGGCCCGAGTGGCCCAGGCGGTCCTTGACCTCGTCCCAGAGCGCGGCCTGGCGCAGCGAGCGCTCGACGATCTCGTTCAGCTTCGCCTTGTTGCGCTCGCCGTTGATGCGGGGGCCGTAGGCGACGTTGTCGTAGATGGACTTGGGGAACGGGTTGGGTTTCTGGAAGACCATGCCGATCCGCCGGCGCACGGCGACCGGCGAGACGCCCGGGGCGTACAGCGACTCCCCGCGGTAGTAGATCTCGCCTTCCAGGCGGGCGCCAGCGACGAGGTCGTTCATGCGATTGAACGACCGCAGCACCGTCGTCTTGCCGCTCCCGGACGAGCCGATGAACGCCGTGATCTCATGCTCGTATATGGGCATCGACACGTCCGTGACGGCCTTGAAGGTGCCGTACCAGATCGAGACGCCCCGCACGTCGAAGATGATCGTGCCCGGCGCCGCCCCGGGCTGGGTGTCCTGCCGCGGGGCAACCGGCTCGGGTAGCTCGGCCCGGCCCACGACGTTCTGTTCGCGCTGTTCCACGACCATCCCATCGCCGCTTTCCCGGCCCGGCATTCCGTTCCCAGCGTGAACACCTAGTGAAGGATGGACGCGTCGGCCGCGCGGCCCAGGCGCTCGGACAAGCCGCGCAGGACGGGACCGAGCTCCGGCGGGTCCAGGACCTGGAAGTCGAAGCCCTTGAGGGCGACGTGCAGCGCCAGTTCGTCCAGCGAGTTGGACCCGGTGTGCAGGATGCAGGCGTCCGGGCCGGCGGCCTCCAGCCGGACCGAGGCCGGCGAGGAGCGCCCGGCAACGGCCTCCAGGGGAGCGTGGACCAGGATGCGCGCCTGGTAGCGGTAGGGCGCCGAAGTGATGGAGTGCGAGACGTAAGCCGCCACGTCGTCGGAGGGCAGCCTGCGAGGAGTGAACCGGGCCCCGGGCGGCCCCAGCGGTCCCTGGACGCGGTCGACGCGGAAGGTCCGCCAGTCGGCGCGGTCGACGTCCCAGGCCAGCAGGTACCAGCGGCGCGGGGTGTGCACCAGGCGGTGCGGCTCAACGTGGCGGACCGATAGGCCGTCCCGGCCGGGGTAGCGCAGCCGCAGCCGCCGCTGGTCCCGGCAGGCCGCGGCGATGCCGGTCAGCAGGTCGGGATCCACCCGGTCGGGGTGGTAGCCAGGCCCGGTCAGCGGGAGCGTGGTGGCGTGAAAGGCACCGATCCGGTGCCGGAGCCGGGACGGCAGCATCTGCTGGAGCTTGGTCAGCGCCCGCAAGCTGGTCTCCTCCAGACCGGCGACGCTCCCGGTGGTGGCGGTGTGCAGGCTGATCGCCACCGCCACCGCCTCCTCGTCGTCCAGCAGCAGCGGCGGCAGGGCGGCGCCGACGCCTAGCCGGTAGCCGCCCGCCACGCCCGGCGTCGCGTCCACCGGGTAGCCCAGGTCACGCAGCCGGTCGATGTCCCGGCGGACGGTCCGCAGGCCCACGCCGAGGCGCCCGGCGAGCTCGGCACCGGTCCAGTCCCGCCGGGCCTGCAACAACGACAGCAGGCGGAGCAACCGGGCCGAGGTCTCGAGCACATCCTCAATTGTGCCGCCTATTGGTGCCAGAACCTGACATCAATAATCTCTAGCCTCAGGTACATGACCAACACCACCGCACCGCAGCCGTCAACGAACACCGAGGCCGGGATCCGGCCGTACCGGATCAGCGTCCCGCAGGCCGACCTCGATGACCTCCGCGAGCGGCTGGCCCGGACCCGCTGGGCCGCCGACCTGCCCGGCACGGGCTGGGAGCGCGGCGTCCCAACCGCCTACCTGCGCGAGCTCGCCGCCTACTGGGAGAAGGAGTACGACTGGCGGGCGCACGAGGCGGCCCTCAACGCCTACCCCCAGTTCATCACCACGATCGACGGAACGCAGCTGCACTTCCTCCACGTACGCTCCGCGCAGCCGGACGCCACGCCGCTGATGCTGCTGCACGGCTGGCCGGGCTCGGTCGTGGAGTTCATCGACCTGATCGGCCCGCTCACCGACCCGGCCGCGTACGGCGGCGACCCGGCCGGCGCCTTCCACCTGGTGATCCCGTCGCTGCCCGGCTACGGGTTCTCCGGGCCGCTCACCGAGACCGGCTGGACCGACGGCCGGACCGCGGCCGCGCTGATCGAGCTGATGGACCGGCTCGGCTATGACCGATACGGCGTCCAGGGCGGGGATGTGGGCGGCTTCCTGGCCCCGCTGATGGGCCGCGCGGCCCCGGACCGGATCATCGGAATCCATGTCAACGCCTTGGTCACCTTCCCCACCGGCGACCCGGCCGACCTGGCCGCGATGACCGAGGGCGACCGCGCCAGGAATGCCGCCAGGGATGAATGGCAGCAGCGGTCCGGGGCCTACATGCAGATCCAGGGCACCCGGCCGCAGACCATCGCGCACGCGCTGACCGACTCCCCGGCCGGGCTGCTGGCCTGGATCGTGGACAAGTTCCAGGACTGGACCAACCCGGCGGCCGCGCTGCCCGAGGACGCGGTCGACCGGAACCGCATCCTGACCGACGTGAGCATCTACTGGTTCACCGCCACGGCCGGCTCGGCCGCCCACACCTACTACGAGCGGTTCAACGACCCGAGCATGTGGGTGCCCAAGGAGCGCTCCTCAGTGCCGACCGCGGTGGCCGTCTTCCCCACCGACGTGGCCGTCCGCCCGTTCGCGGACAAGGTCCACAACGTCGTGCGCTGGTCGGAGTTCAGCCGCGGCGGCCACTTCGCCGCCCTCGAGGCCCCCGACCTGCTCGCCGCCGACATCCGGGACTTCTTCGGCGGCCTCATCCCGCCCGCCGCACCGTAGGGTCACCGGGCCACGGTGAGCAGCGTCTTGCCGATCGTGGCCCGGGCCTCGATCGCCGCGTGCGCGGCCGAGGCCGCGGCAAGGCCGAACTCCTGGCCGATCACCGGCCGGATACGCCCCGCCGCGGCCTCGGCCAGCGCCGCCCGGGCCAGCGCGGCCAGGTCCTGCGGGCTCGCCCCCGCGCCCTGCAGCAGCGCAACCCCACGGGCCCGGGCGAGGTCGGGGGTGACCGGCGTGAAGCTCCCGCTGGCCATGCCGAACGCGCAGAACCGCCCGCCGCCGCCGAGCAGCCCGAACGCGTCCCGGCCGGTGTCCCCGCCCACGCCGTCGAAGACCACGTCGACCTGGCCGACGGCGTCTCGGACCCGCTGCGGCCAGTCGCCGGCGCGGTAGTTCACGGCCAGGTCGGCCCCCAGGTCCCGGGCGACCGCGAGCTTGCGCTCCTGGCCGGCCAGCGCGACGACCCGGGCCCCCGCGTTGCGGGCGATCTGCACGAGCAGCGTCCCCACGCCGCCCGCCGCCGCCTCGACCAGGACGGTGTCGCCCGCCCGCAGCTCGGCCCGGCCCGCCAGGGCGAGTGCCGTGCGGCCGTCGGCCAGCAGCGCGACGGCCTCCCGCAGGGCCATCCCGTCCGGGACCTCGATCAGCCGGCCCGCGTCGACGGCCACGCGCTCGGCGTACCCGCCGGTGCCGTTCAGGCTGGCCACCACTTGCCGTCCGGCCAGGTCCGCGCCGGCCCCAGGACCCGCGCCGGCCTGAGCGACCCGCCCGCCGACCCCGTTGCCCAGGATCGCGGGCAGCGCCGGGAGCATCGACGGATGCGGCGCGCGGCCCGCCCGGATCTGCGTCTCCACGAAGGTCACGTTGGCGAACTCGACATCGATGACCGCTTCGCCCGGTCCCGCCCGGACCTCCGCCACCTCGGCGGGCTCAAGCACCTCCGGGGGCCCGAACTCCCGTACCACCACGGCACGCACGACCGCACCTCCTTACCGGAGTGATTCATTCCGACTAAGATCTTATCGGAACGATATCCTCCGAATAAAGGCAGGCTGATCAGATGCCGTTCCGGTCCCTGAGCCCCCAGTCCGCGCGCGGGCGCCAGGCCGAGGCCCGGCGCAACGACCTGGTGGTGCTCGAGGCGGCGCGCGACGTTTTCACCGCCCAGGGCGCGGCCGCGCCTATCTCCGCGGTCGCCGAGCGGGCCGGCGTCGGCATGGGCACGCTGTACCGCCGGTACGGCAGCAAGACCGAACTGCTGCAGCGGCTGTGCGTGCTGGCCATGGAGCAGACGCTGGCCGCCGCGGACGAGGCCCTGCAGGCCGCCGACCCGTGGACCGCCCTGGCCGGCTACATCCGGGCCTGCGTCGAGCTGCGCAGCGGAGCACTCGCCTCGCTGGCCGGGCAGATCGAGACCACCGCCGAGATGCTCGGCACCGCCCGGCAGGGCATGGCCCGCACGGAGGACATCGTGGCCCGCGCCCACCGCGACGGCAGCCTGCGCGCCGACGTCACCGCCCTGGACATCACGTGGCTCATCGAGCAGTTCAGCCGCCGGCCCCCGGATCCGGTCGACCCGGGCGAGGAGCGCAACGTCCGGGCCCGCCTGCTCGCCATCGCCCTCGATGGGCTGCGGGCCGACCCAGGCAACACCCTCCCCGGCCGCCCGCCCAGCCGCGCCCAGTACGTCAACCGCTGGTCGCACCGCCCGTAGCCCGGAGTCGGCCCCGAGAACCAGCCGCTCTATATTCGTTTGAGTTTCTAGTTACTGGAAGGTGCACAGTCGTCTCCATGAGCACCACCGCCGAGCTGCTCACCATCGGGCAGCTGGCCGAGCGCACCGGCGTCACGACCCGGACCATCCGGTTCTGGTCCGACGCCGGACTGGTCCCGCCCGCGGGCCGGTCCGGCGCCGGCTACCGCCTCTACGACGGTGAGGCGATCGCCCGGCTCGACCTGGTCCGGACGCTGCGCGAGCTCGGCCTCGGCCTGGACGTGGTGCAGGCGGTCCTGTCCCGGGCCACCACGCTGACCCAGGTCGCGGCGGCCCACGTCGCGGTGCTGGACGCGCAGATCCGCGCCCTTCGGCTGCGCCGCGCGGTGCTCAGCATGGTCGCCACGCACGGCAACACGATCGAGGAGACGCTACTGATGCACAAGCTGGCCAGGCTGTCCGCCCAGGAGCGGCAGCAGATGATCGACGAGTTCGTGGACGGCACCTTCGAGGGCATCGATCCGGGTGCGCCCGGCGCGGGCATCGCCCGCGGCATGCGGCAGCTGCCCGCCGAGCTTCCCGAGGATCCGACCCCCGAACAAGTCCGCGCCTGGGTCGAACTCGCCGAACTGATCGCCGACTCCGACTTCCGCCAGCGCGTCCGGACCATGGCCCTGGCCGGCGCCCAAGGCACCCAGAGCGGCCAGAGTGTCCAAAGTGCCGAGGGCACCCAGGGCACCGACACCGACCAGCCATCCGAGGCCCCGGACTACCAGGCCGTCGCCGAGCACGCCGGGCAGGCCCTGGCCCAGGGCATCGCCCCGGGCTCCCCGCAGGGCCAGCAGGTCCTGGCCCGGATCATCGCGCCGGAGCTCCCGGCGGACCAGCGGGCCCGGATCCTTGCGCAGCTGGAGACGTTCACCGACGCGAGGGTCGAGCGGTACTGGCAGCTGCTGGCCGTCGTCAACGGCCAGACGCCGCCCCCGGCCGCCGTGCCCGCCTTCGACTGGCTCATCGCCGCGCTCCGCGCCAGCCTGAACCCCTGACGCGCCGACCCCAGCACTCGAAGCACCCCAGGCACCGCAGACGCCAGGAGCACCTGACCGACCGCGACGGCATAATAACGGGGTGAACGAGCCGGAGATCAGCGTCAGGCCCGTCAACGAGGGCGATCGCCCGATGCTCGCCTGGCTGGTGGCCGAGCTGTGGGGGTCGGAGATCGTCGCCGTCCACGGCACCAGCCTGCGGCCCGCCGAACTAGCCGGCTTCATCGCCGAACGGTCCGGCCGCCTCGCAGGCCTGCTCACCTACCAGCTGCTCGGCGACGAGGTCATGGAGATCGTCACGCTCAACGCCATCGACCGCCGCGTCGGGATCGGAACCTTGCTCATCGAGTCTGCGGTGAGCAAGGCGCGCCGCTTCGGCTGCCGCGAGATCCGGCTCACCACCACCAACGACAACGTCGACGCGCTGCGTTTCTACCAGCGCCGCGGCTTCCGGCTGGCCGAGCTCCGCCCCGGTGCCGTCGACCGGGCCCGGCAGCACAAGCCCGAGATCCCCCGGGTCGGCGACTACGGCATCCCGCTCCGCGACGAGATCGACCTCATGCTCCCCGTCTAAGCGACCCGTCTAAGCGACGGGCCCGTCTAAGCGACCCCCTTGACCAGGCGTCCGCCGGCCCAGACCCGGGTGACGCGGTCCGGGTCGGCGAGCACGCCGATGTCGGCCAGCGGATCGGCGTCCAGGGTGATCACGTCGGCGTCGTGGCCCTCGGCGAGCCGGCCGCTGCGCGGGGCCTGCGGTCCCAGGGTGAGCGGCCCGGTCGCGGTGGCCGCCTCGATCGCCTCGAGCGGGCTCAGGCCCAGCTTGACCAGGTAGCCGGGCTCCGAACCATTCTGGCCCCACGCGTTGGGCAGGCCGGGGCCGGTCAGGGCGATGTCGGTGCCCATCGCGATGGTCACGCCGTGCTCGTAGGCCCGGGTCACGGCCTGCGCGTGGATCTCCGCGATGGCCCGCAGCTTGACCAGCGCATAGCCGGGCACGCCGCCAGAAGCACCCAGGATGTCCTCGATGATCGTCCTGGTCGGGACCAGGATCGCGCCGGTTTCGCGCATCGCGTCGCAGCACTCGTCGTCCAGGTAGGTGCCGTGCTCGATGGTCCTGACCCCGGCCCGCAGCGCCGCCATGATCCCGGGCTTGCCGTGGCAGTGCGCCGCGACCACCCGGTCGGCCAGGCCGGCGACCTCCACGATGGCCCGCAGCTCGGCGTTGGTGAACTGCTGGTGGATCGGGTCATCGACCTCGGAGAGGACCCCGCCGGACGCGCACACCTTGATCACCTTCGCGTTGCGCCGCAACTGCTCGCGGGCGGCCTTGGCGCACTCGTCGGGCCCGTCCGCCAGCCGCATCGTCCCGGTGGAACGGGCCCAGTCCTCCATCCAGTCCAGCGGGAAGGAATGCAGGTCGGCGTGTCCGCCGGTGGTGGACAAGACCGCGCCCGCGGCGTAGATGGCCGGGCCGTCCAGCACGCCCTCGGCCACGACCGGGGCCAGGTAGACGCCCAGCCCGCCCACCTCGCGCACCGAGGTGACGCCCGCGTCCAGCGCGGCCCGCAGGTCCCGCGCGCACCGCGCGCCGCGCAACGGCGATGGCTCGAGCGGCAGCCGGCCCAGGTCAAAGCCCCTGGTGCCGAGGAAATGCCCGTGACACTCCCACATGCCGGGCATGACCGTCGCCGCGCGCGAGACCGGAACGCCCGGCGTCTCCGGCGCCGTCGCCGCCGGGCCCGCGTAGCCGATCCTGGATCCGTCCAGCACCACGACCCCGCCGCGGACGGGTTCGCCGCGCCCGGGAATAAGCAGCTCAGCCTCGATCCTGTGCATGTCCGCTCCCAAAAGGTACCGGGGGTCGCCCCCCGGAATCCGGTTCCACAATGAGGATTTTTCACGGACAGTATCGACGTGCGTGCTGTCACGAGCAACGGTGATGCGCTATACAAGGACATACGACTGCCTGGCAACCGGGTGCGGGCGCTTCGACCCAGGGTCCTGTCGCCGGGCGGGATGGCGAGGCTGCGAGGCATGGACTAGGTGCGAAGAAGCGAGATGCTCCCAAACGACAGGGCCCAGCCCGCCGCGCCAGACAAGCCAAGCGGCCGATCTCGCCTCATCCGCGTCTACCGGAAGCTCCCGGCCTGGCTCAAGGTCGCCGTGGTCGCCGCCGCCGTGCTGTTCTTCCCGGTTACCCTCGGCCTGCTCATCCTGGCCGCCCTGGTCTACGCGGTCGTCTCGGTGGTCCAGGGGCGGCGCACCGCGGGCGCCTCGGCCTGCGTCGCGCTCTGGGGCGTGGCCGTCTTCTCCGCGCTGGGCACCGGCAACCGGTCCTGGCTCTACTCTTTGCTGCTGCTGCCGTTCGTCGTGGCGCTGGCCGCGCACGCCAGGCCGCTGGCCCGCTGGTTCGTGCCGTGCCGCACGGTGGCCTGGGTGCTGGCCTGGTCGGTGCCGGTCGGCGCGATCGCGCTGAAGGCGCTGCCGCACCAGTTGTTCATCGGCACCATCGCCGCGTGGCTGCTCGCCGCGGCGGTGCTCGGCTGGCGGGTGGCCAAGGGCATCCAGGAAGGCCGGATGTACGGCCCGGAGGGCGCGGGCCAGCAGGCCAGGCCCGGCGTCCAGGCCGGCCCCGCCGCGATGGGCCCGGCCTACGCCGCCCCGAACCAGGCCGGGCGCCCGGCCAGCTATTACGGGGGCGGCCATCCGCCCGGTTACGGCGTCCGGGCTCAGGGCGCGGCGCTGCCGTACGCGGAGCACGCGGCGCGCGACCACCACGCCGCCCCGCCCCGGCCCCGGCCGCAGATCTCCGTCGAGGACGCCATGGCCGAGCTCGACGCCATGATCGGCCTTACCCCTATAAAAGAGCAGGTGCGCTCCATCGCCGCGTCCATCGAGGCCGCCCGGCGGCGGGCGGTGGCCGGCGTCACCACGGAAAAGCCGATGCGCCACTTCGTGTTCCTCGGCCCGCCGGGCACCGGGAAGACCACGGTGGCCCGGGTGCTGGCCAAGATCTTCTACGCGTTCGGCCTGCTGGAGATGCCCGAGGTCATCGAGGCGCACCGGGCCGACCTGGTCGGCGAGTACCTCGGCGCGACCGCGATCAAGACCAACGAGCTGGTCGAGGCCGCCCTCGGCGGCGTGCTGTTCATCGACGAGGCGTACAGCCTGGTCAACGAGGGCGACGGGCAGACCGACCGGTTCGGCACCGAAGCGGTCCAGACGCTGCTCAAGCGGGCCGAGGACAACCGCGAGGACCTGATCATCATCCTGGCCGGCTACGAGAAGCAGATGGAGGGGTTCCTGGCCTCCAACCCCGGCATGGCCTCGCGGTTCGCCACCCGGCTGAAGTTCCCCAGTTACTCACCGCCGGAGATGCTGGCGCTGGCCGAGGCGGCGCTGGAGCGCCGCGGCGAGGTGCTCGACTCCGACGCCCGGCCGGTGCTGTGGCGCACGCTGGAGGAGGTCGGCCGCCGCCGGATCACCGACGAGCTCGGCAACGGCCGGTTCGTCCGCAGCCTGCTCGAGAAGGCCGGCCAGGCCCGCGACGTGCGGGTGATGACCGGCAGCGCCGAGCCCGCCCCCGATGAGCTGGTGACCATCCGCAGCGGCGACCTGGAGCAGGCCTACGCCGAGCTCACCAGCAGGCTGCGCGGTTACGAGGACACGCCGACCGTCGACGGCGCGATCGCCGAGCTCAGCGTGCTGGTCGGCCTGGAGCCGGTCAAGCAGCAGGTGCGCGCGATCGCCGCCCAGCTGCGCGTGGCCAAGATGCGCAACGTCAAGGGCCTGGTCAGCCAGCCGCCGGCCAGGCACTTCGTCTTCACCGGCCCGCCGGGCACCGGCAAGACCACGGTCGCCCGCATCCTGGGCCGCATCTTCGCCGCGCACGGCCTGCTGGTCCGGCCCGAGGTGATCGAGGCGCACCGGGCCGACCTGGTGGGCGAGCACCTCGGCTCGACCGCGATCAAGACGAACAAGCTGGTGGATTCGGCGATGGGCGGCGTGCTGTTCATCGACGAGGCGTACTCGCTGCACAACGACGGGTACTCCGGCGGTGACGCGTTCGGCTCCGAGGCGGTCCAGACCCTGCTCAAGCGGGCCGAGGACGAACGCGACCGGCTGGTCATCGTGCTGGCCGGCTACCCGGACGACATGGACAGGTTCCTGCGCAGCAACCCGGGCCTGGCGTCGCGGTTCAGCACCCGGGTCACCTTCCCCAGCTACCATCCGGGCGAGCTGGTGGAGATCGCCAAGCAGCTCGCCACCCAGGCCGGGGACAAGTTCGACCAGGCCGCGCAGGGCGTGCTGGGCGTCATCTTCGCGCACGCCTGCGAGGCGGGCCGGATCGACGAGCTGGGCAACGGCCGGTTCGCCCGGTCGCTGTTCGAGCGGGCCTGCGCCTACCGGGACGTCCGGGTGGTCAAGCGGGGCGATCAGGCCACCACGGAAGACCTGATCACGCTCACCGCCGTGGACGTGGAGACGGCGTACCGCGATCTGGTCGTCCCCGACCAGGGCTAGCACCAGGGCTAGCGTGGACGGACGCTGGGAATTCTGGATCGACCGGGGCGGCACGTTCACCGACGTCGTCGCGCGCCGCCCCGACGGGCACGTCGTCGCGCACAAGCTGCTCTCCGATAACCCCCGGGCCTACCGCGACGCCGCGGTGGCCGGCATCAGGCACCTGCTGGGCCTCGGGCCGGACGAGACAATCCCCGCCGAAACGATCGCCTCGGTCCGGCTGGGCACCACGGTGGCCACCAACGCCCTGCTCGAGCGCACCGGCGAGCCGACCGTGCTGGTCATCACCGAAGGCTTCGCCGACGCGCTGCGCATCGCCTACCAGAACCGGCCGCGGATCTTCGACCGCCGGATCGTGCTGCCCGAACTCCTCTACGACCGGGTCGTCGAGGCCAAAGAGCGGATCACCGCCCACGGCGAGGTCCTCACCCCGCTCGACGAAGACGCCATCGCAAGCCACCTAAGAAAAGCCCACGACGACGGCTTCCGCAGCGTCGCCGTGGTCTGCATGCACGGCTACCGCTACCCGCGGCACGAGCGGCGCATCGGCGATCTCGCCCGCGCCGCCGGCTTCACCCAGGTCTGCGAGTCGCACCGGACCAGCCCGCTGATGAAGCTGGTCTCCCGGGGCGACACCACCGTGGTCGACGCCTACCTGTCCCCGATCCTGCAGCGGTACGTCTCCCAGGTCGCCCGCGACCTGCGCCACGTCAAGCTGCTGTTCATGCAGTCCAACGGCGGCCTGACCGACGCGGCCAGCTTCCGCGGCAAGGACTCCATCTTGTCCGGCCCGGCCGGCGGCATCGTCGGCATGGCCCGCACCGCCGCCGAGGCCGGGTTCGCCAAGGTCATCGGGTTCGACATGGGCGGCACGTCCACCGACGTGTCGCACTTCGCGGGCCAGCTCGAGCGCGAGTACGAGACCCAGGTCGCCGGGGTGCGGATGCGCGCGCCGATGCTGTCCATCCACACGGTGGCCGCGGGCGGCGGCTCGATCCTGCACTTCGACGGCAGCCGCTACCGGGTCGGGCCCGACTCGGCCGGCGCCGACCCCGGCCCGGCCTGCTACCGCAACGGCGGCCCGCTCGCCCTGACCGACGCCAACGTGCTCCTCGGCCGCATCCAGCCCGCCCGGTTCCCGCACGTGTTCGGCCCTGGTGGAGACCAGCCCCTCGACTCGGATATTACGAAATCGAAATTTACGGAACTCAGCAATCAGATCACCGCCGCCACCGGCGACCGCCGCGGCCCCGAGCAGGTCGCCGCGGGCTTCGTCGAGATCGCCGTGGCCAACATGGCCAACGCGATCAAGAAGATCTCGGTGCAGCGCGGCTACGACGTGACCGAGTACGTGCTGAACGTGTTCGGCGGTGCCGGCGGCCAGCACGCCTGCGCCGTG
This sequence comes from uncultured Actinomycetes bacterium, assembly GCA_963705835.1. GTDB lineage: Bacteria > Actinomycetota > Actinomycetes > Streptosporangiales > Streptosporangiaceae > Palsa-504. The sequence goes on from CAVPLC010000043.1 coordinate 73,942, forward strand.
GCCGACGCCCTGGGCATGTCCAAGGTGCTCATCCACCCCCTGGCCGGGGTGCTGTCCGCCTACGGCATCGGGCTGGCCGACATCGTGGCCATGCGCGAGCAGGCCGTGGAGGCGCCGCTGACCGAGGACACGCTCGACCGGCTGGCCGCCATCACCGGACCGATCGAGGCCGACGCCCGCGCGGAGGTCGGGGCCGAAGGGGTGCCCAGCGACCGGATCACCGCCGCGCACCGCGCGCACCTGCGCTACGAGGGCACCGACACCGCGGTGATCGTCCCGGCCGGCCCGCTGGATGAGATGACCCGCGCCTTCGAGGCCACCTACGCCCGCCGCTTCTCGTTCCTGATGCGCGACAAGACGATCATCGTCGAGGCCGTCTCCGTCGAGGTCATGGGCGCCCAGGAGAAGCTGAGCGCTGATACCCAGGACCGTTCGGTCCAAATAAACGACGCCGCGCCGCAGCGGCCGGTCAGCGAAGCGCAGGTCCCCATGTTCACCGCCGGCGCCTGGTCCGACGTGGACCTGTTCGCAAGGTCCGGCCTGCAACCCGGCCACGCCGTCGACGGCCCCGCCATCATCGCCGAGGAACTGGCCACCACGGTGGTCGAGCCCGGCTGGCAGGCCGTGGTGACCGCACGCGGCGACCTGCTGCTCTCACGCGTGACCGCGAGGCCCGCACCGAGCCGCCATCGGCACCGGCGCCGACCCGGTGATGCTGGAGATCTTCAACAACCTGTTCATGTCGGTCGCCGAGCAGATGGGCGTCCGCCTGCAGGCCACCGCGCACTCGGTCAACATCAAGGAGCGGCTCGACTTCTCCTGCGCGCTGTTCGACGCGCAGGGCGGCCTGATCGCCAACGCCCCGCACATGCCGGTCCACCTGGGCTCGATGGGCGAGTCGATCAAGATGGTGATCAAGCGCAACCCAAACCTCCGCCGCGGCGACGTCTACGTCCTCAACGACCCCTACCACGGCGGCACTCACCTCCCGGACATCACAGTCGTCACCCCGGTGTTCGCCCCCGACCGCGACGAGATCTGGTTTTACGTCGCTTCTCGCGGGCACCACGCCGAGATCGGCGGGATCTCGCCCGGATCCATGCCGGCCGCCAGCACCCGGGTCGAGCAGGAGGGGGTGCTGATCGACAACTGGCTGCTGGTCCAGGACGCGCACCTGCGCGAAGCCGAGACGATCGAGCTCCTCCAGACCGCCGCGTACCCGTCCCGCGACCCCGCCACCAACCTGGCCGACCTGCGCGCCCAGATCGCCGCCAACGAGCGCGGCATCGGCGAGCTGCGCGCCATGGTCGACCACTTCGGCCTGGACGTCGTCCAGGCCTACATGGGCCACGTCCAGCAGAACGCCGCCGAGTCCGTCCGCCGGGTCATCACCGCCCTGCACGACGGCCGGTACGCCTACGAGCTGGACAACGGCGCGACGATCAACGTCGCGGTCCGCGTCAACGTAAAAGACAGGACCGCGGAGATCGACTTCACCGGCACCTCTGCGCAGCTACAAGACAACTTCAACGCGCCGTCCAGCGTGGCCATGGCCGCCGTGCTGTACGTGTTCCGCACCCTGGTGGACGACGACATCCCGCTCAACTCCGGCTGCCTGCACCCGATCACCGTGATCATCCCGCCCGGCACCATGCTGTCCCCGGAGTACCCGGCGGCCGTCGCGGCGGGCAACGTGGAAACCTCCCAGGTGGTCACCGGCGCGCTGTACGCGGCGCTGGGCGTGATGGCCGAGGGGTCCGGGACGATGAACAACGTGACGTTCGGCAACGACCGCTACCAGTACTACGAGACCGTGGCCAGCGGGTCCGGCGCGGGCGACGGCTTCGACGGCACCGACGTGGTGCAGACCAAGATGACCAACTCCCGGCTCACCGACCCCGAGGTGCTCGAGTGGCGCTACCCGGTGCTGCTGGAGTCCTACCGGATCAGGCCCGGCAGCGGCGGCGCGGGCCGGTGGCGCGGCGGCCACGGCGGCGTCCGCCGGCTGCGCTTCAACGAGCCGATGACCGTCACCACGCTGACCGGGCACCGCCGCGTCCCCGCCTTCGGCATGGCCGGCGGCCAGCCCGGCGCCCTCGGCCGCCACTGGATCGAGCACCCCGACGGCACGGTCACCCCCATGGCCGGCTGCGATTCGGTACAGGTCCGCCCCGGCGACGTCTTCGTCATCGAAACCCCCGGCGGCGGCGGCTACGGTCAAAGATCTTTATACGGAACGGTCCTGGCTGCGCGCCCCGGGGAACCCGCTCAAGCGGGCCTACGTTTCGTCGCCCTCGAGTTCGTGCAGCACCGCGATCAGCGCGGCCTCGTCGCCGCTGGTGTGGTCCAGCACGGCCATCAGCGCGTGCAGCACCAGGTGCCGGTCCTGGCCCGCGTCGAGCAGGCGCTGCGCCGCGTCCCACAGCTCGGGCGGGTCGCCGCGCCACAGCCGGTCGGCCAGCACCAGGTGCCGCTCGATGTGGCGGCCGACGCCGCCGGGCGCCGGGGTGGCGTGGTCCGCGGCCAGCAGCGCGCGCCGGTCCCGGGGGTCGGCGGGGTCCAGGCTGCCCAGGTCGGTGCCGGAGTGCCAGCCCTCGAGCACCGGGAACGCGAACGCGCGGCGCGGCAGGGCCTCCAGGTCGCCGTCCGGCAGCAGCCGCCTGACCAGCGCGTAGTCCAGGCCGAACTCCGCGGGGTCGCGGTAGGCCTGGGCGAACATGCCCATCGAGTTGAACACGGTCTCCAGCGACTCGGTGACCGTTTCCTCGGGCAGCCCGCGGCGCCGGCCCGCCCACCGGACCCAGGCGGCCAGCACGTGCGGCATGGCGTCCTGCTCGGCGAAGGACAGCATCACCTTGCGCGGCAGCCAGCCCAGCAGGAACGTCTCCACCTTCGCCGGGCTCATCCGCAGCGGCCGCCCGAAGTCCCTGTCGCAGCCGTAGTCGATGATGCGGTCCGCGCAGTGCGACGCCGACCCGCGGTCGGACAGGTCCTCGGCCTCGTCCGAGGCCAGGAACTCCGCGGCCAGCATGGCCCGGCGGTCCTTGCTCCAGGACTGGCGGCGCGGCCCGGTGGCACCGGACGGGGCGCGGCCGCGGTAGGGCGGCAGGGCCCTGATCCGCGCCCTGATGAACGCGTGGTAGGACGGGAACGACTCGCTGACCGACGGCTCGGTCGCCCGGTCGGTCACGGCCAGCGCCGTCTCCAGCATGTGCCGCGCCTGGCCGGCGTCCACCTGCCGGAACGCGTGCTTGCCCTCGGCCCCCTTAGGAATACTGCGCTGGCTGCTCACCTCGCGGCAGTGGTCAAGCAGCTTGTCCACCCGCGAGGTCACCCAGCCGTCGCGGAGCATCCCGTCGTTGTTGTAGTCCAGCACGGTGACCAGCGCGTGCGGCTCTTCCCCGTCGTAGCTGAACACGCAGATGACCTCGTCCTGGTCACCGAGCACGTCGGGGTTGACGTAGCACTCGCCCGACGTGACCGCGCCCAGGTGCTCGGCCCAGCCCGGGCTGCGCACGCCGGCCTCGATCAGGTCCAGGGCGGCGCGTTCGGCCTTGGCCGCCTGCCGGGGGGTGCCCAGGCACGCGATGCCGGACAGCAGGGCCAGCGCCGCCGGGCTGCGCTGCCCGGCCGCGTAGTCGACCAGCCCCTCGCCCACCAGCTGCTCCACCGTGGCGCCGCGCCGGCCGCGGACGCGGGGGTTACGCTGGCCCCACCAGGTGCCGAGCAGCTCGGAGACCATGAGTTCGGCGTCCAGCGGGCTGCGCACGGCCAGCAGCTCGCGCGCCGCGCGCAGCATCTCGGCGAACAGCGCGTTGGGCGGCGGGACAGCACCTGCTCTCGGGGTCCCCTGATCTCGCTCGCCGCCTGATCCACCGGGGGGTTGGCTACTGCGGCGCTGCGGGCTCACCCTGATAGCCTCTCAGATCTGGACATGCGGACGCTATGCTACGGTGTCATGCCCGCTGTAATTTCGCCTCATAAACGGCACACGACACGCGGACGCACTTGACGTGCATGGTAGACCGCCGTTCGCTGTCCGCGAATCCGCTTTCCTGGCCGCACCAAATGCCGGACTGTGGCACGCTTAATTGGTTGGCTGCGGGAAGATGATCCCGGGGAAGGAGCCGCCCATGGCAGCCCCCGGCGCGGTAGGTGGGTGTCCGCTGTGAGCACGGAGACTTCGGTGCCCAGGCCACGGGACGCGTCCGACGCCGCTCTGGTGGACATGCTGATGACGGAAGCGCCCGTCGGTCTTGCGCTGTTCGGGCCTGACCTGCGCTTCCGCTGGGTGAACGCTGCCCTGGGACGGATCGCGGGGAACCCCAAAACGCCGGAAGCCGACCACGCAGAAAAGCTTCCCTCCGACGTCTGGCCCGAGGAGCTCGCGGCGCGCGCCGAGGCCGCGCTGCGCAAGGTGCTGGCCGACGACGCGCCGATCACCGAGTCCGGGTATCCCGACGAGCACTCGGCGTCCTGGTTCGGCGTGCACGACGCGGCCGGGGAGATCACCGGCGTGGGGCTCATCCTGTTCTCCGATGCCGGGCACCCGGCCCAGGAGGAGATCAGGCGCAGCGAGGAGCGCTACCGGTCCCTGGTCCAGGGTGGCGCCCAGGTGGTCTGGGTGGCCGGCCCCGACGGCGCGATGAAGGAAGACTCGCCGGAATGGCGGTGGATCACCGGGCAGTCGGCCGAGGACTACATCGGCCACGGCTGGCTGGCCTCCGTCCATCCCGAGGACCGGGAGCGGGTCGAGCGCGACTGGCGCGAGTGCGTGCGGACCGGCAAGGTGTTCGACGACCGGTACCGGATCCGGACCAAGGGCGGCTCGTACCGGCACTACGACGTGCGGGCGGTGCCGATCGAGCGGGACGGCAAGATCGTCGAGTGGGTCGGCGCCAGCACCGACGTCACCAGCCAGCGCGAGGCCGAGGAGATGCGCGGCCGGCTGACCGAGCAGCTGTCCGCGGCGGCGCTGCGCACCGCGCGGCTGCAGCAGGCCACCTCCATGCTGGCCGAGGCGCTCACCGTGGTCCAGGTCGTCGAGGTCATCACCGAGGTGGGCCGGACCGCGATCGGCGCGCTGCGTTCGGCCGTCGTGCTGCTCGAGCCGGACGGCGCGCGGCTGCGGGTGGTCAACGACGACGGCGTGCATGGCGCCCCGGACTCGGCGGGCGGCCCGCTGACCCTGCAGTCCCCGAGCGTGATCACCAAGGCCATCGCCACCCGCCGGCCGGTGCTCGTGGAGGACCCCGAGGACCTGCGCAGGCAGTTCGAGGGCGAGCTGGACATCGACCCGGCCACCGTGGCCGCGGCCTCCGACGAGCGCTCCTGGGTCGGCCTGCCGCTGCTGGCGGCGGGCGCGCCGCTGGGCGCGCTGCGGTTCTCGTTCGGCCGTCCCCGCAAGATCACCGAAGAGGAGCGGGTCTTCCTCGAGGCGCTGGCCGGCCAGTGCGGCCTGGCCGTCGAGCGGGCCGCGCTGTACGAACGCGAGCACACCACGGCCGAGACGCTGCAGCGCAGCCTGCTGCCCGACCGGCTGCCCAGCGTGCCCGGCCTGGTCCTGACGGCCCGGTACCGCCCGGTCACCAGGAACATGGAGATCGGCGGCGACTGGTACGACGCGTTCCGCCTGGCCGATCAGCGGCTCGCCGTCGCGGTCGGCGACGTCATGGGCAAGGGGCTGACCGCCGCGGCCGGCATGGGCCGGGTCCGCAACGCGCTGCGCGCGCTGGCCCTGACCGACCCGCGCCCGGCCGCCGTGCTGGGCGGGCTGGACCGGCTGTTCAGCGCCACCGAGGAGGAAGAGCAGGTCACCACCGTCGCGTACCTGGTCATCGACCCGGAGACCGGCGAGGGCATGCTCGGCAACGCGGGTCACCTGCCCGCCCTGATGCTGGAGGCGGGCAGCGCGCCGCGGTTCGATCACGTGGAGGCGGGCACCCCGCTCGGCTGGGCCAGCCCGCGCAAGCAGCACGCGTTCAGCCTGCGTCCGGGCAGCACCGCGGTGTTCTACTCCGATGGCCTGGTCGAGAACAGGATCCGCGGGCTCGACGCCGGCCTGGACGAACTGGCCGCGGTGGCCGCCCGCGCCGACGAAGACCTGCTGGCCCAGCCCGCGCGGCTGCTCGAGTACCTCGTCGATCACATGCTCGCAGGTCACGAGCAAGACGATGACGTCACCGTCCTGGTCATGCACCGGCCTTCAGGCGGGTCACGGTGACGGATGCCAGGGCGGAGGCGTACAAGTCACTCCCGCCTGCCGCCTATGGTGATGAGGTGGGAGGCACGCGGTTTAACCAGTCCCGAGTGGCATCTACCCAGCGAAGGAAGGGGTGACCGTGGTCGTGAGCGCTGCCAACTCCGCAGCGCGGAAGCGCCCCAGGACATCGGGCCAGCAGCCCAGGGCCGTCGAGGATCAGGCGGTCCAGGGGCCCGGCAGGCCGTCGGGTCCTGACTCGGACGAGTACGGTTCCGAGGGGCGTTCCGACGCGGACGCCAACTCCAACGGTCTGGCGGCGGTGGGTCCCGACGACCAGGCCGAGGATCTGGACGGACCCGAAGACTCGGATCTCGACGAGTTCGGTGACATCGACGCGGACGACGCGGACATCCAGGCCGCGCTGGCCGGAGGCGACCTGGACGAGCCCGACCTGGCCGACGTCGTCGCGGTCGCCGAAGACCTGGGCGACGACCTGGCCGGTGACGAGGCCGTAGGCGCCGGCGGCCTGGAGGCGCTGGACGCTCCCGAGCCCGATCAGGCCGCCGCGGAGGCAGACGCCGAAGCCGACGGCCCCGAGGGGCCCGACGCGTCAGGCGCGCGCGTGGTCAAGATCTCGCCCGAAGGCGGCGAGGACGAGGAGATCTTCGTCTTCGGCGACGACGACGATGACCTGCCGGCCGCGCAGGTCGCCGTGGCGGGCGCGACCGCGGACCCGGTCAAGGACTACCTGAAGCAGATCGGCAAGGTGCCGCTGCTCAACGCCGAGCAAGAGGTCGAGCTGGCCAAGCGGATCGAGGCGGGCCTGTTCGCCGAGGAGAAGCTGGCCGAGGGCCGCCTCTCGCTGACCACCGACCGGCGCATCGACCTGGAGTGGATCGCCGAGGACGGCACCCGGGCCAAGAACCACCTGCTCGAGGCCAACCTGCGGCTGGTCGTGTCCTTGGCCAAGCGCTACACGGGCCGCGGCATGCTGTTCCTGGACCTGATCCAGGAGGGCAACCTGGGCCTGATCCGGGCCGTGGAGAAGTTTGACTACACCAAGGGCTACAAGTTCTCCACGTACGCCACCTGGTGGATCCGGCAGGCCATCACCCGCGCCATGGCCGACCAGGCCCGCACCATCCGCATCCCGGTGCACATGGTGGAGGTCATCAACAAGCTGGCCCGGGTGCAGCGCCAGATGCTCCAGGACCTGGGCCGCGAGCCGACCCCGGACGAGCTGGCCGTCGAGCTGGACATGACCCCGGAGAAGGTCATCGAGGTGCAGAAGTACGGCCGCGAGCCGATCTCCTTGCACACCCCGCTGGGCGAGGACGGCGACAGCGAGTTCGGTGACCTGATCGAGGACTCCGAGGCGATCCAGCCCGGCGAGGCGGTCAGCTTCACGCTGCTGCAGGAGCAGCTGCACTCGGTCCTGGACACGCTGTCCGAGCGTGAGGCCGGCGTGGTCTCGATGCGGTTCGGGCTGACCGACGGCCAGCCCAAGACCCTGGACGAGATCGGCAAGGTGTACGGCGTGACCCGCGAGCGCATCCGCCAGATCGAGTCCAAGACCATGTCCAAGCTCCGCCACCCCTCCCGCTCCCAGGTCCTCCGCGACTACCTGGACTAACGGCTTAGCGAGGATTTGCGGGGACGCTTTTAGCTTGGGGGAGCGTTGTGCGCACCCCAGTACCCAAACCGCTCCCCGAAGCCCGAGGACTCCCCGATGGACCGCCCCGAGCGTCAAAGCGGCCCCAGGCACCGCAGCCGCCCCGAGCGCAAGGCCGTCCTACGCGCAAAGCCGCGCCGAGCACCAAAAGCGCCCGGGCAACAAAAAGCCGACGCCAGGTTACCCACTGGCGTCGGCGCCTCACGCCGACGGCCGGCACCGTTGCCGGCCAGACTATTCGCGCTACTGCGGCTGCGGCTCCGACAGTCGGTTGCTCTCGTCCTGGATGTCGACCGCGACCTTGGCCAGCGCCGAGGCGTGCACGCGGCCGTGGTGGGCGCAGAACAGCAGTTCGCCGCCGTTAGCGAGTAGTACGCGAACATACGCCTGGGCGCCGCACCGATCGCAGATGTCCAGCGCGGTCAGCGGCCTTGTGGGGGCTATTGCTCCGGTCAACGTCGCCTTCCTTCGCGTCGTGCCTCCGGCTTCTACATCCGTCTGGCTCTAGTTTTCTTGCCTTACCGCTCAGTGGAACACATACCCAGGCGCTGGCGTTCCCCACTCGCAGTGGTGTACGCCACAAGCGAAACGCTGCGAGTTTGCCGCCTGCTGCCGCCGCACCGACCCTGCCTTACCCTGTTGTCGCCCTGACGCGCGGTGCCCGTGTCCCGCCGGGCGCTGGGCATCACCGGCGGCACACAGGCACCGTGTGTCTCTACCTAAGATGTACCCGGATTGCGGGCTAATGAAGCATTCGGGAATTGCCGCGAGCCGGCCGCGTGGCATGCCCGCCGCACCCGGCGGAAACGCTACTATGTTCGATGGAGCCCGCCCATGGAAGGAGCCCGGCCGCCCGTGACCGCCCTCACCACCGCCAGCCGGATACCGGCGCAGGCCGCCGCCGACGCCTACACCGCCCGGCACCTGTCGGTCCTGGAGGGCCTGGACGCGGTGCGCAAGCGGCCCGGCATGTACGTCGGGTCCACGGACAGCCGCGGCCTGCAGCACTGCCTGTGGGAGGTCTTCGACAACGCGGTCGACGAGGCGCTGGGCGGGCACGGCACGCGGATCGAGGTGATCCTGTACCAGGACGGCTCGGCCGAGGTCAGGGACAACGGCCGCGGCATCCCGGTCGACGTCGAGCGCAAGACCAAGCTGACCGGCGTGGAGCTGGTGATGACCCGGCTGCACGCGGGCGGGAAGTTCGGCGGCGGCTCGTATACCGCCTCCGGCGGGCTGCACGGCGTGGGCGCGTCGGTGGTCAACGCGCTGTCCGCGCGGCTGGACATCGAGGTGGACCGGGACGGGCAGACCTGGGCGGCCAGCTTCCGGCGCGGCGTCACCGGCGAGTTCGCCGGGCCCGGCCCGGACGCGGACTTCACCCGCAAGGCGGGCCTGCGGTCCCTCGGCCGGCTGACCGGGAACAGCCCAAGGCCAGGAAGGCCACCGGGACCAGGATCAGGTTCTGGCCGGACCGGCAGGTGTTCCTGCGCGACGCCCACTTCAAATTCGACACCGTGGCCGAGCGCGCCCGGCAGACCGCCTACCTGGTGCCGGGCCTGACCATCGACATCCGCGAGGACGCCGCAGCGGACGGCCAGCACGCCGAGTTCCGCTTCGACGGCGGCATCAGCGAGTTCTGTGACCACCTGAGCGAAGGCGAGCCGGTCAGCGACGTGATACGGCTGACCGGCTCGGGCAACTTCACCGAGACCATCCCGGTGCTCGATGACCGCGGGCACATGACGCCCACCGAGGTGGAGCGCGAGCTGCAGCGTCGACGTCGCGGTGCAGTGGGGGAGCGGCTACGACACGGTGGTCCGCTCGTTCGTCAACGTCATCGCCACCCCGCACGGCGGCACCCACGTGACGGGCTTCGAGCGCTCCCTGGTCAAGACGCTGAACGACCAGCTACGGGCGACCCGGCTGAACGAAGAACGGCGACGACGTCAACAAGGAGGACGTGCTCGAGGGCCTGGTCGCGGTGGTCTCGGTCCGGCTGCCCGAGCCGCAGTTCGAGGGCCAGACCAAGGAGGTGCTCGGCACCCCGGCGGCACAACGGATCGTGGGCCAGGTGGTGAGCGCGCGGCTCAAGGCCTACCTGGATAACCCGCCGCGCGGCGCCAAGAAGCCCCGCGCGCTGCTGGAGAAGGTCGTGGCGGCGGCTCAGGCGCGCATCGCGGCCCGCGAGCACCGCGACAACCAGCGGCGCAAGTCGGCGCTGGCCAGCTCGTCGCTGCCGGCCAAGCTGGTCGACTGCCGGGCCGCCGATGACCGCAGCGAGCTGTTCATCGTGGAGGGCGACTCCGCGCTCGGCACCGCCAAGCTGGCCCGGGACTCGGAGTTCCAGGCCCTGCTGCCGATCCGCGGCAAGATCCTCAACGTGCAGAAGGCCTCGCTCGCGGACATGCTCAAGAACGCCGAGTGCGCCGCGATCATCCAGGTCATCGGCGCAGGCTCGGGCAGCTCCTTCGACCTGGACTCGGCCCGCTACCAGCGCGTCGTCCTCATGGCGGACGCAGACGTTGACGGCGCTCACATCCGCACCCTGCTGCTCACCCTTTTCCACCGCTACCTGCGGCCGTTGCTTGAGGCGGGCCGGGTGTTCGCCGCGGTCCCGCCGCTGCACCGGATCGAGCTGGTCAACGTGCGCAAGGGCCAGGACAAGTTCCGGTACACCTACTCCGACGCGGAGCTGAACCGGACGCTGCTGGACCTGGAGCGCCGCGGCCAGCGCTGGAAGGAGCCGGTGCAGCGGTACAAGGGCCTGGGCGAGATGGACGCCGGCCAGCTGGCCGAGACCACCATGGACCCCAGGCACCGGACGCTGCGCCGGATCAGGATCGAGGACGCCGCCGCGGCCACCGAGATGTTCAGCCTGCTGATGGGGACCGAGGTCGGCCCGCGCCGCGACTTCATCGTGGGCGGCGCCGCCGAGCTGGATCCCTCCCGCATCGACACCTGAGGCACCTGAGGCACCTGCGCAAAGCGACGCCTGGGGCACCTCAGCAAAGACACCTGAGGCGCGCCATACCCTCGGTTACGCTCAGCACTGATAGCATCACTGTTCGTGACTAAGGCGATTCTGGTGGCACAGTTCCTCCGGGCGCGGGCCTGGTGGCGGCTGGACAGCGCGGGCGCCAACCCGCTGCCCACCGCCCGCAGCGTGGTGTCCCTGCTGGACGCGGCCGCCTACCTGCGCGACCTCCCCGACGACGATCCGAGCCTCATGGCGCTGGCCGCGGCCGGATGCTTCCATAACGGCGCCTTCGATCCCGGCCCCGAAGGCTGGCTGATCGTCAAGGAATGGCAGCTCGCCGACGAGGCCACCGCGGGCCCCGCCGACCTGCTGGCCGCGCTGGCCCGCGCCGCCGGCCGCGCCGCACCAGGCGAGATCACGCCAAGGGCCGCGACCCAACAAGCGACCCAAGCGACCCAACCAGCCTCGATCACCGTCCCCAAGCAGGCGCAATCCCCCGACACCCTGTCACGGAACCCGGCCTGAACCCCCCAGCACCGCAAGCTGCCGCCGCAGCGCGACCCCCGACCCGTCGCGCCTGCCCACCGGATCCGGCAGGTCCACCGGGCTGCCCGAATCGGTGGCGGCCACCGCCGGAGCCGCCCCGGCCCACGCCGCCACCAGCACGTCCTCGCCCTTGAGGAACCGGTGGCACCGAACGCCGCCGGTCGCCCGCCCCTTGCCAGGGAACTCGTGCAGCGGCGTCACCTTCACGCTGGCCGCCGCCGCCCCCGGCAGCGCGCCGGCCCGCCCGGCCACCGTCACCACGACCGCGGGGGAGTACGAACCCGGCGGTCCCAGCCGGCACCCCGGCCGCCGCCGCCTCGTCCACCACGCCGAACCACACCACGGACGCGCCCGCCGACAGCCGAACCCCCGCCATCCCGCCCGCGGCCCGCCCCTGCGGCCGCACCGAGGACGCCGGGAAGTGCAGCAGCTGCGCGTCGCTGGTCACGAACACCAGCGAGTCCGACTCGCTGGCCACCGAAGCGGCGCCCACCACCCGGTCCCCGGGCCGCAGCGCGATCAGCTCGAACTCGTCCCGGTTCTGCGGGTACTCCGGCAGCACCCGCTTGACCACCCCGTCGGCCGTCCCCAGGACGACACCGACCCCAGCTGCCGTTCACCGTGCACAGCCCGGCCACCGTCTCGCCCCGCTCCAGCACCGCGAACTCCGTGACCGACGTCCCCCCGGCCAGCGAAACCGCGCCCGCGCCGGGCGGCAGCGCCGGGAGCTCCAGCACGTTGACCTTCACGAGGCGCCCCGAAGAGGTCACCACGCCGATCGTGCCCCGGGCCGTGATCCGGACCGCCGCCGCGATCACGTCGTGCGGCGAGCGAGCCAGATCCCCGACAGGGGGAACCAGGGACCGTTCGGAATAAATATCCGGCTCACCGTCCTCACCCGACGTCGAGACGGTCACCCGCGCCATCAGCCCCGTCGCCGACAGCAGCACCACGCACGGGTCATCGGTCACCTCGAGCGGGACCGCGGCGGCGCCCGCCGCCGGAGCGTCCGAGGCCTCCAGCAGCACCGTCCGCCGCGGCGTGCCGAACTTCTTGGCTACCTCGCCCAGCTCGTCGCTCACCACCTCGCGCAAGAGCGAATCCGACTCCAGGATCGAGGTCAGCGACGCGATCTCGGCCCGCAGCGTCTCCTGCTCCCGCTCGAGCTCGAGCCGGTCGTACCGGGTCAGCCGGCGCAGCGGGGTGTCCAGGATGTACTGCGCCTGGATCTCGGACAGGTCGAAGACCGCCATCAGCCGCTCGCGCGCGGCCGCCGCGTCGTCGGAGGACCGGATGACCTGGATCACCTCGTCGATGTTGAGCAGCGCCACGATCAGGCCGTCGACCAGGTGCAGCCGTTCGGCCCGCTTGCGCCGCCGGTACTCGGTCCGCCGCCTGGTCACCTCCAGCCGGTGCGCGACGAAGATCTCCAGCAGCTCGCGCAGCCCCAGCACCCGTGGCTGCCCGTCGACCAGGGCCACGTTGTTGATGCCGAACGTCTCCTCCATCGGCGTCAGCCGGTACAGCTCGGCCAGCACCGCGTCCGGGTTGAACCCGCTGCGGACCTCGATGACCAGGTGCAGCCCGCGCTTCCGGTCGGTCAGGTCCTTCAGGTCGGCGATGCCGTTGAGCTTCTTGGCCTGGACCAGGTCCTTGATCCGGGCCATGACCTTCTCCGGCCCGATCGTGTACGGCAGCTCGGTGACCACGATGCCGGCGCGCCGCGGGGTGAGCTGCTCGACCGAAGCCGTGGCCCGGGTCCGGAAGATGCCCCGGCCGCTCTCGTACGCCTCCCTGATCCCCTCCAGCCCCACGATGCGCCCGCCCGTCGGCAGGTCCGGGCCGGGCACGAACCGCATCAACGCGTCCAATGACGCGTCGGGATGCTTGATCAAGAAGCGCGCCGCCGCGATCACCTCGCCCAGGTTGTGCGGCGCCATGTTGGTGGCCATGCCGACCGCGATGCCGGTCGCGCCGTTCACCAGCAGGTTGGGGATGCCCGCGGGCAGCACGTCGGGCTGGGTCTCGCTGCCGTCGTAGTTCGGCACGAAGTCGACGGTGTCCTCGTCGATGGAGGCGACCATCTCCATGGCGGCCGCGGTCAGCCGCGCCTCGGTGTACCGCATCGCGGCCGGGTCGTCGTCCCCGCCCAGGCTGCCGAAGTTCCCGTGCCCGTCCACCAGCGGCAGCCGCATCGCCCACGGCTGGGCCATCCGGGCCAGCGCGTCGTAGATGGCCGAGTCGCCGTGCGGGTGCAGCCGCCCCATGACCTCGCCGACCACGCGCGCGCATTTGACGTGCGAACGGTCCGGGCGCAGCCCCATCTCGTTCATCTGGTACAGGATGCGGCGCTGCACCGGCTTGAGCCCGTCCCGCGCGTCGGGCACGGCGCGGGAGTAGATGACGCTGTACGCATATTCGAGGTAGCTAGCGCGCATCTCCTCGGCGACGTCGATGTCAACGATGTTCTCTTCGAATTCTTCGGGCGGCGTGGTAGAACCGCCTCGTCGAGCTGCTGCCATGACGACCATTCTGCCGTGTCCGCGCGGCCACGGGAGCCAACGGCGCAGGGAATTACGTCGCGGAGAAGCCGCCGTCCACGTACAGCGTCTGCCCGGTGACGTAGTCGCTGGCCCGCGAGGCCAGGAACACGGCCACCCCGGCGAAGTCCGCGGGCTCCCCGTTGCGGCCCACCATCGTCCGGGCCGCCAGGGCCGCTACACCGCTCCGGGTCGCGAGCCACGTGCTCGTTGAGCCGCGTCGCCACGAACCCCGGGCACACCGAGTTGCAGCACACCCCGTACGAGGCCCACGCCTCGGACTGCGACCGGGTCAGCGCGGCCAGCCCGCCCTTACTCGCCCCGTACGCCCCGCTGTTCCCGAACGCCCGTTGTGCCTGCTGCGAGGTCACGTTGATGATCCGCCCCCAGCCCCGGGAGGCCATCGAAGGCCCGAACCGCTGGCCGAGCAGGAACGGCGCGGTCAGGTTGACCGCCATGGTCAGGTCCCAGTCGTCGACGCTCAGCGACGGAAGCGGCGGCCGCAGGTTGATGCCCGCGCAGTTGACCAGGATGTCCGGCGGCCCGAAGAGCCCCTCCGCCTCGTCCGCGGCCCGCGAGACCTCGGCCCGCGAGGCGAGGTCCGCGCTGACCCACGCCGCCTCGCCGCCCGCGGCCCGCATCCCGTCCGCGGCCCAGCCGAGGCGTTCGGGATCCCGCGCCACCAGCACCACCCGGGCCCCGGCCCGCGCGAGCGCCGTCGCCATCCCCGCGCCGATCCCCGAACTCCCGCCGGTCACCACGGCCACCCGCCCGGCCAGCGAGAACAGCTCCTCCACGAAGCCGGTCACAGCACGGGCCGCGCCCCGATGAGGTTGAGCGCGTGCGCGGCCAGCCGGCAGCCGCTGGCCATCGCCTCGCCCGGCGGTTTCTTGTCCAGCCACGGCGGGATGAAGCCGGCGGTGAACGCGTCGCCGGCCCCGGTGGAGTCGATCACCCGGTCCACCGGCGGCGCGGGCACCCGCACCGGCGGCCGCCCGTTGGCGTAGAACAGCGCCCCCTCCGCGGCCAGCTTGACCACCACGTGCGGGTACCAGGCGGTGAGCACGCGGGCGGCCTGTTCGGGGTCTTCGCGGCCGGTCAGGACCTTGGCCTGGGCGGCGTTGACGAACAGCAGCACCGCGCCCGCGGACAGCTCGAGGAACGGCTCGGCCCCGGCCCGCTCCAGCGGCGCGGCCGACGCGGCGTCGACCGAGGCGGTCATGCCGGCCCGCCGCGAGTACTCGATCGCGGCCAGCCCGGCCGCCCGCGATCCCTCCGAGAGCAGCGTGTACCCGGAGACGTGCAGGTGGGCGCCGGGGATGAACAGGTCGTGCGGCAGGTCGTCGGGGGACAGCGCCGCGTTCGCGCCCGGGTCGGACAGCATGGTCCGCTCGCCCTTATGGGTGACCATCACCACGCAGGTTCCCGTGGGCCGCTCCGGGTCCATGACCAGGCGGGCGTCCACGCCGTACCCCATGAGCTCCATGTCGCGGTTCCGCCCGGCGATGTCCGCGCCGCGCCGCCCCACGAAGGCCACGTCGCCGCCGTCGGCCGCCATCCACGCCGCGACGTTGGCCCCGGAGCCGCCGCCGTGCATGGTCACGGCCGCGGGCGTGTCGCTGCCGCGGGCGAGCGGGAGCATAGCGTGGGCCACCGTGTCCGTCATCAGGTCGCCAATGACTACCACGCGCGCCATAGTGGTCATCACCTCGTTGCTGTGTTAGCCCGCGGGGCGACACCGGACCCCCCGCTGGCCCTCGGGGGAGGAGCCGCACCCAGCCGCGGGACTATCTACGGTAGCTGCCGGCAGCCTCCACTGACCAGCGCGCGGAGCCCGCAGTCCGCCCGGATGGGCAAGGAATCGGCCCCGGACGCCGGATTGTCACCGGACCGTTATCCCGCCGCACCCGTCACCCTCATACGAGCGGGAAAATCCGCCCCGCCACGACCAGTTCGGTCTCCTCGGACTCGGCGGCCAGCACCTGGTTGAGCCGCCCCAGTTCGTCCCGGAACAGCCGCCCGGCCGGGGTGGCCGGCACCACCCCCAGGCCCGCCTCGTCGCTGACCGCCACCACGTAGGCCTCCGTCTGCCGCCACGCCGCGACCAGCCCCGCGATCCTGCCCGCCACCCGCGCCCCCGACTCCGCCGACCCGCCCCACGCCCCGCACTCGTCCATCACCGCCGCCAGCCACGTCCCGATCCCGTCGATCAGCACCGCCCCCTGCGCCCCTGACGCCCCCTTCGCGCCCAACGCCCCTTTCGCACCCGGCGCCCCTCGACGCGCCCCTCTCGCCCTCTCTGACGCCTCTGACGCCCTCCTCGTGCCCGGCACCCCCGGCACCCCTTCCGCCCCCCTCGCCCCGGTCAGCACCCCCGCCAGGTCGTTCGTCTCCACCGTCCGCCACCACGCCGGCCGCCGCGCCCGGTGCCCCGCCACCCGCGCCGCCCACTCGGCGTCGCCCGCCCCCACGTCCCTGCCCGCGTCCCCGCCCCCGCTCGCGTCCCAGCCGCCCGCCCCCGCCGCCACATACGTCACGTCCGGCTCACCCGCCAGCCGCAACTCCGCCCGCTCCGATTTACCCGAACGCGCCCCCCCGAGCACGAGCACCCGCCACGGCCCCCGCAGCGTGGTTACATCTTTAAATTCTTTTTTTTCCGAACGGAGCGTGGTGACCGTGTCCCCATCCCTGGGCGCCCCCACCCGCCAGAACCCACAGCGCCCCCACAGTTCGGCCTCCGACGCCACGCGGTGGTCCGCAAACGCCACCATCGTGATCGTCTCCTCGGTAATCACCCCCCGCCCCCGCAGCAACCCCAGCTGCGCCGGCTCCCCAAGCAGATCAAGAAACGCCACGTCATACCGCCCCGCGCCCCGCGCCCCCTCCGGCCGCGCCCCCGGTCCCGCCGCGTACAGCAGCCGCCCCCCGTCCGGCCCAGTCACATCCCATCCGCCCGTCCGTCCCGGATCTCGCGCGTCAGCCAGCCGCCGAACGAGGTACCCCTCGGGGACCTCCTCCGCGTCCCCTGCGTTCCCGCTTTCCGCGTCCCCTGCGCTCCCGCCCCCCGCGTCCCCTGCGCTCCCGCCTTCCGCGTCCCCCGCGCTCCCGCCTTCCGCGTCCCCCGCGCTCCCGCCCCCCGCGCCCCCGACCCCCAGCCGCACCACCCCATCGACGACTATGGTCGACCTCTTACGCATGCTCCCGTCCATGGCCTGCCGCAAACATGACGCGCACCGGCAGCCCGGCTCGGGCCAGCCCCACTCCCCGCCCGACCCCTCGACCAGGATGCGCATCAGCCGAGGAACGACAGCCGGACCTGCCGGTCCGGGTTGTCCACGTTGAGGTCGACGAGTGCCACCGACTGCCAGGTGCCGAGGGCGAGACGGCCGCCGATCACCGGGATCGTGGCGTAGGGCGGCACGAAGGCAGGCATCACGTGCGACCGGCCGTGCCCGCGGGACCCGTGCGTGTGCCGCCATCGGCCATCGGCAGGCAGCAGATCGGCCAGCGTGGCCAGCAGGTCAGCGTCGCTGCCTGCGCCGAGTTCGATCAGTGCGATGCCCGCCGTCGCGTGCGGCACGAACACGTGCAGCAGCCCGTCGCCGCCGTCTGCCGCCGCGCTGGCGAACGCCGCGCATTCGCGGGTGATATCCCGGACCGCCTCGCGCCCGCCGGTGCGTACCTCGATGATCTGCGTCTCCATGGCGGGATCATAGGCTGTCGGTTATGACAGACGTCCCCTCGGCGGCCGGGACCCGGCTGCGGCTGGCGCGGCAGGCCCGCGGCCTGTCCCAGCAGCAGCTCGCCGGGATGGCCGCCGTGACCAGGCAGGCCGTGTCCGCCGTCGAGTCCGGCCATTCCGATCCCTCGCTGCGGGTCGCGCTCGCGCTGGCCAGCGCGCTCGGCCTGACCGTGGAGGACCTGTTCGGCCCCGGCGACCCCGCCGATCCGGTGCTGGCCCAGCCGGTGGCCCCGCTCGGCGGCGAGGGCTCCCGGGTCGCGCTCGCCACCGTCGGCGACACGTTCGTGGCGCTCCCGCTGCGTGCGGACACCGCCTCCCGCGCCGGCTTCGGCCCGGCGGGCGGCCTGGTCGCAGGCCCGCAGGCCCGTGGGCTGGTCGCTAGCCCCCCGGACCCGGACGCCCGCGACACAAGCGAGGCCCGGGATCCCATCCCGGTGCGGCCCATCGGGCCGCCGCGCCCCACGCTCATCGTGGCGGGCTGTGATCCAGCGCTGCCGCTGCTCGAGACCCCGCTGGCCCTGCTCGACCCGCCGGTGGGCTTCGCCTGGTGGCCGTGCGGCAACGGCGAGGCGCTTCGCCTGGCCGCCGCCGGCCTGGTCCACGCCGCGGGCATCCACCAGACCGGCGATCCGGGCGAGCTGATCGAGATCCCCGGCGGCGCCGAGGTCGTGGGGTTCACGTCCTGGCGCGAGGGCCTGGTGGTCCGGCACGCGGCCCAGGTCACCGGGCTGGCCGACGTGGCCAGGCGGGGCCTGCGGCTGGTCAACCGCGAGCCCGGCGCCCAGGCGCGCGCGCTGCTCGACCGCGAGCGCCTGCGGCTGCGCCTGGACCCGGCCGAACTCCCCGGCTACGACAGCCAGGCCGCCGGTCACCTCCAGGTCGCGGCGGCGGTCGCGGGCCGCCTGGCCGACGCGGGCGTGTCCAGCGAGCCGGCCGCGCTGGCCTACGGCCTGGACTTCATCCCGCTCGCCTCCGAACGCTTCGAGCTCGTCCTGCCCGCCAAGCACGCCGCGTCCAGGGAGGTCCAGGGCCTGCTGAAGGTGCTCAGCTCGCCGTGGCTGCTGGCCCAGCTGGCCAGCCTGCCGGGCTACGACCCGGCAAGCTGCGGCGAGCGCTCGTGAGGGTCAGTGGCCGTACTCGGGGATCATCACCGCGCGGGCGATGGTGTGGAAGCGGAGGTTGAAGCCGGCCACGGCCGGCGAGATCTCGTCGTCGACGTCGAGTGAGTCCACGTCGAGCGCGTGCACCGCGAACACGTAACGGTGCGGCGGGTCCCCGGCCGGCGGCGCCGCGCCGCCGAAGTCCTTGGCGCCGTAGTCGTTGCGGACGTGGAACGCACCCTCGGGCAGGCCGCTGCCGTCGGTGCCCGCCGCGTTCGTCTCGAGCTCGGTCACCGAGGCCGGGATGCCCAGCACGATCCAGTGCCAGAAGCCGGAACCGGTCGGCGCGTCCGGGTCGAAGCAGGTGACCGCGAAGCTCTTGGTCTCCGCGGGGAAGCCGGACCACTGCAGCGAGGGAGAGATGTTCCCGCCGGTCATGCCGAACCCGTCGAAGACGTGATTCTCGCCCATCGTCTCGCCGTGCGCGACGTCATCGCTGCGCAGGTCGAATGACGGCACGGGCGGCATGAAGTCATAGGGCAGCGGCGGACGGTCGGTCATGGCGTACTCCTCGTCGAGGGACAGGTGCCCGGCAGGCGTCGATGCGTCCAACGTTATCGGTAAGCCCCGCGGTCCACCGGGTCCGGGCCGGGAAGGCGGCTCTCGCAGGTACCACTTTCTCCTACGGTGTAGTGGTGAGGCAGCAGCCGGGACGCAAGGTCTGGCGGCGACCGCGCCGGCGGGCCATGCAGCGCTTCCTGCGCCGGATGCGCCGCCGGGTGGCCGACGGGATCCTCGGCCGGATCCGCCTGGGCACCGCGGGCACCTCCCCGCGGCTGCGCCGCTGGGCGCTGGCCGCTGTCCTGCTCGCCGTGGCCCTGGTGCCGTACCCGTCACCCGGCGGGGCCAGCGGCGTTCCGGTCGCGGCGTGCCGGTCCGGCTGCCGGTCCGGGTCGGTGCCGAGCATGATCAGGTGGACCCAGCCGCTGCCCGGGTCGTGGCAGGTGCTGTCCGGGCTGACCGGCACGGTGCCGGCGTCCGGCCTGGCCTACGTGTCGGTCGGCTACGGCGTCGCCGCCGTCGGCATGGGCCTGACCGTGTACGGCTACTCGTCGAAGAACGGCGATCCGCTGTGGAGCGATACGCTGACCGGCTTCCCGGCGGACGCGACGATCGTGTCGGTGCGCACCTGGCCCGGCGAGGTCACCGCGGGCGTCAGCTACACCAGCGCCGGGCACCTGCGGCGCAGCGAGGTGGTCATTCCCGGCTCGACCGGCTTGCCGTCGGGCCGCTACCCCGCGGCCACGTACGGCGGGGCGGTGGACGGCAGCGCCCGGTACACCGTCGTCGTCGGCACCACGGCGGTCACGAGCTACGACAACGCCACCGGGCACGTCCGTTGGACGTTGCCCACCGGCCGGGTACCGCAGGCCTGGCACGCCGACGGCAGCACGCTCTACGTGGCCCAGTCGGCCACCGGGTTCGTAGGGTCGGCCCCGGTCACCGCGGTGCTCAAGATCGACATGGCGACCGGTGCGGAGATCATGGTCCGGCCGCTCGAGGCCCTTTCCTACGCCGGCACGCTCAGCATCGCCTTCGACGGCGTGGTGGTGTTCTCCTCCGCGGCCGGGGTGACCGCCTACGACGGCAGCACCGGGGCCTTGCTCTGGTCCGTCCACGGGGCCGTCACGGAGGGCACCGACCCTCGCAAGAACCGGATCTACCTGACCACGGGATCGGACCTGGTCGCGGTGGACCCGCAGACCGGCCGGGTCACCGCGACCGTGTCCGGCTCCGCGGCCAACGGGTCGGCGGGCATGTACGTGGTCCGGGACGGCGTGGTCCTGGGGCTGGACCAGGGCGCGGGCGGGGACGCCTGGGGGTACAACCTCGGCG
The DNA here is from genome assembly GCA_963705835.1 of uncultured Actinomycetes bacterium. Classification (GTDB taxonomy): domain Bacteria; phylum Actinomycetota; class Actinomycetes; order Streptosporangiales; family Streptosporangiaceae; genus Palsa-504. The sequence goes on from CAVPLC010000043.1 coordinate 94,620, forward strand.
CGCAGCGGGTGACGCTGGCCGCTTCCGGGCTGCCCTGGCCGCACTATTTCGTGGACCTCAGCGGGGTCGGCGGGAGCGCGGACCCGGGCAGCGACCTCGTGGTCATCGCGGCCTGCATGCAGGTGGCGCCGAGCTCCCCGAGCCCGCCGCCGACCTCGGTCTCGCCGACCTCGGTCTCACCGAGCTCCACCGTCTCGCCTGGCTCCACGGTCTCCCCGACCCCGTCCGCCACCGCCAGCCTGACTGCCACACCTAGCGCGGCCACCGGCTGCCTGCGCCCCGAACTAGTCGCGCTGAGCCTGTAGCGTCCCTGGCCTGGGGGCGGGTGTAGGTATCTCGAGGTGAGGGCGGCAGGGGATGTCGAGCCGGCTGGCATCGGGCGGTGAAGAAAACGGCGCTGGCTGGCGTGTTCCCGGTCTGGCTGCCGGACGCGCTGCCAACCGGTCCTGCTGCCGGCAGGAATGTCAGACCTCGGTACTAATATGAATTCTATGTTCGATAACCAAGGAACTATCCCTGCAAGCCCGGCCCGGGACGGGGCTGTTCCCCTGGATGCGGGACCCGCGGACGCGGTGCCGCTGGAGCGGCTGGAGGCGCAGATCTGTGAGCTGGCCGGGCATCTGGCCGCGGCCACGTGCCGGTTCCTGGTCTTGCTGGGTGACTTCGATGAGCGGCGGGGCTGGGCGAGCTGGGAGATGAGCAGCTGCGCGGCGTGGCTGTCGTGGAAGTGCCAGATGTCGTCGGGGACCGCCCGGGAGCACGTCCGGGTGGCCCGGGCGCTGCGGGGCCTGCCGGTGATCCGCGCGGAGTTCGGGGCGGGCCGGCTGTCCTACGCGAAGGTCCGGGCGCTGACCCGGATCGCCACCCCGGGCAACGAGGCCGGCCTGGCCGAGATCGCCGGCCCGATGACCGGCAACCAGCTGGAGCGGTTCGCCCGCGCGCACCGGCAGGCCGGCCCGGCCGGCGACGCGGCGGCCCGGGTCCGCCGCCGGCTGACCTGGCGGTTCGAGGAGGACGGGTCGCTGGCCGGCACCTTCCGGCTCACGCCGCTCCAAGGCGCGGTGCTGCTGAAGGCCCTGCGCGGAGCGGCCGGTGACCTGGAGCACCCGCACGAGAGCCAGCCACCGGACGTTTCCGCGGAAACGTCCGCCGCGCGGCCAGCCCGCCGCCGGCCAGCCGGGCACGCCGACCTCGACCAGCCTGGCCGACGCGCTGCTGGTCATCTGCGAGGCGTTCCTGGCCGGCAAGGTCGCCGCCGCCGATGACCCCGAGGTCTACCAGGTCATCGTGCACGTCGGCGCCGGCGCCCTCCCCGCCAGCCCGCCCGCCGCCAGCCCGCCCGCCGCCGCGACGAATCCGGCCGCCTTTGCGAGCCCAGCCGACGTTTCCGCGGAAACGTCCCGGCCCGCCGGCCAGGGCCAGGCCCCGGGCCACCCCGCCGACCCGGCCCGCTGCCACGTCGAGGACGGCCCGGCGATCAGCGTCAGCACCGCCGGCATGCTGGCCTGCGGCGCCGCCATCAGCTGGATGCTGCACGACAGCGCCGGCAACCTCCTGGATCTGGGCCGCCGGCGGCGCCGCCCGAACGCGGCGTTGCGCCGCGCGGCCCGCGAACGCGACACGTGCCGGTGCCGGTTCCCGGGCTGCGAGTCCCGCCGGGTCGACCTGCACCACATCCAGTACTGGTCCAACGGCGGCCGGACGACCCTGGACAACCTGGTCAGCTTGTGCAAGCACCACCACACGCTGGTCCACGACCGCGGCTACCTGATCGCCGCTAGACCCGACGGCACCTTCGCCTTCCACCGGCCGGACGGCACCCCCATCCCGTCCAGCCCGTCCCTGCCCGACGTCGAGGGCACGATCGAGGGCTGCCACCAGGCCGGCGTCACCCCGGAGACGATCATCCCGCCCTGGTACGGCGAACGGCTCGACCTGGACCACGCCATCTACGTCTGCCTCGCCAACGCCCGGACCCAGGAGCAGCGCCGAGCCGGCCGCGACCAAGCAAGCGAGCCCACGGCCCCAGACCGCGTCCAGGTCTTCGAACCGGAGGGCTGGGCCGACCGGATCCGCCAGTACTACGCCGAGCACGCCGCCTGACCGCAGGCACGGCCGGTCGCGTGTACGACCATCTGCCGGAGTCAGCACCTTCGTGCCGAAGGCAGGACCCCTGCCCACCGTGGACAACCTCCTCCCATGTCCGGCTCAGCCGTACATGCCGCACGCGCCGGAATCAGGAATCACTCATCCAGGCGAGTTACCGCAAGCTGTAGGGCGTCGCCGTACCAATAAATGTGCGGCACTATGTCGTTTTGTTCGTTTTTGTGATTGAGTCGATCGGGAAGCGGATTCGTGAGGGAGGTCTGACATGGCTGCCCGTCGGCTGACAACTACTGTTGCGGCGTGCGCGGGGCTGGTCCTGCCGTGGCTCGCGCTGGCCGCCCCGGCCTGCGCTGCACCGGCGGGCTACGGGAACTGCTCCGCCGGCGCCCATACCCTGGCACCGCCGGGTTCGCACCTGTACCCGGACACCGGCAACGGCGGCTACACCAGCGTGCACACCCTGGTGCACCTGGTCTACGACGCCTCTACGAACATGTTCCTGCCGGGCAACCGGGTGGTCCTCACCGACCGCGCCACGCAGTGCCTGACCAGCTTCAGCCTCGACTTCGAGCGGCACTCCGCCAACACCAGCGCGGGCCCGGACATGACGGTCAGCTCCGTCACCGTGAACGGCCGCCCGGCGCAGTTCGGCTTCGTCCAGCCGACCTACCCGGGCGATCCGAACGGGCAGGACGACCCGAACCCGGCCGCCCACGAGGCGTCGCAGGTCAACCCGGTCGGCGGCCCGGACAACAACCCGCTGCCGCCGGCCTGCTCACCGGCACTGCCGGACACCAAGACCCCGGCGGATGCGCTGGACGGCACCCAGTGCCCGGCCAACAAGCTCGTGATCACGCCGTCGGCGCCGATCGGGGACGGCTCGACGTTCGTCGTCACGGTCCGCTACACCGGCAGGCCCGGCGTGCACAACGACGGCGACGGCACCACCGAGGGCTGGTTCCGCGCCCCCGACGGCGGCTTCGTGACCACCGAGCCGGTCGCCTCGGAGGACTGGATGCCGCTCAACGACTACCCGGCGGCCAAGCCCACCTACGACTTCTCCGACAGCGTCAACGCGGGCAAGACCGTGATCGCCAATGGCGTACTGGTCTCGGTACGGCAGAACCCGGCCAGCCAGGAATTCCCTGGCGGCTCCGTCACCTGGAACTGGCATTCCGCCGCGCCCATCGCCAGCTACCTGGTCGAAGACAGCGTCGGCAACTACAGCCTCACCTCGCGGACCGTCGACGGCATCACGTTCTATCAGGCGCAGGACACCTCGATCGGCGCGGCGCAGCAGCAGGCGAACGCGGCCATCATGGACATGCAGCCGGACATCACCGCGTTCGAGAGCCAGTTCAACGGGCCTTACCCGTTCGTCTCCGGTGGGGTCATCATCGGCACTCCGTCGGTCAGCTTCGACGAGGAGATGCAGACCATGATTGCCTTCTCCGGCGGGGCGATCGACACCGACACGCTCTACCACGAGAACATGCACCAGTGGTGGGGAGACAACGTCACCGAGGACGACTACCACATGACCTTCTACAAGGAAGGCCTGGCCACCCTGGCCGAGTTCTTCTATCACGCGCGGCTGGCCGAGGACGCCGCCGGGGGTCCGTCCTCGCCCCAGGGCCAGGCCGCCTTCGAGGCCAGCCTGGTGGACCAGTTCAACAAGCTCTACCGCAGCAGCGGCAGCTTCTGGACGACCGCGCCGTCGAACCCTGAACCGTTCAGCCTGTTCTCTGGTTCAAACACCTATGACCGGCCGGGTGCCGCCTACATCGCGCTGCGCCAGATCCTGGGCCCCGGCAACTTCGACCGGGCGCTGCAGCAACTCCAGCGCACCTACGGCGGGGGCAGCATCAGCGAGGCGCAGCTCGAAGCCGCCTTCCACCAGTGGCTACCGGTGCACAGTGACAGCTGCCAGGAGCGGCTGAGCCAGTTCTTCACCCAGTGGTTCGACACCGCCTACCCAACGGGCGGCGGCGCGCACCGGCCCATGATCACCGGACCCGGCCTGGATGGCCCCGGTTTCTACAGCGCTCCGGGAGTGTGCGCCTAGGGTTTACCATCCGAGTTCGGTGAGGCGGCGGTCGTCGATGCCGAAATGGTGGGCGATCTCGTGGATGACGGTGCGGCGGACCTGGTCGGCCACGTCCTGCTCGGTACGGCAGATCGCGCAGACCGCCTGGCGGTAGATGGTGATGTGGTCGGGCAGCACTCCTGCGTACTGAGACGTCCGGCTGGTCAGCGGGACGCCCTGGTACAGGCCGAGCAGGCCGGGCGGACCCGGGGCGTGCTTGACCGTCACCGCGACGTTGCGCATCAGCCGGCCGAGTTCCTCCGGCAGCCCGTCCAGCGCTGTGACCACCATCTCTTCGAAACGATCGGGATCGACGTCGACCACGAGCCCATTGTCCACCGCCCCGGGCTGGCCTGCCTGCTGCAGTGTCCGGCCGCACCCATAACCGTTCTGTTTTCCCGAACGAGCGGTGGTGCGTGCCGTCAGTGGGCAGTGACGGCGAGGGCGGCGGATGCGGCGGGTCTCGGTGAGCGCGCCGCTGGCCAGCGAGACGTTCACGTACCCGCTAGTCACGTTCCCGCCACCCAGCGCGCGCCCGGAGCCGTCCAAGCTGGGTGACCTGGGCGAACAGCGGTGATCCCGGCACGTCACGCTCGGGGCCCCAGCACGTCGGCGGCAGCATCGATGATCCTCCAGAGCGGGCTGTCGGTGCGCTCGTACCAGACGCGGCGGTCGCCGTCCCGGCGATCTTCTTCCAGCATGCCCAGGCGGACGAGCCGGCTGAGCTCTCTGGCCAGGTCACCTTGCAAGATCACTTCGCGGGGCGGCTCGGACTGGTAGAAACGTGGCTTGTCATGCCGGACTATCCAGAGGGCCAGCGCCAGCCGGCAGGGCCGCCCGAAGAGCTGCTTGCCCACCTCGTCTACATCCACTGGCGTGTCCCTGAGCTCGTCCTAGTAATCACTATCTAGAATCTAGATAGTGGAATTCGGTATCAAGGTGAGTACAGCATGCGTCGCCAGGCAGTGACCAGTTCGGCAGGCCGCCAGTGCCCGCTCGTCGTCGACCGGAGCTTCCTTGACCTCGTTCCTGGGCGGTGAACCGGTCGGGGGCGTCGTCCTGCTCGGGGTCAGGGTCACGGCCTACACGTCGGTCAACGTCGCCGAGCATCGTCGACGTCGGGCCGCCGGGATGGGCGCGGTCATCGATCCGGGCCTGCTGGACCGGCTGATGGACCTGCCGGTCGCCGTTCCCGTGGACGATCCCGCGCTGTGGGCGGCGGCGGCCGGTCAGCCGCCGGGAATACTCGAACGCGGCGAGGACGAAGCGAGCGTCACGCGGCGCCTGGAGTCGCCGCTCACGATCGCCGATGTCGTGGTCCACGCGGCCGCGGGGCGGGAACTGCGCGCCGTCCAGGACGCCAGCTTGTTCGCCGGCTTCACGCGCCGCTGGGTGGCGGCTGCCCGCAACCGCATGCCAGACGCAACGATGCTGGAAGCGAAGGTGTGCGGCGTCGGCATGCTCGATCCGGGACACAGGGTGCTGTTGCAGGCCGAGAAGCCGGTCGCCCTGACCAGGGACGGATGGTCGTGGCTACTGGAGGAAAAGGCCTACCGGCGGTGGCTTAGCGCACCGCCTGGCGCTCGCGTGATGCAGAGCGCAGGTCCAGCCACTGGCGGAGCCAGCGTGACGTGGGCAGGCTGATTCCGCTCTCGGTTAGCGAGAGGTTCATGTCGGCTCCCGCGCGGCAGGCTTCCGACCAGGCGTCCCGCGGGTCGGCGGCGGAGAGAATACGGCACGCGATCTGCTCGGTGCAGGCCATGTTGTGCTGGCCCGCCAGTATCCGGCCGGCCAGCAGATCGCGCTCGCCGAGATCGCTGATCCGTAGCAGGCTGTCGCCGCGGCAGACCGGATCGCCGCAGCGCAGCGCGTTCAGCGGCCGGTGGCGGGCCAGCGCGGGCAGGTTGCTCGTCTTGACGTAGTTGTGCAGCGCGGGCACGAACACCGACGGGGAATCGTCCCGCTCGTCATCGCCGTCGGCGCGATCGGGCCGGCGCATCGGAAGGGGTCCGTGCCGGGTGTTCGCCGACGAGCCGACGAAACCGCCGAACGCCCCGTGAGCGACCGCGCCGACAGCGGAAAGGTCACAGCGCAGCAGGACCACCGGCAGCGGCCCGACGTCGGAAATGAACCTCAGCAGGCCCGCCACGGCTCCGGCGGCGTCGAGGCCGTTGTACCGGTGCAGCAAGACGATCGCCACCGGACGCCCGGCCGCCCGGACCTCCTCGGTGAGGCACGCGAGCCCCTCCCGGAGCCACCAGGGCTCGATGGGCAAGACGACCAGGGTGGGATCGTCGATCGCGGCCCAGCGCGCCAGCGCCTTGCGGAGCGCGGACCGGTCGTCGTTCCTGATCCGCGGCGTGTCGGTGAGGACGAGCGGGACACCCGCCGCTTGCTGGCGCATCAGCCACTCGTCGTAGTCGAAGAGCGGCCCGGAATCGGCCGCGGCCTGCGAGCCATACGCCGCCGGATCGATGAGCACCCCAGGCGTCTTCGCGGCCAGCTTCGCGCCCTGCCTGCCGGACACGACGGCACCTCCGCACGCCGTCACGACGGACCGCAGCAGCCCGGCATCGACGGATCCGCCGAGGTAGGGATATATCCCGGACGGGATGGCGGCGGCCAGCGGATGCGCAGACGGACTGACGGATGCGGGATCGATCTTCAATGCGGGTACCTCGGACGAACAAGACAGAACGAACTGATTTGGATACTATCCGTCATTTGACGCGGCGCTGCGATGACACGCCGTCGTCGCTGAGACCGGAACGGCAGGGGCGTCCGGTCAGCGGCGCAGTCGGTCGGTCAGGCGGGCCGGGTCGACCCTCACGGCGAAGGGATGCTCGGCGGCGAAAGGCGCTGAGGTTTCCGCCACGAGAGCGTAGCGGCCGGCCTGTAGCTCGAAGACGGTCAGTTCGGGTTGGGGCGGGTCCGGGTTCACGATCCAGTACGAGGAGACGCCGAACCGCTCGTACGCTGTTTTCTTCCGGTTCAGGGAACTAACGGAGCGATCACGAGGTGCCGGCTCGGGGCACCAGGCGGATGACCGGCAGTTCCCGGTCGGTCTTGCGCTCGTACCCGCCGAACCGGGGCGCGGCCGTGGTGATCTGCTGCCAGGCCTCCTCGCGCTCCGCTCCGTGGAGCTGCTCGGCCGCCACCGCCACCTTCCGGCCTTCGACCTCGATCTGGACCTGGTCGGGATGGGCGGCGATGTTGTAGTACCACGCCGGGTTCCGCGCCGCCCCGCCTGCCGAGGCGACGATCAGCCAGCTGCCGTCCAGGCCGGGAAACCAGCCGACCGGATTGGAACGCTCGAGTCCGCTCTTGCGGCCGACGGTGGTCAGGACCAGCGCGTCCATGCCCATGAACTTGCCCCCGCCCTTACGGCGGAGCCGGTTGGCCATCACCTTGTTCATCCATCGGGCAACAAATCCGGACGGCTGGCGGGCGCCTCGCGTTCCGGCGGTTGTATCGAAGCTCATAGGACCTCCATTATGCCTGTACGGTGGCCAGCGCGGCGCGGGCCCGGAGCGAGCCGGGGGTCAACTCCCCATCGGCGCGGGCCTTCTCCAACGCCGAGGACCACCAGGCCAGGTCCTCGAGCATGACCTGCAGGCGGATGTCGGTTTCGGGATCGACCGGCTCGCCGTCGGCGCCGAAGGCCGTCCTCACGAACGGGATCACCACGGTGTTGCGCAGCGGAACGGCTTCGGCCTCGATGAACACGTGAGCGAGATGCTCGATCGCGCGGATCCCGCCGCCGATGCTGCCGCTGTAGCCGACGGCCGCCACCGGCTTGTTCCGGAATCCGAACGACAGCCACACGCTGTCGATGGCGTTCTTCAGCGCGGCGGGAAGGCTGTGGTTGTACTCCGGCGTGACGACGATGAAGGCGTCGGCCTGCTTCACCTTCTTGTTCCACGCCTGCACGATCGGCTCGGAGTACGTCGGGTCGCTGATGTCGCCGATCGTCCCCGCGTGTTCGCCGAAGATCGGCAGCGGCCAGTCCCGCAGATCGGCGACCTCGGTGTCGAAGCCCTGCTGCGCGCGGGCCCGCGAGACGACCCAGGGCATCACCAGGTCCGCCGCTCGCCCGGGACGCGTGCTCCCGACGATGACCAGGACTCTCGACATCGCTGCTCTCCACAATGGAATGGTCCGCGGGCCGGGTCGTCACGTTAGGCCGCGGGGCCGCGCGACGCGAGAACCGGCTACACGAACTCGGGTTCGTTCAGATAATATACTGTAAATGACATTAACTATCTCCGCCATGTACTGTAGTGAGGTGGGAGAGACGGCGCAAGGGGGCGTGACGGGCGGACCGGACGATGCGCGCGTCGACGTCGCTGGCGGGCTGATCCAGCTCGCCACGCTGGTGCAGGGCGTCTATGCGTGCGTCTCCGAACGCCATGACCTGACTCCCGTGCAGGCCAGGCTGCTGTGCGTCCTGCTGGATGGCCCGCGGGGCATGGCCGAGCTGGCCCACTGCTTCGGCGTGGAGAAGGCCGCGCTCACCGGCCTCATGGACCGGGCCGAGCGGCGCGGCCTCGCTCGGCGGTCACCCGTGCCGGGCGACCGGCGTGCGCTGCAGGTGACGCTGACCGACGCCGGCCAGCGGGCGGCGGCCGCCTTCCACGCCGAGGTCGGCGCGGAGCTCGGCCGGCTCGTCTCGTCGCTGGCGCCGCGGGACCGCGAGCACTTCCGCGCCACCATGGCCGAGATCATCGCCCGGTGCAGGACGTCGCCCGTCGTTCATTGCTGACTCACCGCAGCGGGCCGAAGAACGCCTAGCCGGGCGCGGAGGCGGCTCGGGGTAGGCCAGGAAGCCGAACACGACGGTCCGGGCGCCGGGCGGGGCATCCGCGGCCTCTCGCCGGTAGCGGCCGATCAGTTCCTGCTGGTCGGTGATGAGCCGGGCGGCTTCTTCCCTGGTCAGCGTGAGCCTGGTGCGCATGACGGCCCACGTCCCGCGGCCCCACTCGCCCATGGCTCCGCGCGCGGCGCGGAACCGCTCGAGGCCCTCCAGGTCATCGGCCAGGCCCGTCGGCCGCAGCCCGGAGGCCTCCGCTCGTGCCTCCTGGCTGAGGCCTTCGCGGGGGATCCACACCTTCTCCGGCGTGACCTGCCACCAGCGTTCCCTGCCCTGGCCACGTTCGGCGACCTCCTGCACGAAGCCGTACTCGGCTAGCTGCCGCAGGTGGTAGCTCATGATCCCGCTGTTCTCGCCGAGGTCCCTGGCCAAGGTGGTGGAGGTCGCCGGCCCGGCCTGGCGCAGGTAACGCAGGATGCGCTGGCGCATCGGGTGGGCGAAGACGCGCATGGCCTCGACATCGCGTACTTCGTGAGGCTGTAGTGGTTCGGTCATGGTGCAAGGATAATTGTGCACATTTTTTTGTGCAAATATTTTTGTGCATCGCGGGCGTCCTGCGCGGTCTGGCTCAGTGCGTCCTGGCGCTGTCGGCGCCTGTTAGCGGTGCGCGAACCGGCGGGATTTGCCGCTGCGCCTGGTGAACAGGTTCATGACTAGCAGCAGGACGGCCGATCCGGCGATGGCGGTGAGCCAGGTGGACAGGTTGAAGAACCCGTGCAGGGTGTGGGTGTGGAACAGTTCGGTGGCGGCCCAGCCGCCGCCGAGCGCCCCGGCGATGCCGATCAGGCAGGTGAGGAAGAGGCCTTGTGATCTTTTGCCGGGGATCAGCATGTTGGCGAGCAGGCCTGCGGCGAGGCCGAGAACGATCCAGGCGATGATGCCCATAACCGACTCCTTAGTCAGTGACGTACGTGGGTGCGTGGTAACCGGTAGCCGGTGTTGCCGGGCAGGCTGCGCGGGGTGGGAGCGGGGCGACTGAGACGCTGGCCCGGCTCCGTTGCGGACCCGGCTTTACCTCGCGGCCTTCGGCTGCTGTTTCCCGGTGTCCTACCCTCAGGTTACCTCTGAAACGTAAAACTAGCAATTTATTTCCGGAAAAGTACGTCTACGATTTGCTCCGGGTGGAGGGCTGTGGCTTATCCGGTGAAGGGCTCGTAGCCGTCGGCGGCATGACACCGGCCGGTGGATGGGACATATCGAAACCTGAGCCAAAGTCCGGGGGCTGCGTCCAGCTCGCGACCCGGCTGAAGTCGACCGTCCCGCCGGAGAACTTGGCGCCGGCGAAGCCGACCTCCCCGCCGGGGAACTCGGCATCGGAGAAGTCAACTGTTCCGCCGGGGAACTCGGCGCCGGCGAAGTCGACCGTCTCGCTGGAGAACTCGGCGCGGGAGAAGCTGACCGTCCCGCCGGAGAACTCGGCGTAGCCGAAGCCGACCGTCCCGCCGGAGAACTTGGCGCCGCGGAAGTCGCCGCCGTCGAAAACGGCGCCGGCGAAGTCGAAGTTCAGGCCACACCAGGAGACGGGCGCGGTGCCGTTGAGATGTGCGGTGATGACCCGGATGACGGTGTGGCGGACCTCGCGGCTGGCCTGGAAGGCCAGCCGCTTCTCCACGGGGGCATCATCGCCGGGCCCAGGTTCATACGGCATGCGCAGGTAGGCGCACAGCACGTCAACACACATCTGCCGGTGGTCCTGCCAGTCATCAGCCAGGCCCGCCATCGCATACACCGCGGCCAGCCGGACGGCTGGTGGCTTATCGCTACCCAGTTGCTCGGCGACCGTGTCGAATCGTTCGTTCAGGGTTCGAGTGCGCTGCTCTGCAAGCGTACTGTCCAGCTGCTCGCTCTGCGCCTTCGGCCGGGCCAGCTCGATCGCGCGCTTGGCGGTGGTGTAGTTCTCGCCCGTGCTGGCCATGCGCTCGCGGATCGCGGCCTTCTGATCGGCGTTCGTCATCGTTCGACCTCTCGTGCGGGACGCCCACGCCCTCCCGCCACGATGGGAACACATGACGACGAACAACCCGCGTTGCCCCTGGGAGCACTTGTCCTCGTCGCTGACCTCGGCGTGGCGAGGATCGCTCGGAGAGCGGCAGGCGGTGCTGCCAGAGACCAGGCTACCTGACGCTCGGTGATGCACGCGAGCCGTCCGGGCGCCGCTATCTATCTTCCGGCAGGCGGGTGGCCGGCGAACTCGGTCGCGACGATGCGCTGATCGGTGATGCCGTCGGAGGCGTGAGAGGCCAGCCAGCAAATCGGCGGGCCCATGATCGCTGGCTCGAGCCAGGTAGCCCGCAGGTCGTTCGGTATCCAATCCGGCACCATACCTGTTCTGGTGGCACCGCCGGGAAGCAGCAGGTTCACGTCGATGCCGGTGCCGGCGAGGTCGGCGGCCATGATGTGGGACAGGGCGTCGGTTGCCGCGCGTGACGGTCCGTACGGCGTGAAGCCGCGGCGTCGCATCGTCGTCTCGCTGACCGAGATGTTGACGATCTTGCCGTGGCCGGCTTGGAGCATGTGCGGCACGACGGCCCGCGCGACCAGGAAGTAGCCCAGGACGTTGGTGGCGAACAGGTCCCGGAAGCCGTCCGGGCTCACGCGCCAGAAGCCCGCCGGTTCGGTCATGAAGTCGGGGTTCACCGTGCGCATGCCGATGCCCGCGTTGTTGACCAGCACGTCGACGCCGCCGAGGACCGCGAGCGCGCGATCCACGCCGGCGGAGACGGACTGCTCATCGCGGACGTCCATCACGAGCCCGGTCGCACCGTGGCCGATCTGAGCGGCGGCATCGCGGACGCGCCGCTCGGTCCGGCCGGTCAGGACGACCCGGGCTCCGGCTTCGGCCAGCGCCTGGCTCATGGCCAGGCCCAACCCGCTGGTGCCCCCGGTGACCAGCACGCGGACTCCGTTCGAGCAGGTCAGACGGCTGCGTCATCCGGCCGACTTTACCGTGCGCTTATAGGCTGGGCGGTGTCTGGCTCGACCCCAACAGGTCCGCGCCCCGTGCGCGCGCTCGAAGGGTGGCTGCTGGGGCGCGCTAGCGCCGGATTGTCACGCACAGACGCCAGGGGAAGTCGGGTGCCGTCGGACTTGCAGGGGCGAGGTCCGTTGCGAGGCAGAACGGCGCTGTGCTCGTCGGTGTCACGATGGCGCGCACGTTCCCCTTCGAATCGGTCGTGGACGCGACCGTAGCGGCGCCTGCCGGCGTCACTTGCAGCGTGCTCCAGGTTCCGTATCCGTCGTCCGGGAGGGTTAGCCGAAGCCGGGCGCCGGCCCTGACGCAGACGGTCCAGTCACCTTGACCTGGGTATTTGATGGTAACTGCGCCCGATGGGCAGCCATTCAGGATCGGCACGGCACCGCTCGGCTCTGGGGTTAGCGAACCAGTCATGCGCGTCGGGGTAATCGTCGGGCCCGGACTCGCCGGCAGACCCGAGACAGAGCCCGCGTCGCAGGACACCGCCGCGACCGACAGCAGCACGCACACGGCCGCGAGGCGTACACGGCTCAGCTCATCATCGATCACGCCCTCAGCCTGGATCGCAACACCCTGAGCCGCAACCCGCCGCCGGCGCTCAGCACCGGCACGGGCAGATGCACGCCGCCGGAGCGGGACAATGCCGTAAGAGGCCAGGGAGGTGAGGCGCATGGACGCGCCTGATGTGTGGGTAGCCAAGCACGACGGCAGCGATATCGTCCGAGCGGCGGCGATTGTCGGTGTCGGCATCGACTACAACGGCAACATCACCGCACGGCTCGGCCACGGCGAAGGGGCAACCGTGACGCTGGCTGATCCCGGAAGCCAGAGCGGCGACCATCCGGCGGAGGACTTCCACCGCCAGCTGATCCGTATCATTGCCCAGCTATCCGACGCGTCCGGAGCCTTCCTGATACGGCCGGTACGTGATGAGGCGCATGGCTGGCAATGGATCACCGAACCTCTTTGACGCCGCCGGCCTTGTCAGGTGGCGGGCACGTCGGTGCCGGTCAGGACGGCCAGGATCTCGCCGATGGTGCGTTCCCGCCCGTCCGGTTCCGGCAGCGGGAGGTGCACCTGGACGTGGTAGCGGTTGCGGCGGCCGTTCTTCTCCTTGACCACGTAGCCGCCCTCGGTCAGGTCCGTGACGATCCCGAAGGCGCTGCGTTCGGTGATGTTCAGGCTGGCCGCGATGTCGCGCAGGCGCACCCCGGGGTCATGGGCAACGAGCAGGAGAACCCGGGCGTGATAAGTCAAGAAGGTCCAGCTGGCCACGTTGACAGGTTACCAGATTCTGGAAATTTCTTGCTAGTTTCCTGATACCGGTATAGCGTGGCATCAGGCACCGGACGTCAGCCGCCACCAGCGGCCAGCTTCCCGGGGCTACCGGAGGAGCAGATGCGCACCCATGCGGTCATCACGATCGCTGGTGCCCGTGACGCTCGCAATGCCGCGTTCCGGCTGACGAGGCCGGTGCCTGATGGAAACTGCCGGGCCGGGATCTTGGCCTGGCGGCGGCGGTGATGCGATGAAGGCCAGCGACTTCGCGGCCGCAGGTCGCCCTGCTCGGGCCCGGCCTGGTGCTGCCGCTGGTCATCCCGTCAAAGAGCAGCGGCAAGGACGCCGCAGGCAGTTCAGCTTGCGTGCACCCGCCGGTGCCCGCCACAGGGCCAGCACGATAGCGGCCGCCCTGGACCGCGGCTGCCGGCAGCTGACGCCGGCGCTACTGGGCGTCGGCTAAAAGCCGCTCGCCCGCCAATCCTCCGTCGCAGCGTTCCGGCCGGCCGCTAACCACGCGGTCGCCGAGGACGCTGCGGCGGCCCCGCCTACCAAGGGAAGACATCATGGCAGAACCAGCCGCACCCCACCCGGATCCAAATCCTTCCATCACCCGGCTGCACCCATCCCCTAACGGCACCGCCCCGCCGAAGCCACCGGTCCCGCCGATGCCATCGGAGGTCACGCACGACGGCACCGTCCCGCCGACGCCACCGGTCCCGCCGATGGCATCGGAGGTCACGCCGATGCGCGCACAGCGGCCCGCGGGGAGCATGTTCCGCACGGCGATGTCGCCGCTGCGCAAGATGATGCACCGCCATGCGTAGTCCCGGCCGCGCGGGTGGTCCGCGGCCGTCATGGCATGCCGCGCGCCACGCGGCATGTCACCGGCTCAGATGATCGGAAGCGGCCGTGACACACTCCGCGGCTGATGAGACCGGCCTCAGTCTTTTCTCCCGGACAGATCGCGGCGGCTACGTCATCGCCGCGCTCAGCGGGGACCTCGACATCGCGTCAGCTCCCGCCCTGCGCGAGCAGCTCTTCAGCATGCTCCGCACCGCCAGCCACCTGATCATCGACCTGTCCGCGCTGGAGCACGCGGACGCCAGCGGCCTGGCGGTCCTGGTGGGCAGCCGACGCCGCGCCCGGCTGCTCGGCGGATCCCTGCGCCTGGCCGCACCATCAACCGAGGTAGCCAGGGTCCTGTCAGCCGCCGGCCTGAACCAGCACCTCGATATCTTTCCCACGGTCCGGGCAGCGATCGCCGGCCAGCCGAGCCTGCCCGGAGCGATCTTCCCGTCGACAACTGCCCCGGCTCTCGGCCACGCATCGATGGCGTCATCGCGGGCGTGGCTACAGGAGAGGGCGGTAGGTTGAGTCACGGGTAGGTGAGGTATCCGGGAAGGGGGCACGGTTGGTCACGACTTCCGGGCGGGACGATTCTCCTTCGGCCAGCGACAACCCGATGCAGCAGTTCGCCGAACTCGCCGGGGATGTACGCGATCCGTACCCGATGCTGGCTGGGATCCGGGCGGACAGCCCGGTGCTGCACGTCGAATTCGGCACGGGGTACCGGCATGATCAGAAGGCTCCACCGATAACGTCCCTGTTCACCGTCACCAGCCACGAGCTCGCGCAGCAGGTGCTCACCGACAACGTGCGGTTCTCGTCGGCCGGCTACGCGACGAACATCGGGCAGGTCATGGGGCGGAGCATCCTGCAGATGGACCCGCCGGAGCACCTGCGTCATCGCGCCCTGGTCGCCAAGGCCTTCCGGGCTCGCGTCCTGGATCAGTGGAGCGACACGATCATCGGCGCGACCGTCGGCGAGCTTATCGACGCCTTCGTCGGCGACGGCCACGCCGACCTCATCCCGCAGCTGACCTTCCCGTTCCCGGTCCGGGTCATCGCCCGGATCCTCGGCCTGCCCGAGGCTGACTGGCCCCGCTTCCTGCAGCTGTCGACCGAGCTGATCGCGGTGATGCGCAACTGGGACCGCGCGGTCGCCGCCGGCCAGGAACTTCGCGGCTACTTTGCCGAAATCATCGCCGACCGGCGGCGGCATACGCGCGATGACCTGGTGGGCCAGCTGATCGAGGCCGAGGTCGACGGGCGCCGGCTCGGCGATGACGAGATCTATCCTTTCCTGCTGCTGCTCCTGCCCGCCGGGGCGGAGACCACCTACCTTTCCTCCAGCAACCTGCTGTTCGGCCTGCTGTCCCACCCAAGCCAGCTGGACGCGGTCCGGGCCGACCGTGACCTGGTGCCGCAGGCGATCGAGGAGGCGCTGCGGTGGGAGACCCCGGCGCTCATCGTGGCCCGGACGGCCACCCAGGATGTCGAGCTGGGCGGCGTGCGCATTCCGTCGGGTGGCTTTGTGGTCGTGTCGCTGGGCGCGGCGAACCGCGACCCCCGGCGGTACGCCGAGCCGGACGCCTTCGACGTCTTCCGGGAGGACAAGCAGCACATCTCGTTCGGCGACGGAGCGCACAGGTGCCTGGGGATGCACCTGGCCCGGCTGGAGATGCGGGTGCTGCTGAACGCGGTGCTCGACCGCCTGCCGGGGTTGCGTCTGGACCCCGCCGCCGAAGACGTGCACATCCACGGGATGATGTTCCGCTCGCCGCCGAACCTGCCGGTCCGGTTCGACCCGCCCGCTGACCGCGGAAGGGTGCAGGGCCTAGGTCCGTCCCGCGATTGAGGGCCGAACGGACCTGGGTGCGTGCCCGGGAGACGGGCAGAGGCTGATCATGCGGTTATGCTTCGTACTCCCTTCCGAGCACACTCTCGTACAGCCCAAGGACAAATGCCCAAAGGTCCTGACCGATGAAACGTACGATACGGCGGCCGTCCTGCCAGGTTTTTACGAGCAGGGGATCTGGGCGCGCATCCCCGAGCAGCCGCCGGGCAACCTCACTCCCGAGCGGCAGACCGCGATAGCCAAAAATCGGAAAGACGCATCGGCCGTTTCCAATGCCGTCTGTAATCGTGGTCCAGTCAAACGGGTCGATTATCGTGTCTACCATTGCGCACCACCGGTCGTTCCATGTGCTGCCCAGCCTCCGAGCAGTCTCGGCGGGTACATCTTACGATGTGACAATCCGTCGTCTCAGCGGCTACCACTTGAATCATCTTGTGGAGGCAATTGTCCTCTCGCCATTGACCTCCGGTCAACGGCCGCCCGGCGGCGGACACCAGCATCCCGCCAGTGAGCTGAGTGCGCTCAGTGCGCTCAGTGCGCTCCAGGGCCAGGTCGAGCTCGTCGTGCCGGCAAACCAGACACTCGCGCACGGCGGCCTTCAAGACCCTCAGCCCGGCGCCGTCGCGGGCCGACCGCCTTGGCTACCTGCTCGTCGATGCCGCGCGCGATGCTTCGGGCCTTGGCCCATGGAAGTGCCTAGACTTAGGGTGCCGAATGCAGTATGACTCTGACGTGTCGGTCTTCGATGTCATCTCGCTGGTTGTGCAGTTCGTCACGGCATCTGCTGCCCTGACGCTTGCGTTTATCGGGCTACGTATAAGTGCCAAACCGGGAATACGCGTGCAGGTCGACCGGGACGGAGGTCCGGTCGTCTTCACCCCCGGCGAAGAAGCCACAATTTCGATATACGTCGAACTACGCGGCTTCTTCTACGGGAAGCCCACGGCCACTGACTTGAAGCTTACCGTCAATGTTGCGGAAGCCTGGGATTTCAAGCGCCTTTACTGGACCGCGCCAGGACCATCCGTAAGTGACCAGATGGGGCATGGGAAGGGCCTGAAGCCGCGACCATGGTGGGCCCTGTGGCACAGGAGGCCAGGTACGGGCCCAAGCAAGTACCTCGTGGCCGAGCGTCTTTGGCTAACTCGTGACGAACAGGGCGAAACGCTTGAGGCCACCCTGGTCGCGCCGGACAAGCCAGGTACCTACCTAGGGTGGGTCCATGGCTTGGCAAACGAAGGCGACTGCGGTGTGCAGGTGTTCAAACTTACCTGCCAAAACAAGATTGCGGCCGCCTGAGTCGCTGTGCCGCAGCCGAGACAAACTTGGCGACAGGGCGAACGGGTCAGGAGGCGGTGGCTGCGGACGTTTCCGCGGAAGCGGTTTGTGCATTCTTTCACAAAGCGCGGCCCGGGTCCGGCAGCGAGCAATCGAGTTCGTGCGACGGTGCGGCGGGACTGCCGGTCAAGCGACCCACGAGGGGACGACCTGGGCCAGCCGGTCCGGGTCGGTCAGCACGCGGATCGCGGTGATGGCGCCGTCCGCGACCGTGAAGGCTACGACCGTGACCGGCCGCCCGCCGACGGTGATAAGGGCGCCAGGGACGCCGTCCACGAGCGCCGGATGGGCCAGCGCATCCCGGCGCGCGCCCAAGGACGCCTGGGTCGCGACCTCGCGCGCGCCGCGGATGACGGCGGTCCCCCCGGGACCTTGTGCCCGCAGCTCGACCTCGGGGGCGAGCACCGCGAGCAGCCCGGCGACGTCGCCCCGGCCGACCGCCGCGAAGAACGCGTCGATGACGTCCCGGGCCGCGGCATGGGCATCGGCCGTAGGTGCGCCAAGCCGCAGCCGCCCCCGGGCCCGGCTGGCGAGCATCTTGGTGGCCGCGGTGCTCCGGTCGAGGATGCCCGCGATCGCGTCGAACGGGATCTCGAAGACGTCGTGGAGGACGAACGACACCCGTTCGGCCGGGGTGAGGGCGTCCATGACGACGTACAGCGCGAGGCCGACGGAGTCCGCGAGCAGGGCCTCCTCCTCCGGGCCGATCAGGGAGTCCCCGGCCGCCTCCCGCGGGTGCATCCCGACGCTGAGCTCAAGCGGCTGCTCGCCCCGTACCCCGCGCCTGCGGAGAGCGTCCAGGCAGATCCGCCCGGTCACTGTGGTGAGCCAGCCGCGCAGGTCCTCGATGCCCCCGCCGCCGGTGCGGGCCAGCCGCAGCCACGCCTCCTGGACGGCGTCGTCCGCGTCGGCGTGCGAGCCGAGCATGCGGAACGCGATCACGTGGAGATACGGGCGATGGGTCTCGAACTCCGCGGCGAGCTGTTCTTCTTCGGTCACGGTTCTCCTCGGCGCCAGCGGCGGTGTCACTACCAGGACGCATCGCGCGCCGGTGAGGTAACACCCGGGCCGGCGTTACCTTCCGCCGCGGCCGGACGTCGTAGTGCCGTCCCACCGATCCAACGACCGCTCCCTGGAGGAGATATGAACGCACGCATCCAGAACGCGGCAAGCCACCCCGACCTTACGACGGGTGTCCAGCACATTTTCAAGGCGGTGTACGCCGGCGGCGTACCGCGTCAGACCCTTGAGCTTGTGCATCTGCGCGCGAGCCAGGTCAACGGCTGCAGCGCCTGTGTCGAGGCCGGCGTTACGAGCGCGACCAAGGCCGGTGTCAGCCCCGAGAAGCTGCTCACCGTCGCCGCCTGGTACGAGAACCCGCTCTTCGACGACGCCGAGCGGGCCGCGCTGGCGCTCACCGAGGCCGCGACGCGGCTGTCGGACCGGCCCGGCGCGGTCACCGACGAGATCTGGGCCGAGGCCGCGAGGCACTACGACGAGCGGCAGCTCGGGGCCCTGGTGCTGATGGTGGCGATCACCAACTTCTTCAACCGCATCAACACCACCTTCCGGATACCGGCCGGGACCAGGTGGGACTGACGCCGGACCCGGGACGTGGGTCAGGCTGGCTGGTCGCGCAGGGCGGCGTCGAGGCGGCTGCGAAAACCCTTTGCGGACGGGGCGGCTGATGCCGCACGCTTGCTGGCGTGTTCCGGTTCGCCGTCTTCGTCGCCTGCGCGCGTGGCCGCGCGGCAATGACGGCTGCCTCGGCACTGCTGTCGCCGGCGGGCCTGCTGGCCCTCGGCGGCGCCCGACGCTGACCCTTCCCCGTTCGCTTCCTTGACCTGGCGGGGGAGGGTGGCGCATCGCGCGGTGCTGTCAGCGCGCGCGGGTCAGCGAGTGCAGCAGGAGGAACCAGGAGCAATCAGTCATGACCAAGCAGGCCTACGTCCGCGACAAGCCGCACCTCAACATCGGCACGATGGGGCACGTCGACCACGGGAAGACCACTTTGACCGCCGCCATCACGAAGGTCCTGGCGGACCGTGGCATGAGCAGGTACGTGCCGTTCGGGCAGATCGACCGCGCGCCCGAGGAGGCCGCGCGGGGGATCACCATCAACATCGCGCACGTCGAGTACGAGACCGCAGCCAGGCACTACGCGCACGTCGACATGCCAGGCCACGCGGACTACGTCAAGAACATGATCACCGGTGCGGCGCAGGTCGACGGCGCGGTCCTGGTGGTCTCGGCGCTCGACGGCGTGATGCCGCAGACCCGGGAGCACGTCGTGCTCGCCCGGCAGGTGGGGGTGTCGCACGTCGTCGTCGCGCTCAACAAGGCCGACGCGGCCAGGACCCGATAAATCGGCCCTCTATGGTATTTGCGGTAAAACAGGCAGCTTTCACTCGTCCACCAGTTAGCGATATTGTTGGCGAATTCAAAAACCAAGCTCGTTTTGCGTAAGAGTTCACAGTATTCCGAGCCTGAAAACCGAATTCGCCAACAATATCTTAGCGGGGTCCTACCTCTTTTCGCACTGGCAGTGGAGTTAAAGAACGTTTCTCAAAGATGTTTATAGATACACATATTTAAATTAATGTATATTACAGGAAAATTAGGAAAAAAATACTATACGAGATTATGCACATTCCTAGAGAATTGTGATATACTGCTTCGAGCACACCAGATGATGTGTCAAATTTTGTGGAGTATCGCTACTAGTGTTTGAAAATATAGCGTTTTCTAGCGGGATTTTACTCCCGAACAACCCTTCTTGGAATTCCTCTCCTAGAAAAACAAAGAAATTGGCTCAGGAACCTCTTTACAGGAAAAGGTAGAGATGATATACTTATTTAGGAAATGCTATACAGAAAAAGTATCTGCTAGCTTTCCGATTACAAGAGGCGTAAAAGAAGCGGTCTGTCAACAAGGGAAACGGGCAAGCATTCGCCCGTTTCCCTGCTGAGGTAAGTGAAGATGCAGTTAGTTGAGCAACATGTGATCCAGCAAAAAGATGTGCGGTTTGCGGCCATTGATGCTGCTGCCTTTGCTTCCAAGAATTTGTATAACGCGGCGCTCTATGAACTGCGACAGGCGTTTATCCATGAGGGAGTCTACTATCGTTACGAAGAGATGGATAAACGCATGAAACAGCACGAGGCGTACAAAGCGTTGCCTGCGAAGGTCAGCCAGCAGGTCCTCAAGCAACTGGCCCAAGCGTGGGAAGATTACTTTGAGGCACGCAAAGCCTATCGGCAGAACCCGGCGAAGTTTCGGGGGCATCCAAAACTTCCCAAGTACAAGGACAAGAAGCGTGGGCGTAATTTGCTGGTCTATACCATGCAAGCCATCAGTGGCGGACAGACCGGGGGCAAGAAGACGCTGCAACGTGGCATCATCAAACCCTCGAAGCTTGCCATCGAGGTAAGAACGAGACAGGACCCTAAGACCATCGATCAAGTACGCATTGTCCCGCATCAGGGGCATTACACCGTCGAAGTCGTCTACGAGAAAAAGGCCACACCAGCAGAAGTCAATCCTGCCTATTATGCGGGGATTGACCCAGGTGTCAATCATCTGATCGCGCTAGCATCAAACAAACCTGGCTTCCAGTCAGTCGTTGTTAACGGGCGTCCAGTGAAAAGCACCAATCAGTATTACAATAAGCGCAGAGCGGAACTGCAAAAGCAACTTGGGCACCCAGCTTCGACCAAACGCATGGAGCGCATGACGACCAAACGCAACCGGCGCATTCACCATTACATGCACACCGCCAGTAAGCGCATCATTGATCTGCTGGTCAAAGAGGGGATGAGTACTTTGATCATCGGGAAAAACGATGGCTGGAAGCAAGAGATCAATCATGGCAAGCAGAACAACCAGAACTTTTGCTTTCTGCCCCATGCACGTTTGATTCAGATGCTCCAATACAAAGCCGAACTGGTCGGGATCACCGTGGTCCTCACCGAAGAGAGCTACACCAGCAAGGCCAGTCTGCTGGATTTAGACCCGTTGCCAGTGTGGAAGCAGGGCGATAACACGTCATACACGTTTGGTGGCAAACGCGTGAAACGGGGATTGTACCGGGCCTCCAACGGGCAAGAGATCAATGCGGATGTGAATGGGGCCGGAAATATGATTAGAAAAGTAGCACCTGATGCCTTCGGGTCGGAGGGTGTAGAGGATGGGGATGGGGTGCTTGCATCCCTGGTAGTCCATCCGGTGAGGATTGTCGTTCCCCTCACGAAGCTAAAGGACAAGCCAATTGTAGCGAGAGCAAGCGGTCAATAGAACGCTAGAAATCGCTACAAAACGCTATATTTTTGGAACTATTGGAGGTTTTCTGGCAATGGTATTTCCCACACAGCCCCTTCTGCGCCGTCTTGCAGGAGGAGCTACGGTGCTAGTTCTGGTTTTGCTGTTGGTCGCCTGTGGAAGTAAGGGCAATAGCACAACAGGTGGTACGTCTGCCAATCCTATCAAGCAGATCGCGCCGACGATGCAGGCCACGTCTGCGGCGACCGCTCAAGCGACTGGAGCGGCGACAGTGACCAAAATTTCGCTCACCAAGACCTATACGGGCAGCGGCTTTACAATCCAGTATCCTGCGGATTGGAAGGTGGCCACTTCGAGTACTGAAATCGCGTTTACCGATCCGTCGGGCGGCTATAACCTGACCATTGGCTCAAGCCCTAATCCAAATGGCGTCAAGACAGCCGATCAGCTGGCTGATGGCGGCATCACAGGGGCAAAGGCCAATTTGAAAAGCGTGCAGACGGTCGATGTTCCTCCGACCACCATTGTCGGTGATCAGCCCTGGAGCCAGCGCTCTATTATTGGTACCAGCGCGCTCAATGGACAGAGCAGCGAGATCGAGGCCGTCGTTCTGGCCAACGACCACCCTGTACACACGACCGCGACCAAAGGCAATGTCATTGTGTATGTGGCGGCAAAAAATCTGTTTGATCAGGCTCAGACGAAGTATTTCGTTCCGATGCTACAATCGTTTAAATATACAGCATAGGCAGCGCGGCCTTGTTTCAGGGTAATGTCTTTGTACACCCGGCTGAAATCCAGGCAAATCAATCCACTACCCTGAAATACTGTGACAAGCTCTATAAAAACGCTTCCTGGTGGACTCTCACCCCGCGACAGAAGCCGCGACAGGTGCTCGTAGCTCGAGCAGGTCGCGGCGCATCGCATCCTGGGCGGAGTCGTCACTGGTGGATGGAGGCGTGGCTTGCGCGTCCATACGGCCATATACCAGGGTGAGCAACAGGAGCAGATACCACGGACGGAGTCGCATCTCCATAACATACCCTCGAGTGAAACCTCGACCCGGCTACATGCGTCCAAGAAACACCCCCCCGTTGGCTTTCCGCTAACGCGCCCGGCACAGTATCAGTCTCGGAGAAGAAGCTTTAATTGTCCTCGTGGTCGAAGTGCTTCCAGGGGACGATATGAACCGAAGAAGATTTCTCCAGCACGCCGCCTTGACCGCTGCGGCCGTCGCAGTTCCGAAGCGCACTCCCCCCAATGGCGAATATAAACGTAAGCGAGAAAGGTTCTTTCCAGTCGGCCCGCGCCATCCGGTCCGCGCAAGCGATCGCATTAAATAGCAATAACGGTTACGTAGACTTTACCCTTCCGGAACTGGAAGAGTATGAAGTGGTAGAGCTGCGATAACTCCGGAGCGCGAGGTACACGGAGGCGATATGCGCGGTGAGACTTACGCGCGCCTGGTCAGGCTCATCAGCTGCCGCCAGTCGCCGGATCGACAACACGGTAATGTTGTCCTGCTGCCCGAAGGCGCAGGCCGCAGCATGAACCGGTGGGCGATGCCCGGGCGGCAAGCTGGCGGGCCTCGACACCAGCACGCTCCGGATGGCGATCTGCCCATGCTGGTCGCGGCGAAAAAAGAATACGCCGCGCTGTAAGATCAAGACTGGTCTCATCGCTCAACCTGTCAGCCAGTAGGAATTAGCTTTTTATGAACCCGCGTATAATCGCGCTGATTCGACCATTGAGGAAAAAATGACGACACCTGTGACTGCTCCGGTAACTCCCTGAACGCATCATGCAATTCGCCTGGGGATATGTTCCGCCGCTTCTTTTGGAAGCAGCGATTCGCCGACCGCATCTTTGATCTGCTGGATGCCGGTTCGAAAACTCTCATAGAAATCCAAAAAGAGACCGGCGCCTCGGAACGAGGGCTGGCCGCGGTGATGAATGCGCTGGTGGGTCTCGATTTCCTGGCAAAAGATAAGCAAGGCTATTTCTCGCTTACGCTCGAGAGCTCCACATTTCTGGTCAGCACCAAGCCCAGCTTCCTGGGCGGAACCATCCGTCACGGCAGTGAGCAATTGATTCCAAAATGGCTGCACCTGAACAGGATTGTCATGACCGGTCAGCCCGAGGCGGCGGTGAACAAGGAGGCGCTGGGCGGCGACTTCTTCCGGCAGTTCGTGACGACATCTTCCCCTTGAGTTATCCCGCGGCGCAGGTGCTTAGCCGACATTACAACGCCAACGGGGCAGGGCCGGCGGTTCGTGTACTTGACCTCGCCGCAGGCTCAGGAGTTTGGGGTATCGCGATGGCCCAGGGATCTGAAAAGGTCAGCGTGACTGCGGTGGACTGGCCGGAAGTGATTCCAGTGACCCGTAAGACGGTAACCCGCTTCGGCCTCGCCGATCGCTTTTCGTTCGTCGAAGGCGATCTGCTGCAAGTTGACTTCGGTCGAGGTCACAACCTGGCGACGCTGGGACATATTCTTCACAGCGAGGGCATGGAACGCGGCCAGGCACTGCTTAAAAAAACCTTCCAGGCACTTGCTCCCGGGGGCACTATTTCGATTGCTGAATTCCTGGTGAATGCGGATCGCACCGGGCCACTGAATGCGCTCTTCTTTGCTGTCAACATGCTGGTGAACACCGAGAATGGAGACACATATTCCTTTGAAGAAATCAGCAGCTGGTTAGAAGCGGCGGGATTTACCGATGCGCGCAAACTGGATGCGCCGGGCCCATCGCCGCTGATCCTGGCAACCAAGCCATGACGTACAACTGGCCGCTCCCGCGATTGCGAGAGCGGCCATTGCATTGAGTGCTAAGGGCTACTGCAGTTCCTCCACGCTGCGGGCGACGAACACCGGGTTTCCGTTACTTGGATTCTTCAGCACAAGTCCGACTACGCGGAGAGAAATGGCCGAATTGCCGGTCAGGTCACTCAGACCAGTTAGGCCACCCAGCCAGTTGGTCACCGGCGTGGTGTAGACCGTGACCGGACCGTTGAAGAGAACTCCGGCCAATCCATTGGAATTGAAGGAGAAGGTTCCATTGCCGGTGTTCGTGCTTCCCACTACCCATTCACCCGCATGACCCTCGTGACGAAGGACGATGCGATGAACGGTTACCGCTTGCGGATTGCTGGCGTCGCTCAACGGACCACCAATGCTGACGTGCTGCCCGGGAACCAGCAAGCTCGAGTTAAAGAAGAAGTTGGTAAGAGGCGTGTGCATCTTGTAAATGAAATACATCTCGCTACCGTTCAGGTTGATGTTGGCGATCTGGCCCAGCGTCAGGCCCGTATCTGCAGGCAACTCGGCACGGACATACAAATTGAGCCCATTTGCCGCACCTTGCGCCGGGGTCACATTGGTAACCAGGCCGGCGGCCCAATACCCATCTTGCGACAGAATGCCTACGCAATCCGCGCTGATGGTTTGGCTGTTCGGAGCAAAGGAGCCGGAGACCTCGACGATCGAGCTGGTGGTCAGGCTGGCGATGGTCTCGTTGTTTTCAAACTCTGTATTAGATGAGAGTTGCACCGTGTATTGACGGCCGTGTGGGCCTTGAATGACGAACGAATTAGACGAAGTGTCGATGCTGACAACACCCGCGTCGAACTCATCGATATAGTTTTCAGGATCGCTTGCGCTGAGCGCCTTCAGATCGAGTGTCGGCGTTACCTGACCGGTGATCTGTCCATTCGCGTTCACCTGAATGGATTGTTGCAAGTCGAAATCAAATCGCAGTGCATCCATGTCCCCGGCATTCACGACAAAAGGACTGGCCAGATTGATGGTCACGACAGACTGGGTAAGCGTCGCCGGCATTAAGGCGATGGTAGGCGCTGTTCCGGACTGCACATTGAGATATCCGATAGTTGCGGAACCGAGGGTAATGGTTGCGGTGGTGTAAGTCCCCGTGGGGATGGAATTGAAATCAAGCAGAGTTGAAAGGCCATTGAAGCGTGCAAAATCAACCGTCTGCGCGCCATTCAGTATTGAGACCGGGGTCGCAGAACCATTGGAAAGTGTGATGCTCTGCAGATTGACGGCGAAGGACACCACGCTGGGAAGTGGCGCATCGGTTCCGAGCACGTATACGGAGCCGCTCTGTGCGGGGGTTGAGCCTGAACTGCTTGGGGCACTGCCGCTTCCAGCACTACAACCGGCGACATAAGCGGCAACCACAATCATCAAGGACACACGAAGCCCGTGGATACATTTCATAAAGCTGCCTTCTTTCTCAATTGTCTAAGTTTGTGCTGTGCTGCATCTGTAGCAATGCACGGCAGTGTAAGCCGGGGGGCGAATTTCTGAGCGAGGCTTGTCGCCAACTAACTGTGCGATCGCTATCACTGTGAAGGGAAACACTCATGCCTAACACAAAGTTTCGGAAATAAGTGCAACTTTAGTGGGAGCAACGAGTTTTTAAATTCAAGGTAAAGCCGTGACTGCGTGCGCCTAAAACAGCGCGAGATCCAGCTACTAGCGTCCAGCTTTTCCTGTGGACTCTCCTACGATCAGGGTGGGGATGATCGGATACTCCTGTCCCATATGTGTCGGAGAGGAGAAGAGAGTCTGAAGTGCTTCAGCAGCTAGTCGTCCTATCAGGTCTCGCTTCAGATCCACTGTGGTGAGCGATGGTGTGGCGTAAGCGGCTAACTGCGTGCAGTCAAAGCCGGTAACGGAGATATGTTCGGGAACATTCAGACCACTGGATTGCAACGCCTTGATAATACCGATGGCGGTCAAATCATTATTGGCGATCACTGCCGTAGGCCGTGGGACAAGCTGACAGATCGCAGCCCCGGCCGCCAGGCCGCCATCGAAATGGCTGTTCCCCTCCAACACCGGGCCCGCCTTCATGCCTAGTTCGCGCATGTAATGCAGATATGCATCGCGCCGGGCCGCATTCGATTGCAAATCGTTGCGCGCCCCGACAAATGAGATCCGGCGATGACCTAACGAGACAAGATGGTCGATCACGGCTCTCATACCGAGAGCGTAGTCTATCTTCACGTTGCTTATGTATTGCTGAACGGGACCTACATCCAGAAACACCGCCGGTGTTTGTCTGGCTTTGATCTGGCGGATGGTGGCGAGAGCAACTTCTGAAGTTATAAAAGAAATTCCGCGCACCCGCTGCCGCAACATCCTGGTGGCAGCTTCCGTCAGAACGGCGGAGTCGTAGTTGGTGTCGCTCAGGATCACGTCGAAGGTTTGATCGCGTGCCTTTTGCTCGAAGCCTTTGATCACTTCAGGAAAGAATGGATTCTCGATGTCGGAAACGATCATGCCCAACGTCTGGCTTGCATCTTTCGCCAGATTGCGAGCGTTCAAATTGGCGACATAGTCCAAGCTGCGAACCGCAGAGAGGACGGCTCTTCGGGTCGGCCGCCCGACCCGCCCACTGTTATTCAGGACGTAGGAAACGGTTGCGACTGAGACGCCTGCGGCTTTCGCGACATCACGGATGGTCACAGACTTCATCTGGGAACGATTATAGATGCCGCTCCCGCTTCTCCACGAGCGGCGAATTGAGGCTTGACAATCAAAAATAATGGCGTATAAAAGCGCTTATATCCAAGCGCTTATCCGTTTCAGCAGGGTCCGCCCCCAGGGGAAGTCGATCTTCCAAATCAATCCGCAAGACGGAGGTGCCAACGTGTCCAACAACCGAGCATCTGTTCCGCAGCAAGAGAGGGCGGGGAAATTGGCGCGATTCTGGGCCGCGCACAACCGGATATTGATGTGCGTCCTGATGTGTCTGCTCTCCCATCCACTGTGGGCGCAGGACGGGCAGTTCTACGGAGTGATTACAGACCAGGGCAGCGCCGCGGTTCCTCATGGAAAGGTGGTGCTGCAAAACACCGGCACTGGGCTTGACCGGGAAACCGCCACAGATGCAAATGGAAACTATGAATTCCTTGCCGTGCCCGTGGGCAGCAACTACAACCTCACCGTGAGTGCAACCGGTTTCGAGACCTCGGTGGAATCTGGTTTCAGGCTGGAGGTAAACCAACGCTATCGGGTCGATTTCAAGCTGCAGGTTGGGGCAGTCGTGCAAACTGTAGCCGTGACCGGCTCAGCGGTGGAAGTGGAGTCCAGCAGCACTACCGTGGGTGACGTGATCGAAGACCGCAAGATCATCTCTCTCCCTTTAAACGGGCGCAGCTATCTCGATCTTCTGGGATTGCAGCCCGGGGTTGCCCCGGTTAGTAACCCCAGTCCATTCCAGCCCACTATCGTCGCATCCGGCGATCTCACTACCGGCTTGCTGTCTGTCAACGGTCAACGTGAAAATGCGAATGCTTTCATGGTGAATGGATCCACCGTGGAAGACAACGGCTCCAATGGCGCCGGCGCCATACCGGTGCTCGATTCCATCCAGGAATTCCGGCTGCAAACCAGCACTTTTGACCCCGAGTACGGCAACTTCTCCGGCGCGGTCATCAACGTGATCACCAAGTCCGGCACCAATCAGTTCCATGGTTCTGTTTTCGAATTCTTGCGCAACACCGATTTAGATGCGAGAAACTTACTTCAACAGCACCCGCGGAACCTTGATACGGAACCAGTTCGGAGGCTCGCGCCGGCGGTCCGGTGATCAAAAACCGTTTGTTCTTTTTTTGGCGACTACCAGGGAACACGGCAGATTGAGGGACTTTCTACCGGGGTTCTGAACGTGCCCTCGGCGGCGCAGCAAGGCGGCGATCTCTCAGCGCCGGTCGCAGCGCTGCTCGCCAGCATGGAACAAAGCGGTAGTCCGCTTCCCGCCGTGCGTGGAGATAATCTTTCCGGACACTTTGCATCT
>CAVPLC010000044.1:0-79023 GCA_963705835.1 uncultured Actinomycetes bacterium
GGCGACGGCCGGGTAGGTGACCGGCGTCTTGCGGCGCCTGAGGCTGGCGACGGCGTCGCGGACCTGCTGCAGTTTCTGCTCGGTGGCGCGGCGGCGGGCCTGGATAGCGGCCGCGGTGCGGTCCGGGGTCATGCTGTTCCTCCAGCTCGCCGCCGTTCGCTTGCTCTTGGTCATCAGGGATGGGGTCGGTGTCTGCGGAGGCGCTGGCGAGGTCGGTGGCGCGGAACGCGATGCTCCAGATGCGGTGGAAGTAGTCCTGGGGGCGGCGCAGGTCCAGGGCGAGCGCGTCGTCGAGCAGGCCGAGGCCGGCCAGGGCCTTCTCCAGCCCGTCGATCGCGGGGGCGGTGGGCGCGAAGACCTCGTGCAGGTAGTCGGCGGTGGCGTCGTCGGGGGCGCGTTCGGCGATGGAGTCGCCACTGCTCGCGTTTGCGCCGCCAGTAGAGCAGGTCGGCGCCGGACAGCACGAACTTGTCGCAGTTGTGGCAGTCCAGGTTCCACGGGCAGGCGCCGCCGTCCACGACGGGCTGGAAGGTGCAGAAGCCGCCCTCGGCCGGGGTGCTGCGCCGGGACAGGTCGATCGCGAGTGCCTGGGCCTGCTCGCGGGTGATCGGCGTGGCGGGGCCGGACAGCAGCTTGCCGGGGCTGGCGTGTGCCGGGCCCGGCGACCCAGACGTGCTGCAGGACGTCCTCCAGGTCGGAGTGGCTGAGCTGGATGTAGTGCTCGGCCATCCGGTCGGAGACGTGCCCGAGGTAGCGGCGGATGTGGGTGAGGGTCGCGCCGTGGCGCAGCAGGCTGGTGGCCAGCGTGTGCCTGGCCTGGTGGGCGACCCAGCGGCCGATGTCGAGCTCGTCGACCCAGGCCTTGAACCGGAGGTGGAACCACTGGTAGGTGACCGCGGCGGTCCCGTCCGGGTTGCGGTAGCGGCCGGGGAACAGCGCCATCGCCGCCCGCTCGGCGGCCGTGGGGGCGCGGCCGTGCCGGGCGATGAACCGGGACACGGTGGTTTCGCCGCCGCGCGGCGAGCCGGGAGAACAGCCACTCGGGGATGCGGATCGCCTGGTCGTAGCGGCCGACCTTGGTCTGGTCGTGCCAGAGCATGGCCAGTCCGCCGTAGCGGCCGGTGCAGTCCAGCCGCAGCTGCAGCACCTCGCTGACCCGCCGCCCGGTGACGATGATCGTTTCCCAGATGTCGCGCAGCCCGAAGTCGCTGGGGTCGTAGACCTCGGCGAGCCGGGCGAGGCTGGCCTGGTCGGCCAGGGCGCGGGCGACCTCGTCGGGGAACGGGCTGCGCTTGCGCACCGGCGTGGGCCCGGCCGCGGGCATCGCGGTGATGAACTGCCGGGACAGCCCGATCTGCTCGGCGGCGCCGCAGTCCAGCGCCCAGCGCAGCAGCTTACGGGCGTGGTTGAAGGTAATGGCCCGGGTGGTCGTGGTGACGATCGACGGCGTGCCGCCTTGCCGCCGCATCGCCAGCGACGCCAGCCCCTCGCGTTCGCGGTGCCGCTGGTCGGCGGCGAACCGGTGGATGTGCGCGCCGGTCAGCACCGCCGGATCGTGGCCGCCGCCGGGCGCGTCGACAGCCAGGAACGCGCCCAGCTCGGTGGCCGCGCGGCGGAAGGCGTCGAAGGTGCCGCCGCTGCGCGGGCAGCCCGGTGAGCGCAGCAGATCGGCCAGGTAATCCCACAGCAGGTCCCGCAGCCACCGCTGGGCGATGCCGGTCAGGTCGAAGTGGCTGCCCCGCTCGGGGAACCGCACCCCGAAGTGGTCGGTCTCGATGAAGCCCGCATCCCGGCTGGCCTCCGGGGTGAAGTAGGCCAGCCGCAGGTCATGCAGCATCTCCCGGGCCACCATCACCGCGAACGTGGTGCAGGAAGAAAGGTCAAGCTCGGTCAGCGACCCGGCGCCGCGGGCGCGGCAGGCATTGACCAGGGCCTGCACCCAGCCGGTGTCCCACCGGGTGTGCCGTTCCCGCTGGGCATGGGCGAACAGGCCCCAGCGGATCTCCGCGGCGGGCAGCGGCGCCAGCCCGGCCAGGATGATCTGGCCCGGCCACGGCACCGGCGGCTGGCTGGCGCACCAGGCGCGGACCTGCTCCTCGTCGCGGCAGGTGACCGGGACCGGCAGGCCCCTGGCCTCATAGTTGCGGGACCAGGCCCGCGGCAGCGCCATGCCGCCCGGCCGGCCTTGCGTCTGGTACCGGGACTCGTGGCCTGAGCACAGGCCCGAAGGGGTGGCCGCCAGGTCAGGGCAGACGGCCGCCCGGCAGGGGCCGTACCCGTCGAACGGGACCTGCGCGGCCAGCCAGTCCTCGAAGCTGGCCTGCTCCCCTTCGCCGCGCTGGCGGTGATACCAGCGCATGTAGTGCCGGTGACACAGCCGCCAGCCGGCGTGCGTGGCGGGCCGGCCCGGGCAGATCCGGCAGGGCACCTGCTCGACCCAGACCGAGGGGCCCAGCGGCTGCGCGGCGGCGAGGAACGCGGCCATGTCGTCCCCGCGGGCCTGCGCTCGTGCCCGCTGCTCGTGATGGACGTGGCACATCTCCAGGCTGCCCTTGCGGAGCCGCTCGCAGCCAGCCACCAGGCACGCCCACCGGAAGACCGGGTGCCGGGCCGGGATGCGGATCACCTCGCCGCGGAACAGCGGGTCGAACGCCGGGCCGCCGATCAGCGCGGTCAGCAGCTCCAGCCGGTCCCGCCCGGCCCGGGCGCCATGCTGTTCCCGGTAGAGCGGCAGCAGCGGGTCGGCCTTCACCGCTGCTGGCCCCACACCCGGCGCAGCGCCGCGTCGAACGCCGGGTCGTGCAGGTCGGCGTGGGCGTAGGTCTCGCCGACCACGGTCGTCGACGCCCAGCCGCCCGCGTCCCGGGCGATCACCAGGTTGCCGCCCGAGGCATCCAGCACGGCGGTCGCGAAACCGTGCCGGAACGCGTGCGGGATGACCTTGCCGAGCCCGGCGCGGGTCCCGGCCCGGCGCAGCATCCCGCGGGCCGCGTCCGGCGCCCACGGCTGCCCGGCATCCTCGCCGTGCAGCTGCACCAGCAGCATGCCGTGCCCGGCGTGGCCGGGGTACTCGGTGGTCACGTACTCGAAGTAGGCGTGGATCATCGCCGGGCTGGCCCGCTTGATCAGCCCGCCGGTGACCACGCCGTTCTCTGTCCGCCACGGGTGCTTAGTCTTGGCCGCGGCCCGGTTCGGGTTCCCGTCCCGGTGGCAGACGTGCACGTGCGGCGCGCGGCACTGCCCGCACCCCGCGCCGTCGCGCAGGTGCAGGTCGGCCAGGTGCAGCCCGCATAGCTCGCCGATCCGGAACCCCCCGTCAGCCAGCCACGTCACCACCAGCCGGTCCCGGGCCGTGCTCACCGCCTCCAGCAGCCGCTCCCGGGCGCCGTCGGGCGGCAGCTTCGGATGCCGCCGCCGCTGCCGCGGCGGGGCCAGCGGGTTGGCGGGTAGCTCGCGCTGCGCGTGGCCCAGGAACGAGCGCTGCCGGTCGGCCCGCGACGGCAGCCGGGCCAGCTGCAGCTGCGAGCCCAGCTCCGGGTTGACGTCCAGCAGCGCCTGCTGCAGGTAGAAGCCCTTCATGCACGCCGCGGCGGCCGACAGGGCGCTCTGGCCGAACGGGCGCCGCCCGGCCCGCCACGGCTGGCCATACGGCCCGCGCCACGCCGCGCCCAGCGCCGCCATGTAACGCTTCAGGTCCTGCAGTGACACCGCCGCCGGGGCCAGCGCCTCCCGCTCCAGCCAGCGCAGGTGATCCAGCAGCAGATAGGCATACGTCCGCTGGGTTCCCGACCCCTCATAGCCCCGCAGGAACCGGTCCGCCGCCTCGTGCACCGCCCCGTCCGGCCACACGATCGTGAACGACCGGCCGCCGCCCCGCTCGACCGCCTGGACGCGAAGATCCCCGATGACAAGCCTGCGCGCCACGAATTCCCCGATCCCCGATCCCCCGGGACGTCCCGCACGTCCCTTGCCCGGCAGGTTAACAGGGCCGTCACGCAGCCAGAAGGAGGCGCGCCGGACGTGGCGGACGCCAGCGGGGCCGGTCGGAAAAGTCGATGGCCAGGACCGGGGTCCGCCCGCGCTCGGCTGCCTCGCCGGCCAGGACGGTCCAGGCCTGGACGGCGAGGGCGGCGGTGCCGTGGACGGGTTTGCCGCCGAGGGCCGTGACCACGTGGGCGAGGATGCCCCTCACGCCGGTGGCGGGGTTGCCGACGTATATGACGGTGTGGCTGGCGGGGTCGAGGTCGGCGACGGCGGCGCGGATCGCGACCGTCTTCCCGGTCCCGACCTCGCCCGTGACCATGGCGATCGTCTTGTCGGCGACGGCCCAGGCGATGCGGGCGGCGGCCTCGCCGCAGTCGCGGTGGCGGTGCAGCCGGGAGGGGGGCAGGTCCCGGCCGAACGGCATGCGGGCGAGCCCGAACCGGGTGACGACGGTATCGATCATCAGGATTCTCCTTCTGCTGCTTCTTCCGCGGACGGTCCACCGTGGACGGCGGAGAGCTGCTGCTGGGCGCAGCCGAGGTCACGGGCCAGGGCTGCGGCGGTGTTCCGGGCGTCGGAGATGAACAGCCAGGCGCCGCTGACCGCGCCGGCCGGGTCGGTGCCGTCGTCGCAGCCGAGCCGGCCGGCGGCGAGGGCGGATGCGAGCCACCGGCCGACCTGGGCCAGGAGCTGGGGCAGGCCGGCCGCGGCGAGCGCCAGCTCGCCGATGAGCTCGTAGGCGTCGGCGGGCTGGGCCAGGCCTTCCCCGCCGAGGGTGGCGTGGTTCAGGGAGCGGACCGCCCCGGCCGCGGTGCGGGCCAGGGCCAGCGTCTGGTCCGGGGAGTCAGTCACGGCCTTCCTCCCGCTCTTCCTGCTTCTGTTCTGGTTCTTCCTTCTTCTCCGGTTCCTCCGGGCCGCTGACGAGGAACTGGTAGGAGACCTGCTCGCGCAGGGCCTCGTCGTGGCTGTCGCCGAGGGCGCCCAGGTAGTCGATCCCGGTCGGGGCCGGCTCGGTGCGGGCCTGCCCGTCCGGGGTGCGGGTCTTGGGGTGGCGGTGGCGGCCCATGACGAACGGGACCGCGGTCCCGGCCGGCTTCCCGCCGAGGCGGACCTCGATCCGGTCCAGGTCGAACGGGTCGAACAGCAGCTCGAGCATCCGCCCGGCCAGCCACGCGTCGACCTGGTAGACGTTGCCGTGCAGGCGGACCAGGGCCGTCTTGTCGGCCTTGCGCCGCTCGGACCACAAGAACGCCTCCCGCAGCAGGCCCGGCTCGGGGACGGCCCGCTCGGCCGGGGTGGCCTTCTCCCACCGGGCGGCCGGGGCCTGGCCGGTCTCGGAATGGACCGCCTGGTGGTAGGCGGTTTCCGTCCAGGCCTGGAACAGGCGGTTCATCTCCGCCAGGTCCGCAACGCCGGCCCCGTCGCCGACCTCGACCAGGAACTGCTCCCGCACGGTCCTGAAAAAACGTTCGATTTTGCCTCTGCCCTCTGGTTTCCCGGGCCGGGAGTGGACGAGCTTTATGCCCAGGACCGCGCAGCCGCGCAGCAGCCACGCGTCGACAAAGGGAGAACCATTGTCCAGGTAGCAGGACCGGGGAACGCCGCGGGCCTGCAGGGCCGGGCGGAACCCGGCGGCCATCCGGACCACGTCGTCGTGGTGCGACCAGCGGGCGCCCATCACGGCCCTGGAATAATCGTCGATGAACGCGAAAAGATACGACTTCTTCCCGCCGATCACCGGCCCGTGGAGCGTGTCGCCCGTCCACATCTCGTTCGGCCTCGCGCACTCGAACCGGCCCAGGGCCCGCTGCTCCTCCTCCGCCCCCGGGGCCGGCCGGTTCAGCTCGAGCCTTTCGAACAGCCGCTGCAGGGTCCGGTCCGACGGCGCCCACCCGGACGTGACCTGCAGGACCCGCCGGACCTGTGCCGCGGTCCGCCCCGGCTTCTCCCGCTTCAGCGCCTCCGCCAGCGCCAGCACCTCCTCCGGGGTCCGCGGCGCCGGCTGCCGCGGGCTGGGCACCAGCGCGTCGAACCCGCCCTCCTCATACCGGCGCCGCCACCGGGTCAGCGTCGCATACGACACCGTCACCCGCCGGCCGCCCGGCCCCTCGTGGGCACGGCCGGCCAGCTCCCTGGCCCGCCAGCCCCGCTCCGCCTGGCTCAGCCCCGGCTCCAGGAGCTCCTGCACCAGCGAGTACCGGAACAGGCCCGTCTCCCGGGCCCGCTCCACCCGCGCCTTCTTATCCGCCTCGTCGGCAGTCGTCACATCTTGTCCCTTCTCGGCTGCCTGCTCCTGCAGGCCCGTCGAGAGTGACAGGCAGTCACGCCACCGGGGCAGAGGGGAACCCGCGTTGAACCGTCACCCCAGGGCAGACGGCAGCACGCCCTCGCGAAACGGGCGGAAGGCGACAGCCGGGGACAGGAGCGACCCCATCGTGACCACGGCCGCGAGCTCCCAGGCCGACACCGTGAGCGCCGGCCACCGGCCCGCGGCCGCGGCCGCCGCGGCGGCGACCGCCACCACCGCGTCCCCGGCGACGCTGCCCGCCGGGTCCAGCGGCACCGGGTCCGCCGCCAGGACGCCCGCCAGCTGGGTGAAGCGCTCCCGCACCCTGCCCGCCGAGGACCGGAACCGGCGCAGCCGGCCCCGGACCGTGTCCTCCGGCACCCCCGACGCGGCCGCGATCGACCGGAACCCCTGCCCCCGGGCCGCCCGCGCGAGCATGTCCCCGATCACCGCCGTCCCGTCGCACCGACGGGCCAGCAGCCACGCAGGAAGAAGAACATGCGTCGCCCCGCACGAAGAGCACCGCGCCCGCCGCGGACGCACCGATACCGGAAGCCGGCCCGCCGTGAAAACCCGCCGCCGGACCGCGTGACCCCACCCGCCCAGCCGCCCGCCGCAGCCAGGACACGAAAGCAGGCCGTCACCAAGAAGCGACTCGACGTCAGCCGTGCTGTTGCCTACCGTGAGCAATGGTGCCTCCGAGCACCCTCACGGCCCTCCCCGGACTTCGGTAAAAGGTAACGGGGAGGGCCGTCCCTTATCCGACACGCTCACGGTGTCGTCGCACGCCACCCCACCGCAACCAGAACCACCACGAAAACCACGCTCGCCAGCAAAGACGCAACCAGCCCGCTGACGCTCACCCTGAACGGCGGCTAACAGAGCGGGTCGGCCAGGCTGGTCGAGGTCGGCGTGCCCGGCTGGCCCGGCGGTGGCCCTGCTGGCGGGACGTTTCCGCGGAAACGTCCGGTGGCTGGCTCTCGTGGGGGTGCTCCAGGTCACCGGCCGCGCGCGCAGGGCCTTCAGCAGCACCGCGCCTTGGAGCGGCGGGAGGCGGAAGGTGCCGGGCAGCGACCCGTCCTCCTCGAACCGCCAGGTCAGCCGGCGGCGGACCCGGGCCGCCGCGTCGCCGGCCGGGCCGCCTGCCGGTGCGCGCGGGCGAACCGCTCCAGCTGGTTGCCGGTCATCGGGCCGGAGATCTCGGCCAGGCCGGCCTCGTTGCCCGGGGTGGCGATCCGGGTCAGCGCCCGGACCTTCGCGTAAGACAGCCGGCCCGCCCCGAACTCCGCGCGGATCACCGGCAGGCCCCGCAGCGCCCGGGCCACCCGGACGTGCTCCCGGGCGGTCCCCGACGACATCTGGCACTTCCACGACAGCCACGC
Source organism: uncultured Actinomycetes bacterium (assembly GCA_963705835.1). GTDB lineage: Bacteria > Actinomycetota > Actinomycetes > Streptosporangiales > Streptosporangiaceae > Palsa-504. Next base: position 7,654 of record CAVPLC010000044.1, read on the forward strand.
CGCGCAGCTGCTCATGTCCCAGCTCGCCCAGCCCCGCCGCTCATCGAAATCACCCAGCAAGACCAGGAACCGGCACGCGGCCGCGGCCAGGTGCCCGGCCAGCTCACAGATCTGCGCCTCCAGCCGCTCCAGCGGCACCGCGCCCGCGGGTCCCGCATCCAGGGGAACAGCCCCGTCCCGGGCCGGGCTTGCAGGGATACTTCCCTGGTTATCGAACATAGATATCATATTAGTACCGAGGTCTGACATTCCTGCCGGCAGCAGGACCGGTTGGCAGCGCGTCCGGCAGCCAGACCGGGGAACACGCCAGCCAGCCGTCTTCTTCACCGCCCGATGCCAGCCGGCTCGACATCCCCTGCCGCCCTCACCTCGAGATACCTACACCCGCCTCTAGACGAGTGATTCCTGATGGGTTCAGTTGTCATAGGCGATCAGCGATCGCTTGACGGGTTCGCCGCTGGCCCAGTTGTGCCAGATGCAGGCGGCCATGGCCAGCAGCCGCTGGGCGGTGCGGGTGTAGACGCCTTCGGTGATGCGGCCGCCGTGGCGTTCCAGGTCGAGCTGGCCCTTGAGGGTGTCGTTGACCGACTCGATCCACTGCCGGATCCAGCCGATGGACCCGTGCCGGGCCGCCTCGTCGCGGCGGTCCGGGCGGACGAACTGCAGCCCGAAGCCGCTGGTGACCAGGTTCTCGAACTCCCGCCCGGCGAAGCCCTTGTCGCCGATAAGGATCAGTCCCGGCCGCAGCGCTCCAGCGCGGGCGGCGCAGTCCAGCAGGGCAGCGGCGACCTCGCGCTCCCCGATCTTCGGGTCGGCCAGGCACCAGGCCACCGGCATCCCGTCCGGGGTGGTGACCAGGTACAGCTTCAATCCCCAGTACCAGCGCGAATGCGCGCGCAGTAGCCGTAGTGCACCCACCCGGCCAGCTCGGACCGCCGTACCGTCTCCCGGGAGGCCCCGCACGGCACCGGGGTCGCATCGATCAGCCGCACCGGATCGTACCAGCACGGCGACTGGCGGGCCAGATGATCCATTACCGCGGCCAGCAGCGGCGCCGCCACCTTGAGCCGCTTGTGGTAGCCGGGCTGTTTCGGCAGGTACGGGAACAGGTGGCCCAGCCGGGCGTAGCACACCCGCAGCCAATGATGCTCCGACCGGGCGCCCAGCAGTACTCGCGCCACGGCCAGGCACACCATCTCCGCATCGGACAACTGCTTGGGCTGGCCCGGCCGTCGCCGGCCAGAAGGGATCACGTGATCGTCGATCTCTACGTACAGTGCGGTCAGGAGGGTATCTAGGTCTGGGGTCACAACCGATCATGGATGCCCTCCTCCCATGTCCAGGTCAACCCCGTACGCCACATTGACCGGAATCAGGAATCACTCATCTAGCTGCTGAAGGTGTATATCTCGCTGGCAGGCGGCGGGCTCACCGCGACGTGGACCCCGAAGTCCCAGAAGGTCGCCTCGAGCTTCCATGTCGCCGTCCCGATCGGCTCCACCACGTCCATCTGCCGGACCCGCCCCTGTTGGTCGACGTCGACCGTGCCGCTGACGGTCAGGGGCACATGTCCGGGCTGGCGGTAACCGCCAAAGGTGGAACGCCTTCAGCCAGGCGGGGGTTTCGCGCAGGTATATGTAGCTGCCGACATAGCGAGTCAGGAGGCCGAAGCTGTTCGTCTCTTCGCCGACCTGCCGCGCCGGGTCGAACTCGCCGGTGAAGCTGACCGGCGACCTCTCTCCGGGCACACTCGTCACCGAACTGACCCGGTAGCTCTGCTCCGCCATCCGGGCGGCGGCCTGCGTAACCTGGGCGGACGCCGACGGCGCCCGGACCGCCGACAACGTGATCGTCGCGGCGGCGGCCACGATCCCCGCCGTGCCCACGGCCAGCAGGGCCCGGGTACGGACCCGGCGTGCCCGGCACCGGGCCTGCACGCCGTGCAGCAGGTCGATCCCCGGCGGGATGTCCTCGGCGGCCGCGGCGAACAGGTGACGCGCCGCTTCCTCGGTGTCGTTCATGACGTGCTCCTCCACCGTAGCTTCACCCGCCATCACGCCGCGAGTCTCGCGCCTGGTTGACCGAGTATCGATCGAACTCGCCGCCCAGCAGCGCGCGCAGCGCGCGCAACCCGCGGTGCGCGTGGACCTTGACCGTGCCCACCGTGCAGCCCAGCAGCCGGGCGACCTCGGCTTCGGGCAGGTCCTCGCAGTACCGCAGCACCAGTACCGTCCGCTGCTGCTGGGGGGAGCTTGGCCAGCGCCTGCCTGATCAGTACGCCGAGCGCATGGCGGTCCGCGATGTCCTCGTCGCTAGGGCGATCCGGCAGCACCGCCACCGGGGTCTCCCGCCGCCAGCGAGCGCGCCACCAGGACCGGTGCGTGTTGACCATGATGCGCCGCAGATAGGCGTCCGGGTCGGCGGAAGTGTCCAGGCGCGGCCATGCCCGGTACAGCTTGACCAGGCTGGCCTGCACGAGGTCCTCGGCCGCGTGCCAGTCCCCGGTGAGCAGCGCCGCCACCCGCAGATGGTGATCTCCGCGCTCACGGACATGGGCCGCGAACCGCTCGTCGATCCCGCCGCCGTCGCGCCGCATCCACCGTCCTCCAGCCGGGCCACCCCTACCGTTACACGCCGACGGACCGGGCCCCGGGTTGACTTCTTCCCGGCGCCTACTGATACGGCAACGCCTGCAGCGCAAACGGCTCCGCATATGTCCCCACACAAGCCACCAGCTCCTCATGCGTCCCCTTCCGGGTACCGCATGTATCGTGGGGCCGTCCCGAATCCCGCCCAGCAGGAGGCTCGTGATGCGCTTCACGAAGCTCGTCGCGGTGACGGTCAAGCACGCCCCGGGTCCGCCCGGCCTGCTCGGCCTGTACCAGGGCGTCCCGCTGACCAGCCGGACGTCTCAGTACGCAGGAGTGCTGCCCGACCACATCACCATCTACCGCCAGGCGGTCTGCGCGATCTGCCGTACCGAGCAGGACGTGGCCGACCAGGTCCGCCGCATCGTCATCCACGAGATCGCCCACCATTTCGGCATCGACGACCGCCGCCTCACCGAACTCGGATGGTAAACCCTAGGCGCACCGCCCCGCTGATCGAGGCGTACCACCGGCTGTATGGTGGGCCTCGTGATGCGGTTCACCAAGCTTGGTCACTCGTGCGTCAGGCTGGACAAGGACGGCGCCGTGCTGGTCATCGACCCGGGCACGTTCACCGACGCGGCGGCGGCCCTGGACGGCGCCGCCGCGGTGATGGTCACCCACGAGCACCCGGATCACCTCGACGCGGACGCGATACGCGCCGCGCTGTCCAACGATCCGGAGCTGACGCTGTGGGCCAACCGGTCGGTCTGCGCGCAGTTCGGCGAGTTCGGCGACCGGGTGCACGAGGTGCGGCACGGGGACGCGCTGGAGGTCGCCGGCTTCTCGGTGCACGTCTACGGCGTCGATCACGCGCTCATCCACCGGGACATCCCGCTGGTCGTGAACACCGGGTTCCTGGTCGAGGGCGAGCTGTTCCACCCCGGTGACTCGTACACGGTCCCCGAGGAGCCCGTCCGGACCCTCCTGGTACCGATCAGCGCCCCATGGCTGAAGGCGGGGGAGATGATCGACTACTTCCGCCAGGTCGCGCCCGCCCGCGGCTACGCCATCCACGACGCGATCCTGAACAACGCCGGCCTGAACCTCATGACCCGGATGCTGTCGGTGGCCGCCGCCCCCAGCGGCGTCCCGGTCGCCAGGCTCGAACCCGGTACCAGCCTGGACCTGTGACCTCGTGGGCGAGCAGCGCGTCACGGTGGACGGCCAGCAGATCGCGTTCACGCAGAGCGAGGGCCAGGGCCGCGCCGTCATCTTCGTGCACGGCAATTCCTCGTCGGCCCGCACCTGGAACGGCATCATGGCCGGGCCGTTCGGGCGGCGGTTCCGCTGCCTGGCCTTCGACCTGCCCGGCCACGGGGATTCGGCCCCAGCCGGGAACCGCCAGGACTACTCGCTGCCGGGTTACGCGTCCGTGCTGGTCGGCTTCGCCCGGGCCACCGGCGCGGACGACGCGGTGATCGTGGGCTGGAGCCTGGGCGGCCACATCGCGCTGGAGGCCGCTGCGGGCCTGCCCGCGGCGGCCGGGTACGTGGTGTTCGGCACGCCGCCGGTGGCATCGGCGGGTCAGATGGCCGAGGCGTTCCTGCCGAATCCGTCGCCGGCGGGCTAGCGGCTGCGCTCCTGGATCGTCGCCGGAACCTCGACTGTCACGGCCGACGCCGCGGTAGGCTCCCGCGCCGTGACCGGCCGGGTGGTCAGCAGGGCCGCGGAGACGGCGCCCGCGGCCGCGAAGAACGCGATGATCAGGACGACGCCGCTCCGGTAGGCCGCGACCGGGTCGGTGCGGGACACCCGGGACAAGATGGCCACCAGCCCGGCCACGCCGAGCACGGTGCCCACCTGCCGCGCGGTGTTGAGGATCCCGCTGCCGGAGCCGAACCTCGCCGGCGTGAGCGACATGCTGCCCGCGCCCAGCAGCGACGGGATGGTCAGGCCGACCCCGGCTCCGCCCAGCAGCTGGGCCGGCAGCAGATGGGTCAGGTAGGCGGGCTCGGCCTGGATCCGGGTGAGCCACAGCAGCTGGGCGCCGGCGTTGACCGCGCAGCCGATCACGGCGACCCAGCCCGGCCCGCCCAGCCGGGCGGCCAGGCGCGGCGCGGCGACGCGGGCGAACGGCAGGACCATCAGCGGCCCGGGCGCGATGGCCAGGCCGGCCACCACGGCGGAGTAGTGCCACACCCCGGTGAGGAACTCGACCGCGCTGAGTACGAAGGCGCCGAACCCGGCGTAGTACAGGATCGACGCCGCGAACGCGCCGCTGAACGTCCGCGAGCGCAGAAGCTCGAGTTCGATGACGGGGGAGTGGTGCCGCCGCGAGCGCGCCACCATGACCGTGCCGCTGGCCAGGGAGGCGGCCAGCAGGCCGATGAAACCGGCCGAGCCCCAGCCCCAGCCGGGCGCCTTGACCAGGGCCAGCGCGACCAGGCCCACGGCGGCGGCGAGCAGCCCCGCGCCGATCAGGTCGGGACGGCCGAGCGCCCGCTCGTCCTTGCTCTCCGGCACCACCCGGACGGCCAGCACCACGGCAGCCAGCCCGACCGGTACGTTGATCCAGAACACCCAGCGCCAGTTGACCTGCACCAGGCTGCCGCCGATCACCGGGCCGAGCGCCGCGCCGAGGGCGCCCAGGGCCGACCAGGTGCCCAGCGCCTTCGCCCTGCCCTCCGCCGGGACGGCGGCCAGCACGAGCGACAGCGAGGCGGGCACCATCGCACCCGCCCCGGCCGCCTGGACGACCCGGGCCGCGATCAGCAAGCCCACCCCCGGAGCCAGCCCGCACAGCACCGACCCGGCGCTGAACCCGACCAGCCCGGCCACGAACACCTGGCGCCGCCCGATCCGGTCGGCCCACCGCCCGGCCGGCACCAGGACCGCCGCGAACACGATCGTGTAGGCGTTGAGCACCCAGGACAGCGAGCTCAGGCTGGTGCCCGGGTACTGCCTGCTGATGTACGGGAACGCCAGGTTGACGATGAACAGGTCCAGGCTCGACATGAACACGGCCAGGGACAGCACGCCGACCACGGCGGTCACCCGGGCGTGCGGCGCGGCTGCCGTCGCGGGCTGAGTGGAGGCTTCGGCCGGGGGAGTGGAGCTCACTAGCCCTCCTCGGAGTAAGTCCGAAATCTGGACTCACCTTAACTCGCCGCCGTGAGTAAGTCCAGAAAACCAACTGAAGAGGTAAACTGCGTTTGTGGTTAGTGTTCCTGCCGAACCGCGGCCCTGCTCGATCGCCCGCACGCTGGATATCGTCGGCGAGAAGTGGGCCCTGCTGGCCGTGCGTGAGGTCTTCCTTGGCAACCGCAGGTTCGACGAGATGGTGCACCGGACCGGGGCGCCCCGCGACACGCTGGCGGCCCGCCTCCGCACCCTGGTCGCCGCCGGGATCCTCGAGCGGCGGCAGTATTCCGAGCACCCGGCCCGCTTCGAGTACCACCTGACCCAGGCGGGCCGCGACCTGTACCCGGTCATCGTCACGCTGATGCACTGGGGCGATCAGTACCTGGCGGGCGATGATGGCCCGCCGCTGATCCTGCAGCACCACTGCGGGCACCAGATGACGGCACAGGTGGTCTGCCAGGCCTGCGGCGAACCGCTCCGCGCTCGCGACACCAGGCCGGTGACCGTCGGCGGCGGTCCTGACCCGGCTGGTCTGTGACCCCGGCGCGCCACTCGGCGGATACGTCAAACACGGTCGTCTGACCAGTCTTGGTCCGGTAGGCTACCTATCGTGATGATTCGGTCTCTTTGCGCGACCAGATGAGGATCTGGTGGGAATCGAACGTCCGGAAGACGATGACGTACCACGAGGCGAGCACCCGGATCGCCCGGCCCGCCCCGCGCCAGATGCCGGCGGCAGACAGGACCAGCCCGAGACGCGCTTCCGCCAGGAGGCTTACCTCGACCTCCGCGCCGTCGCCGGCATAGAAGAACGGACCGAGCCATCCGGCCGAGCCGAGCCAGGCGCCCGCTCCAAGCCCCTGGAGCCAACCGAGCACAAGCAGCAACCAAAGCCGACAGCCAGCTGGGAGGAGACGGCCGATCTAGCCCGCTGGATGTGGGGAGAGTACAAACGGAAGTGGCCCCCCGAGGAGCGCCCTCCGGTGGACAGATCCGGCGACCCGTCAGGCTCGTGGCGCGGGGAGAGCGTCAGGTTCCTGCGCCCTGCGGCTAACGCAGAGGTAGAACGAGGAGTGTGACAGTATTGCGGACCGGGAGGAGAAATCGATCTCACCGAGGATGCGTGAGGTGGAGAGCCGCGATCCACATCGTCACCTTGATCGGCTTCGACGACCGCCTGAAAGAGTCGTGACCGCATTAAAGAGAAGGTCGCCGACAGTATCAGGCTGAAGCACCACTCTCCGAGAGAAGCCATCTCGCTTGTCCCTGACGCGATCCGGTATACCTTTCAGTACGAGGAGGCTCGCTACACTCAGGGCGTCCGAGCAGACATTGCGCGAATGAAAGAGCAGGGCTTTAAGCTGGACAGACTCAAGAATTCCTGGTCGGATGATCAGTACAAGGGCATCAATAGCCAATGGATCGAGCCGTGATACTGGTCAGCACTTTGAGGTGCAGTTCCATACACGCATCAGCTTCGAAGCAAAGCAGATCACGCATAGGGCCTACGAGCGGCTGCGCTCAGCAGGCCGATGAGTTCGAGGAGATGGTACTGGAAGCGTTCCAGAGGAAAGGTCGCAGCTGAGGTACCGGTTCCGCCTGGCGCTACAGACATTCCCGACTACCCGGAGAGAGAGCAAGATGCCAGATAAGGTCACCTACTACGCAATCATTGATGACCTGAGCAGCCGCGAACGGCCCGCGGGAGTGCTTCGGCGTATCTACACCGAGGACTGGCGGCAGGCGCGATGAGGCATTTACGCGTGATCTCGTCTGGGAGCGCAGCCCGTCGCTCGTCTCCGCTGAGCGCGGTGACCTGGAGAACGAGTTCATCGAGATCACTGAGGACGAGGCGAACCAGATCGTGGACCGCATCCGGGCCACGGTCACCGGCGCGAACAGCTAGGCCGACTGCGCCGCCCGCTCCCGCACCGTCCCGTCGACCAGCACGTCGCCATCGGAGCACCGCCACTGCACCCGCCCGCCCTCGAACTGCTCCTGGTACAGCGACGCGTACAGCCCGCCCTCCCGCAGCAGATCCCGGTGCGACCCCGATTCCACCACCCGTCCCCCGTCAATCACATTGATCACGTCCGCGTTCACGATCGTGGACAGCCGGTGCGCGATCGCGATCGTCGTCCGCGACCCCATCAGCGCATCCAGCGCCTTCTGCACCTCCCGCTCGCTCGCGGTGTCCAGCGCCGAAGTCGCCTCGTCTAGTATCAGGGTCCGCGGATCGTGCAGCAGCACCCGCGCGATGGCCAGCCGCTGCTTCTCCCCGCCAGAAAGCCGGTACCCCCGCTCACCGACCACGGTGTCATAACGATCGGGGAATTCCATGATCCGGTCGTGGATGTACGCCGCCCGCGCCGCCTCCTCGATCTCCTCGAACGAGGCGGAAGGCCGGCCGTACCGCAGGTTGGCCAGGATCGTGTCGTGGAACAGGTAGCTCTCCTGGGTCACGAACCCGATGGTGGCGGCCAGCGAGGCCTGCTTGACGCGCCGCACGTCGAGACCGTCGATCTCGATCGACCCACCGGTGACGTCGTACAGCCGGGGGATCAGGTAGCTGATCGTGGTCTTGCCCGCCCCGCTCGGTCCCACCAGGGCCACGAGCTGCCCGGGGTCCGCTTCGAACCCGACGCCAACCAAGGCGTCGAGGTCCACCCCGGGATACCGGAAGTAGACGTCCCGCAGCGCCACACGCCCGCCCGCACCACCACCAGGCAAGTCCACCGCGTCCACCGCGTCCACGATGTCCGGCTTCACATCGAGGTACTCGAAGACCCGGTCGAACAGGGCCAAAGACGACCGCAGCTCCACCGAGACCTGCAGCAGCTGCCCGATCGGGAAGTACAACCGGGTCTGCAAAGTCGTGAAGGCCACGATGGTGCCGGCCGAGATGGGGTGGTGGTTCGCGATCAGCAGCCCGGCGATCAGATACACGGCCGCCGGGGTGATCGACAGGAATACCTGCACCACGGCGAAGAAGCCCTGGCCGATCATCTGCTGGCGGACCTGGAGGCTGGCCAGGCGCTGGCTTTCCTGCCGGTACCGGTCGATGTCACGCACCTGGTTGCCGAACACCTTCGCCAGCAGCACCCCGGACACCGACAGGGTTTCCTCGGTGATCGCGCTCATGGCCGCCAGCGACTCCTGGGTCGAGCGCGACACCCGCCGGCGCCGCTGGCCGACCGTGTTGCTCAGCCAGAAGAACGCCGGCACGGTGAAGACCGACACGATGGTCAGCTGCCAGCTGATGATGATCATGGCGACGATGCTCGAGACGAACGTCACGACGTTGGCCAGGATGGTCGACGCGGTGGTGGTGACCACCGACTGGACGCCGCCCACGTCGTTGGCCAGCCGGGACTGGATCTCGCCGGTCTTCGTATTGGTGAAGAAGGCCAGCGACAGGGTCTCCAGGTGGGAGTAGAGCCGGTTGCGCAGGTCGCGCATGACCAGCTGTCCGACCCTGTTGGTCTCGTAGACCTGCAGGATCCCGATGGCCCCGTTGACGATCGGCACCGCGGCCATGATGCCTACCAGGATGTACAGCAGGTGGAGGTTGGGGCCGCCCGGGACGAACAGCGCCTTGTTGAACACGGCCTGGATCAGCAGCGGGTTGACGATGCCGACCGTCGAGGTCACCACGATAAGGCCGACGACAAAAGCCACCTGAAGCCGATACGGGCGGAACAGCGGCACCACTCGCCGGGCGGTGTTCCGGTTGACGCGCGCGGGCGGGTCCGGAGTCCCGCTGACGGGAGCGGCCAGCGGCCCCCGGGCCGTCACTCCGTAGCCGGGCGCTGGATCACGGCGTCAGGCCCGGGAAAGATGAGCCTGGTCTGGCCGTCGTCGAACTTCACCAGGTAGGGCGGCTCTCCCTGGGTTCCACGGACCTCGACGATCTCGCCGCTCTTGTCCGGGTGCCCGACCGCGTTGCCGTGAATGCAGATGCGGTCGCCAATGGTCGCCTGCATATCAGGATCTCCTCTCAGGCCGAGAGCCATGCCCGGGGGCTCGAACGTCCAGCCGCCGATTCAGCCCCCACCCAGCGGACGGCAAACGCCCAGGCACGTCCAAGCCTAGGCGTTTGCCGTCGCGAAGTAACGCCCCTCCGCGCCCTACGCGCCCAGCGCCCGCTGCTCCCCGCGCGCCACGCCGCCGTCCGCCGACCGCTGGACGAGAACGAACCCGGTGAACCCCGCCGCCTCGAGCCGGTTGAGCTGCGCGCCGAACTTCCCGCTCCGCCGCACCGTCTCCACGACCTGCCCGGACCGGCGCAGATCCCGCGCCACCTCCAGCGCGTCCGCCACCGGCACGTCCGCCTCGACCAGCACCGCCAGCGCGTCCTGCACAGGCCCGCGCGCCAGCAGGTCCACGATCCGCTCGAACCCAATCGAAAACCCGCAGGCCGGAACGTCCTGACCCAGCGACCGCCCGATCAGCTTGTCGTACCGCCCTCCGCCTGCCAGCGACCCGCTGACGCCACGCTTAACGATCTCGAAGACCTGCCCGGTGTAGTACCCCATCCCGCGCACCAGCGTCGGATCGAACTGCCAGGTCAGCGGACGCACCAAGGCCAGCCGGTCAAGGCAGGCCGCGACCGTGGCCAGATCCTCGATCACCGAGGGCGCCAACCCGGGCACCGCTTCAGCCAGCGCCCCCGCCAGCTTGCCCGCCGGCAGGTCCTCCAGCCCACGGATCCTCTCCTCCGCGGCCGCGATAAGGGCCGGAGAGAACCCGATCTCGGCCAGCTCGGCCCGCACGCCTTCCCACCCGATCTTGTCGAGTTTGTCCAGGGTGATAAAGAACGCATCGGACAATTCGGAGGGCACGCCGATGTCCAGAGCCAGCGCCGAAAGGAACCGCCGGTCCGACAGCCGGATCGTCGTCCCGGTCAGCCCGATCGCGGCCAGCGCCTCGCTGGTCGCCTCGATCAGCTCCGCCTCGGCGAGCACGGAGGCCTCGCCGATCATGTCGATGTCGCACTGGTTGAACTGCCGGTAGCGTCCCCGCTGCGGCCGTTCGGCCCGCCATACCGGTCCCACCTGCAGGGACCGGAACGGCGACGGCAGCGACGCCTGGTTGTTCCCGTAGAACCTGGTCAGCGGCACCGTGAGGTCGTACCGCAGCCCGAGGTCGACCAGCTCCCGCAGCGAGGTCCCTGCCGCGACCTCCGGAGGCAGCCCTCGCCGCAGCACCTGGTAGATGAGCTTCTCGTTGTCCGCGCCTTCGCCGCTTTGCAGCCGGTTGATGTCCTCCAGCGCCGGGGTCTCGATCCGCTGGTACCCGAACCGCCGGTAGACCGCCACGATCGACTCGAGCACATGGTCGCGGACAGCGACGTCAGCGGGTAGCAGGTCCCGCATGCCTCTGGCCGGACTGTTGTCGATCTTCATGGCGCCTTCCTGCACGAATGGATACCGGACATGAACACCGCCCGCCGCGGGCGGCATATGCAAATGGTACGGGGAACAGCCAGAAAGGCCGTGACGATTAACGGCCCGCCGAACGCGCCGCCGTCGAGCCACCAGCATCCCAACCACGCCGGGCCAGCACAAACGCACCGACCTGGAACCCGAGCACCACGCACAGCACGGCGGGCATCAGCACGTCGCGTACCCCGGGCACCCAGTCGGCCGCCAGCGCGCTCAACGACACTCCGCCCAGCAGCCCGTAGAGCACAGCACCCACCGCAGGCCAGATAACCAGCCCCGCCCGCTTGGAGACCGGAACACAATGCTCGGGCCAGCCGAAGTGGATCGGAATCCGCGCGTCGGCGGCCAGCGTGACCGCGGCCCGCCCCGACGCGGCGATCATCGCGAGCACGAGCACCCCGCCGACCACCAGCGACGCCACCATGGACAGCCCACGCTAACCAAGGAACCCCGCGCCCCGCAGGGAAGCCCGGCCGCTGGCCCGAGCCCGGGCAGGTTGCCGCAGGTGGGAGGCTGCTACGGTAAAGCCGTCAACCGTATGGAGCAACCCGGAGGGGAAGGAAGATCCATGCCTGACTGGATGGACGAAGCCAAGAATCTCGCGGACCAGCACTCCGATCTCGCGAACAAGGGCCTGGACGAGGCCGAGCAGGTCGCCGAGAACAAGACCGGCGGTCACTTCGACAGCCAGATCCAGGGCGCCGAACAGCAGGCCGAGGGCTACCTGGGCACCGACCAGCAGGGCGGCCAGGGCCAGCAGGGCCAAGACCAGAGCCAGGGCCAGGACCAGGAGCCAGCAGGGCGGAAACTGGTAGACGAGCACCAAGCCCCGAGGGCAGGAAAGCGCTGGGGCGCCGTATTGCGGCGCCCCACGCGTTTTACTCTTCGGTCTGGTCCTCGATCACGGCGTCCGGCGCATTGTGCTTGACGGACTCGATGCCGTGAAGCGCGGATTCCTTGCTTTCGTAGTGCTGGCTCGTGGCGATTACCTGGCCGTTAGCCGCGTGCAGGTTGAAATGGAATTTACCTGTGCTGCCCTTTTCCAGGACAAACTTTCCGGCCATTTAAGCTTTCCCTCCCGTGCTGACCTTCTCCGCTATAGCGCGGCTCAGTGTAACGGTGCAGCTCAGACCCGGCAAGGCCCGGTAAGACCCCGGCGTCTACGCTGTGACCGTGCCGAACTCGCTCACCGCCCCGCCCGTAGGCGACCTGCTCGACCGCCTGTTCCGGGAGGCTGAGGGCGACGAGGCCCGCCGGGTCAGCGTCCGCGAGCGCCACCCGGACGGGTTCGCCAGCGTCTCAGCCCGCGAGCAGGCCGACGCCTACGAACAGCTCTACATCCCGGTCTCTCCCGAAGGCGGCCGGCTCCTCTACACCCTGATCCGGGCGAGCCGCCCGTCGACCGTGGTGGAGTTCGGCACGTCGTTCGGCATCTCGACCATCCACCTGGCCGCGGCCGTCCGCGACAACGGCGCAGGCCGCGTCATCAGCACCGAGCTCAACGCGGCCAAGGTCGCCCGGGCCCGCGCCAACGTCGCCGAGGCCGGCCTGTCCGGCCACGTCACGATCCTCGAAGGCGACGCGCTGGAGACCCTCGCCACCATAGACACTCCCGTCGAGTTCCTGCTGCTCGACGGCTGGAAGTACCTCTACCTCCCCCTGCTGCGCCAGCTCGAGCCCCGCCTGACCCCGGGCGCCCTGGTCCTGGCCGACGACAGCGTGTCCATGGCCGCCCAGATGGCCGACTACCTGGCCTACGTCCGCGACCCCGGCCACGGCTACCTCTCCGTCTCCTTCCCCGAGTCCGACGGCCTGGAAATCTCCTGCCTGACCTGACGAAAAGCCTGACGGAAAGCCTGACGGAATCACGTGCTACCGCTCTCGGGAACGTCGTCTGGGAGCAGCCGGAATGCATCATGCCGAGTGAGCGGCCGGATCATGCGGAAATGGCGCCGGTCCAGGGTCGCGATGATGTCGGTACGGAACTCCCTGGCCAGCACCGTGTTCATGGCGTCCGCCAGCCCGATGGCCGGGTAGTCGCCGAGCACCGCGTGAGCGGCGAGCAGGAACGGGCCGATCGCCGGGACTTCCCATCGCCCGGCGGCAACCCGCTCGGCTATGTAACCCAGGGCGGCCCTGGCCGGTGATGGTCCCTGATGGGTGGCGATGAGGTAGTCGAGTTCGGTCAGGACGCAAGGCGAGACCACCAGATGGCCGGTCTGCGCGAACCCTTGCCGGACACGACCATGGTGCTCGTCGGCCGCGTTGAAGAACGCGATGAGCGCGGACGTGTCGGCTACGACAACCGGAAGCGGTTCACTCATCGCCGCCGAATCCTGTTAGCCAGTCGTCCGCCCGCTCGGAGAAATCGGGCGGCCCATTGAACGTCGGAACAGATTCGTCCAGACCCATCGGATCAGTGCGGAATGGGTAGGCGGGCGGATCTTCGCCACCATACGGGCGCAGCACGGCCACCGGCCGTCCGCTCTTGGTCACGGTGACGGTCTCGCCCGCCTCGACGCGAGCGAGGACCTGCGCCGTGTGCTGGTTCAGCTCCCGTGCCGTCGCTTCCATACCGCCATTGTACTACATGTAGTACATCCAACCGCGATCAGCCGAGCGCACCTCTGCTTCATATGCCAAGCATCGCGCTTGACATCTCAATCATGCTTGGTATAGTTAGCAGCAGACGCCACAAGGAGGCAACAACAATGGCCAGCACTCTGACCAAGGAGCTCGAGGAAGGGTTCCTGTCCACCACCCGCAAGGGCCAGGAGATCGTGCTCGACGCGCTCAAGACCTGGGTCGACACCGTCCAGGCTTACACCCCCTCGCTGCCCGCGATCCAGATCCCGTTCGCGGACCGGCTGCCCAAGCCGGAGGACGTCGTGACCGGCGCCTACGACTTCGCCGCGCAGCTGCTCGCCAGCCAGCGCAAGTTCGCAGAGGAGATCGTCAAGGCCACGGCCGAGCTGCTCCCGGGCACCGGCGACAGCGCGCCGAAGACCCCCTCCGCCAAGTAAGCCCCAGGTAAGCCCCCAAGTACGCACGCCAAGTACGCGGCAGCCCCGAGCCACATCGCACGAGGGCTGCCGCGTACTATAGTTCGCGCGAACCAAGGACCGCCGCAGTAAGCAGTAAGGCGAGGCATGCAGGTCGTCGAGCTGTCCAACCACCCCAGCGACATGCTGCACGACGTGACGCTGCGGCGCCGCGCCGCCGACCAGCGGGCGCAGGACCGCTACGAGGACGCGCTCATCCGGCACCAGGCCGCCGTCCAGGCCATCCGGGTCAAGCGCGACCGCGCCCGCAGGCAGCGCCAGTGGCTGACCTGGCTCCGCCTGGCCCTCGCCGTGGCAACCCAGAAACGCCGGGCCCCCCGCACGCCACCCCCGAGCAAAAACGGCAACGACGCAGAAGAGAAGATCCGCGCCGGGATCGCCGGCGAGCAGCAAGTAGCCACCGAACTGAGCCGCGCGCTAGCCGACGACTGGACCCTGCTGCGCGGCTACCGGAACCGCCGTGGCGAGATCGATCACCTCCTGCTGGGCCCGCAGGGCCTGTTCGCCATCGAGGTCAAGAACATCAACGCCACCGTGCACATCGACGGTGACCGCTGGCGGGCCGACAAGTACGACAACTACGGCAACCTGGTCGAGCAGCGCCCGATCACCGACCGCGGGGGCCGCTCGCCGAGCCAGCAGCTCAACGAGCCAGCCGACGACCTGGAGCGCTTCCTGCACGAGCGCGGCCAGCAGGTCACCGTCCAGCGCGTGGTCATCCTCACCCACCGCCGCTCCCGCCTCGGCCCCACCAAAAACCCCGTCAAAAACCCCACCGTAAACGTCGGCACCTCGACCGCCCACCTCCTGACCCTCGTCCACGCCGGACCCGCCGGACCCGCCGAGCGCCAGCTCACCGAACGCCAGCGCGCCGAGATCGCCCGCCTCATCCGCCGCGACCACGACTTCCACGAGCGAACACGGCGCCCGCGGACCCGGCACCGCTGAGCTGAGTAGTCTGAGGGACCGTGAGGCGCGGTCATCAGCTCCGGTTCTTCAACTCGCTGGGCCGGCAGATCGAGGACTTCGTCCCCTCCGCCGAACCCACCGGCATGTACAGCTGCGGCCCGACCGTCTACGCCTTCCCGCACCTGGGCAACATGCGCCCCTACGTCTTCGCCGACACCGTGCGCCGCGCGCTGCGCTGGAAGGGGATAGCCGTACGGCACGTGGTCAACATCACCGACGTGGGCCACGCGGTGGCCGACACCGACACCGGCGAGGACAAGCTGGAGGTCGCCGCGGAGCAGGAACGGCGTTCGGTGCAGGAGATCGCGCAGTTCTACACGACCGCGTTCTTCGATGACATCAAAACGCTGAACATCCTGCCCGCCGCCGAGTACCCGCGGGCCAGCGACTACGTCCCGCAGATGATCGAGTTCGCCGCCGTGCTGGAAGCCAAGGGCTACACCTACCGCCTGGCGTCCGGCCTGTACTTCGACACCGCGAAGTTCCCCGGCTACGGCGAGCTGGCCCTGATGCACGTCGAAGGACAGCTGGAAGCCGCCCGCCTGGAGCAGGTGCCGGGCCGCCGGCGCAAGACCGACTTCGCGCTCTGGCGCGCCGAACCCCCGGGCCGCCGCCGCGTCATGCGCTGGGACTCGCCGTGGGGCTGGGGCGCGCCGGGCTGGCACCTGGAGTGCACGGTGATGAGCATCGCCCTGCTCGGCCCGCACTTCGACATCCACACCGGCGGGATCGATCACCGCGAGCTCCACCACGTCAACGAGATCGCGCAGGCCGAGGCCTACCTCGGCGACGGCAAGCCGTGGGTCCGGTTCTGGCTGCACAACGAGTTCCTGCAGCTCGGCGCGGTTAAGATGGCCAAGTCCGCGGGCGGCGCCCCCCGGCTGGCCGACCTCACCGAGGCCGGCTATCACCCGATGGCGTTCCGGCTGTTCCTGCTCGGCGGCCACTACCGCAGCCAGCTCGACTTCACCCTGGACGCCATGGACGCCGCCCAGGCCACCCTCCGCCGCCTGGTCGCCCGCATCCACCCCCTGCGACCCCTTCCCCCTGCCGACACCCTCGAAGCCGCGGCCACACAAGACAACGCAGCCGCCGCGGCTCTCGACCTCATCGACGCCGCCATCGCCGCCGATCTGAGCACCCCGAGGCTCCTCGCCGTCCTCCAGGACGCCCTGCGCGACCCCGCGATCACCCCGGACGGCCTGCGCACGGTCACCGCCGCCGCCGACGCCCTCCTCGGCCTGAACCTGGCCACCCTGGACCCCGCCGACCTGGACCCCAGCCGGTCAACAACAGACCTGACCCCAGACGAGCGCCAAGCCATCGAGCAACTAGTCGCCGAGCGCACAAAGGCCCGAGAGCAGCACAACTGGTCCCGCGCCGACCGGATCCGCGCCGAGCTCGAGGACCGGGGCGTCCAGGTCACCGACACCCCGGAAGGCCCGGTCTGGCAGCTCTCTTCTTGATGCATCCATACCGCGCGCTTATCACCAAGACGCAAACATCTATTGGACGGCCCGCGCTTCGACCCGGTTTTCTTGACCTGATGAAGGCTCCCCACCTGAGGACCCCACACGCGCCCGCTGTACCACCATCCGAGATAACTGTTGGCCGCGCCGCGCTCCCCACCGTAAACATGAACGCAATGTCCCGCTACGCCTCGGCCCCGGCTGCCCCGTCCCGCGCCACGCCGGCCGCCAGCTCCACGAAGCTCCGCACCACCGCCCGCGAATCCCCAGAACGCCACGCCACGGACAAGGACGTCAACGGCACCCCCTTGCTCGCCACGAACACCAGCCCCGGCCGGGCGTGGTACACCTCCGCCGAGGCCGGGCACAGGCTGATCCCCCGCCCGGCCACGACGTGCTCCCGCCACTCGTCGATCGTCCGTGCCACCGCCCCGATGACCGGAACGTCCCCTCCCGGCCGCGGATTCACCAGCCAGTCGTCCCGCCACCGCAAGGGCGCGCAGCCGTCAGCAGCAGGACAGCACGCCACCCACGGCAGCCCGGCCACGTCGGCCAGCTCCAGCACATCGCGGCCGGCCAGCGGATGACCCGCGGGCAGCACGAACACCCGCGGCTCCTCCTCCACCTCGAGCAGCGACAACCCCGGGGCGTCCACCGGCGGCCGCACCAGCGCCACGTCGCTGGAGTGATCGAGCAGCCCGGCGGCGGGCGAGGCCAGGTCAAAGGTCAGCAACGACAGCTCGACCGACGGGTACGCCGTCCCGAAGGCCCCGAGCAGCCGGGAACGCATCGAACCGCTGGCCGCCACGGTCATGCCCACGCACAGCCGCCCGGAGACCGCGCGAGCCGCGTTGAGCGCCGCCGAGACCCCGCGCTCCACCGAGGCCAGCGTCTCACGGGCGTAACCGAGGAACGCCGTGCCTGCGGGCGTCAGCACGACCCCCCGGCTGGTGCGGCGCAGCAGGTCAGTGCCGACGGCGGTTTCCAGCTGCCGGATCTGCGTGCTGAGCACCTGCTGCGCGACGTGCACGCGGCGGGCGGCGGCGCTAAAGCTCGCGTCCTCGGCGACCGCGACGAAGTAGCGCAGGTGCCGCAGTTCGATGTTCATCGAGAGCACAATCCTAACCGCCGCGCGAGCAAAGGCCGGCAGGCAAGAATGAGCCTACGAGGGAGGCCGAAAACATGAGTGAAAGCCAAGGGGGACAGGGGCGGCTCGCCCAGGTCATCGCCACCAGGGGCGGCCTGGCCCCGCCCGAGGCGCCGTTCGTGATCGAGCACCGCGAGGCGCTGTATCTACATGCTGTGCGAGGCCTCCGAGCTCGAGCACGGCATCATGTGCCAGTACCTGTACGCCGCGTTCTCGCTGAAGCAGTCCGACCGACGAGGGCCTGAGCCGCCGAGGAAGCCCGAAGCCGTCCAACGCTGGCGCAAGACCGATCTCCCACGTGGCCACGCAGGAGATGCTGCACCTGTCGCTGGTGCAGAACCTGCTGTCGGCCATCGGCTGCGCCCCGCACCTGTCCCGGCCGAACTTCCCGCACCCCGCCACCCACTACCCGGCCGGCGTGCACCTGGCGCTGTTGCCGTTCGGCGAGCCCGCGCTGCAGCACTTCATGTTCCTGGAGCGCCCGGAGGGCATGGACCTCGACGACGCGGAGGGCATGGCCGCCTTCGGCCGCGCCGCGCCGGCCATGCAGGCGGGCGAGATCGTGCCCCGCAGCCAGGACTTCGCCACCGTCGGGCACCTGTACCGGTCGATCGAGGCCGGGATCGCGCACCTGGCCGACAAGTTCGGCGAGCGCTGGCTGTTCGTCGGCCCGCCGCGGGCCCAGGCCACCCAGCAGTACTTCGGCTGGCCGGAGCTGGTCGCGGTGACCGACGCCGCGTCGGCGCAGAAGGCGATCGACGAGATCCTCGAGCAGGGCGAGGGCCCGCGCGGCAACTGGCGGAACGCGCACTTCGGCCAGTTCGTGCGAGATCCTGGACGAGTACACTCCAGCTCCGCGACGGCCAACCCGGCCTTCAACCCGGTCCGCCCGGTGGTCACGGTCAACGTCAGGCCCAGCGAGCGCGACACCGGCGTCCCGCTCGTCACCGACCCGCTGACCTCCCGCGTGATGGACCTGTTCAACGTCACCTACGAGGTCCTGCTGCTGATGCTGCAGCGCTTCTTCGCGCACACCGAGGAGACCGACGCGCAGCTCAAGGCGCTGGCCGACGCCACCGTCAACCTGATGTTCGGTGCCATCAAGCCGCTCGGCGACCTGGTCACGACGCTGCCCGGCGGGCCCGGAGTACCCGGGCCGCACGGCCGGCCCCAGCTTCGAGCTGTTCTACGAGTCCGACTACGTGCTGCCGCACCGCGAAGCGGCCTGGATCCTGCTCACCGAGCGCATCCGCCAGGCCGCCGCGTTCTGCGAGCCCGGCGTCCCGTGCGCCCCCACCATCGCCGGCAGCCTCGACACCGTCAGGTCCAGCCTCAATGACATCGCGGCGGCCCTCGAGGCCCACATGCCGGCCCGCGACATCCACCTCGCCGAACAAGACCAGGCTCCGGCTGAGGTCCCAGCCTCCGTCCTGTCCCGCGCCGAAGATTTTTACCGAACGGGCACGGGTTCGTCCGTCCGGGACCACCCCGCGCAACCCGCCCTGACCGCCCTGCTGACCTCCGCCTACCAGGCCGTGCAAGCCGCCGACCCCGCACCGCCACCCGCCTAGTCGAAAGCGTCCTGCGCCCCCTAAGCGAGGCCCTGACCCAGCCCCCCGCAACCCCCGTCACCCCCACAACTCCCGCTACCCCCGTCATCCCCGCAACCCCCGCAACCCCACTCGCCACTTCAACCCCACCAGCCCCATCCGCATCATCCACCCCAGAGGCCGCTTCCGCCCCAGCCGCCTCACTGTGGGACCTCGCGACGGCCGCGACCACGCTGCGGGTCCGCCTCGGTACCGACGCCCCGCCCGGCCTGCTCGAGGCGACCGCGGCCCTGCAGGAGCTGGCCTGCGCCGAGGGGACAGCGGGGGAACGGGACCGGCGGATCGCGGCCCTTGAGGACCTGCAGCGCGGCCTGCGCCCGGTGATCATGACCGCCAAGAACGGCCCCTACCTGGTCACCAACGTCCCGGTGCGCACCCCGCTCGGCGAGCGCCTGCCCGCGCCGCCGCAGCTCGCCCTGTGCCGCTGCGGCGCGTCAGCGATCAAGCCGTCCTGCGACGGAACCTGCGCCACCAACGGGTTCACGGACGACAAGGACCCGAACCGGGTGCCCGATCACCGTGACACCTATCCCGGCCAGCAGGTCACGATCTTCGACAACCGGGGCATCTGCCAGCACTCGGGCCTGTGCACCGACCGGCTGGCCACCGCGTTCCGCACCGACAAAGAGCCGTTCGTCGCGCCCAGCGGCGCCCGGATGGACGAGCTGATCCGGGCCGTCCGCGACTGCCCGTCCGGGGCGCTGAGCCTGGCCTTCGACGGCGACGAGGCGCGCAGCCTGGTCGACTGGCACGGGCAGCGCGAGCGCGGCATCGAGATCACCCAGGACGGTCCGTACCGGGTGACCGGCGGCGTCCCGCTGACCGACGCGACGGGTGCCGACGTGCCCCGGGCCGGGGGCTCCTCCCGCGAGCACTACGCGCTCTGCCGGTGCGGTCACTCGCAGAACAAGCCGTTCTGCAGCGGAATGCACTGGTACGTCGAGTTCCGCGACCCGGTCCGCGCGCCCGGCGCGGAGCCGACCCTGTTCGAGTGGGCCGGCGGGCTGCCCGCGCTGACCCGGATGACCCGGCTGCTGTACGAGAGGCACGTGCCCGCCGACGACCTGCTCGCGGCGGTCTTCGCCACCATGGCGCCCGGGCAGCCCGAGCGCGAGGCCGCCGTCGTCGCCGAGGCGTTCGGGGGTCCTTCCGCGACGCAGGCCAGCGGACGGCCAGGCTTCACCGAAGAGCAGCGCGCCCGCTGGGTTGCGTTGGCCGTGCGGGCCGCCGACGAGGCCAAGCTGCCCGCCGACCCGCAGTTCCGCGCCGCGCTCGGCTCCTACCTGGAATGGAGTTCGCGTGCCCCCGGCACGCCCCCGCCCGCGTGGGACTGGGGTCCGGCCGGCCCGCCGTCCGAGGAGCCGGCGCAAACGAAGGACGACACCGCGGAGGTCGCGTTGCCCGGACCCGACGAGACGGTGAGCTTCGAGGCGCACATCAAGCCGCTGTTCCGCGAGCACGACCGCAAGTCGATGTCGTTCGCGTTCGACCTGTGGTCGCAGGCCGACGTCCAGGAGCACGCCGCGGACATCCTCGAACGGCTCCGCAACGGCACCATGCCCTGCGACGGCGCCTGGCCGCAGGACAAGATCGAGGTGTTCCAGCGCTGGACCGAATCGGGCTTCCAGCCCTGACCGCCATGCAGTTCCTGGTCATCTGCCGTCCCGACCCGGGCGGGGACCCTGAGGAGTTCGCGCGGCTGGTCCCGTTCGAGACCGAGAAACTACGCGAGCTGGCGGCGGCGGGCAAACTGACCGGCGCCTGGAACCCTGGCCCCCCGGGCCGCCCGGGCGCCGTGCTCATGCTCGAAGCCGTCGACGAGGACGAGACGGCCAGCCTGATCGCGACCCTGCCGCTGGTCCAGGCCGACCTGATCACCACCGAGATCATCGCCCTGCACCCCATCGAGCTGTGAGGTCCTCAGGGCATCCCGCCGGCGTGATGCCGGAACAGGTACTGCGGCTCGGGTACCTGGGGGAGCGGCGGCCCGGGCGGAACGACCCGCGTCGCGAGCAGCCCGGCGAGCGCGAAGCCGGCCGCGACGAACATGGCCACCGCGGTCCGGTGAGCGATGTCGCCGTGCAGGGCGACCAGCGTCGCGGACACGATCGCGACGCCCAGCGCCGAACCGCACTGCCTGGTGGCGGTCAGCAGGGCGCTGGCCGTGCCCTCGGACCGGGCGGCGACCGGCCCGTGGGTCCCGGCCAGGGTGGAGGAGACCTGGCTGAGCCGGGCCGCGACGCCGAGCACGAACTGTGCCGCAAGCAGCGCGGGCAGCGAACCGGCCAGCACCGCGAGGGCGCCTCCGCACAGCGCCAGCAGCGAGGTGGCCAGGGCGATGGCCAGCGCGCGCCGCGGGCCCAGCGCCGGCACGAGCCGGCCGGCCGGGCCGGACAGCGCGAACGCCCCGGCCGCCTGCGGGACGAAGCACAGGCCGGTGAGCGCCGGGCTGAGCGCCCGCCCCTCCTGCAGGTACAGCGTCACCAGGAGCACCTGCCCGGCGCTGTAGGCGCCGACCGCGATCAGGCTGAGGTTGGCGCCCAGGATGCCGCGGTCCTTGAGCAGGTCCAGGTCGAGGATCGGGGCCCGGGCCATCCGTTCCCGGACGACGAACGCGCCGAGCAGCACGGCCGCGGCCGCGGCGAGCAGGGCCGGCTGGGTGACCTGCAGCGTGTCGCCCGCCCGTACCGCGGCGAGCACGAGCAGCGCGACCCCCGCGGTCACGCTGATGGCGCCGGGCACGTCCAGCTGCCCGCGGGTTCCGGGCGGATCCGGCGGCAGCAGCCGGTACGAGGCGGCGAGCAGCGCGATCCCGATCGGCACGTTGACGAAGAAGACCAGCCGCCACGTGGCCTCGGCCAGCAGGCCGCCGAGCACCGCGCCCGACGCGAAACCGGTCGACACGATCGCCCCGTAGGTGCCCAGGGCCCGGCTCCGCTCCTGCTCGCCGGGATAGGCGGTGACCAGCAACGACAGGCCCGCTGGGGCGAGCATCGCGGCCCCGATCCCCTGGATCACCCGCGAGGTGATCAGCAGCCCGGGCTCGACGGCCAGGCCCCCGGCGACGCTCGCGATGACGAAGGTGGCCAGCCCGATCCGGTACAGCCTGGCCCTGCCGTACGCGTCCGCCAGCCGCCCGCCCAGCAGCAAGAACCCGCCGAACGCGACCGCGTACGCGCTTATCAGCCACTGCAGCGTCGTCGTGGCGATATGCAACCCGTGCTGGATCGACGGCAGGGCCACGTTCACGATCGTGAAATCAAGCACCACCATGAACTGCGCCATCGACAGCGTCACCAGCAACGCGAACCCCGCGCGACCCGCCCCCGCCGGCGCCTGCCCCAGGCCGCCACCGTCGCTCGCCGTCTCGGAACTCCCCATCGGTGTGGTCAGGCGAACGCAGGAGCCCGAACCCTGGCCACGGGATCATCCTCGAAAAGCAGCTTGCCGCCCACCGCCACACGCCCCGCCAGCTCCAGCGGAGCACGATCAAGTACCAGCAGGTCCACTCCCGGCGGCAGCAGGATCTCGAATGAATTCGGCGGCCGGTCGCCGAAGTAGGCGGCGATATCGATGTCCGACCCCGGACGGTGGGATCCCGTGGCCCGGCTGCCGAACAGGTAGGCAAAGCGGGCCCCGGCCCTTCGAAGCGCCGCGACGGACTCCGCGGTCACCGATCCGACCTGGCTGACGTCCATGTTCTCAGTCTCCCAGATCATCACCCCGGTGCCTGCTCGCCTGCCCCCCGTGTCAAACAGCGGGCTCTGAACGGGCCATGGTGCCTGCCGTCGTCCCCCAGACCGCTGGGGGGGCACAATGTAGTCCGTGGCGGAGCGAACCCCCAAGAACCCGATCGTGATCGTCGGCGGCGGCATGACCGGAGGCAACGCTGCTGCCACCCTCAGGGACGAGGGCTATCCGGGACCCGTCGTGCTGATCAGCGCCGAGCCGAGCTTCCCCTTCGGCCGTCCCCCGCTGTCCAAGACCTACCTGCGGTCGGAGGAGGACCTCGACGGCTGGTACGTCCGACCGGCCGGCTGGTACGCCGGTCACGACGTCGAATGCCGCGAAGGCTGCCGCGTGGCGGCGGTCGACACCGCCGCGCACACGGTCACTCTGGACTCCGGCCAGGAGCTCAGCTACCACAAGATCCTGATCGCCACCGGAGGCCAGAACCGCCTGCTCACGGTTCCAGGCGCCGGGCTGCCCGGGATCCACTACCTGCGGACCAAGGCCGAGTGCGACGCGATCAAGGCGGAGGCGGCGCCGGGCCGGCGCGCGGTCGTGGTGGGCATGGGGTTCATCGGCTGCGAGGTCGCCGCCTCGCTGACCCAGCTCGGCGTTAGCGTGACCACGGTCTACCCGGGCCGGGACCCGCTGGAGAGGGTCCTGGGCGGCCAGGTCGGCGCGCTGATCGGCGCGTTCCACCGCGCCCACGGGGTCGAGCTGCTGGCCGGGGACCAGGTAGCCGCGTTCGAGGGGACCGAACGCCTGGAGACGGTCGTGACCGCGGCCGGACGCCGCATCCCGTGTGATTTCGCCGTGGCGGGCGTCGGCATCCAGCCCGTCGTCCCGCCCGTCGCGGTCGAGCAGCAGAACGGGATCCTGGTCGACGACCTGTGCCGGACCAGCGCGGCCGACGTCTACGCGGCCGGCGACGTGGCCAACATCGACCACCCGCTGTTCGGGCGCATCCGGGTCGAGCACTACAACAACGCGGAGAAGCAGGGCGCCGCCGTGGCCAGGTCCATGCTCGGCTCGACCGACCCCTATGACTACCTCTACACCTTCTGGTCCGACCAGTACGAGCACAAGATCGAGTACGCCGGCTACGTCAGGACCTGGGATGAGTTCGTGATCCGCGGCAGCCTGGAAGACCAGAAGCTGGTCGGCTTCTACCTGGTGGACGGGGTGGTGCGGGCCGCCGTGGGCCTGGACCGCGGCGGCGATCCCGAACTGGACCTGGACGGCGAGATGGCCGCCGGCGCCCGCCTGGTCGCCGCGCGGGCCCGCCCGGCACCTGGCGTGCTCGCCGACGAGCGCACCGACCTGTGGTCGCTCACTGGCTAAGCGTTGGAGAACAGGGGTATGTTCGCCCCGCTGGCCGCGGCCAGCGGGCTGTCCAGCAGCGCCACGATCAGCCCCGCCACGTCGGCGGGGGTCAGGCCGGGCCGCAGCGCGGGATTGGCCCGGCGCAGCATCTCGGTGTCGACGGCGCCCGGACTCAGGCAGACGGCGCTGATGCCGTGCTCCTTGCCCTCGACCGCGATCGCCTCGGTCAGGCCGATGACCCCGTACTTGGACACGTTGTACGCGGCCAGCCCCGGGAACTTCTCGGTGGCGTAGACGCCGGACAGCGAGGCGATGGTGACGATCCGCCCCTGGCCGGCCGCGGCCATGGCGGTGAACGCGGCGCGGCAGCACAGGAACGTCCCGGTGAGGTTGACCCCGAGCGTCTCGTCCCACATCGCGGTCGTGGTTTCGGCGAACGGCGCGGGCGTCAGCACCCCGGCCGCGCAGACCAGCGCACCCACCGCGCCGACCCTATCGGCCTTGGCGCCCCGATCCGCCTTGGCGCCCCGACCGCCCTAGCCACCCTTTCCGCCTCGGCGAACAGGCGCCCGACCTCGGCCTCGCTGCTCACGTCCGTGGGCACCGCCGTGGCCTGGCCGCCCGCGTCCCGGATCCGGCCGGCCACCCGGCCGAGCGCGTCGCGGTCGCGTGCGGCCAGCACCACGTGAGCGCCCGCGGCCGCGACGGCCTGCGCGGCGGCCGCCCCGATCCCGCGGCTGGCCCCCGTGACCACCGCGACCCGTCCGCCCAGCCAGTGCGCTGTGTGCTCCATTGGCTCACCCACCGGCAACTCGCCGGTAGAGCAGCTCGTGAGCGTCCAGGCTTCGGTCCAGGTCCAGCCGGCTCTCGGCGTGCTCGCGACAGGCGAGCCGGGAAAGGCCGCCCGCCCGCGGGATCACGCCGGCGGCGGCCTGGACGTCATCGGGCGGCACCAGGAAACCGGTCACGCCATCCATGATCACCTCACTGAGCCCGCCGCGCCTGAACGCCACGACGGGAGTCCCGCACGCCTGCGCCTCGGCGGCGGCCAGCCCGAACGGCTCGTCCCACCGGGCCGGGCACAACACCACGGCCGCGCGGGCCATGGCGTCCCACAGCGAGGCCCGGGGCACTCCCCGGTGCATCGTCACGCCGGGCCAGGCTCGCCGCGGGTCGATCTGCTCGCGGCTGTAGGCCGCGTCGTAGACGTCGCCGTAGACGTCGATCGGCAGGCCGGCCGCGCAGGCGATGTCGATGGCCTCGGCGGCCCCCTTCTCCGGGCTGAGCCTGCCCGCGAACAGCGCACCCGTCCCGGCCGTCCCCGACCATCCGATCGCGCTCGTGGGCGGGTACGGCGGGAGGATCGCGTCGACCTCGACGACCCTGCGCCAGGCCTCGGCCTGGGACGCAGACACGACGGCCACCGCCGGCGGCCTGCTGCGGCGGGCCGCGTGCCGGAGCGCCGCCGCCACCGCCCGGTCCGGGGGCAGGTGGACCGTGTGCACCACCGGGGCCTGCAGCGCCGTCGCGAGCCGGACGGCGGGCGCGTCGAAGGCGTGATTGTGGATCACGTCATACCGGATCACCTGCATGGTCATGTAGGCGGCCGTGAAAGCCGACTCGGCCGCCGCGGCCGCGGATTCGGCCACCGCCGGTTCCGGCCCGCAGAACTCTCCGCGTACGGGGGGGCCCGCCCCCCCGTATCCCCCCGACCCCCGTACCCCGGAGCCCGGTAGAGCGTGCCGGCCAGGGCTGCGGGATCGACCCCGGTGTCGATCACCTCGACCCCCGGGATCTGTGATCCGGAGGCGGCGTAGACGTGCACGTCGTGCCCGCGGCCGGTCAGGCCGCGGGCCAGATCGGACACGAAGGCCTGCGAGCCGCCTCGCTGCGGCTCGCGGATGGCCGTCACCAGCGGCGCCATGATCGCGATCTTCATACCGACCTCACGGGGGGCCGGGGGGGTCGTCCCCCCCAGGCTGGCAGGGCAGGATCCTATAGGAGAGGTCGCGCGGCGGGTTGATGCCGGCCATCTCGAACGGAACCGTCCGAAGACCGCGCCGCCTGACCTCCTCGGCCGCCTTGGGGTAGAAGATCCCGGCCAGCTCCGCCGCCTCGTGACAGCTGCCGAACTCGACCGACATCGGCCCAGGGAAGCTGACGTGCTGGTAGCCGCGGGCGGCCAGCCAGTCCAGGTTGTTCGGCCAGATGACGGTCACGCACCCGCCCGGCCGGCACACCCGTTCCATCTCGGACAGGCCGGCCTCGCCGCCGTGTCCCGCGGCGGGGGTGAAGGCCGAGCAGGCGACGACCAGGTCGGCGTGATCGTCCGGCAGCGGCAGTTCGTCGAAGAACCCGTGCACGACACGGGCCCGCTCGCCGTGATCGGCGGCCGCGAGCTTGCGCCGCAGGATCTCGCGCAACGGCCTCGCGGGCTCGACCGCGACGACCCGGCGGGCCCGCCCGATGAGCTCGAGCGTCAGCCGTCCGGTGCCCGCGCCGACCTCGACGATCCGGTCCGCGCCACGCGGCAGCCAGCCCACCACGCCGCGATGCAGGCGCTCGGCGCTGGCCAGCCGGTCGTACAGTTCGGGTTCGAGCCGGTACAGCAGTTCCCAGGCCAGGACGACGTTGGTCTGCGGATCGCCGTTTCCCGGCTGGACATACCGCCTCGCCTCGTCGGGGGTGAACACGCCGAGGTCCGCGACCGTGTAGCGCCTGCGCAGCTCCAGGCCCGCCCGGGCCGGAGCGTCAGGCACGGTCACCGACTTCAGCCCAGTTCTTGTCGGTCTCCCAGACGCGGACCGATCGGAGCATCCCGTCGGGAAGCTCCGGCCGGAGCCGCTCCCAGAAGGCCAGCGCCAGGTTCTCCGCGGTCGGGATGCGTCCGGAGAGCCAGGGGACGTCGGTGTTGAGGTTGCGGTGGTCCACGTCACGGATGACCTGCCTCGCGATGACCTCCGACAGCACCTTCAGGTCCAGGACGTAGCCGGTGTCCGGGTCGATCTCACCGGCCACGACCACCTCCAGCACGTAGTTGTGCCCGTGCAGGTTCGCGCACTTCCCGAACAGGCGCTGGTTCTCATCATCGGGCAGATCGGGGTTCCACAGACGATGCGCGGCATTGAACGATTCGCGGCGGCCGACCAGAACGGTCATCGGGCTGGTCCTCTTTCGCGAGCTTTTACTAACGATAGACTACATGAGTGAGCTTGCCCCAGAACGAGGCGGACCTGCGGACAGGAGAAACATGACCCACGAGCCGAGGCTCGACGGCGCCGACCAGGTGCCGCCGAAGCCGAGTCCTGCCAACGGCACGCGGCCGGGGTCGGCGCTGCTGGTCGCCGGCGAGCCCGCCGCCACGGACGCCGACCTGGAGAGCGGGTGGTCAGGGGGGTCGTCCCCCCAGAGCCAGGGTGCCGAGCGCGCCGTAGACCTGGACCCAGCGCACGGCCCCATGGACCTGGCCGCCGCGGAGCGAGCCGCCGCGGACTTCCTGACCGCGCTCGGGATCGACCTCGACCGGGAGGAACGCCGGGCGACCCCGGCCCGGATGGCCCGCGCGTACGCGGAGATGTTCGCCGCGGAGCCGTTCCGGCTGACCACCTTCCCCAACGACGAGGGCTATGACGAACTGGTGCTGGCGCGCGCCATCCCGTTCCGGACCGTCTGCGAACATCACATGCTGCTGTTCTCCGGGGTTGCGCACGTCGGCTACCTGCCCGGCGAGCGCATCCTCGGGCTGTCCAAACTGGCCCGCCTCGTCGGGCACTTCGCGGCCAGGCCGCAGACGCAGGAGCGGCTGACCATGCAGGTCGCCAGGTGCCTGGACGCAAATCTCAGCCCCCGGGGGGTCGGCGTGGTGCTGGAGGCCGAGCACACCTGCATGACGCAGCGCGGCGTCCGCGCCCTCGGCGCGAAAACGGTCACCTCGGCCCTGCTGGGCACGCTGCGCACCGACCCGCGCTCCCGCGCCGAGTTCTTCGCCCTGGCCGGCGTGCCCACCTGACGACCGTGCCCCGGGAGGTTGACACCGCCGGTTGACACGGCCGGGCAGGCCACCTGCAATGAGGAGGTGGTGGCCGACGGCGCGCGCGACGCCGACGCCGACGTCATAGCGGCCGGGCGCGAACCGGGCAGCCGTCCCCGGTGGCGGGGCCGCCTGATCTGGCTGCTCACCATCGCGGAGGCCGTCGTGCTGGCCGTCGCGGTGGCGATCGCGCTGCACTATCGCGCCGAGGCCACCGGGCTGCGGCCCTCCGCGCCGCCGGCGGCGGCCGGCTGGCCAGGCGCCGTGCGCGCCGTCAGGCCTGGTGCCGTCCGCACCGGGGTAGACGCTTGCGTTCCCGGTCACGCCTGGCCACGAGGAGTCCACCGGAGTCGGTACCCCCAACAGGACGGCACTGATCACCGAGAGCTTCTAGCCACTGATCGCCCCACGGGCAACTGCTTGTACGCTGTGCTTGTTTTGCTGCCGGGTGCCGGCGAAACGACGATGCTTGTTTTGCTGCCGGGTGCCGGCGAAACGACGATGGAGGTGGTCTGTCCCGTGGCTGCGGCCGACGACTGGGTGGCGCGCACGGCCGCCGAGGTGCGCGCCGAAGGCGAGCGCAGGCATCCCGGCGAGGTCCCGACCTGCGCGTCGGGGATCAGCCCGTCCGGGCCGGTGCACCTGGGGAACCTGCGCGAGCTCATGGTCCCGCACCTGGTCGCCGACGAGGTCCGGCGCGACGGCGCGCCCTGCCGGCACATCTTGTCCTGGGACGACTACGACCGGCTGCGCCGCGTCCCGGCCGGCCTGCCCGAGGAGTTCGCCGAGCACATCGGCCGCCCGCTGACCGGGGTGCCCGACCCCTGCGGCGGGCACGCGAACTGGGCCGAGCACTTCAAGGCGCCGCTGCGCGACGCGCTGGCCCGGCTCGGCGTCCGGGTCACCGAGATCAGCCAGACCCAGATGTACACCTCGGGGGCCTACACCGAGCAGATCATCTCGCCATGCGCCGCCGGGCCGACATCGGCGCGATCCTGGCCAGGTACCAAACCAAGCGCGGCGCCGATCCCGACGATTACGAGCCGCAGACCGCGGTCTACTACCCGTTCCGGCCGTACTGCGCGTCGTGCGGCCGCGACGACACCACGGTCATCGCCTACGACGACCAGACCACGGAGATCACCTACACCTGCGCCTGCGGCGCGGTCGAGGGGCCGACACCGATCGCGCGGGTGGCCGGGAAGCTGGCCTGGAAGGTCGACTGGCCGATGCGGTGGGCCTACGAGCACGTCACGTTCGAGCCGGCCGGCGCGGACCACGCCTCGCCCGGATCCAGCTTCACCGTCGGCGGGGAACTGGTGACGGAGATCTTCGGCGGCGAGATGCCGCTGCACTTCGGGTACGCGTTCGTCGGCACCAGCGGGTCGTCCAAGATGAGCGGGTCCCGCGGCGGCGCGCCGACCCCGGCCGACGCGCTGGAGATCTTCGAGGCCCCGCTGCTCCGCTGGCTGTACGCGCGGCGGCGCCCCGAGCAGGCCATCACCCTGGCCTTCGACGCCGAGGTCGGCCGCGTCTACGACGAGTGGGACGCGCTGACCCGCCGGGTCGCGGAGGGCATCGCCGAGCCGGCCGCCCAGGTCGTGTACGCCCGCGCGGCCGGCACCTCCGACGGGCTGCTGCCGGTCACGCCGCGGCCCCTGCGCTTCAGCACGCTGGCCTCGGTGGCCGACGTCGCGGCCGGCGACGAGGCGCAGATCCTGCGGATCGTACGCGACCTCACCGCGGAGAACCCCGTCGCCAGCCTGGATGAGGTCCGGCCGCGGCTGGACTGCGCGCAGGCGTGGGTCACCGGGTACGTCGCGCCCGAGGACCGGACCCAGGTCCGCACCGAGCCCGATACCGCCCGGCTCGCCGCGCTGACCGACGAGCAGCGCGGCGCCATCAAGCTGCTGCTCGAGGGCATGGCGGCCAACTGGTCCCTGGACGACCTGACCACCCTGGCCTACGGCATCCCCAAGCTCCAGGCCAAGCTGCCCATCACCGCGCCGCCCACGCCGGAGCTGAAGGTGAGCCAGCGGACCTGGTTCGCGCTGCTGTACGAGCTGCTGATCGGCAAGGACACCGGCCCGCGGCTGCCCACGCTGCTGCTGGCCCTGGGCCAGGACCGGGTCCGCTCGCTGCTCGCCCCGGCCGTGAACCCGACCCCGGCGTGAGGCTACATCGCCGGGCGTAGCAGCGTGGTGCGCTGCGCGGATCCTCGCGTGCCGGGCCCGGCGCCGGGACATGTCCTCCAGCGCCACCACCGGGGCGCAGGTTTCCGGTTCCTGCGCCTCGAAGGCCTGGTAAGAAGGCCGCACCACCGAGCGCAGGGCCGCGGCCAGCCCGGCCGGGGTGAGCGCGGGCCGCGGCGCGCCCGGCGGTGAAAGCTGCAGGGCGCGGCAGGTGATCGCGGTCGAGAACGCCGGGCACACCGGCCCGCACCTGGCGCGGGGTGTACATCCGGCCCCCGTGCCGCAGCGCGGGCGGGATCGCGGTCGCCTCGTCGCCGGGCCAGAATCCGGTGAGCAGGGCGTAGAGCATCCGGGCCAGGGCCGCGGTGTCGGCGGCCCCCGCGTCTTCGGCGCTCGCCCGGGACAGGACCGCGTCGATGCCGAGCCCGGTGATCTTCAGTCCGCTGGCGTTGTTCCAGCGCAACGAGCGCGGACCCAGGCACAGGTGCGGCCGCCCGGCCGCGTGCGCGACGGCCAGCGCGTCCGCGGCGTCGGCGATCATCGCGGCGGCCAGGGCCGGGCTGGGCAGCCCGGACAGGACCAGGTCCTCCAGGTGCGTGCCGGGCATCCACTCGGACACGATGTACGGGTCCTCGATGCTGAGGTCGGTGTCGTAGATCGTGGCCAGCCGCGGATCGCTCACCCGGGCCGCGGCCTGCAGCGCCTCGATCATGTCCGCCGGGACCTCGGCCCCGCGGGGAAGCGTGTGAACGGTGACGGGCCGGCCGAGCAGTTCGTCGGTCGCCTTCCACACCGATCCCCGGCCCGCCGCGCTGACCCGCTCCTCGAGCCGGAAGCGTCCGCCCAGGCGCATCGTGCCGACTGTCCCGATTTCCCCCGTCATGGCCATGATGACCTCCCTGCACGTCCCGTAGCAGGACTTGTGCCCCGTTTCCGCGCCTTAGATGCCTGCGCCTGGGTTTTGTTGCGCGGAGGTTATATAGGGTCAGCCCGCGGTCGTAAGGAACCGGTCCATAACGAACACGCCTGACTCGAGCGCGGACAGCGGGATGCGCTCGTCGGTGCCGTGGAACATGGCGTAGTAGTCGTAGCCCGGCGGCAGCACCATCGGGGTGAAGCCATAGCAGGTCATCCCGAGCCGGGCGAACTGCTTGGCGTCGGTGCCGCCGCTCATGCAGTAGGGCACGATCGTCGACCCGGGATCGGCGGCCAGCAGGGCCTGCGTCATGCTGGCCAGCACCGGGGTGCCGAGCGGCGCCTCCAGCGGGATCTCCCGGTGCGCGTACTCCCAGCTCACCTCGGGCCCGGTCAGCTCGTCGAGCACGGCACGGAACTCCCCCTCGCGGCCGGGCAGCACCCGCCCGTCCACGTATCCGACCGCCTCGCCCGGGATGACGTTGACCTTGTAGCCCGCCTGGAGCATGGTCGGGTTGGCGCTGTTGCGAATCGTGCCGGCCACCAGGGCCGCCGCCGGCCCGAGGTAGGCCAGCAGGTCCTCCGCCGCCATGGCGCCGAAGCCGCCGGCCGGCTCCGGCCGCCCGGCCGCCTCGGCTATAGCCTGCACCGCGGCGCGCACCGTGGGGATCAGCCTGACCGGCCAGCGGTACGTCCCGATCCTGGCCATGGCCTGGCTCAGCCGGGTCACCGCGTTCTCCGGGTTCGGCTTGGCGCCGTGACCGGCCCGGCCCCGGGCGGTCAGCTTGAGCCAGGCGGTGCCGCGCTCGGCCGAGGCGATGGGATACAGCCGCTGTCCCGGGCCCGCGTGAAAGGTGAAGGCTCCCGATTCCCCGACCGCCTCGGTGCACCCCTCGAACAGCCCCGGATGCCGCTCGACCAGGAACCGGGCGCCGAACTCCGCGGTGTCCTCCTCGTCCGCGGTGAACGCGAGCACGATGTCGCGCCGCGGGCGGATCCCGCCGCGCGCCCACTGGGCGACCACCGCGAGCAGCACGGCGTCCGCGTTCTTCATGTCCACCGCGCCGCGTCCCCACAGCACGCCGTCGCGTATCTCGCCGGAGAACGGATGCACCGACCAGGACGCCGGGTCGGCGGGCACCACGTCCAGGTGCCCGTGCAGGAGCAGCGCCGCGGCGCCGGGCTCGCTGCCGCTCACCCGCGCCACCACGTTCGCGCGCCCGGGCGCGGACTCCAGCAGCACCGGCTCGACGCCCGCCTCGGCCAGCCGCGCCGCCACGTACTCCGCGGCCGGGCGTTCCCGCCCGTCCCCGCCGCCGCGGTTGGTGGTGTCGATCCTGATCAGGTCCGCGGCGAACCGCGCCGCCTCCGCCCCGGCCGCCGTCATCGCGCCGCCTCCTCCGCGGCGAACCGCGCCGCCTCCGCGCCGGCCGCCGTCACCGCGCCAGGCTATGACACCGCCCGGTGGCATGGGCCCGGAACGCGTCCCGGTCGACACGTGGTAACTCTGCGTTCACCCTCTCGTCACCTTTTACACGACGCGTGTTACCGTGTGTCACCGCATGGTGGAAACCTGCGGTGCGGACGGGGGATTGTGCATCGTGACGCAGGGTGACGGCCCGGTGGCGCTGGTCAGCGCCGGCTCCCGCGGCATCGGCGCGGCCATCGTCGGCAGGCTCGCGGCCCGCGGCTGGGACGTCAGCTTCGGCTACGACCGCGACGAGCACTCCGCCCGCGAGGTGGAATGGGCCGCCCGTGAGCTGGGCGCCCGGGTGACCGCGGTGCGGGTGGACATGGCCGACGCCGCCGAGGTCACCGCCTGGGCCCGGCGAGCAAGGGACGAACTGGGCCCAGTCGGGGCGGCGATCAGCTGCGCCGGGATCGTCAGGGACCGGCCGCCCGCGCTGATCCAGCCCGCGGACTGGCGCGCGGTGACCGACCTGGACGCCATGTTCCACCTGTGCCGGGCCGCCGTGTCCGAGATGCGCAGGCAGCGATCGGGCCGGATCGTGACGGTGTCCTCGATGGTCGGGGTGTACGGCCACGCCGGCGATGACCTGGCCCCCAAGCCCGGCATCGCCGGCTTCGTCAAGCTGCTGGCCGGCCAGGCCAGCCGGTACGGGATCCAGGTCCACGCCGTGACCCCCGGCCCGGTCGGCCGGGAGATGACCGCGATCGTCCCGGAGCGCACGCACGCGGGCCTGACCGAGACGATTGCGCTGCGCCGGTTCGGCAGCGCGGGCGACGTCGCCGATCTGGTCGCCTTCCTGCTGTCCGATGAGTCCAGCGTGATGACCGGCACCGTCTGGGAGGTGCGCAGCCCGATCTTTGCTGGTGCCCCCTAAGGCACGCGCGGCGGCTCGGTGGCCAGCCCGGTCTCCTGGGTGCTCGTGGCGTGCCAGGGCTCCGCGGGCAGCGGGGCCAGGCTGGTGACCCGGATCGGGGTGAGACGCGTCGGCGCTCCCGGGGTCTTGGCCAGGTCAGCGACGAATTCGTCGGCGCCGATGACCTCGGCCTCCTCCTCCGTGCGGGAGCGCCACCTCGAGGGCACGAACATCGGCAGGATCATCGCCAGCCCGGCCCCGGCGAGGATCCCGTTGAAGAGCATGGCCTCGAAGCCCGCGCCGAACGGATCTGACCGCAGCGGGATCAGGTCGACGCCCTGGCGCACGCTGACCAGGTACAGCGCCGTCCAGCCGAGCAGCAGCAGGCCGGGCAGCCCGGCGGCCAGCGGCGAGATCCGGGGAACGGCGACCAGGATCCCCGCCAGCAGGAAGGTGCCGGTGAGCGCGGCCAGCGCGAGGAGCACGCGGTGGTCGGACAGCAGGGAGCCGCCGCCCGCCGGCAGCTGGGAGAGCTGGTCGGCCGGGGCGGGAACGCGGAGCAGCCGCAGGTATCCCCAGGCCCCGGGGAAGAACAGCACTCCGGTCATGACCACGGCCAGGACGAGCCCGATTCGGTGACGCATGTAAGTGACCTCCGATCTGCCCGATGCTCCCGGTACGGAACGGTATCCGGCCCGCTAGCGTTACACCGCGCCCCGCGACGCCTCGGCCGCGCGGGGCTCCTCATCCCCGCGGGGCTCCTCGGCCGGGCGGGGCTCCTATCCGGCGGGGCTCCCGCCGGGCGGGGCTCCTCATCCGCGCGGGGCTCCCCCGCCGGGGCCGGGCGCAGGTAGGCCCGCCAGGCCATGTAGGCGAGGAACGCCACCCCCGCGATCAGATAGCAGTTGGCCACCAGGGTGAGCAGCCCGTGGAATCCGTACTCGCGCGGCCCGCCGGAATGCGGCGTGTACCAGAACGGCGCCAGGGCGAACAGCAGGTACCCCAGGCCCACGGCCACCCGGTGCCCGGAACGCGCCAGCACGACCAGGGCGGGCAGGATCCAGACCCAGTGGTGGGCCCACGAGATCGGCGAGACCAGCAGGCCGGTCGTCCCGGTGACCGTCGCCGCGCTCAGCCAGTCGCCGCGCCGCGCGAAGATGGCGGCCGCGCCCAGCCCGATCGCGGCGAAGCCGAGCGGGATGACGACGTACCACGGGCCGATGTGGGCCGCACCGCCGGCGATCCGGACCGCCGTCGCGTAGGGCGACTGGTTGCTGATGTAGGGCGCGCCGACCCGCTTGGTGTCGTAGAACAGATGCTCCCAGTACTGCCTTGACGCGCGCGGCGCGACGAGCAGCCCGATGAGCCCGCAGCCGACGAACGTGCCGGCTCCGATCAGGGCCGCCTTCGTCCGCCGGGCCAGCAGGAACAACACGATGAAGATGCCCGGGGTCAGCTTGATCGCGGCCGCGATGCCCACGCCGAGGCCCGCGGTACGGCCACGGGAGACGCGCCAGACGTCGGTCAGGATGAGGGCCAGCAGGATCAGGTTGATCTGGCCAAGGAACAGCGTCTCGTACACCGGGTCGAGCGCCATCGCGGCCGCGGTGGCGCCCGCGATCATGAGCCTGGTCGGCCGGTATCCCGCCAGTTTCGCGATGAGCACCAGGGAGTAGGCCAGCGCCGCGACCGACAGCAGGTCCCAGAGCACCCGGGCGATGGCCAGCGGTATCGCCGCGATCGGCACGAATACCACGGCCGCGAACGGCGAATAGGTGAACCAGTGGCCGTAGGCCAGGGCCAGGTACAGGCGCGAGTCCTGGGTGACGGCGTGCCCGCCCCACATGTAAATACGGAAGTCCAGTGCGTTATATGTGGCGGCGAATCCGATGACCGCGGCCAGCTCGAGGCCGAGGACGCCGTAAATTACCGGGGCGACCCAACGCTTCCTCGGCTCACTGGACACTCACGAAATCCTATGCCAGGAGCAGGTCAGCGCAGGCGGCGGCCATCATCTGGTGGCCGCTGGCGTTGGGGTGGATCCGGTCCGGGCCGAACAGGCCCGGGTCGGCCGCCCCGGGCATGGCCCAGAGGTCGAGGCAGAGCGCGCCGCGGCCCGATGCCTGCTCCCTGATGATGTCGCTGGCCTGATGCATCCGCTGGCGCGCCAGGACGACCAGCTGGTCGGGCAACGGCATGATCCCGGCGATATCGGGAAGCGTGCAGGTCAGCACGGTGGCACCGGTCACGGTCAGGCCGTCGAGCAGCCGCCCGAGCTCGGCGGCGAAGCGGCCGGCGCTGAAGCCGGGTTCGCGGATGTCGTTCATTCCGACGGTGACGCTGACCAGGTCCGGGCCGATCTGCGCGGTCGCGGGCAGCTGCCGCTCGAGCACGGCGGCCACGCTGGCGCCGTCGGCGGCCAGGTTGGTCAGGGCGCAGGGGACGTCGGTCCGCGCGCTGAGGATCCCGGCCAGCCGCCGCGCCCAGCCGATCCTCAGCCCGCCCGCGTCGTGGTCATCGCGCCCGGCAGTCAGGCTGTCGCCCAGCGCGACATAGTTCGACCAGCCGTGCATGATGTGCCCTTCGCGCCGATCCGGTCCCCTGGTAATCCAAAAATAAGCTGAATTCTGGAAGATTGGCGCAACCAGAAGGGCTGCTGCGGAGTTAATAGAACGGGGATGCCGTGCGAACGGGGTTGCAATGCGTTGGCGCGAATGCCGGATCCGCTGAGTTATTGAACATTCACGATTAGGTGAGGTGGTGAACCTAAAGACCTTCGGGGTTGCTTTAGCTGCATTAATTACGAGGGGTAATGCTATGGCTACGCGTTATGGCATCGCTATGACCCGTGCACCTGAGGCTGGCGTTCCGCTGGGGCGGATCGCGACGCCGCGGCTGGTGTACGTGGTCATCGCGGTGTGTGCGGCGGTGGCGGCGTTGTTGCGGCTGTATCAGCTGGCCCGCCCGGGTTACCTGCTCGGGGTGACCGAGTACGACGACGGCGTGCAGTTCGGGGATGCGGTGCGGCTGGTCAACGGGGTGATCCCGTACCGCGACTTCGTGGTCATGCAGCCGCCGGGCAGCGTGCTGCTGATGGCGCCGGTGGCGGCGCTGGCCAAGGTGATCGGGACGGCGTGGGGGCTGGCCATCACCCGGCTGCTGACCGCGGCCGCCGATATTGCCTGCGTGGTGTTGCTGGGACTGCTGGTGCGGCACCGGGGTCCGGTGGCCACGGCGATCGCGTGCGGGGTGTACGCGGTCTATCCCGACGCGCTGGTCGCCGCGCACACGTTCTTGCTGGAGCCATGGCTTAACTTGTTCTGCCTGCTGGGCGCGCTGATGGTGTTTGACGGGGACCAGGTAACCGACCGGCGCCGCCGGCTGGCCTGGGGCGGGGTGCTGTTCGGGGTGGCGACGGCGGTCAAGATCTGGGCGATCGTGCCGCTGGTGGTGATCTGCGTTCTGGTGGCGCGGCGGCCGCGCCACCTGGGGGCGCTGGCCGGGGGAGCCGCGGCCGGGCTGGGCGTGCTGGTGCTGCCGTTCCTGATCATGGCGCCGGGCGCCCTGGTCAAGGACGTCCTGGTCAACCAGTACGTCCGGGACAATATCTGGCACAATCTGCTGTCGCTGCCGCGGCTGAGCAACCTGGCCGGCTTCGGCCTGGACCCGGGTCTTTCCACCACGATCCAGGTCCTGGTGCTGGTGGGCTTCGCGGCCATCGTGCCCGTCGGGTACCTGGCGGTCTGCCTGGCCGGACGGCGCCGCAGGCCCCGCTGGACTGGTACGCGCTGATCGGCCTGGTCGCCGTGGTCGCCATGCTGCTGTGGCCCTTCAACTACTGGTCGCACTACGGCGCCGTCGCCGGGCCGTTCATCGCGCTGGTCGTGGCTCTCCCGGTCGGCCTGCTGCGCCCGGCGGAGGAGAGCTATAAGCTCATCCCGCTGGTCGCCGTCGGCCTGGTCGCGGCGTTGCTGATCACCGGGATGGGTGTCGGCCAGTTCGCCGCGGAGACCAGGCTGCACGCCTGGGTCAGCCCCGCCGCCCGGGCGGACCGGCTGCTCCCGCCCGGAGCGTGCGTGCTGACCAACAACCCGGCGCTCGCGCTCAGCTCCGACCGGTTCACCCCGGATGGCCCCGGCTGCCCGGCCATGGTGGACTCCTTCGGCACCTACCTGGCGATGACCGGCGGCAAGAGCTATCACGACTCCCGTCAGGAACTGAACACGGTCAGGGATCTATGGCGCTACGACTTCGCCCGGGCGCGCTACGTGTGGTTCGAACCCGGCAGCCAGGGCCAGATCCCGTGGACGAATTCCCTTTATGCGTACTTCACCAGCCACTACCGGCTGATCGGCCTCCCCTACGGCCGCGGTCCGCACGACGTCCCCGGAGGCGGCATCTACGCCCGCCGGTCCGCGCCGCAGCACGCCCGGCAAGTCCTCGCCTACCACCGAGCCGGGCACCACTGGCCCCATACGCTCCACCACCCCCGTTCTCCGCGGCCTGACCCACTGGCGATGTAACCGGCTCCGGGGCCGCCCCGTCGTGAAGCTCACCTACGGCCGGCCCTCAGGGCGTGAACACCATCCGGCCCACCGTGCTGCCGTCGGCTAGCCGCTGCACGCCGTCGGCCACGTCGTCCAGTCCGAGCCGCTCGCCGATCAGCGGCCGGATCAGGCCGTCGGCTACCAGCTTGCCGAGCTGCGCGTGGCAGTCCCGGATGGCCTGCGGCTCCTTGGCCTGGTACAGGCCCCAGTGCAGGCCCACGATCGAGTAGTTCTTGATCAGCGCGTGGTTCAGCGCCGCGGTGGGAATCTGCCCGCTGGCGAACCCGACGATCAGGATCCGGCCCTCGAACGCGATGCACTTCGTCGACCGGGCATACGACTCGCCGCCCACCGGGTCGTAGACCACGTCGGCGCCGCGGCCGCCGGTGACCTCCTTGACCACCTCGACGAAGTCCTCGCTGAGCCGGTCCACCACCACGTCCGCGCCCAGGGCCTGCGCCACCGCGGCCTTGCGCTCGCCGCCGACCACGCCGATGACCCGGGCGCCGGCCGCCTTGCCGAGCTGGACCGCGCCGCTGCCGACCCCGCCCGCCGCCGCGTGCACCAGCAGCGTCTCGCCCGCCGCCAGCCGCGCCCGCCGGTGCAGCCCGAACCAGCCGGTCTGGTAGGTGATGAAGAACGCGGCGGCCTCCGCGTCGTCCAGGCCCTCCGGGGCCGGGAAGACGCTGCCGGCGTTCATGACCGCGAGCTCGCCAAAGCCGCCGGACGGCAGCGACGACCCGCCGAGCACCCGGTCACCGACGGCAAACCCGGCCACCTCGGGACCCAACGACACGATCTCGCCGCACAGCTCGATGCCCGGCGTGAACGGCAGCGGCGGGCGGACCTGGTAGGCGCCCCGGCACATGAGCACGTCGGGGAAGTTCGCCGCGGCGCCGCGCACCCGCACCAGCACCTGCCCGGGCCCGGGCTCCGGATCCGGCACCTCGGCCAGCCGGAGCACGTCCCGCGGCTCCCCGAGCTCAGATACCTGCCACGCTCTCAAAGCCCAGCCTCCTCGATCCGCTGCTGCATCCGGTTCATGCCGCGCAGCCACCGGTCGGTGTCGCCGGCCCGCTGCCCGTAGTAGTCGTACACCTGCGGGTGCGGCAGGACGAGGAACCTGCCGTCGGCCAGGCCCTGCCACAGCGCCTCGCCGACCTGCTCGGGCTCGATCGCGGCCTCCTTCAGCACCACGTCCCCGGCCCGGCCGGAGGCGGCCAGCATCGACGTTCGCACCCCCTGCGGGCAGATGCAGTGCACGGTCAGGCCGCGGTGGCCGTAGGTCGCGGCGAGCCACTCCGCGTAGGCCTCGGCCCCGTGCTTGGTCACCGAGTACGGCGCGGCGCCCAGCATGGTGAGCAGCCCGGCCGCGGACGCGGTCACCACGAAGCACCCGCGCCCGCGCTCCAGCCAGCGGGGCAGCAGTTCCCGCGACGCGCGGACGTGGGCCATGACGTTGACCTCCCAGGACCGCTGCCAGGCCTCCTCCGGCGCGTCCGGGCCGGTTCCCTCCGCGATCCCGGCGTTGGAGCAGTAGATGTCGATCTCGCCGAGATGCTTGCGGGCGGCGGCGACCAGATCGCGCACGCCCTGCTCGCTCGCGGCGTCCCCGGCCACGGCGTAACCGCCGATCTCCCCGGCCACCGCCGCCGCGGCGGCCGCGTCCAGGTCGTTGACCACCACCCGGGCGCCGCCCGCCGCCAGCCGCCGGGCCAGCGCCCGGCCGATGCCCGCGCCGCCGCCAGTGACGACGACTCCCGATCCCTGCACCACAGCCATGCCAGGCACACTACCGCGAACGCGAACCCGACCCTACTGGCTGGTACGCCTGGCCCGCCCGATCAGCTCGCTCGCGGTCGCGATGAGCTGATCGATCCGCACCGGCTTGGTCAGGCACCCATCGGCCCGGCTGACCAGCGCCGCCCCGTCCGCGTGCGCGGTCACCACGGCGACCGGGACCGCGGGGGCCACCCGCCGCAGCGCGTCGATCAGCTCCAGCCCGCTCATGCCGGGCAGCTCCAGGTCGGTGAGCACCAGGTCCCAGCGCTCGCTGGCCGCCAGCCGCAGCGCCACCGCGGGGTCGGCCGTGTGCGTGACCTCGAACCGCCCCCGGTTGGCCAGCACGTGGATGGCGAACAGCGCCGCCTCGGGATCGTCCTCGATCAGGAGAATCCGCCCCCGCGCGCTCATCGAGGCCCAACGCTCATGCGCCCCACCCTGCCCGACCCGCCTGCCCCGCCCCGTTGCGACCCAGGTGCAGGACGGTTGCGCCGCCAAGCACCGCCGGCTAAGCCGCCAACACCGCGGCTAACAAGACCCGGCTAGTCAGCATCCTGCGGCGGCACGTACCGGTACCCGAACCCCCGGACGGCCTCGATCGCCGACCCCGGCGCGCCGTACTGGCTGAGCTTGCGGCGCAGCCGCATGATGCCGAACTTGACCCGTTCAGGCCCGATGCCCAGCGGGTCGTTCCACGCCAGCTCGAGCAGCTGCTCGGGGGCCAGGGTCTGGCCGGGATGCCGGATGAGCGCGGTCAGCAGCCGGTACTCGGTCGGGGTCAGCGCCACCGGCACGCCGTGCACGCTGACCTCGCGCGAGCCGAACCGCACGGCCAGGACGCCGTCGTCGTACACCTCGGCCGCCGGAGCGCCGGAACGAGGCCGCCGCAGCAGCGCATCCACCCGCGCCGCCAGCTCCCGGTTGCCGAACGGCTTGGTCAGATAGTCGTCGGCCCCCCCGTGCAGCCCGCGGACCTTGTCGGCCTCGCTGCCGTGCGCGGTCAGGATCAGCACCGGCACGTCGCTCAGGTCGCGGATGCGCTCGAGCACCGCCCACCCGTCGAGGGTCGGCAGCCCGATGTCGAGCACCACCAGGTCCGGCCGCGCGGTGTGAAAGGCGCGCAGGCCCTGCCTGCCGTCGGCGGAGTTGTCCACGTCGAATCCGCTCCTGGTCAGCACGGTACGGATGCCGAGCGCGATGTCCCGGTCGTCCTCGATCACCAGCACCCGGCCCTTCATCCGGCATCGCCCTTCATCCGGCACCGCCCTTCATTCGGCGCTGCCCGGCGCCGGAAGGAACACGCTGAACGTGCTGCCCTGGCCCAGGGTGCTCCGCACCGAGACGCGCCCGCCGTGCATCTCGACCAGGACCTTGACGATGGACAGGCCCAGGCCGGTCCCTGGCAGCCCCGCGGTCCGCGCGTTGGAGGCGCGGACGAAGCGGCTGAACAGCTGGTCGGCCTCTTCGGCGGGAATGCCGATGCCCGAGTCGGCCACGTCGATCCGCCAGGTGCGCCTGCGGCAGGCGGCGGTGACGAGGACCAGCCCGTCCCGGTGCGAGAACTTGACCGCGTTGGAGATCAGGTTGTCCAGCACCTGCATCAGCCGCCGGGCGTCGCCCCGCACGGCCGGCCCCGGCCGGCCCGGACCTCCAGCGTGACGCCCTGCCGGGCGGCGCCGGGCGCGGCGATCCTGACCGCCTCCGTGACCAGTCCGGAGACCGACACCGCCGCCAGGTCCAGCGGCAGCGCGCCCGCCTCGAGCCGGTCCATCATGAGCAGGTCGCCGATGAGCCGGTGCAGCCGGTCGGCGTTCCGCTCGATGATGTCGAGGAAGCGCACGCCCTCGGGGGTCAGGCCCTCGGCTTCCCCCCTGATCAGCTCGCTGAACGACACGATCGAGGTCAGCGGGGTGCGCAGCTCGTGCGACACGATGGCCAGGAACTGGTTCCTGGCGTCGTCGAGCCTGCGCAGCCGCTCGTTCTGCTCGGCGAGCTGTCGCTGGGCCTGCTCGGCCAGCTGCCGGGCGGCGAGCTCGGCCTCCAGGGCCTGCATGCGTTGGCGTTCCAGCTCCTTGCGGTCGGTCATGTCCCAGGTCAGCCACAGGTCGCCGCGGTAACGGCCGTCGACCAGGATCGGCCAGTAGTCGCATTCGACGGTCCGCCCGTCCGCGCACGGGATCTGCTCCCCGGACATCGGCTGCCGGGCCCGGAACACCTCGACGGCCCGCCGGGTGAACCGGCGGGGGTCGGCGAACACGGGCCGGATCCGGCGCACGATCGAGACCGCCGACGTGCCCACCAGCAAGGTCGGCTCGTCGATGCCGAACATGGTGCCGAAGCTCTGGCTGACGTGCGTGATCTGGCCCTGCTCGTCGGTGATGAGCACGCCGGGGATGGCCGTGTTGATCAGGCAGTTGAGCCGCTCGGTCTGGTCGGCCAGCGCGGCGTGGGAGCGCTCGATCTCGGTCAGGTCCCGCAGGAACCCGGTGAACACGGCCTGCCCGCCGAGGGTGATCTGCACCGGGGTGAGCTCCACGGTGCGCTCGCTGCCGTCGGCCCGCAGCGCGTTGATGCGCATCTGGCCGATGAACTCTCCCGGGTCACCGGTCTGCACGTAGATGCTGATGTGCTGGCGGACCCGGGTCCGGTCCCGCTCGGGGACCAGGAACTCGGCCATCTCCCGGCCGAGCACGTCGTCGCGCCGGTAGCCCGACAGCTTCTCGGCCGCTGGATTGAATTCGATCAGGCGGCCTTCCGCGTCGAAGGCCAGGGCCGCGATGGGCGATCCGTCGATCAGCGCCCGGGTCAGCGCCTGCCGTTGGGCCAGCCGGGCCACGGCGTTGGCGTGCCGGATCTGGGTCGCCACGATGGCGGCCACCGCGTGCGCGCAGGCACGGATCTCCTCGTCCCAGGCCGGCGCGTCGCCGATGAGGGCCAGCGCGCACAGGCACTGGCCGCCGACCGGCGTCGAGTAGGCCACCAGCGCGCTGGCCGCCCCCGGACCGCCGTGGACCGCGAGCTCGACGGGCGCGTCGCCGGCCGCGTCGCGCTGCGCCACGGACAGCGCGCCGATCCTGGCCAGCAGCGCCGCGTCGACGGCCTCGCGGGGATGGGCCGCGAGCACCGCGGGCATCCCGGGCCCGCCGCCCGGCTGGAAGGCCAGCGCGGCCCGGACCCCGAACGCAGGCCCGAACGCCCTCACCATCCGTTCCAGCACGGCAGGCAGCACGGCAGGCAGCACGGCAGGCGCACGGCGGGCAGGTCGCCGGGCCCGGTGCCCTCGCGCAGGATCTGCGCGACCGCGAAGTCGAGGACCGCGGCCACCGACACGCCCGCGCGCTCCGGGACAAGAGCCGGGGTCAGGGCCGGGCTACCCCGAGACCCAGATCCCCGAGAAGCACCCATAACCCCCCACAGCTCTGGAGTAACCTCAGTCCCCAGTCTACGACACAGATAGTGATAGCCACGGCGCGCAAGGTAGCGCCAGCGCTCGTCGCGACCCGAGAGCGCCGACGCGCCCCATGCCCGAGCGGACAGCGGCGAACAGCGCAGCCGACACAGGAGTATCATCGGGTCTGGTGGTTCCGGCCGCCTCTGGGTCCGCGGGCAGAGCTGCAAGCTCACCGGTTGCACGGCTTCGATCGACGGCGAGTCTTTCCCGCCCGAAGCATGCGGACCCCCGGGCGCGAGGGAAGGACTGCCATGCCCGGTGGGTCACGCGCACTGCCCGCCCGGCCCAGCCTGCGCTACCTCAAGACCGAGGCCAAACGCCGCCTGGCCGCGGGCGAGTTCGCCACCCTGCACGACGCGCAGACCGCCATCGCGCGCGAGCACGGCCAGCCGAGCTGGGCCGCCCTCAAGCAGCTGATCGAGGGCGAAACCCACAGCCACGCCCTGACCCAGCTCCGCTGGGTGATCGAGAGGTTCTCCGGCGCCGACCAGCCGGGATGGCCGCCTCCCGGCGAGGACGAGCTCCGCGAGCACTTCAGCAACGCGTTCCTGGCCGCGCTCCCGCCCGCCAACCTGGTCACGCTCATCAGCCAGCTGGCCGCCGAACTGCGCGGCGACCTCGCCATCATCGGCCAGGCCCCGTTCGAGGCCCTGGTCGAGCTGGCCGGCGTGCAGTACATCGCG
This sequence comes from uncultured Actinomycetes bacterium, assembly GCA_963705835.1. Taxonomy (GTDB): domain Bacteria; phylum Actinomycetota; class Actinomycetes; order Streptosporangiales; family Streptosporangiaceae; genus Palsa-504. The sequence continues at coordinate 52,063 of CAVPLC010000044.1, forward strand.
GCCGTCGAGACCGACCCGCCGCACCGCCTGACCACCCTGCGCGGCCTCCCCACCGGCCGCAGGCTCCGCGACCCCCGCACCGCGGGCGACGCCCCGCAACGGACCCGCGGAAACGTACCCGACGGCGTGCCGGCCATCGCCGCACAAGCCGTCGCCGACCTCGGCCTCCCCGCCCTGCTCCTGGCCGGCGGCGACCCGGACACCAAGGAAAACTGGGTCCTGGCCAGGGGCTGGGCCGACCTGGACCGCCACGAGCCCCTGGACCCCGGTCACCGCTTCCCGGCGCCGGGCGTCACCGCCCTGGTCACCACGACCGCCGTGCTCCGCCTGGTCGCCGGCGCCCAGATCAGCCTCGACCACAGAGCCAATAACCATCTCACCACGGTGAAACTCGCCGACGACACCATCACCGTCCGCGACCTGCTGACCCACACGGCCGGCGTGGACGATCCCGCCGACATGTACGCCCAGGCCGTCCCCGAGAACCTGGCCGCGCTGATGGGCCCGGTCATCGGCTGCCACGGCCCGCGCGGCGTGATGCGCCCCAGCAACGGCGGCATCGCCGTCCTCGGCCAGCTGATCGCCGACGTCACCGCGACACCCTTCGCCGAAGCGGCCACCCAGCTGGTGCTCGACCCGCTCGGCCTGCGCGACTCCTCGTTCCCCGCCCGCCCGTCCGACGTCGGCCCGGGCGCGGTCACCAGCTACAACCTCACCCTGCAAGGCATGTTCGAGCCCCTCCCGGCCCTGGTCCCCACCCTCCAGGCCGTGGCCGGGCTCTGGTCGACGGGGGCCGATCTCGTGCGCCTGGGACTCGGGTGGTCATCGCTGCTGCCCGGGTCCCTCGCGCACGAGGCGCTCACCCCCCAAGCCACTCCCCAAGCCGAGCCGACCCCGAGCGGCCAACGCCCCGGCGTCGGCCTCGGCTGGCTCATCGGCCCCCGCGGCGACATCGCCACGCACGCCGGCGGCGGCCCCGAGGCCACCGCCGACCTGACCGTCCGGATCCGGTCCAACCGCACCCACGTGGTGCTGACCAGCCGCTTTATCCCGATCAACACCATCGACGTCGCCCTGTTGCACGCCTGGACCAACCCCGTCTAAGGAGCCCGCATGTACCAGCCGTACCCGACCGGCGCCCAGATGCCCACCCTGCAGCGTCCGCCGATCCCGCCTCAGGTCGCCAACGCTGTCAAGGTCATGTACGTGGGCGCGGCCGCCAGCATCCTCGGCATCATCGTCGACATCCTGACCGTCAACGCGACCAAGACCGCGATCGAGAGGCGGTCCCCGAAGCTCACCGTGAGCCAGGTCAACGCGAGCCAGCACGCGCTGATCATCGGGTTCGTCCTGGGCGGCGTGATCGCCGCCGCGGTGTGGATCTTCCTGGCCCGGGCCTGCCGCGACGGCAAGAACTGGGCCCGCATCACCGGCACGGTCCTGTTCGGCCTGTCCACGGTCGACACGAGCATCGGCATCGCCGCCCCGGTGGCCGGAACGGTCAAGATCTGGGGCGCCGTGGTCTGGCTGATCGCGCTGGTCGCCGTCGTGTTCCTCTGGCAGCGCGACTCGACCGCCTTCTTCAAGGCCGTACCGCGATGATCGAGGTCGACGAGCTGACCAAGCGCTTCGGCCCGGTGACCGCGGTGGACGCGCTGAGCTTCACCGTGCAGCCGGGCCACGTCACCGGCTTCCTCGGCCCGAACGGCGCGGGCAAGACCACCACGATGCGCCTCATCCTCGGCCTGGACGCCCCCACCAGCGGCACCGCCCTCGTGAACCGAAAGCGCTACGCCGAGCTCATCCGCCCGCTGCGCCAGGTCGGCGCGCTGCTGGACGCCACCGCCCTGCACGGCGGCCGCACCGCCGAGGCCCACATCACCTCGATCGCGCAGAGCAACGGAATCGGCCGCCGCCGGGTCGCCGAGGTGCTCCGGCTGACCGGCCTGGACCCGGTGGCCAGCCGAAGGGTCAAGGGCTTCTCGCTCGGCATGAAGCAGCGCCTCGGCATCGCCGTCGCGCTGCTCGGCGACCCGCCGGTGCTGATGTTCGACGAGCCGGTCAACGGCCTGGACACCGAGGGCATCGCCTGGATCCGCCAGTTCTTCAAGGCGCTGGCCGCCGAGGGCCGCACGGTCCTGGTCTCCAGCCACCTGATGAGCGAGATGGCCCAGACCGCGGACCACCTGATCGTCATCGGCCGCGGCCGCCTGATCGCCGACACGTCCACCGCGCAGCTCATCGAGTCCAGCACCCGCCACGACGTCCTGGTCCGTTCCCCGCGCGCGGCCGAACTGGCCGGGCTGATCACCGCCCGCGGCGCGACCGTGACCCGCCAGGACGAGGCCGACCAGGACAGGGCCGACCAGGACAGGGCCGACCAGGACAAGGCCGACCAGGACGACGCCGCCCTGGTCGTGACCGGCCTGGACGCCCCCGCCATCGGCGACCTGGCCGCCGCGCACGGCATCGCGGTGCACGCCCTGATCCCGCGCAGCGCCTCGCTGGAGCAGGTCTACCTGGACCTGACCGGCGACAGCGTCGAATACCGTGCCGCCAGTCCCGAAGGAGCCCTCGCCCGATGACCGCGACCCAGGCCCCCGCCACCCAGGCCGTCGCCGCCCCGCCGCTCGCCGTCCGGGCCCGCGACGTCCTCGCCTCGGAGTGGACCAAGCTCTGGTCGGTCCGCTCGACCTACTGGACGCTGCTGGTCGCCGTGCTCACCCCGATCGGCCTGAGCGCCGTCGTCGCCGCCGCGCTGGCCAGCGCGCCCGCCAAGAACAGCCCGCCGCCCGACCCGCTGCTGCCCGGCTTCATCAGCCAGGAGTACGCGGTGCTGGCCGTCGGCGTGCTCGGCGTGCTGGCCTTCAGCACCGAGTACAGCACCGGCCTGATCCGCACCACGTTCGCCGCCGTGCCCCGCCGCCGGGCCGTCCTCGCCGCCAAGGCCGCCGCGGCCGGCGCGGTCACCCTGATCGCCGGCGAAGTGGTCGCGTTCGTGTCCTTCTTCGCCGTCCAGGCCGCCCTGTCAGGTCACCACCTGGGCGTATCCCTGTCCCGCCCCGGCGTCCCCGGCGCCGTGCTGGCCGACGGGCTTCTGTTGTTCGTGGTGTCCATGATGGGCCTGGGGCTGGGTGCGATCGTCCGGCACACCGCGGGCGGCATCGCCGCCCTGGTCGGCCTGATCTTCCTGCCCGCCATCGCCGGCCTGCTCCCGTCCCCCTGGGGCGGCCGCGTCAGCCGGTTCACCCTGCTCCAGGCCGCCCACCAGGTCACCGCCCTGCACACGGCCGCCAACCTGTTCGCCCCCACGTGGTCCCTGCTCGTCCTGCTCGCCTGGCCCGGCGCCACCCTGCTCACCGCCGCCCTCCTGATCACCCGCCGCGACGCCTGATGTCCCGACGCACGCACCCCCTTTCGTTCGGCACAAAAATCTTTTTACCGAACGGGCACCGGTTCCCCGACCTCGGCCACGCTCTCAGCCACCCGGGGACGGCGCAGGCGTGAGCCGGCCAGCATGACCCCGACTAGGGCGATCGCGCCGCCAGCCCCATTAGCCGTAACGTTCCCGGAACGGTGCGGGCGTAGCGTGCGGCTCGTGGGTGAGGTACAGCCAGCGCCCAGGCCGATGGTCTTGATCGGCGGGTGGGGAATCCAGATGAGAGCCCGGACCGCCCGGTGGGTGCCCCGGTGCGCCGCGGCGGGATCGGTCGCGCTGACCGGCGGCGGGCTGGTGCTGGCCTATGTGGACCGGCATCTGGTGCCCGCCAGCCTGACTAACTGGACCGTCTCCAACATCTCCTCGCAAGTAGTGAACATGGCCGTCCCGGTGACGGGGTTCGTCCTTGCGGCCCGGCGGCCGCAGAACCCGCTTGGCTGGCTGTTCCTGGCGGCGGGGCTGGCGCTGGGCCTGAGTGGCTTCTCGAACCCGTACGCGCTGCACGCGCTGGTCGCGGAGCGGGGATCCTGGCCCGCGGGCCGGGTGTTTGGCTGGCTATCCAACTGGATCTGGATGATCGCAGTCGCTGTGCTCGCCTTCTTGTTCTTGCTCTTTCCGACCGGGCAGCTGCGCTCCCGGCGGTGGCGCCCGGCCGCGTGGTTTGCAGGCGGCGCATCCGCGCTGGCCGCAGTATGTGCGGTGATCGCCGCCAGCACCGAGTGGGCGCACCCGTTCACCTTGTCCGGCCCGGGGAGCCCGGGCGGGCTGCCTGCGTTCCTCCTTGTGATGAATAACGTCCTGGTCAGTGCCGCGCTGCTGGTCAGCGTGGTGGCGGTCGTGGTCAGGTTCGCTAAGTCATCGGGTGAGGAGCGGTTGCAGCTGAAGTGGTGCGCGGCGGCGGCGCTGTTGCTGGTCGTCGTGTTTGTCGCATCGATCTGGGTGCACTCGGCGGCCCTGAATGTGCTTCAGAGCCTGGCGTTCTTGTGCCTGTGGACGGCCATCGCCACCGCGGTCCTCAAGTACCGGCTGTATGCGATCGACCAGATCATCAGCCGGACGCTCGCCTACGCGATCGTCACCGGCCTGCTGGTCGGGCTGTATGCGGGCCTGGTCCTGCTGGCCACGGACGTGCTGTCGTTGCACTCCAGCGTGGCGGTGGCCGCCGCCACGCTGGCCGCCGCGGCACTGTTCAGCCCGGTGCGGCGCCGGGTGCAGCGGGTGGTGGACCGGCGGTTCAACCGAGCCCGGTATGACGCCGACACGACGGTAGCGTTGTTCGCGGCCCACTTGAAGGACGCCGTCAACCTGGATTCGGTCCGAGATGACCTGGCCAGTGTCGTGCAGCGGGCTCTGGAACCCGCCCATGTCTCGGTGTGGATCAGCCAGCGCGACTGACCGCTAGGCCCGGCACAGAATCTCGCCGTGCGGGATCGCGAACCAGCCGTCCTCGCTGTCCGCCCAGCGCGGGGCGCAGGCGGGCCAGCAGGTACCCGGCCGAGTTCTCCGCGGTCCGCCACCGGTGCGAGCGCAGCACGCTGTCGTGGTGGCCGTGCAGGTAGACCTCGGATGGCGGCGGGCCCATCAGGACCCGAAGGTGGCGGGGATCTCGGCGGAGTCGGTCAGCCGGAGCTTGCGCCGGGCCCGCTCGTAGAACGTGGTGCGGCCGAGCCGCACGACGCTGGCCGCGCCGGGGCGCGGGTTGAGCTGGATCATGTCGCCGGGCCCGACGTTGGCGGCCAGGTTGCCGTCCGCCTCGACGGCCAGCGGCCCGCTGGCAGGCAGCACGCTGAGCTGCAGCTGGTCGCCGATGGCAACCACGAGCCCCCGGTTGTACGCCGAGTGCGGCGCGACCGGGGTGATGACGAGGGCCTCCACCGCGGGGCTCACGATCGGCCCGCCGGCCGAGAAGCTGTAGGCGGTCGAGCCGGTCGGCGTCGCCACCACCAGCGCGTCGCCGGCGTAGCTGACGAACCTGTCGCCCGAGGCCCACACCGAGATGCCGGCCTGCTTCTGGCCGGGGAACCGGATGAACGCGATGTCGTTGAACGCGGTGATGACCTTATCTGCGATGACCGCGTCGACGGCCAGCCGCGGCTCGACGGCGTAGTTGTGGGCGTCGATCGCGGACAGCGCGTCGGGCAGGTCCGGCACGTCGACGTCGGCCAGGAAGCCCAGCTTGCCCAGGTTGACCCCGAGCACCGGGAACCGCTGCCGGTCCGCCAGCCGCATCGCGCGCAGCATGGTGCCGTCGCCGCCCATGCTGACCAGCAGGTCCGCCCGCTTCTGCAGCTCTTCGGCGGGCACCGGAGTGGCCGAGCAGGCCACCCGGGCCAGCTCGGTGTCGATGCCGAGCACCTCGATGCCCCGGCGGTCCGCCCAGTCCAGGACCGAGCCGACCGCCCCGCTGCAGTCCCGCTCGGGATGCAGCACCAACCCCACGACGTGCATGCCCTCAAGCTACTGCAGGGGTCCGGACTCCGGGGGCCCGGGCCAGGATGAGGCTGTGCCCGCTGGGTCCCTCGGGCACGAACCGGTCCCACAGCGGGGTGAACCCGGCCTGTTCCAGCCAGCTCAGGTAGCTGGCCGTGCCTGCGTGCTCCCAGAACATGTCGGCGCCGAGGAAGTCCTCGGTGCCCGTCCACGGCTGCGCGCCGACGATGGCCAGGAACAGCCCGGCCGGGCGCAGCCAGTCCCTGATCCGGGGAAACAGCGCCCGCTGGTCGGCCAGCGGCAGGTGGATCAGCGCGTAGAAGGATGCCACCGCGTCCAGGCTCGCCGGGCCGAACTGGACGGTGGCCATGTCGGCCTGCACCAGGCGGGCCACCGGGACCAGCCGCCGGGCCCGGCGGAGCTGGCTGGCCGAGAAGTCGACGCCGATGACCTGCAGCCCGCGATCGGTCAGCTCCCGGGTCGCCGGTATCCCGGCCCCGCAGCCCAGGTCAAGGACCCGCGCTCCGGGCCGCAGCAGCTCGCTCAGTTCCGCTACCCATTCCGCCGCGCCGTCGGAGCCCCGGTAGGCCTCGGATACGGCGTCGTAGCCGCGCCGGACCAGTTCCCGGCGGGCCCGCTTGGCCTGCTCGTCGTCCACGTTCCCATTGTCCAGGACGCGATTGCCGGGCCGGGCAGGGATATCGTCGTCACGTCCGGAATCGTGCCACACCGAGAATCGGGGGAGCGAGCATGCGGCTGGACCTGAGCTGGCGCGTCGAAGACGGCGTGCGGCTGCCGATGGCGCTGTGGTACCCCGGTCCCGGATACCGGATGATCAGCAGCGGCGTGCTCGGCGGCGGCCTCGGCCCGCGCGAGTGGGTGCTCAACGCCCAGGTCGCCACCTGGTACGGCCGGACCGATCCCGCCGCGCACCTGCGCGACCTGGCCGCAGGCCTGGGCCTGGCCGGGCCGGGGATCGGGCTGCTGACCGCCGCGCAGGTGACCGACCTGGTCCAGCGCGAGGACCGGGGGGTGCACGCCGCGGCCACCGTCGGCCTGCGCGTGCCGACCTGGGCCGCGGCCCGGCCTGGCGTCCAGGATCGCGAGCTCGCGCCGACCGACCACGACGGCCCGGCCCGGCCGGGCACGATCAACGTCATCGTCTCGGTGCCGGTGCCGCTGGCCGAGGCGGCCTTCGTCAACGCCGTCGTCACCGCGACCGAGGCCAAGGCGCAGGCCGTCCTGGACGCCGGGTTCGCCGGCACCGGCACGGCCACCGACGCCATCTGCATCGCCGCGCCCGCGGGTCCCGACGGCGCGCCCGCCGAGGAGTTCACCGGGCCGCGGTCCCCGTGGGGGGCCAGGATCGCCCGCGCCGTGCACGCCGCCGTGCGGGACGGCGCGACCGGCTACGCCGGCCTGTAAAAGTAAGGCCGCCGACGCGGCGGCGGATAGGAGGGACACCGCCGCCGCGCTCACAAAACCCTAGTCCCGATCCCGTGCGCCGGGAAAAGCATTTCCGTGCCCGGCCGGGGGAGCCCTACGGTGTTCACGGCGCGGCGATGAACCGGAAGAGGGACGACCCGCGGATGAAGATGCACGACGGGGAGGCCGACATCGACGCCGGCCTGGTCCGGAAGCTGGTCGCCTCCCAGTTCCCCGAACTGGCCGGGCTCCCGGTCACCGAGTTCACCTCGACGGGCACGGTCAACGCCATCTACCGGCTGGGCGACGGGCTGTACGCGCGGCTGCCGAGGTTGCCGCGCTACGCCCGCGCCCTGGAGCGCGAGTGGCAGTGGCTGCCCAAGCTGGCCGCGGGCCTGACGCTGCAGGTCCCCGCGCCCGTCGCCCTGGGCCAGCCGACCGATACTTACCCTTTGACCTGGGCGGTCTACCGCTGGGTGGACGGCCGTCCCTACGCCGATGAGCTCGTCGGCGACGAACGCCAGGCCGCCCTCGACCTCGCCCGCTTCGTCGCCGAACTCCGCCGCGTCCCCCCGGCCGCCGGCGCCCCGCCCGCCGGCCGCAAGCCGCTGGCCGAACTCGACGCCGGCACCAGGACCTCGATAACCCGGGCGGCCGGCGTCATCGACGCCCCGGCCGCCCTCGCCGCGTGGGAATCGGCCCTGCGGGCGCCCGCGTGGGACGGCCAGCCCGTGTGGATCCACAGCGACCTGCTCCGCCCCAACCTGCTCGTGGCCGGCGGCCGCCTCCGCGCGGTCATCGACTTCGGCGGCGCGGGCCTCGGTGATCCCGCCACCGACATCATCCCCGCCTGGGCCGTGTTCGGCCCCGCCGGGCGCGCGGCGTTCCGCGACGCCCTCGGCGTCGACGACGGCACCTGGAACCGCGCCCGCGGCATCGCCCTGCACCAGGCCGCCGCGCTCATCCCCTACTACGCCGTCTCCAACCCCGCCTTCGCCGCCCTGGGCCAGCGCACCGTCGAGCAGGTCCTCGCCGACCTCCGCACCCCCTGACCGACCCGTCCGAGCGAGGTTTGCGGGGAGGATTTTGGCTTGGGGGAGCGCTTGGTGCACCCAGTACCCACGGAATGCGTGCGCCCGCAACCCATGTGGCGCCGCTCACACCCGCGCCCCCTTGACCCCAGCTCAAAAAAGTGATATCACTTTGCTATACCCCAAATAAGCGGGTACCGCAGTAAAAGAAGGTGGAAACGATGTACGCACTGAATGAGAAGGGCGTCCCGATCTCACGCTCCAGGCTCGAGAAGATCGCGCTCTGGTGGTCCCTCGAGTATCGCTACGCCAGGGCCTTCGCCGCGGTGCGCTTCGCCGCCGGTACCTGGTATGTGGTCCTCGCAGTCATCCTGTGCTCCCATGGCTACTACTGGGGAGCGGCGCTGCTGCCCGCCACGGTGGCGCAGTTCTGGGCCGGCTACCGCCTGACGGTCGCCGCCCAGGTCCAGACCGAACAGGGCTACGACCGCAGGAACTACCACGGCCGCAAGCAGACCGCCCCGACCGCACAGGTCGCCCCGACCGCACAGCCCGCCCACGTCTAAGACAGCATGCCGCAGCCCAGCAGGGCGCGGCGAAAGATATGTCTGCGCCGCCAGCCAGGGCCACTCGCCCCCGCTGGCGACGACAGGAAGCCACGAGTCACGCTCCGACTCTGACCGGGTCGGAGCCCAGCACCAGCTGACCGCTCTCGGAGTCGTATTCGAACAGTTCCCCGTACCGGCCCCAGTCGATAGCGATGTCGAGCTGGCGCCGCGCCTCCTCGGCGGAGAACCCGCGCCGCAGCAGGTCAAGGAAGAACCCCTCGCGCAGGGTCCCGTCGTTGGTGGCCCGCAGCCCCTTGACGATCGCCGGTCCTACGGCGTTGCCGCGCTGCCGAGGTGCTTACGGATCGGTTACAGGCGCCATTCGGACCTGGGTGAACAGCCATCCAGTCGGCGGTGAGCCCCGAATGCTGGGCATGAACAGGCACCTGATGCGCCAGCCGCAGCCGGGGTACGAACAGGACACCGAACCGGACCTGGCGGGCCTGCTGGCCAGGGTGGCGCGCGGCGACCACCGGGCGTTCGAGCTGGTCTACGGTGAGCTGGCCGGCCCGGTGTACGGCGTGGTCCGGCAGGTGCTGCGGGATCCGGCCCAGTCCGAGGAGATCGCCCAGGAGGTGCTGCTCGAGGTCTGGCGCGCCGCGTCCCGGTACGACCCGGCCAAGGGCAGCCCGGCCGCCTGGGTGCTGACCATCGCGCACCGGCGCGCGGTCGACCGGGTCCGTTCGGAGAACGCCTGCTCGCGCCGGGAGCAGAAGGCCGCCGCGGTCTCCGACGCCGGCCCCGAGGACGTCGCCGAGGAGGTGGCCTCGACCCTGGACCGCCAGCGGGTACGCCGCTGCCTGGACGGCCTGACCGAGCTGCAGGCCGAGTCGATCAAGCTCGCCTACTACGGCGGCTACTCCTACCCGCAGGTCGCGCAGCTGCTCGGCGTCGCGCTGGGCACGGTGAAGACGCGGATCCGCGACGGGCTGATCAGGATGCGGGACTGCATGGAGGTGAGCTGGTGAAATCCTTGCGCGACGACCTGCACGTCCTGACCGGCGGCTACGCGCTCGACGCGCTCGGCCAGCACGAGCAGGAGAGCTTCGAGCGTCACCTGGCGCACTGCGGCTCCTGCGAGACCGAGGTCAGGGGCCTGCGCGAGACCGCGGCCCGGCTCGCCATGGCCAGGGCCCTGCGCCCGCCGCCGCTGATGCAGGCCCGGGTGATGGCCGCCACCTACCGGACCCGGCAGCTGCCGCCCCTCCCGGCCGCCGATCGCGTGCGCCGGGCGCCGCGGCTGCTCATCGCCGCCGCGGCGGCCGGCGTGGCCGCCGCCCTGACCCTCGGCGTCACCCAGGCCCTCACCCAGCATCCCTCCCCGGGGATCAGCGCCGTGGAGCAGGCCCCCGACGCCCGGGTCCACACCATGCGGACCAGCGTGGGCGGCACCGTGACCCTGGTCGTGTCGCCGCGGCTGAAGGACGCGGTGCTCACCGCGACCGGGATGCCGCCGGCCGCCTCGGGCCGCGTCTACCAGCTGTGGGTGATCGGCCCCCGCGGGGCGCGCCCCGCGGGCTTCGTCACCACCGGGTCGGTGCTGGCCTCCGGGATCGCTCCCGGGGACCGCATCGGGATCACCGTCGAGCCCGCGGGCGGGACGACGCGGCCCACCACTAAACCCGTGGTCCTGATCCCGGTCTAGCGCCTACGTGCTGCGGGGAGGGGCGGTGCTCCGGCGGATGACGAGCCTGGTCGGCGTGATGGCGGCCCGCTCGATATCCTCGCCTCGCAGCAGCCCGAGGACCATATGGCCGGCGAGCAGTCCCTGCTGGCGCACGGGCTGGCTCACGGTGGTCAGGTCGGTCAGCCCGGCGAGTGGGTGATCGTCGATGCCGATGACCGAGATGTCCTCGGGTACCCGCAGCCCGGCCCGGCGCAGCGTGCGCATGGCGCCGAGGGCGATCTCGTCGGAGTGCGCGTATACGGCCGTGGGCGGCTCGCGCAGGCCCAGCAACTCGCCCATGGCTTCGGCGCCCTGCGGGCCGCCCCAGTCCACGGTGATGACGAGGTTGGGATCGGCGGCGATGCCCGCATCGCGCAGGGCCGAGTAGTAGGCCTGCGCGCGGCCGGAGGCGGAGGACCAGCCGGGCTGGTCGGGGTCGACCGCGGCGATCATGGCGATGCGCCGGTGGCCGAGGAAGATCAGGTGGTCCATCGCCTGCCGGCCGGCCCCCTCGTCGTCGATGCACACATAGGGATACGCGGCGATCTGCCCGCCGGCGGCCACGATGCTGACCCCCATCAGCTCCAGGCGCTGCTGCTCGGCCTCGGACACCGGAAACGCGATCACCACGACCGCGTCGACCTTGCGCCGTGCCGGGAGCCGCTCGAAGAAGGCACGCCGGTCCGCGGCGTCGCCGACGTGGTACAGGAGCACATCGAGGTCGGCCTCGCGCAGGACCGACTCGAGTGCCTCGAGCATGGCGGCGAAGAACCAGCGTGAGATGTGCGGCACGACAACCGCGACCCGCCGGGTCGACCCGCCGGACAGGCGGGAGGCCTCGGGCGAGACCACGTAGGACAGTTCATCGGCCACGGCCAGCACCCGTTCCCGGGTGGCGGCGGCCACGCCGGGAGCGTTGCTCAGCGCCCGCGACACCGTCGCCAGCGATACGCCCGCCATGTGCGCGATATCGATCATGTTGACCTTCTCAGGCATGGATCCCACACGCCAATCATGCCGCTAGTTGGAAGCGTTTTCTACACCCTAGGTCTTGACACCTTGGACGAGCCGGTCTACTTTCATGGAAACGTTTCCAAACGTTTCGGCGGCCAGGTAGGGGGGCCCCGGTCCGGTGCCTGCATCCGGGCCGCCACGAATACTCGCCGGCTCCCCGCCAGGGGCGGCCCAGGGATCGTGGGAGCGTCCCCGTGCAGCAAGACAATCCTCCGCGGCCGGGCCGGAACCACCGAACCGCCGCTCGCTCAATGGATGGGCCGGTGCTCAGCCGCCGGTCGATGATGAAGGCGGTCGGGCTCGGGGCGGCCGCGATCGCCGCACCCGGCCTGGTGGCCGGGTGTTCCTCGTCCGGCGGGGCCACCAGGATCGTGTTCGAGGAGACCAAGCCCGAGGTCGTCCCGTACTTCAACAACCTGGTCGCGAAGTTCAACGCGAGCCAGTCGCAGGTGGTGGTGACCCACGACTTCACGTCCAGCCTCATCGCGGAGTTCGTGCGCGGCAATCCGCCCGCCATCGACTGCGACAACTACAACCTGACCACGTCGATCTTCGTGGCCCGCGGCGTGCTGGCCGACCTGGCCGGCTTCCCGCAGGCCCAGCTCATCGAACCGAACATCCAGGCTCTCGTCACCCAGTACGCCTCCTACCACGGCGAGACAAGCATCCTGCCCTATTCGGTGGCCGCCGAGGGCGTCATCTACAACGTGGACCTGTTCGACAAGGTCGGCGTTTCTTCCGTCCCGACGACCTGGAGCGAGTTCCTCGCGGTGTGCGAGAAGTTCAAGTCCGCGAACATCACGCCGGTCTACCAGACTTACGGGGACACCTGGACCATCCAGCAGGGACTGTTCGATTACACCGTCGGCGGCATGGTCGACGTCGCGGCGTTCTACCAGCAGCTCGCCCGCGAGGGCACCAACCTCGGCCCCAATTCGTCGGTGTCGTTCGATAAGGACTTCACCGAGCCCTGCAAGCAGATGCTCAGCCTGTCGCCGTACTTCAACGCCGGCTCCATCGCCAAGCACTACGGCGACGGCAACCTTGCCTTCGCCAACGGCCAGGCGGGCATGTACATGCAGGGACCGTGGGCCGTGGGCCAGGTCCTCGCGATCAATCCCAAGCTCAAGATGGGCACCTTCCCGCTGCCCGCCACCGAGGACGCGTCCCAGACCAAGTGCCGGGTCAACCTGGACCTGGCCATCTGGCTGCCGCGCTCGCAGCCGGCCGCCCAGCGGCAGGCGGCCGTCCAGTTCCTCGACTACCTCATGCAGCCGAGCGTCGTGAACGCCTACAACCAGGCCAATCTCGCCTTCTCCCCGCTCAAGAACGCCCCGCCGCAGACGAGCCCGATCGTCTCCGGCCTCCAGCAGTACGTCAGCTCCGGCCGGTTCTACCAGGGCCCGGGAACGTACGTGCCGATCACGATCCCGGTCGGCAACTTCGTCCAGGAAATGATGCTGACCGGCAACGTCAGCGGATTCACGTCGTCGATGGACGGAGCGTTCAAGCGCCTGGCCGTCCGGACCTCGGCGTAAACCGGCGTGAGCGCCGATCTTAGGAGGCAGGCATGACCGCGACCGCACTCCCTTCCCAGCGGGCCGCAGCCCGCTCCAAGCCGGGCGTGCTCCCTAAGCTGAAGCACCTTTTCTTCCCCGTGGCGCCGACGTACCTGTTCATGATCATCCCGGCCATCGTCCTGTTCACCTTCTTCATCATTTACCCTGCGGTCCAGGGGATGTTCTGGAGCTTCACGAACTACGTCGGGTACGGAGGCTGGAAATTCATCGGTCTCGCCAATTACCAGGCCGCGTTTGCCGACCCGACCATCCGGGACTCCTACGGGTTCACGCTGCTATTCGCGGTCGTAGCGACCCTTCTCACCAACGCGGTCGCCATGTCCCTGGCCCTCGCGCTGAACGCCAAGATCAGATGGCGGGCCGGGTTCCGCACGATTTTCTTCATCCCGCTGGTCCTGTCCGGCCTGGTCGTCTCCTACATCTTCACCTTCATCCTGTCCACGTCGGTCCCGATCATCGCGGGGGCGATCCATTTCGCCCCGCTGGAGTCCAGCATCCTGGCCAACCAGCACACCGCCTGGCTCGGCATCGTCTTCGTCGCGTCATGGGTGGCCGTCCCGGGCGCGATCATCATCTTCCTGGCGGGGCTGGTTTCCATCCCGTCGGAGGTGTACGAAGCCTCCTCGATCGACGGGGCGAGCGCGTGGAAGCAGTTCCAGAAGATGACCTTCCCGCTGCTCTTCCCGTTCTTCATCATCAACACCATCTTGACGTTCAAGGCCTTCCTCAACGTGTACGACATAACCGTCGGTCTGACCAACGGCGGTCCTGGCACCGCGACCACGAGCGTGGCGATGACGATCTTCAGCGGCTTCTTCAGCGGCGACTACGCCTACCAGATGGCCAACGCCGTCATTTTCTTCTTCATCACGCTGTTCTTCGCGGTCTTCCAGCTAAGCGTCATCCGGCGTCGCGGAGGGAGTCTGTAATGGCGACCCAGGTAACCACCCCGACCGCCGCCGCCGTGCCGCGGATCGGGACCCGCCGCCGGCGCAGGACTCCCGAGGGCGGCCGGGTCAACTGGGGGCTGACGATCGTCATCGCGATCATTTCCCTGATCGTCCTCGTCCCGCTGTACTTCGCCATCGCCATGGCGCTGAAGTCACCGGCCCAGACCGGCACGGGCACCGGCTTCAACTTCCCCTGGCCGATCCACTGGGGGAACTTCCGGGCCGCCTGGGACCTGACCAATACCCCGCTGGCGTTCTCGATGAGCCTGCTGGTCACGGTGATCGCCGTGACCGGGGAAATCTTCGTGAGTTCGCTGGCGGCGTGGGCGATCGTGCGCAACTGGGGCCACTGGCAGTTCCGCGCGACGTTCGTCTACCTGATGCTCGCCCTGTTCATTCCGTTCCCGGTGGTCGCGCTGCCGCAGGTCAAGCTCATGGCCTCAATCGGCCTGTCTAACCCGTTCGGCGTCGCGATCCTGCACATCCTGTTCCAGCTGGCCTTCAACGTGCTGCTCTTCTCCGCCTACATCCGGGGCATTCCCGGCGAGCTTGAGGAAAGCGCGCGGATAGACGGCTGCACCACCTGGAAGGTGTACCGGAGGATCGTGCTGCCGCTGCTGGTTCCGATCGCCGCCACCGTCGGCATCTTCGCCTTCCTGCAGTCCTGGAACGACTTCATGATGCCGCAGCTGATCACGGCGAACCCGAAGTGGCAGACCCTCCCGGTCGTCCAGTACCTGTTCCAGACCCAGTTCACCACGAACTACAACGTCGCCTTCGCCTCGTATCTCATGGCCCTGCTGCCGACCCTGGTCGCCTTCCTCATCGGCCAGCGCTGGGTCGTCAGCGGCATCATGCGCGGCTCCATCAAGTAGCACGCAGATGGAACAACGACCCACGTCATCGCGCCCGTTCGCCGTCGGCGCCGAATGGTGGCGGCAGGCGGTGGTCTACCAGATCTACCCGCGCAGCTTCGCTGACTCCGACGGGGACGGCCTGGGCGACCTGCGGGGGATCCTGTCCCGGGTGCCGTACCTGGCCTCGCTGGGCATCAACGCGGTCTGGCTCAGCCCGTTCTACCCGTCCGCCCTCGTGGACGGCGGGTACGACGTGGATGACTACCGCGACGTCAACCCGCAGCTGGGTACGCTGGCCGATTTCGACGAGCTGACGGCCGGGCTGCACGCGAACGGGATGAAGGTCATCGTCGACATCGTGCCGAACCACACCTCGAACCGGCACGCCTGGTTCCGTGAGGCCCTGGCCGCGCCGAAGGGGTCACCGGCCAGGGACCGGTACGTCTTCCGCGACGGGCTCGGCCCGGACGGGGCGCAACCCCCCTCGGACTGGCCCTCGCTGTTCGGCGGCCCGGCCTGGACCCGCGTACAGGACGGCCAGTGGTACCTGCACCTGTTCGCCGCCGAGCAGCCGGACCTCAACTGGGCAAACCGCGAGGTCCGGGACGATTTCCTCACCACTCTGCGGTTCTGGTCCGACCGCGGCGTCGACGGGTTCCGTGTCGACGTGGCGCACGGCCTGGCCAAGAACCTGGCCGAGCCGCTGGAGCCACTGCCCGCCACCCCGGATCCGGGCGGCTCGCCGCTCCCGCCGGGCACCCATCCGTTCTGGGACCGGGACGAGGTCCACGGCATCTACGCCGAATGGCGGCAGGTCTTCGACCAGTACGACCCGCCGCGGATCGGCGTGGCGGAGGCGTGGGTGCACCCGTCCCGGCGGCCGCGGTACGCCAGCCCGTCCGGGCTGGGCCAGGCCTTCAACTTCGACCTGCTCGAGGCCAACTGGACATGCGGCGAGCTCCTGCGGGTCATCACCGACAACCTCGCCGACGCGCAGCGGCACGGCACGTCGACGACGTGGGTGCTGTCCAATCACGACGTGGTCCGGCACGCCACCCGGTACGGGCTGCGCGGCCGGGGACCATGTCAGCAGCACCGAGACCGCCAAGGCGTGGCTGCACAGCGGCGGCGCCGCGCCCGGGCTGGATCGCCGTCTCGGTATCCGGCGGGCCCGGGCGGCCACCCTGCTGATGCTGGCCCTGCCCGGGTCGGCCTACCTGTACCAGGGGGAGGAACTCGGCCTGCACGAGGTCGCGGACATTCCCGCCGAGCTTCGCGAAGATCCCGCCTTCCGGCGGTCCGGCGGCGCGGAAACGGGCCGCGACGGGTGCCGGGTCCCGCTGCCCTGGACGGCCGGCGGCCCGTCGTTCGGGTTCAGCGCCGGCCCCGCGCACCTGCCGCAGCCGGCCTGGTTCGGCCCGCTCAGCGTCGAGGCGGCCGAACGCGACCCCGCGTCCACCCTGGCCCTGTACCGGCAGGCGCTGGGCTGGCGCCGCAAGCTGCAAGGGCCGGAGAGCCTGGAGTGGATGCCCGGCACCAACGGGCAGGTGCTGCACTTCGGCCGCCCCGGCGGCTGGCGTTCGGTCACCAACTTCGGGCCCGGGGCCGTTCCGCTGCCGCACGGAAACGTGGTCCTCGCCAGCTCCCCCCTGCATGAGGGCCTGCTGCCCGCAAATACCACCGCCTGGATCATCCCGGGCAGCTAAGGAGTCACGATGGCCACGATCGACCTGGAGCAGATCAACAAGGTGTACTCGAACGGCTTCCACGCCGTGCGGGACCTGGACCTGGATGTGCGCGACGGCGAGTTCATGGTGCTGGTCGGCCCGTCCGGCTGCGGCAAGACCACCGCGCTGCGGATGGTCGCCGGGCTGGAGGACATCACCAGCGGCACCCTGCGCATCGGCGGCAAGCCGGTCAACGACGTCACACCGAAGGACCGCGACATCGCGATGGTGTTCCAGAACTACGCGCTGTACCCGCACATGACGGTGGCCGAGAACATCGGCTTCGCGCTCCAGCTGCGCAAGCTCCCGAAGGCCGAGATCGCGGCGAAGGTGAACGATACCGCCGAGATCCTCGGGCTGACCGAATGGCTGAAGCGCAAGCCGGGCCAGCTGTCCGGCGGCCAGCGCCAGCGGGTGGCGATGGGCCGCGCGATCGTGCGCGAGCCGTCGGTGTTCTTGATGGACGAGCCACTGACCAACCTGGACGCCAAGCTGCGGGTGCAGATGCGCGCCGAGGTGCAGCGGATCCAGCGGCGGATCAACGTGGCCACCATGTACGTGACCCACGACCAGGTCGAGGCGATGACGATGGGCGACCGGGTGGCGGTGCTGCGCTCCGGCGTGCTGCAGCAATGCGACCATCCGCAGGTGCTGTACGACCACCCGGACAACCTGTTCGTCGCGGCGTTCATCGGCTCGCCGGCGATGAACCTGTACGAGGCGTCGATCACCGAGGCGGCCCGGTCCCTCCGGCTCGGGTCCCAGGAGATCGACCTGCCGGCCTCCGTCCGGGTGGCGCGTCCCGGGCTGGCGGCCTTCGCCGGCCAGAAGGTGGTCGTGGGCCTGCGGCCCGAGCACCTGCCCGCCGCCAACGGCACCGGCGGGCCGACCCTGGCCGGCGACGTGGACCTGGTCGAGGCCCTGGGCTCGGAGCTCATGGTCCACTTCACCATCGACGCCCGCCGGGTCCGGGCCGAGGGCGTGTCCAGCGCGGACGAGGAGGCCGTCACCGAGTCCGGCGAGGGCGTGGCCCGCGTCGACCCGGTCAGCCCGGTCAAGGTCGGGGAGCGGGCCAGGTTCGCCATCAAGACCGACGGCATGCAGTTCTTCGACCCCGATACCGGGGAGGCGATCTGGAGCTAGCGACTCCGGGCCGGCGGGACCCGGCCCGTTGACTCAGGCCCGTTGACTGGGGACCCGGCTTCTCATCGTTCGGGCGGCGGGGCCAGGTCGCGGCGGCCGGTGAGCACGAACCACACGATCACCCCGGCCACGTCGGCCGGGGCCGCGGGGGCGCCGGGGATCAGGGCCAGCACGGCCAGGGACAGCGCGGCGGCCGCGGCGGCGCGGATGAGCAGGCGCAGCGGGCGGCCGCGCCGGATCCGGGCCGGGACCTGGGTCAGGGCCGTCAGCGGCCACCCCGGCTGAGGCCCGGGGTCGGCCGGGATGACCGGCAGCGGCGAGGTGTCAGGCTCGTCGTCGTCGCCGGCGGCCCGCTCGGCGAGGTCGGCGTAGGCCTCCGAGCGGGACCAGGGGGTGCGGAGTTCGGCGTAGGCGGCCGACGCGGCGGTGTAGCGGGCCAGGTCGCCCCCGTCGGGCCGGTCCGGGTGGGTGGCGGCGGCGATCGCCCGCCAGGCCGCGCGGACCTGCTCGTCGGTCAGGTCGGGCCGGGCGGGCAGGCCGAGCGCGGCGAACGGGTTCGTGGTCATCGCGGGGCCCCGAAGACGTCATCCAGGCTGGCCGGCGGCCAGCCCGGGGGCGCCGGGTCGGGGTCGGGTTCGCGGCGGGGCCCGGGCACCCGCACCACCGGGACGGCGGGCGGGGGCAGCAGGGTGAGCGGGGAGGGCTTGGGCCGGGCGATCTGGACGAAGGTGGCCGCGCCGCGGTGGATGTAGCAGGCCTGCCCGATATCGAGCCGGCGGATCAGCTCCGGGTCGGCGACCGGCGCCCGCTGGATGCGGGTGGTGCCCTCGTCGGGCCAGGTGTTCCCGACGAGCCGGTGCGCGGTGTCCAGGACGCGGCGGGCGCCGGCCAGCCGGCTGAGCGGCTCGGGGTGGGGGGTGTGCAGCACGAAGATGCCGCCGTCGGCGGTGGCCGCGATCCGGTACCGCTCGTCCTCGCTCGCGCCCAGGCCCTGCCAGGTCTGCGCGGAGACCTGGACCCCGATGCCCAGCGACCGGCCGCGCTCGTACAGGTTGGACAGCGGAACCCGGGACGAGACCGCGGAGTAGTCGTCGGCGGCCAGCAGCATCGCCCGCGGCTCGCCGTCCCTGGCGGTGGCGGCGTGCGCGGCAAGCTCGGTCAGCGCCATGGCCTGGGCCTCGGCGACCGACGGCTCACGGGTGCCCTCCAGGATGAAGTACCAGGCGTCGGCCTCGGCCAGCGTGCCCGGCCCGTCCAGCGCGGGCCCGAGGCGTTCCAGCAGGGTGGCGAACCGCAGCTGGATGTCGGGCAGGTGCCGGGCCGCCGCCTGGACCCGCGCGGCCTCGGCCGGGTGGCGGCCGTCGGACCAGGCGCGGGCCAGCCACTTGGCGTCCAGCCGGTCCAGGAACGCGGTCGTGCTGGCCGGCGGGCCGCACGGGGCCAGCACCGCGAGGGTCAGCGCGGCCTGCAGGATGTCGGCGTAGTAGGCGGCCGCGCCGGTGCCGGACTCGATCATCTGGTACAGCAGCACGGCCAGGTCCTGCGGCGGCAGCTCCCACAGCGAAAGCCGCGCCTCGTCGGGCCAGATGGCGACGCGGCCGGCGCCCGCCCCGTAGAGCAGGCGGCGGGTGCGGCCGGCCTTGACCCGGGCGTCCCGGCCGCCCTTGCAGTCCAGCACGATCAGCAGCGGCCGGTTTCCCCGCCCGGCCCGGGCCTGCTCGAGGGCGGCGGTGAACCAGCCCGCCCACAGCCGGATCATCAGGTTCGTCTTCCCCGACCCGGTCGCGCCGACCACCACCACGTGCCGGGCGCACGCGGCCGCGGGCAGGGTGAAGACGGGGTGCCAGCGGTGGCCGATCGCGCGGATGGTGCCGCCCACCGGGATCTTCCGGCCCCGGGCCAGCAGCGGCACCGCGCCGGGCGCGGCGGTCACCCCCCTGGCCGTGCGGACCTGGCGCTTCCACTGGCGGGCGTCGAAGGTGATCGGGGCCGAGGCCATCCAGCCGCCGATCCCGGCGGTGACGGCGTAGATCCGCCACGCCCAGACCAGGCCGGCCAGCGCCAGCCCGGCCGGGACCGCGAGCGGCGCCAGCAGCAGGAAGACCCGGGCCAGACCGGCCGGGGCCAGCTGGTCCCAGCCCCGGACCCAGCTCCGGCCCGGCGCCGGGGCCACCAGCCAGCCAGGCGTGCTGGCCTGCAGGCCGACCAGCCAGACCGCGGTGACCGTCAGCGCCCACCCGGCCGCCCGGTAGAGCCGGGCCGGCGGCCAGCCGCGCAGCCACGCCGCCGCGTACCCGCACGCCACCACGACCGAGACCGGCCACGCGGCGAGCGCGGCCGCGGCCGCCAGCAGCCACCCAAGGGTCCTGACCGCCCTGCGGAGCAGCCACAGGCACACGGTCAGCTTCAGCCACGACCAGACGGTCATCGCGGCGGCTCCGGGATGAACGCGGACCCGGGCAGGTCCCTGATCACGATCCGGGACCGCTCGCCCGGCCGCAGCGAGGCGGCGGCGCGGGTGACCACGGCCCGGGCCGCCGGAGCGGTCAGGTAGATCACCTGGGCGTACCGCATCGGGGTCAGCAGCCCGGCCATGATCCGGGCCGTGCGTTCGGCCGCCTTGGGCGTGAGCTCGACCTCGATGGCCCACACCTGCCCGGCGTAGGGACTGCGACGGCAGGCTGGGCCAGTGGATCTCCGCGTCCGGCACGTGCCCGCCGCGTCCGGCCGCGGGATGGGCGGCGCGCAGCCGGCGCTCGCAGTGCCACCACGGGGTACCGTCCGCCCAGGCCGGGCTGGCCTGGATCCACAACCGCGCGGCCAGCACCGCGCGGATATGCGCCAGCCGGCCGAGCGCGGGCCGGACCGAGGGGAACCCCAGCCCGGTCGCGGTCATCCCGTCCCGGGTCAGCCAGCACCACCCCGGCCCCGGCCCCAGCCGCCCGGTGGCCGCGTACCCCGCCCGCCGCCACCGCGCCGCGATCGCGGGGAACCGGTCCGGGTCGACCTGTAGCGCGGCCGCGAGCAGGTCGGCCGGCGCGCCATAGTGCTCCCCGGTCAGCATGAGCCCGTCGATGTCGCGCTGGGACAGCCGGACCGTCCCCGCGTCCGCGCGCGCGAGTCGGCCGAGCGGTGATGGTGTCGTGGGCCTGTGCCGTCATGACGATCCCTAGCCTTCCCGCGGTAACCCGCTCCCGCCGATGCCCCGCGTGCTCACATATGCACGGGATGTGACGATTGTTCTACGCCAGTCGACGCCGGCAAGCCCCGCGCGGGATCCGTAAGCGCACCGTCATGAATACGTTCCGTAACGATCGGGGCCCGTCACCCAAGGCCTGGCCGCGACCCCTTCTCTATATCGCCTTGCGGTATAGCGGATCACGCTATAGTGTGAGCCGCTATAAGGGGACCAGAGGAGGAGACCGACGTGGGAGACAGGCTGGATCGCTGGGCCGATCCGCCGCTGCTGGTGCTGGCCAGCCTGGCCGACGAGCCGAAGCACGGCTACGCCATCACGCAGGACGTGGCCGAGACGATGGGGGTCAGGCTCAGCGCGGGCACGCTGTACGCGGTGATCTCGCGCCTGGAGTCCCGCGGGCTGATCGAGCCGCTGGAGTCCGAGGACCGCCGCCGGCCGTACCGCATCACCGCGGCCGGGGCGAAGGAACTGGCCCGGCAGTCCGAACGGATGACCCGGGTGGCCTCGCTGGCCACCCAGCGGCTGCAGGCTCACCTGGGCTGGGCGGCATCATGAGGGACCCCGGCACCCCGCCCGGCGCGACGTTCGCCGCCCGCGCGGCCCTGGGCCTGTACCCCCCGTCCTGGCGCGCCAGGTACGGCGACGAGGTCCACGCGCTGCTCGACGAGTCCGGCGGCGGCCTGCGCGCCATCGCCAGCGTTGCCTGGCGTGCGCTGCCCGCCTGGATCTGGCCGCCCCGGCACCTGCACGACGGGCCCGCCCGGATGCGCGCCAGCCTGTCCACCGGGCTGATGGCCTGGTCGTTCCTGATCGGTCTCGGGCTGGTCTTCGCCCAGCTCACCCAGTTCCAGGGGTACAAGCCGAACGGCTACCCGTTCATCGCCTGGTCGTATCTGGTCTTCGACGCCGCTCTCGCTATCAGCGTGCTGGCCGCCGGGCTCGGCGGCCTGCCGCTGTGGCTGCTGATGTTCCGCCGGGCCCATCGCGAGCGGCGCCGCCGCGACACGGTGTACCTGCTGCTGCCGCTGATCGTCCCGGCCGCCTACCTGGCCGGGCTGAGGGTGACGATCAGCCTGGTCGGCGGTGCTCAGGGCGTCAGCCAGGGATGGTTCCTGATCGTCATCGGTGCCGGCTTCGCCGCCGCGGGCCTCGCCGCGTCCGGCCCCGGCCTGGCCCTGCGCCGCCTCCAGCCCCGCGGCCCCGCGCTGCGGCTGGCCGCCATCGCGGCCGGCGCCGCGGCGGCGGCCATCGTGGTCGCCGTCCTGGCCATCATCGTCGCGGTCACCGGGCTGAGCATGCGGGCCCGGGGCTTCGCCGGCTACCACCACGCCGCCGTCCCGGGCGTCTACCTGACCCTGGTCGTGGCGGCCGCCGCCGTCACCGCGGTCAGCGCCGCCCGCGGCGCCCGCGCCGCCCTGCATGCCTGAGAGCGTCCCCGGAGCCGCGGCCCGCGCCGCGGTCAGGGTCGCCGCCAGCCTCGGCGTCGCCTGCACCGAGCCCGTGGTGCTGGCCGACGGCGCCAACGTGATCGTGCACCTGAGCCCGTCGCCGGTGGTGGCCAAGGTGGCCGCGAGCACCCCCGCCGTCCGCCCGGACGTCGCCGCGTGGCTGCAGCGCGAACTCGCCGTCGCCTCGTTCCTGGCCCGCGGCGGCGCGCCGGTGGCCGAGCCCAGCCCCGAGGTGCCCGCCACCCCCCACCACGGCGATGGCCACGTGATGTCTTTCTGGCGCTACCTGCCGCCCCGCGACGCCGGCCGCCCCAGCGAGGAGACCATCGGGTCGATGCTGCGCGACCTGCACGCCGCCCTCCGGGACTATCCGGGCTCGGCCCCCGTGCTGGCCCCGCTGCAGGACATCCCCGCCTTCCTCGCCCGGCCGCAGTCCCGGATCGACGCGGACCAGCGGGCGGCGCTGGCCGCCGCGTACGACCGCCTGACCGCCGAGCTTGACCCGGCCGCACCGCAGCAGCCCCTGCACGGCGACGCCGGGGCGGGTAACCTATCCGCCACAAAAGAAAGCGGCTGGGTGTGGCACGACTTCGAGGACACCTGCGCCGGCCCGGTGGCCTGGGACCTGGCCGCGACCACGGCCAGCCCACGGCTGGACGCGTCCCGGATCCTGGCCGCCTACGGGACCGCCGTCGACCCCGCCCAGCTCGCGACGTGCCAGCAGCTGCGGCGGCTGAACCTGACCGTCTGGTACGCCCTGTACGCCGAACGTCTCCCCGAGCTCCGCCCCCGCTCCGCCGAGCTGCTCGCCGCCTGGCCGCCCTAACGATCTTCAATGGCGGGGGTAATCAGGTGGGCGCCAAGTTCGCCGAATGCTGGCGTGTGCGCGCCGAGCGCAGCCCCAGCCTGACCCTCGTGGGCGCTGAACCGGATCCGGACCGGGCGCGTAGTGGGGGATAGGGGAGAACACCCATCCGGGCTGGGCTTGGACGCGGTGCAGAGGCCGCGGGCACCCCGGAGGATGTCTCAAGGGAGCCTCACCATGAGGAATCAGATCGCCATCGCTATTGGCGCGGCCGGAATTGGCCTGGTCGTGGCCGCCTGTAGCAGCGGCTCCAGCACGGCCAGTTCCAGTCCGGCCTCCTCCAGCGCGGCTGCGGCGCCGTCCGCTACGCAGGCTAGCAGCCCGGCGGCCACCGGCCGGGCGAGCGGCACCGTGACGGTGTCGCTGGCCACAGTCCCCGGGATACCGGGCAAGGCCCTGGTGGGCAGCAACGGGCGCACGCTGTACCTGTTCCAGGCCGACAAGAGCGACACGTCCGCGTGTACGGGAGCCTGCGCCGCGGCGTGGCCGCCGTACACCGCGACCGGCACGCCCCAGGCGGGCAGCGGCGTCAACCAGGCCCTGCTGGGCATGATCACCCGGCCCGACGGGACCATGCAGCTCACCTACAACGACCATCCGCTGTACTACTTCACGGCCGACACCGCGAGCGGGACCGCCCACGGGCAAGCGGTCAAGGCGTTCGGCGCCGAGTGGTACGTGGTCAACGCCAGCGGCAGCAAGATCGACACCAGCTGACCAGATACCGCACGCGGGTGGACCGGGCCACCTGGTCAGGCATGCACCGGACTGTCTTCGTGACCGGGAACAGCAATTGCTCGGCGACAAAGCCGCTCGCCAACAGGAGTGGGCAGCCCTCCCGTCCTTGGGTGATGAGGTCGAGCGACTCCGTGATCTTCTCCGTCGACACGGCATCGACCCGCAGGACGGCGCGGCATAGAGGCAAAAGCAACGGTGCCAGGCCGCCCCTGCCACAGACACGCCACCGCGTCCCGTCATGCCAAGGCCTGATCACCGAGCGCTGCTCCGGGTGCCTGCAGGCTCGACTTGAGTAACCCCGCTATTGAAGATCGTTTATTCCGAACGGGCCAGCCTGCGTGCCCGGTTAAATGTCCGGACGTATCCCGGAGACGACGCCGGCCTCGGCCACCACCGGCTGGAAGCGAACCGCGCGGAATTTCGCGTCCCGCAGCGCCGATTGCCAGAACTCCGGCGAAGCCGGATGCTCCTGGCCCACGCGCAGGCCGTAGCGGGTCAGGTTCTTCGCGATCCGCCACCAGCCGCCGGGTCCCTTGGCGGCCAGGGCGGTCACCTTCTGCCGCAGGATGGCGCGGTCGCGCGTGCTGGCGCCGCGGCCGAACATCATGTCGGCGACGACCAGCCTGCCGCCGGGCCGCAGCCACCGGGCGGCCCGGGCCACCAGGGCCCGCTTGTCCGGGTCGAGCAGGTGGTGCAGCGCGTAGCTGGACACGATCAGGTCGACGCTGGCCGCGGGTAGGTCGAATTCCCGCAGGTCACTGACCTGTGTGGATACGTTCCGGAGTCCGTCGTGAGCGGCCCGTTCGTCTAGTGAGGCGGCCATGGCGGTCGAGATGTCGACCGCCAGGACCGAGGACACCAGCGGGGCCAGGGCGGTGGCGACGAAGCCGGTTCCCGCGCCCAGGTCTACGCAGGTATCGGTCGGCTTCGGCGCGGCCAGCTGGATCAGGCGGCCGAGCACCTGCTCGAACGCCGCCGCCGAAGTGACATGGGAATGCCAATGGTCAACACGCCGATCCCACTTTCCGTCTTCGGCGAAATTTCGGTAGAAGCGTGGTGCTTTCTCTAATCAGATCATTGATTTCACCGGCGAATCCGACCCCACTGAACCCGCCCCCGATGATAACGAACGACAAATAAAACTTACGCCGCTCAGGACTGCTGGACGCTTCCGCCTTCTCCAGCTGTTGAATGATATGGAGGCGCAGGCGCACCGCATCGCTCATCGTCTTGAAGGGAACGTCTTCTCGGGAAGGCTGATGAGCATCTGATCCAATGGCAACGCTCGCTGTCGGTTACCGGACTCGTGCGGAAGTCCCAAGGGAGGGCAAACCCCGCGTGCCACAGCGTCGTCACGAAGACTGGGCGTCGTTGTCTCGGCCGGCACAGCCTAAACCGTCTTCATTGGCCAGCGTGTGCGCACGTTCAACGCGCGATCCATCCACCGCCAGCACGCAAACCCGTCGCGATTGCGGAACGTCCGGAGACAAGAGGCCATCTCCTCCCGGAAGCGATTCTTGATCCCCTCGAGAACTTCGGCCGACTTGCTATTCGTCGCTTGCGCAAAACCGGAATACGACCGGCCCAGCCTCCAGTGCCGATGTAGGTCCGGAAGGTCTAACGGCGTATCGGAACCGAGCGGACAAGGTCTGCCCTTCACTCCAAGCCATCAACAAATTGACCCACGCCAGCCGTTGAGGCGTCCACCGCGTCCCTTCGCGAACGGGCCACTGCGAAAAAACCCCGGTGGCAGGCAATCCTGCATCGCGACCAACAACGAACTTCGATACGATCCCTGCATTGTTCGAGCTTCCTTGCTAGCGGTTTCGACGGCAAATCAAAATCGTAGCGGAAGTCGAACATCTCAAATATCAATCTCTTGCGCCGAAAATCGACGGCCAGTCGTGAACGGCGTAGCATGGCACCACATGGCACCACATGGCACCCGCGTGCTTCCCTTTGCCTGCCGGGGATCCTTTCTCCCTTTAGTGAAAAAGGATCCCCACCACCAGCAGATCATTTTTCGTCCCCGCCGGGCCCGCCGGGGATCTTTTCACGGCCGACCAATTTGTAGCCGGCTTCACAGCGCTTCGTCTTGAAGACAGGTGCCGGTTTGATGAGTCCGTCTTCGACTAGGGCCTGGAGCAGGGTATTGGTGCGGTCCGTCGTCAGGCCAAGGTTTTCGCGGAAGTACCGCGGAGTTTCGCCGGCCGGCTTTTCGCGCAAGAGTTCCAGGATTCGCTGGCGGTGGCGCGCGTTGGTCGCGATCGTCCGCAGTTGACGCTGGTTTTCGGCTTCGTGCGCGGAATTGACGTCGTGTTGGAACTCGGCGTCTCCGGCCGAGTGCAGGCACGGCTTCCAGATGCGGCCGTTGGGATCGCCGGGCATGCCTTCGTCCACGTCGAGCGCCCAAAGGCCGTGGTGCCCCGCGCGGCCGCCCGTGCTGAACCAGAGTTCGTGGTGGCCCGTGTCCGGGTCGAATCGTCTGCGGCGTGATAACAACAGCCACTGGGCGGAGAATTCAGCGAAGCCGCTCCAGGCGATGTCGTCGAGGGTGGCTGGGTTGCCGGGGATGATTCGCGAGCGCTTGCAGTGGTGCACGATCAGGATCGCAGAGCCGGTTTCGTTGCAGAGTTCGGCCAGCGGGCGGAGCAGGGAGCCCATGGAAAAAAGGTTGCGGGCGTCTTCGCCGCGGATCGCCAGATAGGCCGGGTCGATCGCCACGCAGACCGGCTTTTTCCCGGCGGACGATTCGCCCGAGGGCACGGACGTCGTCGGAGCTGTCGAGGTTGGGGAGTTTTGGCGACAGCTCGAAGTTGTCGAGCGTCTCGGCGACAGGCC
>CAVPLC010000045.1:0-108410 GCA_963705835.1 uncultured Actinomycetes bacterium
ATTGATTTTCACGCCGATGTGGACCGGTTGTGAAGGACATCATGGGCGAAGCGCGGAAACTCGCCGCAATCATGGCGGTCGACGTCGTCGGCTACTCCCGCCTGATGGGTGAAGACGAGGCGGGCACGGCGCGAGCGGTGCGCGGGTGTCGAGAAGCGGCGGCTCCGATCGTCGCGAGTCTCGGCGGACGGATCTTCAAGACCCTGGGCGACGGCCTGTTGCTGGAATTTCCCTCCGCCGTCACGGCCGTCGAATGCGCGGTGGCGATCCAGAAGACGATGGCGACGCGCAACGCGGATACACCCGACGCGAAGCGGGTCGTCTACCGCATCGGCGTCAATGTTGGCGACGTGCTGATCGATGACGAAGATATTCTAGGCGACAGCGTAAACATCGCGGCGCGACTTGAGAGCGTCTGCAAGCCCGGCGGCGTCTCAATATCCCGGGCCGTCTATGATCAGATCAGCGGAAAGCTTGCTTTCGGTTTCCGAACCCTCGGTCTGCAAAAACTGAAAAACATCGCCAAGGCGGTCGAGGTGTTCGCAATCGATTATGCGGACAAAACAGACGACGCCCCTACGCCCGACGACGCGAACGTGGCGCAGACGATCAAATATTGCCGCGCACCTGATGGAGTGCGCCTTGCCTATGCGATCTCAGGCGGGGGGCCGTTCCTGGTGAAGACTGGAAACTGGATGAATCATCTTGAATACGATTGGGAAAGCCCAATTTGGCGCCATGTCTTTCGCGGGCTGTCGCGCGAGCACACGCTGGTTCGTTACGACGCGAGGGGCAATGGCCTGTCCGACTGGAACGTCGATACGCTCTCGCTCGACGCCTGGGTGACAGACCTCGAGACGGTCGTCGATGCGGTCGGCGTGGAGCGCTTCCCGCTCCTCGGAATATCCCAAGGCGGCGCCGTAGCCGTCGCCTATGCCGTGCAGCGACCGGAACGTGTGTCGCACCTTATTCTGTATGGCGCGTTCGCGCTCGGCGGAATGAAACGCGCTCCAGCTGAGAAAGAAATGCGCGAAGCGATGTCGACTTTGATGCGCTTCGGATGGGGCGCGGACAATCCAAGCTTTCGACAAATGTTCACCGCGCGATTCATTCCGGAGGGAACGCACGAGCAGGCGGACCATTTCAACGAGCTGCAACGGAAAACAACCTCTTCCGAGTGCGCTGCTCGCTATTTCAATGTCGCCAACAGTCTCGATATCACCGATCTTCTCTCCAAGGTGAAGACACCGACGCTCGTGATGCACGTGCGGGACGACCTGATCGTTCCATTCGAAGCCGGGCGCCAGTTGGCCGCCGGCATCCCTGACGCCCGTTTCATCGCCTTGCCCGGACGAAACCATTTGTTCCTGGAGCATGAGCCGGCTTCCGACTGCTTCTTCGAAGAGATCGGCCTTTTCCTGAGGAGCTGACCGGACGCGGCTCCGCGCAGCCAGATTTCGGCGCTAACGTGAACGATCGGTTTACCCCTCAACTCGGCGTCCACCGTCGCGATCCGCTATGACCGCTTGACGTCGACTCCAGCCGTCCCGTGAGCGCCAACTCTGGTCGTTCGAACTCGCTTGTCACGCCTAACTCGGGCGTGGGCAGCGGCGCCGCTGAACCGGCGCGGAATTTGAAGCCGCCGTCAGGTCGCTGGGGCCTGGCGCTCCCGTGTCGGACCGCCGCTGCGACCGCACTTGGCTGCTCGGGGAAGGAGGAGCGTCGAGATGGCGGTGGCGCTGGTCATCCCTCTGCTCATGGATGATTTTGTTTATTAAGATTGATTGAGCGCCAAGAGGGCCACATGCTTCGCCGACCCTTTTGAAGGAGGTCGGGCGATGAAGTCCTTGGCGAACGATGAGACGCATGGTCGGACCGAAGCAGCCGAAGAGTACCGCGCGGATCGAATGTTCCTCGGCGCGGCCATCGAGGCGCTCGGGCTGCCGCGCGCAGCGGCCGACCGTGTGCGGTTCGAGGGCCCGGACAGTCTTCCCTCCACCTTCGCCGTAACAGCGTTCGCCTCAGCCGCGATTGGTGCGGCGGCGCTGGCGGTTTCCGAGCTCGTTGCCGCAGTTGGGGACGCGCCGCCGGTCATCGTCGATCGCCGATTGGCCTCGCTCTGGTTCGGGATGTCGATCAAGCCGGTCGGATGGACGCTGCCGTCGCCCTGGGACCCGATCGCCGGAGACTATTCCGCAGCCGACGGCTGGATCCGCCTCCATACCAACGCGCCCCGCCACCGCATGGCCGCGCTCGACGTGCTGAAATGCCCCGCGGAGCGCTCGATCGTTGCGGAGGCCGTCAAGCGCTGGTCGGCTGAGGCGCTCGAAACGGCGGTCGTCGAAGCGGGCGGTTGCGCGGCGGCGATGCGGACGGCAGCGGAATGGGGGGCTCATCCACAGGGGCGGGCGGTCTTTGCCGAGCCGCTGATCGCCATGGACAAGGCGGACGCCGCGTCGTCTGGCTGGCGGCCGACGGCGGCGCGACCCTTGGCAGGCGTCAAAGTCCTCGATTTGACCCGCGTGCTGGCGGGCCCGGTCGCCACGCGGTTTCTCGCTGGCTACGGCGCCGACGTCTTGCGCATCGATCCGCCGGATTGGGACGAGCCGGCTATCGAGCCCGAGGTGACGCTCGGCAAGCGTTGCGCCCGGCTCGACCTACGGCAGCCCGCGGACCGGGCGCGCTTCGAGCGCCTCATTTCCGAAGCCGACCTCTTCATCCACGGCTACCGGCCTGAGGCGCTCGGCGCACTCGGCTACGGAGAGGACATTCGCCACGCCCTCAATCCGCGCCTCGTCGACGTCCGCCTTGACGCCTATGGTTGGTCGGGCCCGTGGCGAAACCGGCGCGGCTTCGACAGTCTCATCCAGATGTCGACGGGCATTGCTGCGGCCGGCAGGGCATGGCGCGGCACCGACAAGCCGGTCTCGCTGCCTGTGCCGGCGCTCGATCATGCGACCGGCTATTTCATGGCGGCGGCGGCCGTTCGCGGCCTTGCGTTGCGCCTCAGCAAGGGACAGGCGATCTCCGCCAGTCTGTCGCTCGCACGGACTGCGGCGCTACTCATGGGGACGCCCCGCCAGGGGATCGAACCGAGAGCCCTGACCCACGCCGACGCGGACTATTCGGCCGACATCGAAGTCACCGACTGGGGCTCGGCGCATCGCGCGCTGCCGCCTGTCAGGGTCGCGGGCGCGCCGATGGGCTGGACGCGTCCAGCCTCACGCCTGGGCTCGGCGCCGGCGGCGTGGGGAGCCTGAGCGGGCCGCTCGGGCGTCGGCGAAGTCCGAACGCGAGCGACAGCGGCCGCGCGGTCGAACGCAAGCCTCAGCGCTGCCACCCGCGAGGTGTTGAAAGGGCGGGGCGCCGGGCTTCCCTCGCAGCCCCTGTAGGCCCGCTTTCCGTCCTTTTGAGACGCTCGCTTTTCGCTCTGGGCCGTCGCGGCGGCATGCCGCTCGTCGCGGATCCTGTTGACCTGCTCATCCAGGTCACTGGTGTCCGGCCCGATGCCCACCCGCTGTTCAACGGCCGCCAGCCGGCCCTCAACCACGTCCAGGCGAACCTGCATCCAGATCACCGGTACGACCTCCCGAGGCGGCCGCCGACCCGACTGCGGCCGCGGGTCGCTGACGAGCTCGATGACCTGCTGGCGCACCCGGTTCAGGTCGGCGCCCAGCCTGACGAGCACCTGCGCGGCCACGCCGTCACCCTCGCGGATCAGGCCGAGCAGGATGTGCTCGGTACCGACGTGGTCCTGGCCGAGCTGCAGCGACTCGCGCAGCGACAGCTCGAGCACCTTCTTGCTCCGGGGCGTAAACGGGATCTGCTCGGACGGGACCTGCTGGCCGCGGCCGGTGATCTCCTCGACCTCCTGGCGCACCGGCTGCAAGCTGATCCCCAGCGATTCCAGCGCCCTGGCCGCGACGCCGTCGCCTTCGCGGATCAGGCCAAGCAGGAGGTGCTCGGTGCCGATCCAGTTGTGATCGAGCATCCTGGCTTCTTCTTCTGCCAGGACCACAGCACGCCGCGCCTGGTCGGTAAACCGCTCGAGCATCGTCAGCCGCCTCGCGCTACATAGCAGAACCTGGTCGACCGCCCAGAGCACCCGCCGGACGGAACCTGTCCAGGCCAGCCAGTGATGATCCACCCACAGTACGCGCCCGTGGCCGGGGCCGAATGTCCTATGCCAGGTGATTTGGCCCCTCAGCCTCGGCCTGCAGGCCATTCATTACAGTAAGCAGTCAGGTTTACTACAGCAAACATGCGGGTTACCTACAAGTAGATTCCAGGCGAAGGCCAGGTTCGTCGCCCATTATCTGACTGGCTCCCTCCGGTGCCATGCCGTGCGGGCAGCACCGGGAATGCGCCCGAGAGCGCCCCGCCGGATCCCTCCCCTATATCCGGCGGGGTGCCTCGCCAAGCCGCTGCGGGGCAGGGCAGCAGGCCGAGGCTCCCACCCGGAGAAACGAGCGCGTCATGACAACCGCCGACCTGCTGGCCCTCATCGAGCGCGCCGGCCACAGGCTCACCTATGAGCAGTTCCGGACCTGGGTCGTGGCGCAGTCGGTCCGTAACGCGCTGCAGACGTTCCACGGCGGCTGGGCGTTCGACCCGGACAACCCGGGCAGCGGGGAAGGATTCATCAGCGACGGGCAGATGCGCGCGCTGAACATCACCATCCGCCGTGCCGTGCATGAGGCGTTGCGCCAGGCGGACAAAGTCCGCAACGTCGCGGCGCAACCGAACCGCCGGAAGCTGTACCCCGCAGAGCAGGAAGCGCTGGACTTCTGCGAGTTCCAGCTCGGGACGATTCGCGACTACATGGAGCCGCCCGGCTCGCCCGAGCTGGAGGAGGCCTACAAGCTTTACGTCAGCGAGCCGGACGTCAACCGGTGAGCCGATCCGCGCCGGGGACGCCGCGCCGGCCGTGGCTGCGGGCACCGCAGATGCCGGTACCGGGCCGCGGCGCTACCCGCAGGCACCTCACCCGAGCGCATGGACCGCAGGAACAACCCCGGCACCCAGCGCGCTCCAGCTGTTCGAGCCGTTTGCCTGTAGGGAGGCGGTGACCTGGATCGGCGTTCTTGCGCCAGCCGATCCGAGATTCAGCCCCCTAGACTGTCCGGGCATGGGTGGATGCGATGGCTGATCCTGAGGAGGGTGTGGCGGCTGACGGGACGATCCGGACGGGCGCGCATCGCGACCTGGTGCCTGCCGCCTTCGAACCCGTCCTGGCTGATGCGGTCGCCTTTGCTGGCGAATGCGGGGCATCGCTGTACGTCTACGGATCGGTCGCTAACGGCACCGCGCGTCCGGGGTCATCGGACGTCGACCTGCTGTCGATCGATCTCCGCGAGGGGGCCGTTGTCGGGCAGCGCCTCTCGGCACGGCATGCCGGCAGATGCCGGGGTGTGGAGATCGCTGCGGCCACTGGTGCAGACCTGGCCGGCGACACCGACGCGGCATACGGCTTCCGGGTCTTCCTGCGCCACTACTGCGTCCACCTCGCGGGCCCAGATCCATCCACCGCGCTGCCGGCCTTTCCCGCGGACGCCCGGGCCGCTCGCGGTTTCAACGGCGACCTCGGGCAGCATCTCCGGCGATGGCGGCAGGGGCTGGAGTCCGGGCCGGTGGCTGCGGACCTGCTTGGTGTCCGGGTCGCCCGTAAGACGCTCCTGGCCGTCGCCGGGCTGGTCAGTGTCCACGATCACACCTGGACGACCGACCGTTCACGTGCTGTGCGGCGCTGGAGCGAACTCGAGCCCGATCTCGCCGCTCAACTCGGTCAGCTGCACTCCTGGGCCAAGGCTGAGCGCCGCCCCGACCGCGAGGAAGCCGGGCGCGCAGTCGCGGACGATGGAATCGTCTCTGCGATCGTCGAGCGCTTCGGCCGCCTGATCGGGCTCTGGACAGACGATCCAGACGGCCAATAGCACGTACTCACATAGCTTCCGCATGAGAGAACTGGCTGCTCGGTGCTCACAACGCTGACACAGCCCTCTCTGCCGCCCACATCAGCCCCATGCCCTTGCCCGCGCCGATTTGACGCTTCGGATAACTCGTAGATATCTTCAGGTTATGCGAAGCGCAGCGCCCGCGTTGCTGCCTGTCTTCCGGTCACGTCTGCAAGCAGACATCCTAGCCGCGCTTCTTCTCAAGCCTGGCGAGGAACATAGCCTGACGGAGCTGGCCGACCGTTTCGGCGCGCCGCTGAGTACCGTCCACGGTGAGGTGAGACGTCTGACAGACGCAGGCTTGCTGCAGCGACGCCAGTCGGGGAGGTCAGTGATGGTGCAGGCGAACCCGGACAACCGCCTGACGCGACCGCTGGCAGAGCTGCTGTTCTTGTCGTGGGGGCCCCTCCAGGTCGTGGCAGAGGAGTTCTCTGGCCTGGAAGGGGCCGAGGAGGTCCTGATCTTCGGTTCGTGGGCGGCTCGTTACCAGGAACGGCACGGAAAGCCGCCCAATGATGTGGATGTCCTGGTCGTTGGCCGGCCTAGCAGGGAAGATGTCTACGATGCCGCCGACCGCGCGCAACAGCGGCTCGGCATGCCCGTCAACCCCGTAATCCGGGCTGGAGAGGCATGGCGCCAGGCAGCTGATCCGCTTGTCAGGCAGATCCAGTCCAGCCCGTACGTAGCGGTGCTCGTGCCCGACGGCACAACGCCCCCCGGCCAGGACCCGGAAGAGGGGAAGCCAGGCGATGGGTAGATGGCCAAGAGGCGAGGCTGACATCGAGCAGCTCATCGCCGAGGGGCGACTGGAACCGGTAACCGGAGCCGGAGCTGACGGAAGCCCGCTCCTTGAGCAAGCCCGCAAGACGGCCGCCACCGCGGCCGGACTCGTCCAGGACGATCCGTACAGCGCATTCGTCCTGGCCTATGACGCCGCCAGGTTCGCCTGTGCAGCCCTGCTCGCTCAACAGGGCCTTCGGTCTACCGTCACCGGTGGCCATCTGGCCGTCGAAAATGCGGTCCGAGCCCAGTTCGGTGACGGCTTCCGGCCCTTCGGTGCACTCCGCCGCCGCCGTAACGAGCTGGAATACCTAAGCCGGCCCGCTGACACGACCACCCCGGAAGAAGCCGAGCAAGCGGCCAAGACCGCCCAGCAGCTTGTCGAGGCCGCAGGCAAGCTGCTTCCAGAGCTGTCCTTCTTCAGCAAGTTAACCCGCGGCGTCACAGAAGATCTACGGCGCGCCGATCTGGGACCCGATCCAGCTGTCGGGCAAGACCACAACGGTATCGAAACGCTCCTCGAGGCGAACCTCAGCAGCGAGGCCTGAGGTCTACCGAACGTAAGCGTCGTGCGGCGCCCTCGTCTTGCAGGGCGGAGGCCGCACGCTCCGTCGAGAGCGATTAGCCCGGCACGGTCGAGCGGGCGGTGATCCAGCGTGTGTCCGTGTAGGCCTCGATGTTCGCCGCCGCGCCGCCGAAGCCTGCTGAGTTGCCCGAGTGGCGCATCCCGCCGAACGGCGCGTTCGCGTCGTCCTCGACGGTCTGATCGTTGATGTGCGCGGTACCGGTGGGGATGCGAAGGGCCATCTGAAGTCCGGCACCGATGTCGGCCGTCATGATGCTCAGGTCGAGCCCGTACTCACTGTCTGACGCCAGATCGATTGCTTCGCCGGGCGTGGCGAAAGAGATGACGGGAGCGACGGGGCCGAAGACCTCGTTGTCGTATGCCGGCGTGCCGGGACCGGCGCCGGTGAGGACCGTGGGACGGTAGAAGAGCCCGTCGTACGTGCCGCCGGCGCGCAGCGTGGCGCCTGCCGTGATGCTGCCAGTGACCAGGGAGTGGATCCTGTCCCGCTGGCGTTCGTCGATGATCGGGCCCAGATCGACGTCGTTGGTGGCGGGGTTGCCGACGGTGAGGCCGTCGGCCGCGGCAGCCAGCTTGTCCACGTACTCGTGGTAGATCGACTCGTGCACCAGGTGCCGGCCGATGACCATGCAGCCCTGGCCCGCGTTGAAGAAGCTTCCGCGGGCCGCGGCGGCCACCGTGCGGTCCAGATCCGCGTCACCCATCACGATCAGCGCGTTGTTGCCGCCGAGTTCGAGCTGGACACGGGTGAAGTGCCGCCCGCCGAGTTCGCCGACCGACTGCCCCACCTTCGTCGATCCGGTGAAGGAGACCGATTGCACATTCGCGTCAGTGACCATCGCGGAACCGATGTCCCCGCCGCCGGGAAGGAAGTGCAGCACGCCGGGGGGCAGCCCTGCCTCCTCGAAGATCCTGGCGAAGACGACCCCGCCGGAGACCGGTGTACGCGGGTCGGGCTTGAGGATCACCGCGTTGCCGAGTCCCAGTGCCGGGGCGACCGAGCGGATCGCAAGCTTGACAGGCGCGTTGAACGGCGCGATCACGCCGACCACGCCGACCGGGACGCGGCGGCTCATGCTCAGGGGCGCTTTTTCGCTCGGCAGCACTTCTCCCAGAGCGTGTGAGGGGAGGGCGGAGGCCTCCAGGCACTCGTCGACGGCGTCGCTCAGCTCCTGTGCCGTCTTGGCGCGGGTGCCACCGGATTCGCGGATCAGCCAGCCCTGGATGTCGTCGCTGTGCTTCGCCCACAGCTCCGCGGCACGGCGCATGACGGCTGCTCGTTCCCTGAAGGGCGCCGCGGCCCAGGCCACCTGGGCCTCGCGGGCTCGGAGCGCCGAGCGCTCCAGATCACTGAGGGCCGCGAACCCGACGGTGCCCAGCTTGTCGCCGGTGGCGGGCTCGACGACGGCCTTCACACCGCCGTCGGCCGTACGCCAGGTGCCGTCAAAGATCTTGCCCTGCCACCGTCGTTCGTCAAGGAATGCCATGTCTGCTCCCACGTTGTTTGCCCACCGCGTTCAGTGACCGGGCTGGGACTAAGGAACTGTTGCTGGCGGGCCGGGCTCACATCGTGATCACGGTTTTTCCTTCGCCGCGCCCGTGCTCGCTCATCAGGGCGGGGACTTCGTCGAGGCTGGTCCGGGTAATCGGCGGGGGCACGATGATCCCGGCCACGACCGCAGAGGCCAGCCGGTCCAGCAGCGAGACCGTCATGGGGAGCCGGAAGTTGACGCCGGTGACACCCAATGCCGCGAGGGCCTCCCGGTCGGCGACGTACCGGGTGGTGATCGCGTTTCCGCCGGGCCGCACGTGCCGGGCCAGGGCGGCGAACTGCCGGGTATCGCTGGCCAGGTCGATCAGCACGTCGATGCCGTCCGGGTGCGCGCGGGCGATGGCATCGGGCAGCGGCGTCGCCGCGCGGTCGATCGTCTCGGCGGCCCCGTAGCCTTTCATCCGCCCGGCCTCGGCCAACGGAGCGCTGGCGTCGACGTGCGCGCCCGCGCCGGCGGCGAACTGGGTCAAGAACGAGCCGACACCGCCGGACGCGCCGACGATCAGCACGGTCTTGCGGTCCAGCGGTGCCAGCGATTCGACGATCGCCATCGCGGTGCCGCCCGCGGTGGGCAGCGCGGCGGCGATGACCGGGTCCAGGCCGGCTGGCACGCGGGCCAGCGGCGCATCCTCGCTGACCGCCACGTACTCGGCGTATGTTCCCGCCGATCCCAGCGGAGGGATCAGCAGCTGGCCGAATACCGCATCACCGGGCGCAAGCCGGATCGCGCCGGGCTCGACTTCTTCCACAGCGCCCGCCAGATCGGCGCCGAGCACCATCGGGAACGTCGCTGGCATCCGATTCTTCCAGCCGCCGTTCGCGATCTGCAGATCCATCGGGTTCATTCCGGCGGCCCGGACCGCGATAAGCACCTGGCCGGGCCCGGGCTGCGGCCTGGGCAACTCGGTGACCGCCGGGCTGGCGCCGTACTCGCTGACCGTGATCGCCCGCATCGTTGCCTCCTTGCTTGTTTCTGGCCTCGTGAGCACAATCACAACGGCGGACGCACCGAGATCTGCCCATGGCAGAAGTAGTTACGAAGACACAGGTCAACCTGCCAAGCCTCGGTTTAAGGCCATCAGATCACTTTGAAGTAACCGTCATCGTTCAAGATGCGCCGGGGCCAGTCCGGTCCCTGTGAGATCAGCCTTCTGATTTTCTCGATGAACGCCGAGTCTTGGTTGTCACCTCGGTAAACGGTCATGTCTTCGGCCAGCCAGGCAGGAATTTGGGTCGCGAATGATCTGGCCTACGGGTGATCGCCGAAGGGTCCCAGGTCGCCGGTGTCGACCCGCAGCGAGTCGAGCATTGCCGCGGCGTTGAGGAAGGTGTAGACGTCGGCGGCGGCGAGCACTCCGGTGTATTTGGCGATGACCGGGTTGGCGGCTTGGGTGGAGACGGCGTTGAGGTAGGCCTTGAAGATCGCCCAGGCGTTCGGCGCGTACTGGTGGAAGTACGGCGTGGGGTCGACGGAGGCGATCGCGGCCCGGGTGCTGGCCTGCAGGTCGGCGACGTACTGGATCTGGGTGAGGCCGTCGGCGCGGGTGCCGAGGCGGCCGAGGTGGCCGCCCACCAGCGTCGTCCACGGGTAGCTCATGGCCACGTCCTGGGCGCCGATCCAGCCGGGGATGTCCTGGGCGATGCCCAGGCTCTTGAACGGCACCCATCCCGGGAAGAGGATGTCGACGACCATCAGGGTCCGCTGCGCGGGAGCGTGGATGAAGATGTTGTCAGGTGTCTGGTTCGGCCCGTGGTAGGCCAGTTCGAGCACCTCTCCGCCGACCTCCAGGACGTACCGGTCCTCGAAGGTCACCGTTGGCGGCGGCCGGTTCGGGTCATCGTCGCGGAGCAGCAGGCGGAGGTTCTCTATGTGCCCGATGCGGACCACGTTGCCGCCGAAGAGGGAGGACGCACCGATGTGGTCGGCGTGGGAATGGGAGTACACCATGTGGGTGACCGTGCTGGGCATTCCGTTCGCGCTGGTGATGGCCTCGATCGCGCGCAGCAGGTTGTGGCCGATGGTGGGCGGGGCATCGACGAGGACCACGCCGTCGCGGGTGGTCAGGAACATGGCCTGGTAGAACGAGTCGGTCACCCAGTAGAGATTGCCGTTGATCTGCCCGGCGAAGTAGCCGTCGGTGTTGAGGGCGGGCCCGAGCGCCGACGGGGGTACCGGGGCGTAGCCCGGTAGGGGACATCCGGGGGCGGCGCTGGCGCTGGCCGGCGAGGCGGCCCCGAGGACCGCGAACGCGGTGGGCGCGGCGACGGCCGCCGCCGCAGCGGCCAGGAAGGCGCGCCGGTTCGCCGCCGCTCTGTTGTCAGGTAGTGCAGTCATGGCTTACTCCGGGCAGTTGTCGCTGAGCCCGGACGGGGTTCGCCGGGCGCTGGGCGCGGGGCCTTATCGCGATGCAGCTCGTAATCGATGTCGCCGGGGTGTCGCCGGCTTCCTTTCCTAAGTAGTGCCGGGATGGTGATGTGAGGGCACGGCAAGCTTCACCCGCGGCCTGCTCAGAACGGGTATGCGGCGAACTGGCGTCGGTGCGGCATTCCCGTCGAAAGCGCTGGATTTACAGGGTTCTCCCTCTGGCGCCTGCCAGGCAATGACACGAACATGCCATTCGTAAACTGACCGGCGCTGTGCCTCCGGAAGGCCGGCACTCGGCACGTGAACCTGAGATTCTGTCGGTGCCTGGGTTTGACGGGGCGGCTGCGCATCGGCTGGTGACAGTAGAGACCGAGCGGCCTAGAGTCGCCGTATCAGGCCGTTTGCACGTTCCCCGGTGACACGAGCCTCGTTGCGAGGGCGCGACGGGGAGCTCGCCGTGATCGGCGAGCGGCTGGCCGCCGCGCGGGAGGGCTGTGGCGCGGTCGTGTTCGTGCAGGGCCGGGCGGGTTTCGGCAAGACGCGGCTGCTGACCGAGGCCGCGGCGATGGCCGACCCGGCCGGAGTCCGCGCGGGTTTCGGTGTGGTGCAGGCAAGTGACCAAGTGGTGCCGATGGGCGGCCTGGTCGCTGCGCTGTTCGACGGCCGCGAGCCGCTGGTCGATCCGGCCGCGCGGCACCGGCTGCATTTCCTGCCCGAGCAGCGCTACTGGCTGCTGGAGGAACTTGAGTCCCTGCTCGAGGAAGCCGCGCTGGCGTCCCCGGTCCTGGTCTGCATCGATGATATGCACTGGGCGGACGGCGGCAGTCTGGCTGCGCTGCGGACGCTGCCGCCACGCCTGGCCCACCTGCCGATCATGTGGCTGGTGTCCTTCCGCGAGGGCCAGGCCCGGGCCGAGCTGCGGGCGGCGATCGAGAGCTTGGAGGAGATCGGGGCGCAGACTCTGCCGCTCGGCCCGCTCGACGGCGACGCGGTCGGGAAGGTAGCAGGGGACCTGCTGGGTGCGGAGCCCGACCCGGGCCTGCTCGAGCTGGCCGGGCGCGCGCACGGCAGCCCGTTCCTGCTGGTGGAGCTGCTGCGCGGCCTGCAGGAGGATGCGCTGGTGCGGACCGACTCCGGGCACGCCACCCTGGTCGAGGCGCGGCTGCCGACCCGGGTCACCGAGAGCATGCGAGAGCGGCTCTCCCGGCTGCCGGAGCCCGCGCGGCAGGCCGCGCTGGTGGCATCGGTGCTGGGGCGGCGCTTCTCCTTCGGTCACCTGTCGGCGATGTTGAACGAGCCGCCGTCGGCGCTGCTGGCACCGGTCGACGAGTTGCTGCGCGCCGACCTGCTGGCCGAGGACGACGGCCTGCTGGCCTACCGGCACGACCTGATCCGCGAGGCGGTGCAGGACACGTTGCCGCCCACCGCGCTGCGCGCCCTGCAGCGGCAGGCCGTCGACGCGCTGCTGGCCGCCGGCTCCGCCGGCGGAGGTCGCCGCTCAGCTGGCGGCCAGCGCCGAGCCCGGCGACCAGGTGGCCGTGCGGACGCTGCGCGAGGCCGCGCGTGCCCTGGGCTCCTCTGATCCGGGTGCGGCGGCGGACCTGACCCGGCTGGCGCTCGAGCTCGCTGGCGCAGGTGATCCGCTGCGCGGCCCGCTGGCGGCCGAGACCGTGTTGTTGCTACACGCCGCCGGGCGGGTCGAGGAGGGCAAGGCCTTCGCCGATCATGCCCTGGGTGAGGCGCTCTCGGTGGAGCAGGAGGCGGAGGTCCGGCTCAGCATCGCGTGGATGATCGCGGTCTCGGCCGATGTGCGAGCCGAGGCTGGCCGGCGCGCGCTCGCGCTCGCCGGCCTGCCCGGGGCTCTGCGGGCGCGGCACCTCGCCCGGCTCGTGCACAACCTCGTATCGGCCGGCCGCCCGCAGGATGCGCGGAAGCTGCTGCGTCAGGCACGTCACGCCGTGCGCTCAGCCGGCGACCCCGATGCCACCTTCACCCTCGCCGTCTCCGAGGCGCTGCTGGAATACGCGAGCGGCAACTTCGGTCCCGCGCTCGAGAGGATCGAGGCGGTCAAGCGGCGACGATCCGAGCCGAACGAGCCGGTGCGCGAGTTGCTGGCATCCCGGTTGCGGACGGAGCTGCTCGCCGCCCTCGACCGGTATGACGAGGCACTACGCCTGTCGACCGACGGCCTTGTGGCCGGCCAGCGAGACCACCAGGGATGGGCGGTGCGGGAATGGGAGGGCGGGCGCGGCTGCCGGCTCCTGCAGGTCGGCCGGCTTGCCGAGGCAGCCGCGGCGTTGGACGGGGTTGTCGCGGCCATGGAGAAGGCCACGCCGGCCAGCAGCCTCGACGTCCAGGCTGCCGTGGCGTCCGGGCGCGTGGCGATGCACACCGGGAACGAGCCGCAGATCCGCAAATGCGCGGCCATCGCCCGTGCGCTGCTTGAGACGGGCGCGCGGTCGGGACAGCGCGCCGGCTCGTGGCTCCTGGCTCTGATTGCCCTGTGGGAAGGTGACGCCGCCGCGGCACGGGCTCACCTGTGCGCTCTGGGCGAGGCTGAGCGCTTCACCATCGTGCCGCTGAACCCTGTGGATGTCACCGATGAGGTGCCGCTGGCCCGGATCGCGGTGGCGGCCGGCGACGGTGAGCTCGCGGCCTCCGCGGTGACGGCTGCCCAGGAGCGTCTTCGGCTGAACCCGGGCGTAGCCTCGGTCGCAGGCACCGCTGCTCACGCGGAGGGCCTGGTAATGCGTGACGCGGATTGCCTCGCCGTAGCAGTCAAGTGCTTCGAAGAAGGACCGCGGCCGCTGGCCCTGGCCTCGGCGATGGAAGACGCCGGAAGGGTCCTGGCCGGGCGCGGAGACCGGGAGGAAGGCGTCGCCCTGCTCGGCCAGGCGCTCGAGTTGTATTCCCATGCAGGTGCGTCCTGGGACGCGGCGCGCGTCCGGCGACGGCTTCGTGCCCTCGGTGTCCGTCGCCGCCTCGCTGGGATGGCCCCACCGCGAAACGGCTGGTCAGGACTGACCGAGTCCGAACTTCACGTCGTGCGCCTGGTTGCCCAGGGGCTGACGAACCGCCAGACCGCCGAGCGGCTCTTCCTCTCCCAGCACACCGTCAGCAACCATCTCCGTCATGCCTTCGCCAAGCTCGGCATCACCTCACGCGTCGAACTCGCCCGCCTAGCCGCCATACACGACAACATGGCCGGGTGACAATCCGCCGGACCGGTGCGCGTCATCGTGGGGACGTCGTTCAGGGCTGGCGGCGCAGATGCTGCCAGAGCCGTGGAAGCAGTTCGTCCTGGACGGCGCGCCACGAGGCGATCTCGTCGGCGGACAGCGGGGTGACCGAGAACGGGGTGCCCGAAGGCCGTTCCGATCGTCTCTCTGACGGCCGTGGCCGCGAGATAGACGTCGCAGGCCGCCGCGAGCAGCCACATCCTGGCCACCGCGATGCCCGGCGTCGCGCCGACGGCCAGCGCGCCGTTGCCGCGCAACAGCAGTGCCTCGCCTGTGGGCAGGCTGCGCGCCGCGCGCTCGGCCAGTTCGGGGGAGCGGAGCAGCGCGGCGCTGTCGTGCACGGGAACCGATTCGCCGAGCCATGCCGCCTGGCCGTGCAGCGGCGCCAGGGCCGTGACGGCCGCCGAGGCGGCGTAGGCGCTGAGCGGCTGAGCCCGCGCGATCGCGGCGGCGTCGGGCCGCGCCTGGTACAGGGCCAGGTGCACCCACGCCTCCGCCGGAACTCCGGCCGGCAGCGAGGCCGGGATCCCGAGCGGCACCTCGAGCACGTCGGCGGCCGCGACCCCGGCCAGGTCCGCGGCGGGCGTGATCAGCATGGAATCCCCGGCCCGAGCCGACACGTGCCCGTACGCGGTGACCAGCCCCAGCCGGGACAGCACGTTCGCGGCCTCGGCGATGTCGGTTCGCATCGATCCCCCGGTCACCTCAGATCGCCCCTTCCCAGATCGCCGGGCGCGTGGCTAAACTGTATGCAGTCTAAAACTGTATGCAGTTTTAGCGGAAGCTGCTTAGCGGAATCGCGGCAGCGGAACGAGGACATGAGCCGAAGCGGGCAAGCGGGAGCAAGGTTTGGGAGGAGCCGTGATCTCAGGGCTGCACCATTACGCGCTGGAAGTACCCGACCTGGCCGTGGCCGAGGGTTTCCTGCAGGATTTCGGCCTCGATACGAACGAGAAGGACGGTTCGCTCGTCGCCCGCTGCCCCGGCCGCGACCAGGAGCAGGTACGGCTGGTCCAGGCCCCGGCCAAGCGGCTGCACCACGTCAGCTTCACGCTGCGCCCGGGCACGATGGATT
Source organism: uncultured Actinomycetes bacterium (assembly GCA_963705835.1). Lineage (GTDB taxonomy): Bacteria > Actinomycetota > Actinomycetes > Streptosporangiales > Streptosporangiaceae > Palsa-504. Next base: position 15,552 of record CAVPLC010000045.1, read on the forward strand.
CGGTTCGCGAGGCGCTGGAGCGGGCCGGAACGCCCGTCACCGGGCCCCCGCCCGGCGCCCCCGAAGACGGCCTGTGGATCCGCGACCCCGACGGCACCGCGGTGCAGCTGCTCGACACCGAACCGGCCCCGGCTCGGCCGGCCGCCGAGGTCCTGGTCAACATGGGCGCCAGCCAACAGCGGCGCAATGTCGCGCAGTGGACCGAAGCCACCAAGGACGTGCTGCCCCGCAGGCTCGGTCACTCGCTGCTGTTCACCGCGCAGCCGGGGCCGATGACCGAGTTCTACACCCAGGTCCTGAGCCTGCGGGTCAGCGACACCATCCATCACGACCGGGTGACGTTCCTCAACGCCGGACCCGGCGACCATCACATCTTCGGGTTCATCGCCAGCACCCACCGCGGCTTCCACCACGCCAGCTTCGAGGTGCCGTCCATCGACGCGATCGCCATCGGCGCGGACCGGATGCGAGCCCGGGGACGCGGTACGGGGTGGGGCCTGGGCCGCCACACCATCGGGTCCAACTTCTTCCACTACAACCCCGATCCCTGGGGCTCGTGGATCGAGTGGTTCTCCGACATCGATCAGATCGACGACTGCTGGGTGGCCGGCGACTGGGACGTCCCGCCCCACCTGTGGGGCGCGCCGCCGCCCGAGACCTTCCTGAGCAACCAAGAACCGAGGAGCGCATCATGAGCCGCGACGTGACCCCGATCTTCGCCGACATCGACGCCGAGGACGCCGACAAGTTCGTCTCCCACCTGACCCCGGACGTGAGGTTCCGCTTCGCGAACGCCGATCCGGCCCTGGGCCGGTCCGCGGTCAGGGAGGGCGTGCTGGGCTTCTGGGCCATGATCGAAGGCCTCACCCACCACATCCTCAACACCTGGGACGTCGGCGACACGACCGTGGTGCAGGCGGAGGTCGAGTACCGGCGCAAGGACGGCAAGACGGTCACCGTGCCCAACGCCGATATCCTCACCTTCGAGGGCGACCTGGTACGCGACTGGCAGATCTACATCGACTTGGCTCCCGTCTTCGCCCCGTGATCACCCTCACCGATATCGCCTACGTCCGGTCCGGGGTCGCCGATCTCGACGCCGCCACCCGGTTCGCGACCGAGATCGTCGGCCTGGAACTGGCGGCGCCCGAGGTCGGCGTGGCTCACCTGCGTGCCGATCACCGCCACCACTGCCTGGCCCTGGTCGAGGGACCCTCCGGGGTGATCTCCTCCGGCTTCACCGTGGCCGATGCGGACGCGCTCGAGGCGGCCGAGACCGAACTCGAGCGCTCCGGGCTGGCCGTGCGCCGTGGCTCGGCGGCCGAGGCCCGGTCCCGGCGGGTCCGCGACTTCGTCGGCTTCGACGACCCGTTCGGCAACCGGATCGAGTTGGTGAGCCAGCAGGAATCCATCGCCCGGCCGGTGGCCTTCAGCCGGTCGGCCGGGATCAGCGAGTTCGGTCACCTGTGCCTGGACGCACCCGACGTGCATGAGGCATACCGGTTCTGGAGTACCCGGTTCAACGCCCGGGTCTCGGACTGGATCGGTGACGCCGCCTGCCTCATGCGCATCGATCCTGTGCACCACAAGCTCGCCGTCTTCCGCGGCGACGGACCCGGCCTGTGCCACATGAACTTCCAGGTGGCGTCCATCGACGACGTGTTCAGGAACTGGCATTTCCTGCTCGAGCACGGCGTCGAGATCGAGATGGGCCCAGGTCGGCATCCGCAGTCCACCGCGATCTTCCTTTACTTCCTCGGCCCCGAGCAGTTCACCTACGAGTACTCCTTCGGCGTGCGGCGAATCGAGGACGAGGCGGCCTGGGTGCCCCGTACCTTCGACCCGTCCGAGCCGGGTTCCATCGACATGTGGCTCGGCCCGACCACCCGCCCGATCACGCAGCCTCAGGCCCGCTCCACCCGGCAGGCCGAGACCGCGGCCATCACCTAGCTCGCTCCGGTCAGCCGGAACGCCGCGGCTGGCTGACGGTCGATCAGGGCCACCGCGTGCGGCACGGCCACCGGCGCGTAGTCGGGCGCGCAGTCGGCCAGCACCCGCAGCGCCGTGCGCTCCAGATGGTGCGCCATGCCGGTCAGTGCGCCCGCCTCGTCGCCGGCGATCAGCGCCTCGAGGATCGCGGCGTGCTCGGCGTCGCCGGCCGTCTGCCAGTTGTTGGGCTCGGAGAGCTGGTAGATGCGGATATACCGGGTCGTCCGGTCGGCGAACGCCCGGAGCTGGCGCTGCATCGCCTCGCCCGCCGCCGCGGTGCAGACCCGGTGGTAGTCGGCGTGCGCCGCGAACCACGCGTCGAAATCTCCGGCCTTGGCCGCCCGGCGCATCGTGGTCAGCAGCCGCTTGGCCTCGCCGCGCGCCCTCGCGCCAAAGTGGCCGATCGTCATCGACAAGGCGAGCGTCTCCAGCAGGATGCGACTGGCGTAGACGTCATCGAGCTCCTGCGGATCCAGGCCCGCGACCTTGGTCCGCTGGTTCGGCTCGATCTCGACCAGGCCTTCCTCCTGCAGCATCCGCAGCACCTCCCGCAACGGAGTACGGCTGATGCCGAGCTGAGCGGCCAGGCTGACCTGGGACAGCTTGGTGCCGGGCGACAACGTGCCGTCGAGGATGCACTGCCTGAGGTAGGCGTGGACGTGCGGGATGGCCTGCCGGGCCTCGGGCAGGTCGACCCTGCGGATGTCGGGAACCTGCACGACACGGGCCATGGCGCACGCTCTCCCTAGGTCGACAACTGCATACAGTTTATCCGCACCGGCCCCGACGACACCGCCCGAGGCCGTCGCGGTCGGCGAAGGCTTGGTTCTAGCATCGAACTGGTGTTTGTTATTTCTGCCTGAGATGTGATATACTCAGCGCGATGAACGCTTCTCCCTGACGAGAGGTGGTGCATGATCCCAGACCCGCCCCCCGACCCGGGGCACGACGACCAGGAGCCGGACGGCTCTGGGTATCCGCCTGCGCCGGACGCGGGAGAGCAGGGCCTGTTCATGTGCCTGCCGGCCGAGCAGCTGGATGTGACCGGGTTCGCCCAGGACGGCCAGACGGACACCATGCCGCCCGGGCCGCTGCTGACCACGGTGATGCACGCCCTGGTCGGCCAGGACGGGGAAGGGCTGGCCGGGTTGTCGGATGACCAGCTGATGGGGATCATCGCGGCCACGCGGCGGCTCGAGTCCCGGATCGCCTGGACCCAGATGTCCGCCGTCCGCGAGCTCGCCACCCGCCGCGCCGCAGGCCCCGCCGGGCGCCGCGAGTTCGCCGCCGACGAGCTGGCCGATGAGCTCCACCTCGCCTGGCGGTCCGCCGCGGACCACATCGACTACGTCTGCGTCGTGGGGGAGCGGCTCCCGCGTACCTTCGCCGCGCTGGCCGCCGGGCTGATCCACCCTGTCCATGTCCGGATCATCGAAGACGAGACCTCGGTCCTGTCGCCCGAGGACGCCGCCAAAGCCGACGAGACCCTCGCGGTAGCGGCGCAGGGCAAGACGTTCGGCGAGCTGCGGTACGCCGCCCACAAGCTCGTCCTCAAGCTGGACCCCGAGTCGGTCCAGCGCCGCAAGGAAGCCGCGAAGAAAGACGCGCACGTCCGCCCGTTCCGCGAGCAGTCCGGCAACGCGGGGATGATCGCCAGGCAACTGCCTTCCGATGAGATTCTCGCTTCGTGGCAGCACGTCGAGCAGCGAGCCCTCGACCTGCGCGCCGCCGGAATGCCCGGCACCCTGCGAGAACTGCGCGTCCAGGCGTACTTGGACCTGCTCCAGGAACGGGACAGCCGTGACGTCCCCGGCGACCCGGACCACGACCAGGCCAGCATCCCGCCCGGCCCGGACCACGGCCAGACCGGCAGCCAACCCGACCCGGCCCCGGCCGGCGACGGCGCCACGGTGGCGGACAAGGGACCCAGCCTGGCCGCGCTGGTGAACATCACCGTGCCGTGGTCCACCGCGGTCGGCCGGTCCGATACCCCGGCCGATGTCGCCGGGTTGGGCCTGGTCGACGCGCAGACGGCCCGGGATCTGGTCGCCGCCGCGGCCCGGCATCCGCACACCCGGTGGTGCGTGACCGTCCTGTACCCCGACGGCACCGCCGCGGCCCATGGCTGCGCGTCCGGGCGGCATCCGCCGCCCAGGTTCGGCGGCAGCCAGCACGCCGCTGAGTACCTGCGCGGCATGAAGATCACCTTCCGGCCGGTCATCCGCGGCCCCTGCGATCACAGCCAGGCCGAGCGCACCTACCGGCCGAGCCGGAAGCTCCAGCACCTGGTCCGGGTCCGCAACGCCTGCTGTACCGCCCCCGGGTGCCGGCGATCGGCCGCTCGGTGTGACCTGGATCACACCGAGCCCTGGCACCAGGGCGGCATTACCTGCCCGTGCGACCTCGCTCCGCTGTGTCGCCATCATCATCGGTGCAAGCAGGCCGAAGGGTGGTGGCTGGAGATGCCAGAGCCGGGCGTCCTGGTCTGGCGGACCCCGGCCGGCCGAACCTATACCACGACGCCCACCGTCTACCCGCTCTAGCCGACAACGCCCGCGTAGCCCGCGTAGCCCCACGCCTGACCGTCATCCCGGAATGTGCATACAGTTTTGTGGTCAGCTCTTGAACCGCCATCGCAAACTGCATACAGTTTGACGCATGAGCGGTACCGGCACGGCCAGCGGCAGCGAGGCGACTGGCGGCCCGGGTGCCGGGCCGCAAGCACCCGACAGGCCGCAGGCACCTGAGCTGTCCCGGCTGCTCGGCCGTGACTACTGGCTCATCTGGTCCGTGCCCATGGCCGACACCACCCAGCAAGCCATCGACGAGCACGCCGAGAAGCACGTGGCCTGGATGCTGGGGCTGGAGGCCGACGGCGTCCTGTTCCTGTCGGGTCCGCTGCTGTCCGGGCCCGGCACCGGCCCGGGCTCGGGCGTCACCGTGATCCGCGCCGGCGATGAGGACGCCGCCCGCGCCATCGCCGCCGCCGACCCGTTCGTCCAGGCGGGCCTGCGGACGTTCACCGTGCACCGGTGGCGGCTGAACGAGGGCAGCGTCGGCGTGACGATCTCGCTGGGCTCCGGCACCCTCGACTGGCGATAAGAACGATAAGAGCGACAAGAACGACAAGAGCGACAGCAGCGACAAGAGCGATAGGAGCAGGCCATGAGACCGCGACCGCGAGCGCGTCGGCGTGATCGGCCTCGGCAAGATGGGCCTGCCGATCGCCAGGAACCTGATGGAGCGCGGCTTCGCCGTCATCGGCTACCGGCGCAGCGGCTCACCCGAGCTCGCCGAGGCCGGCGGCGCCGTGGCCGCGTCGGCGGCCGAAGTGGCGGCCAGCGCCGACGTGCTGCTGTCGATCGTCCCCGACGCCGAGGCGGTCGAGGAGGTCATCCTCGGCCCGACGGGCACCCTCACCGCGCTGCGGTCGGGCTCGGTCCACATCGAGATGAGCACGATCGACGTGACCCGCAAGAAACACCTGCGCGACGCGACCAGGGCCAGGGGCGGTGACCTGCTCGACTGCCCGATCAGCGGCAGCCCGGGCATGGTGGCGCCCCGGCTGGCCACCACCTTCGCCTCGGGAGACCCGTCCAGCGTCGAGGCGGTCCGCCCGGTGCTCGACGCGATCTCGGGTCCGTGGGTGTACGCCGGGGAGTTCGGCGCCGGCGCGCAGCTGAAGTACATCGCCAACCTGCTGCTCGCGGTGCACACGGTCGCGGCCGCGGAGGCCATGGCGCTGGCCCGGCGCAGCGGCCTGGACCTGGACCTCGTGCAGCGCACCCTGAACGATTCCATCGCCACCTCGGCGATATGGCAGCAGCGCGGCCCCCTCATGGCCGAACGCAAGTGGTCCCCCGCACCCGGCCCCGTGGCCACCCTGCATCCCATCCTGGAGCAGATCACCGATCACGCCGCGCGCCTCGGCCTGCCCGCGCCGGTGTTCTCGGCCGCCAAGGAGGTCTTCGACAAGGCGCTCGCCGACGGGTGCGGCGACCTGGACATCGCGGTCGTGCACGACCAGGTGTCCGGCGTCTCACCCCATCAGGGGGCCTCGTGACCTGGTCCCTGGTCACCTACGCCGGCGAGGACGCCGCCGCCCTGGGGATCCTGCGCGAAGACGGGACCCTGGTCGTCCCGCCGGACCTCAAGCGCTGGTCCACCATGATGGACCTGCTGTCCGACTGGGCGGCGGCCGAGGCGGTCCTGCGCGGCCTGGACCTCGACGGCGCCCCGGCCGCCGACTACGACGCGCTGCTCGCGCCGCTGCGGTGGCCGCGCAAGGTGATCTGCGCGGGCGTCAACTACCGCGGGCACATGCGCGAGATGGGCGGCGAGATCCCGGCCGGGGGCTGGCGCCCGTTCTTCTTCCTCAAGGCCCCGACCACCTCGGTGATCGGTCCGCATGACCCGATCGTGATCCGTTCGGCGGCCCGGGCCCGGTTCGACTGGGAGGCCGAACTGGCCGTCGTCATCGGTACCGAGGGAAAAGACATTTTGACCGAACGGTCCTTGGCTCACGTGGCCGGCTACTGCGTGGCCAACGACGTGACCGCGCGCGGCTACCACCGCCGCGAGGTCGTGCCCGCCGAAGCCTTCACCTACGACTGGTTCGCCGCCAAGTCCATGGAGGGCTCGCTTCCGCTCGGGCCGGGCATCACCCCCGCGTTCCTGGTTCCCGATCCGCAGGACCTGCGCCTGCGGCTGTGGGTGAACGGCGAGCTGCAGCAGGACGAGTCCACCGCCGACATGGTCAGCACGGTCGCCGAGCTGGTCGCGGCGGCCAGCGAGGTGGTCACGCTGGAGCCGGGCGATGTCATCGTGACCGGCACGCCGTCCGGGGTCGGCGCGGGGCGGGGCCTGTACCTGCGCGGCGGCGACGTCGTCCGGGTCGCCGTCGACGGCCTCGGCGCCCTGGAGAACACCGTGATCGATCCAACGGAGGAGCCATCATGATCTTCGTCACGCACCAGCTCCCGGTCAACGTGCCGGGCGAGCCGCACCTGGGCCGGGAGAACGTCTGGGACGGGCTGGTGCTCAAGGCCAACAACGCGCTGCCGTTCGTGCCCGCCATGACCTACTGCGAGGTCACCCGGCGCCACACCGACACCGTGTTCGACCGCGACATCGACTTCCGTGGCCAGCGCTTCACCGAGCGGATCACGCTCGAGGCCCCGCACCGGGTGACCTTCACCCGGATCGCCGGCCCGGTCCTCGGCACGATCGCGAACGAGATAGAGGGCGACGCGGATGACCTTCAGCTCCGCTTCAGCTTTGCCCTGGTCGTCCACGGCGTCGAAGCGGGCTCCGCCGAGGAGAAGGCCTACGCCGACTCCATGACCGGCGACTACCTCAAGGCCGTGGCGGCCACCCTCAACGCGATGCGCCGGCTCGCCGAGAGCGCCGAGAGCGCCGAGCGCCGAGAACGCCGTGCCGGCATAACCCCAGCTTAGAAAGGAACGTCCCCATGTCCGCGACGACGTCCGCTTCCAGTATATCGTCGAGAATCGACGAGCAGCTGCGACTGCGCATCGCCGACCAGCTGGCAGGCCGGTTCAAGGGCGAGGTCATCGGCCCGGATCACCCCGGCTACGAGCAGGCCCGCCTGGTCTGGAACGCCATGATCGACCGGCGCCCCGGCCTGATCCTGCGCTGCTCCGATACCAGCGACGTCGTGGCCGCGGTCGACGTCGCCCGGGAGCACGCCCTGGCGCCGGCCGTCCGCTGCGGCGGGCACAACGTGGCCGGCAAGGCCATGTCCGACGGCGGCCTGACCATCGACCTGAGCGGGCTGCGCGAGGTCATCGTCGACCCCGCGCGCAAGCTGGTGCACGCGGGCGGCGGCTGCCTGCTCGGCAACGTCGACGCGGCCACCGCGCCGCACCGCCTGATCGTCCCGGCCGGCATCATGTCCGAGACCGGCGTGGCGGGCCTGGCCCTGGGCGGGGGGATCGGCTGGTTCTCCCGCAAGCACGGCCTGACCTGCGACAACTTCGTCTCCCTGGAGCTCGTGCTGGCCAGCGGCGAGGTCATCGAGGTCAGCGAGACCAGCCACCCGGACCTGTTCTGGGCGCTGCGCGGCGGCGGCGGCAACTTCGGCATCGTCACCCGCTTCACCTTCCGCGGTTACGACTTCGGCCCGATGATGCGCATCGGGGTCTCGGTCTACGAGCCCGAGCACGCCGCCGAGGCGCTGCGCGCCTACGCGGCGATGGTGCCCGCCCTGCCGCGTACCGTCGGCTGGCACGCCGCGCTCAAGCACGACATGCCCGCGCTGCCCTTCGTCCCGCCGCAGTACGTGGGCCGGCGGCTGCTGATGCTCGTCTCGATGTGGCTGGACGACGCCGAGGACCCGGCCGGCGCCGAAACGATTGACCGGCTGACCGAGATCGGCACGCCCTGCATCAAGGCCACCACGCTGCTGCCGTTCGCGGCCGGCGTGCAGCGGCTCATCGACACCGAGTTCGAGGACGGCCACCGCTACTACACCAAGGAGGCGCACGTCGCCGACCTGGCCGACGGGGCGATCGACAAGCTGGTCGGCTTCTGGCGGGACATGCCGATGGAGGGCGAGGTCGAGATCATCGGCCTCGGCGGCGCCATCGGCGACGTGGCCGAACCGGACACCGCGTTCTCCAATCGCGGCTACCTGCTCTGGCTGAACTTCGCCATGCGCTGGGACGACCCCGCCCTCGACCCGGACTACATCGCCCGCACCCGGGCGATCGTGGCCGACCTGGCCCCGTGGGTCGGCCGGGGCGTCTACGTCAACATGCTCAACTTCGACGAGCAGGACCGCGTGGTGGAGGCCCTCGGCGGCGCGGAGAAGTACGCCAGGCTCGGCCGCGTCAAGGCCGAGTACGACCCCGGCAACCTGTTCCGGATGAACTACAACATCCCCCCGGCGCCCGCCTAGGAACGGCGATCAACCCTGGGCGGCCCCCGTGTCGCCCAGGGTTGCACACGCCGGCCCGCGGCTACAACTTGGTGCGGACCGCGATCTGGTAGAGCTCGGGCACCTTCCGCCCCGCGACCTGGGACGCGATGCCCACGCCGGCGCAGGTCAGCGCCAGGCCGTACACCGCGGCGCACAGCACGAGCAGCGGCATCCGGACCCCCGTCGGCGCCGTGGCGGTGAGGATCACGGCGAGGATGATCGGCACGATCGCCACCGCCACGGCGATCAGGCTGCCGAAGGTCACCCCGACCGACAGGCCCATGTACCCGTCGAGCGGCCGCGGCGTGGGGGTCCCTGACCGCTTCTCCACGGGGTAGGGACTGCCGGCGGTGAAGATGTTGGCCAGGGCCAGGCCCGCGCCGATCCCGACCAGGTCCACCGCCATGCCCAGGAATCCGTCCACCGGGTGCTTGGCCACCGCGGCCAGGCCGAAGGAGACCGCGGTGAGCAGCGGCACCGCGATCACGCCGAACGCGAGGTTCTGCCCGGAGAAGTAGGCCTGCATCGAGCGGCGGCCGTTCAGCGCCATGGCCTCCAGGCCGAAGGCCCCCCCGCTCAGCCCGATCGCGTTGGCGTGGAAGATGCCGACGAACGCGCCGCCGAAGACCCCGCTGATGATCAGGCCGATCATGTACTGCGGGGTCAGCACGGTGCTGATCGAGCAGACCACCATGATGACCGCGATAATGCCCCAGTAGATGAGCGACAGGGGATCGCGCCGCTGGTAGATCCAGAACCGGGCGGCCACCGTGCCGCGCAGGCCGAACCGGGCGAACGGCAGCGCCGTGCCGTGCACCGCCGCGGACTGCGTGCTGGCGTCGGCCGTGACCAGGGCGCGGCCGAGGGCCCGGACCCACAGCCAGCCGAGCACCACGATGATCGCGGCCAGCAGGCCCAGGAGCGCCAGCGCGGTGCCGGGGTGCCCGTCCGAGGCGTCCTGGATCGCGTGCGCGGCCAGGCCCGGCGGGATCCAGCGCAGCCACTTGTCGACCCCGGCGAAGCTGGCCGCGGTCAGCTTGCCCTCGGCGGTCAGCCTGGGCACGACCTGAACGAAGAACTCGTACAGGACGAAGATCGGCAGGACCAGCAGGACGGCGAAGTCCTTGCCGCGCCGGGAGCGCAGCATCCTGGCCAGGGAGGTGGTCACGAACCGGGCCAGCGTGATGCAGAACGCCACCTGCAGCAGCACCGCGAGCACCGCCACGAACACGCCGAACCCGCCGCTGGCCAGCCCCATGGTCACCCCGAGCAGGCCGATCACGTTGGCCAGCGGCCAGACGCCGGTGGCCGAGGCGGCCAGCAGCCCGCCCGCGAGCTGCCGGGTGCGCAGCGGGTACAGGGCCAGCGTGGCCGGGTCCAGCGTGCCGTCCAGGCCGAAGACGAGCAGCGGCAGGATCAGCCAGCCGAACGCGAACATGGTGAAGATCACCGTGGTCAGGTCCACCGCCGCGCTGTGGCCGTGCAGCCGGGCCAGCACGATGAAGATGAACACCGCCCCGGCCACGGCCAGGATCGTGCTGGCGATGAACCCGGCCTTGGTGCCTTTGGAGGCGCGCAGCGCGTTGCGCAGCAGGCGCAGCTTCAGCTGGACGAGGAGCCGAGCCATGACAATCCCTCCTCACCGGTGGCCTTGGAGCCGACCAGGTCGATGAACGCCCGCTGCAGCGTCTTGCCGCCGCGGACCTCGTCGATGGTGCCGGTGGCCACGATCTCGCCCTTGTCGATGATGGATACGTGGTCGCAGACCTGCTCGACCAGCTCCATCACGTGGCTGGAGAACAGCACGGTCGAACCGGAGCTCGACGTAGCGCGCCAGCAGCTGGCGGATCACGTCGGCGGACACCGGGTCGACGCCCTCGAGCGGCTCGTCAAGGAACAGCACCGAGGGGTTGTGGATCAGGGCGCAGCCGAGCGCGACCTTCTTGCGCATGCCGGTGGAGTAGTCCGCGACCAGCCGCCGGGCGTCCTCGGCCAGGTCCAGCACGCCAAGCAGCTGCGCGGACCGGTCCCGCGCCTCGCCGGCCGGCAGGCCGCGCAGCCGCCCGGAGTACTCGAGCAGCTCCTCGCCGCTGAGCCGTTCGAACAGCCGGACCTCGGCCGGCACCACCCCGATGATGGCCTTGGCGGCGGGCGGGTCGGCCCACACGTCCAGCCCGTCGATCAGGACCTGGCCGCCGTCCGGCCGCAGCAGGCCGGTCATCATGGACAGCGATGTGGTCTTCCCGGCGCCGTTCGGCCCGACCAGGCCGGCCAGGGAGCCGGCCGCGATCTCCAGGTCGATCCCGGCCACGGCCTGCTTGTCACCGAAACTCTTGCGTAGTCCTCGTACCTGGATGGCTGGCTGTCCCATCTCTGCCTCCTGTGAAACCAGGTCCCGCTTCACGCCACGCCGGCGTGTCGTTGCCCTCAAAAACTGATATCAGTATGCTAGACATGTAATATCAATGAAGTCAACCCGGTTGCGGGCGGCGATAAAGATACGAGGTGGTGGCGATGAGCGTGCAGGTTCCAGCGGGACCAGACCCAAGACCCGCTTCTCCTCCGATAGCCGAGACCGAGCGTCGGCTGGTGCCCGGCATCCCGGTCCTGGTGCTCGGCATCGTGCTGGTGCTGGCCGGGATCGGGATGTTTATCGCAGGCGGCGCCGGGGGGTCCGGTGCCGGGCGTGTCGTGCTGATCGTGGTCGGGATCGTGGTCATCCTGGTCGCCGTGGCGGCCTTCATCGGGCTGACCCCGGTCGTGGCGGGGGAGGCGCGGGTGGTCCAGCTGTTCGGCCGCTACCAGGGCACGGTCCGGACGCCCGGCATGCAGTGGGTGAACCCGCTGGCCGTGCGGCGCCGGGTCTCGGTCAGGATCCGCAACCTCGAGACCACGCAGGCCAAGGTCAACGACGCCGACGGCAACCCGATCGAGATCGCCGCCGTGGTCGTCTGGCAGGTCCGCGACACCGCCCAGGCGCTGTACGCGGTCGACGACTACCCGGCGTTCGTGGCCATCCAGACCGAGACCGCGGTCCGGCACATCGCCTCCAGCTACCCCTACTCCAGCGGTCGGGAGGGTGAGCTGTCGCTGCGCGAGAACGCCGAGGAGATCACCGGCAAGCTGTCCGCCGAGATCGGCGACCGGGTCCGGGCCGCCGGGGTGGCGATCATCGAGTCGCGGCTGACCCGGCTGTCCTTCGCCCCGGAGATCGCCCAGGCCATGCTGCGCCAGCAGCAGGCCAGCGCGGTGGTCGGCGCCCGGCGGACGATCGTCGAGGGCGCGGTGGGCATGGTCCGGCTGGCGCTGCAGCGGCTCGACGAGGAGGGCGTCGTGGACCTGGACGAGGAACGCAAGGCGGCCATGGTCTCCAACCTGCTCGTGGTCCTGTGCAGCGAGCAGGCCACCCAGCAGGTCGTCAACACCGGCTCCCTTTACCAGTAATGGCGGGCATGGTCAACCTGTGAGTGAGCGCAAGAGCCTGCTGCTGCGGCTGGATCCGGCCGTCCACGACGCGCTGGCCCGGTGGGCCTCGGACGAGCTGCGCAGCACCAACGCCCAGATCGAGTTCCTGCTCCGCCGGGCCCTGGCCGACGCCGGGCGGCTGCCGAGCCGGGCCGGCGAGATGCGCCGGCCCGGCCGCCCGCCCCGCGCCGAGTCGGCCGGCTGACCGCCGCGGCGGTCAGGGCTCCCTGATCCAGACGGACAGGTGCGCGGGCTCGAGCGCGGCGTGCACGGCGGCCGTGAGCTCGTCGCGGACGGTCCCCAGCTCCACGGCGTCCTGCAGGCGCGCCGCGAACGCGCCGAGGATCTGATCGGCGTTGTAGCGGGCCCGGTTGAACCGCCGGTCCACCTCGCGCTGCACGCGACGTCGCAGCGGGTGGAAAAGCGCCGCCACGACCAGGGTCGAGCCGGCCACCACGACCGAGGAGGAGGACCGCAGGACCAGGCCGGCCAGCAGCACCAGGCCCAGGTAGACGCCGACCAGCAGGCTGGTGACGATGGCGTAGGCGAGCGTCCGGCTGACGATCCGGTCGATGTCGTAGAGGCGGTACTTCACGATTCCCACGCCGATGGCCGCCGGCAGCGCGGCCGCGCCGAGATCGGCGGCATCCTGGACGGCCTGGGCGGCCTGGGAGGAGTAGTTCCCGGCGAAGATCGTGACGGCGGTGGCCACGACGCAGCACATCGCCCCGCCGATCAGCCACTTCAGCTGCTGCCTGCGGTTCCCGGCCGAACGCCGGTACCTGGTCACCTGGCGGCCCACGATGATGGCCCAGCACGCCAGGATCAGCCCGTCGGCGGTCCAGCCCAGCGGACCCAGGATCCCGGCCGCGACCGGTACCGCCAGCGGAGCGCCGGACGGCCCGATCTGCAGCGGGTGCCGCTCGATGGCCAGCGCCTGCCCGGCGACCAGGATGGCCGCGAACATGGCCGACGCGGCCAGGAGGACCCACAGCAGCCAGCGCCATGCCCACGCGGGGGGGTCTGCCACGGGGGTCCGGGGGGATGGAGTCTCTCCCAAGGGGGGTCTGGGGGGATGGGTCCCCCCAGACAAGGGGGGTCTGGGGGGATGGGTCCCCCCAGAAGAGGTGGCTGGGACCGTCGTCCCCCCGGGCAAGTAGAGCGGCTGGGACCGGCCGTCGGGGAAGAGCAGGACGGTCAGCGCGGCCAGCACCGCGATGCCGAACTCGGCGGATTCGGCCATGACCGCCACCGGGCCGAACGGCAGCGCGCCGTGATGGAGCCGGTAGTCGAGCACCGAGTACAGCAACGCCACGCCGACCAGCGGGGTCAGCAGGGCCCAGCCGAGCAGCAGCCAGCCGATCGGGCTGCCCGGCTGGCGCCGCGCCACGACGAAACCCACCGCCAGGCAGACCAGGGCCGCGACGGTCCCGCCCGCCCCGTACACGGCTCGCTGATAGTCCCTGGTCAGGAGCAGCAGCACCCCGCAGGCCGCGAACATCGTCACGGTCAGGCCGGCCGACAGCCACGCGATCCGGGCCGACCCGGACGACCAGGGCCCGGGCCGCCTCGCGGTGACATCCGCCATAGCGTCCAGCTTAGGAAGCGTTCCGGTCGCCGTACATCGGCGTCGCCGCCCGGTCGCCCCGCGCCGCTACAGTGGCCAGCGTGATGGCTGACCAGACTCCCCGGCTGACCTCCCTTTCGCCCGGCGCGGGCTGCGCGTGCAAGCTGCCGCTGGCCAAGCTCGAGGCGCTGTTCGCCGCCATGGGCCCGGACCGTTCATGAACACGGGCCGGCCACCGGTGACCTGCTCATCGGCGCGGCCGAGGGCGACGACGCGGCGGTGCTGCGCCTGGACGAGGACCGCGCGCTGGTGCTGACCACGGACTTCTTCACCCCGATCGTCGACGACCCGGCGGACTGGGGCCGGATCGCGGCCGCGAACGCGCTGTCCGACGTGTACGCGATGGGCGGCAGGCCGCTGTTCGCGGTCAACCTGGCCGCCTGGCCGGGGGACGGGCTCGACATCGCCGTCCTCGGCCAGGTGCTGCTCGGCGGCGCGCAGGTGGCGGCCGAGGCCGGGTGCTTCGTCGCGGGCGGGCACACCATCGACGACCCGGTGCCCAAGTACGGCCTGGCCGTGGTGGGCCTGGCCGACCCGGCCGCGCTGATGACCATCGACCGCGCCGCCCCCGGCGACCAGCTGATCCTGACCAAGGCGATCGGCACCGGCGTGATCGCCACCGCCCTCAAGCGCGGCGCGCGCCGGGCACGGACGGGACGTGGTCGCCGCCGCGGTGGCCTCCATGACCCTGCTCAACGCGGGCGCCAGCCGGGCCGCCCTGGCCGCGGGCGTCAGGGCCGCCACCGACGTCACCGGCTTCGGCCTCGCTGGGCCACCTGCACCGGATGCTGGCCGCCAGCGGCGCCGCCGCGCGGATCCGGGCCGCCGCCGTCCCCCTGCTCCCCGGCGCCGCCGCCCTGGCCGCCGCGGGCTTCGTATCCGGCGGGACCAGGGCCAACACCGACCGCATGCGCGCCTTCACCACCCTCGACGCCGCGATCCCGCCCGAACTCGCCGTCCTGCTCCACGACGCGCAGACCTCCGGCGGCCTGCTCCTGGCCGCGCCGGCCGGCGCCGCGTCCGCCCTGCTGAGCGCGCTGCGAGACCAGGACCTGCCCGCCGCGCTGATCGGCGAGGTCGTGGCCGGCGAACCAGGTCACGTGCACGTGTACCACGGACCGTTCTGAATAAGGGCTTTTCCCCGGATACGGTGGTGCGGTGAGGATGAGGCCAGGTCCGGTGCGGTCCGTCCTGCTGGCCTGCCTGCTGACAGCCCTAGCCGTGCTCGTGATCGCCCGCCCGGCGGGCGCCAGCACCGGGGTACGCCCACAGTCCCCGCCGTCCCGGCACGTGGTCGTCGTGGGCCTGTCCGGCCTGCGGTGGAGCGAGGTGTCCCAGGCCGCCACGCCCACGCTGTGGCGGCTGGCCGGCCAGGGCTCGGTGGGGTCCCTGGTCGACTACGCCGTGCTGCCGCTGACCTGCCCGGCCGACGGCTGGCTGACCCTGAACTCCGGGACCCGCGCCCAGTCCGACCACACCAACGCCGGCTGCGGGACCTTCCCCGCCGTGACCCCGGCCGGGTCCGGCGCCGAGGTGCCCGGGCTGCCCGCGCTGATCTCGTACAACCGGCAGTTCCACAACAACCCCGACTGGGGCCTGCTGGCCGGCGGCGCGGGCTGCGCCACCGCCGTCGGCCCGGGCGCCGCGCTGGCCCTGGCCGACCCCTCCGGGCACGTCGCGTCCTACCTGCCCTCCCCGGCGGGCCTGTCCGCGACGGTGCTGTCCCGCTGCCCGCTGACCGTGGTGGACCTGGGAAATCCGGGATATTCCGAACGGTCCTCGGTGCTTGCCGCGGCGGACTCCGAACTCGCGCGGATCGTGGCGGACCTGCCCCCGGACACCACCCTGCTCGTCACCGCGCCCGGCGCCACGACCAAGCCCCCGCACCTGCAGCTGGCCCTGGTCAGCGGCCCCGGCTACCAGGCCGGCCTGCTGGAGGCCAGCTCGACCCGCCAGCCGGGCCTGGTGGTGCTCACCGACCTGACCCCGACCGTGCTGGGCTGGCTGGGCCGCGGCGTGCCGTCCGGGATCGTCGGCGCGCCGATCACCCGGGGGGACCGGGGCGCGCTGGCGCCCGCGGTCCGGTCGCTGGCCGGCCGTGACACCGCCGAACAGGTCTGGCGGTCCACGCACGACGAGTTCTTCTGGGCCTACGCGCTGGCCGACACGGTGGTGCTGGGCGTGATCGGGCTGGCGTCCTGGGGCGCCGGACCGGAGCAGCGCCGGCGCCGGGCGCGCCGGTGGCGGCTGGCCGGGGTGTTCGCCGTGGCCGCGCCCGCGGGTACCTTCCTGGCCGACCTGGTGCCGTGGTGGCAGTGGCCGCACCCGGCGGCCTGGCTGTACGGGATCGCCGTGGCCTGGACCGCGGTCATCGGGGCGGCCGCCCTCGCGGTGACCCGGCGGCGGGACGCGCTGGCGCCGTTCGGCGTGATCTGCCTGCTCACCGTGGCCGTGCTGGGCCTGGACGTGATGACGGGATCGCGGCTGCAGATGGAGACGCCGTTCGGCCTGTCGGTGCTCGAGGCCGGCCGGTTCTACGGCATCGGCAACGAGGCGCTGGGCATCTACGGCATCACCGCGCTGTTCGGCGCGGCCTGGCTGGGCCTGGTCGCGCTGCGGCGTTACCCCTCGCGCCGCCCGGCGGTGATCGCGGTCTGCGCGGTGGCGGTCTTCGCCGTGTTCGCGTCCGGCTGGCCGGGGTTCGGCGGCAAGGTGGGCGGCACGCTCGCCATGGTGCCGTGCTTCGCGCTGCTGGTCATGGTGATGGCCGGGATCAGGCTGAACTGGCGCCGGGTGCTGCTGGTCGGCCTCAGCGGGCTAGCCCTGTTCGCGATCTTCGCGCTGATCAGCTACTTCACCCCGGTCACCGGCAAGTCCGACATCGGCCGTTTCGCCGGTGACGTGCTGCACGGTCACGCGGGCGGCGTGCTGCTGCGCAAGATCAACTCCAACATCGGCTCGCTGTCGGTCAACGCGTTCAGCCCGGTGATCCCGATCGTGGTGGTGCTGTCCGGGCTGATGCTGTGGCGGCCCAGGTGGTTCGCCCTGAAGACGGTGCCGCTGGCCTACGCGGCCGAGCCGCTGCTGCGCCCGGTGCTGGCCGTGCTGTGGCTGATGCCGGTGCTCGGCTGGCTGGCCGACGACTCCGGCGTGATCGTGCCCGCCGCCGCGCTGCCGCTGGCGCTGCCGCTGGGCATCGCCATCGCGGCCGCCGCCGCGTACCAGGATCAGCAGGCACGTTATGTTGGTACGACCGTCGCCGGACCCCCCATCGACCCCCCGTCGCTGGTTCCACGGCTCGCCCCAGGTAAGTGATCAGTGCAATATCAGCTATCGCGCGTTGTCGCAGGCCCGTTCCTGCATACGATCTGGCGGCCGACCGTGACCGGCGCGGAGAACATCCCCGCCTCCGGCGGCGCCATCCTCGCGGCCAACCACCTGTCCGTGGTCGACTCGGTGTTCCTGCCGCTCATGCTCGACCGGCCGGTGACGTTCTCGGCCAAGGCCGAGTACTTCACCGCGTCCGGGCCCGCGGCGCGGCTGTGGGCCGCGTACCTGAAGGCCACCAACCAGCTGCGGATGGACCGGGAAGGGCCGCGCGCCGCCCAGGACACCCTGGAGGCGGCGCTGGCCCTGCTGCAGGAGGGCAAGCTGTTCGGCATCTACCCGGAGGGCACCAGGTCGCCGGACGGGCGGCTGTACCGGGGCCGGCCCGGCGTCGGCTGGCTGGCGCTCAAATCCGGCCTGCCGGTCATCCCGGTCGCGCTGGCCGGCACCCGGCGGGTGCTGCCGCCGGGCCGCGTGATCCCGCGCCCGGGCCGCATCGAGGTGAAGATCGGCAAGCCGCTCGACATCGCCCCCGAACTGCTCGACGCGCCGCCGGGCCAGGGCCCGGCGGCTGATCACCGACCAGGTGATGGCCGCGATCGGTGAGCTTTCCGGCCAGGAGTACGTGCCCATGTTCGCCTCCGACCGCAAGGCCGAGCTGGCCGGGCCCGAGGGGTCCTTAGCCCGCGGCGCACTCCGGGCACAGGCCGAACAGCTCGACGGTGTGGCCGACGTCGGTGAAGCCCGCCTCGGCGGCGACGCGCTCGGCCCACTGCTCGACGGCGCGGCCCTCCACCTCCACGCTGCGCCCGCAGGTGCGGCAGGTCAGGTGGTGGTGGTGCACGCTGGTGCCGCACTGCCGGTACAGCGTCTCGCCGCTGGCGTCGCGGATGGCGTCGACGCTGCCCTGCTCGCTGAGCGCCTGCAGGTGACGGTAGACCGTGGCCAGGCCCACGTGCTCGCCCTTACGCCGCAGCTCGGCGTGGATCTCCTGGGCGCTGGCGAACCCGGGCAGCCCGGTCAGCGCGACGGCCAGCGCCTGCGCCTGCCTGGTCCCGCGCGCCCGCGTCCCGCGTGCCGGGGCCCCGCGGGCCGGAGCCGCGGCGGCGGCCACCCGCACGCGCTCGTCCGGCTGCTGCGTCGTCACAGTCGCACGGTACATCGTTTTACCCCTTCCTCCTAGCGTCCGATCCCCCGGACGCCGGCTTCCCGCTCCCGACTCCCCGAGACGTGTTGCAAGCGAAATTGAGAACCATTATCATTCTAACTAAGACGAATACCCCCCTCTTCCCGCCTAGGAGTTCGCTCATGCGGAGCCGCCGTAGGTTCCTGATCGCCGTTGTGCCGCTCGGCATCGCGCTGCTGGCCAGCGCCTGCTCCTCCGCGTCTGCCGGTCCTGCCGCGTCCGCCGCGCCCGGCGCGATCGTCGCGGTGGGCGCCGAGAACGAGTACGCCAACGTCATCGCGCAGGTGGGCGGGAAGTACGTCCAGGCCAGCGCCATCATGAGCAACCCCAACACCGACCCGCACACCTTCGAGGCAAGCGCCTCGGTCGCCCGGCTGGTGAGCCAGGCCCAGCTCGTGGTGCAGAACGGCGTCGGCTACGACACGTGGGCGAACACCATCGAGAACGCCTCCCCGAACTCCTCGCGCAAGGTCGTCGTGGTCCAGGACCTGCTCGGCCTGCCGACCAGCACGCCCAACCCGCACCTGTGGTACATGCCAAGCACCATGCCCGCCGTGGCGAACGCGATCGCGGCCGACCTGGCCGCGATCCAGCCCGCCCACGCCGCGTACTTCAGGGCCAACGCGGCCCGCTTCGTCGAATCGCTTACCGCGTGGGACAACGCGATCGCCGCGTTCAAGGCCAAGTACCCCAGTACCCCGGTGGCGACGACCGAACCGGTGGCCGACTACATGCTCCAGGCGGCCGGGGCGGACAACCTGACGCCCTTCGCGTTCCAGGCCGACATCATGAACGGCACCGACCCGTCGGCCCAGAACGTGGCGCTGGAGCGGAGCCTGTTCACCCAGCACAAGGTGAAAGCGTTTCTCTACAATCAGCAGGTGACCAGCTCACTGACCGAATCGTTCGTCACGCTCGCGCACGCGAACGGGATCCCGGTGGTGGGCGTCTACGAGACCATGCCGGTCCCCGGGTTTGACTACCAGTCGTGGATGCTGACCGAGGTCCAGGACCTGCAGAAGGCCGTGGCCGACAAGATCTCCACGGAGCACCTATGAGCACCGGGGAACTGCTCCGGCTGGACGGGATCGGGGTGCGGCTGGGCGGCCGGGAGATCCTCAAGGACGTCTCGTTCGCCATCCGCCCCGGTGAGTTCACCGGCCTCATCGGGCCGAACGGCGCGGGCAAGACCACCCTGCTCCGGGTCATCCTCGGCCTGCAGCCGGTCACCGCGGGTCAGGTACTCATCGACGGCGAGCCGCGGGCCGCGCGCGACTCCTCGATCGGCTACGTGCCGCAGAAGCTGGCCATCGAGCCGGACGTGCCGCTGCGGGTCAGGGACGTGGTGTCGCTCGGCCTGGACGGACACAAGCTCGGTATCCGGCTGCCGTCGCGCGCCCGGCGCGAGCTTGTCGCTGACATGCTCACCGCGGTCGGCGCGCAGCGGTACGCCGACGCGCGGGTCGGCGAGCTGTCCGGCGGCGAGCAGCAGCGCGTCATGATCGCGCACGCCCTGATCAGCAGGCCGAGGCTGCTGTTGCTCGACGAGCCGCTGGCCAACCTGGACATCTCCAGCGAGCAGGGCATCGTCTCGGTGCTCGCCCGGCTGGCCCGCGCCGAGGGGGTCGCCGTGCTGCTTTCCGCGCACGACATGAACCCGCTGATGCCGGTGATGGACCGGATCGTCTACGTGGCCGCGGGCCGGGTGGCCGTGGGCAGCACCGACGAGGTGGTCCAGCCTCAGGTGCTGACCCGCCTGTACGGGCACCACGTGGACGTGATCCGGGTGCACGGGCGCATCCTCGTGGTCGCCGCCGAGGGTGTCGACGACCTGACGGCCGACGCCGAGGACCTGAGCGTCGCGGGGTGAGCGTGGGGCATCTGTTCAGGTACGTCTTCGAGCCCGGCTTTTTCGGCAGCGGGCCGGTGCACGTCGCGCTGGCCGTGGGGGCGGTGATCGCCGTCACGTCGGCCGTGGTCGGCGTGTTCACGGTGACGCGGGGGCAGTCGTTCGCCGGCCATTCCCTGGCCGACATCTCCACCACCGGGGGCTCCGCCGCGTTCCTGCTCGGCGTCAACCAGTTCTGGGGGTTTTTGGCGTTCGGCGCCGGGGCGGCCGCGTTCATGGAGATGATCGGCGTCCAGCGCCGCCGGGGACGTGACGTCGCCACCGGCGTGGTGCTCGGCGCCGCCCTCGGCCTGGCCGCGCTCTTCCTGTACCTGGGCACCCAGACCAGCTCCACCACCGGCGCGTCGTTCAGCATCCTGTTCGGCTCGATCTTCGTCATCACCTCATCGACCGTGCCCGCCCTGATCGCGTCCGCGCTGCTCGCGCTCGCCACGGTGATCGTGCTGGCCCGGATGCTGCTGCTGAGCTCGTTGAGCCCGGACATCGCGGCGGCCCGCGGCGTGCCGGTCCGTACCGTAGGGGCGGCCTTCCTCGCGGCGCTCGCCGTGTCGGTGGCGCTGTCGGCCGTGATCATCGGCGCGGTGCTGAGCACCGCGCTGCTCGTCGGGCCGGCCGCGACGGCGCTGCGCCTGGCCAAGGGCCCGGTGCGGGCGACGATCACGGCGGCCTGCATCGGCGTGGCGTCCGTGTGGCTCGGCATCGTGCTGGCCTACGACAGCTTCTACTGGCCGCCGGCCGGACGCGGCTGGCCGGTCAGTTTCTTCGTGGTGATGCTCATCCTCGCCGGTTACCTGCTCAGCTATCTGCGCCGGCGCGACAGCCGGGAACCGGCGCGGGAGAGCCTGGACGCGGAGCAGGTATGTTCACCGGTCTGATGCTGAACACCTGGATCGCGGCCACGGCGGTGGCGGTGATCGCGGGGGTGACGGGATTCTTCGCGGTACTGCGCGGGTCCACGTTCGCGGCTCACGCGATACCGAACGGGGCCTTCGCCGGGGCGGCCGGGGCCAGCCTGCTCGGATTCAACGCGTTCGCGGGCCTCGCGGTGTTCTCCGTCGCGGGCGCGCTCGGCATCGCGGGGCTGAGCCGCCGGGCCCGCAATGACGTGGCGACGGCGCTGACGCTGGTGACGATGCTCGCGATCGGCGCGCTGTTCGTCAGCTGGAGCACCGAGTACGCGCAGGAGGCGTACTCGCTGCTGTTCGGCGAGGTGTTCGGGGTCAGCAGCGACGAGGTACTGCCGATCGTCGTGCTCGGCGCGGTGTCGATCGCGGCGATCATCGTCATGTTCCGCCCGCTCATGCTGTCCTCGGCGCTGCCGGAGGTCGCGGAGGCGCGCGGCGTCTCGGCTCGCCGGATGGAGCTGGCGTTCCTGCTCGTCATGGCCCTGGCCACCAGCATGACCGTGCCGGTGGTGGGGGCGCTGCTCATGTTCAGCCTGATGATCGGCCCGGCCGCCGCGGCGAGGTCACTGACGGCCCGGCCGCTGCTCGCCATGGCCCTGGGGGTCGCGATCGCGCTCGTCACGGTCTGGACGGGAATCGTGGTCTCGTACGAGTCCAACTGGCCGCTCGGCTTCTTCGTCGGCATCGGGGGCGCCTTCTTCTTCCTGGCGGGCCGGGCCTACGCGCGGGCCGTCGGCGCATGGCCGTCCGGGCCAGCGCAGTAGCGTAGGGACGGTGAATAGGCTCAAGGATTCGACGAGTCCCTACCTGCTGCAGCACGCGGACAACCCGGTGGACTGGTGGCCCTGGTCCGACGAGGCGTTCGCCGAGGCGGCCCGGCGCGACGTCCCGGTCATGCTGTCGGTCGGCTACGCCGCCTGCCACTGGTGTCACGTGATGGCCCACGAGTCGTTCGAGGACCCGCAGACGGCGGCGCTGCTCAACGAGCGCATGGTCGCGGTCAAGGTGGACCGGGAGGAACGGCCCGACGTGGACTCGGTCTACATGACCGCGACCCAGGCCATGACCGGCCAGGGCGGCTGGCCGATGACGGTGTTCATGACGCCGGACAAGGAGCCGTTCTTCTGCGGCACCTACTTTCCCCGCGACCACTTCCGCACGCTGGTGCTGAACGTCTCGCAGGCCTGGCGCGCCCAGCGCGAGGGCGTGACGGACCAGGCCAGGCGGGTCTCGACCGCGCTGGCCGAGAACGCGGCGGCGGTCGCCGAGGCGCTGCGCGCCGGCGGCGCCGGCCTGTCCGACACGCGATTGGGCGAGATCGCGCAGGCGTCGGTGAGCGCGCTCGAGATCGACTACGACGCGGCCGAGGGCGGGTTCGGCCGGGCGCCGAAGTTCCCGCCGTCGATGGTCCTGGAGTTCCTGCTGCGCTACCACCGCCGGTCGCCGTCGCCCGCCGCGCTGGCGATGGCGGAGGGCACCTGCGAGGCGATGGCCCGCGGCGGCATGTACGACCAGCTGGGCGGCGGTTTCGCCCGGTACTCGACCGACCGCGCCTGGGTGGTGCCGCACTTCGAGAAGATGCTCTACGACAACGCGCTGCTGGCCCGGGTCTACCTGAACCTGTGGCGGGCCACAGGGTCCGAGCTCGGCCGCCGGGTGGCGCTGGAGACCTGCGACTGGATGGTGCGCGAGCTGGGCACGCAGGCGGGCGGACTGGCGGCCTCGCTGGACGCCGACAGCGAGGGCGCGGAGGGGAAGTTCTACGTCTGGCGGCCCGCCGAGCTGGACGCCGTTTTGGGACCAGTGGACGGCGAGTTCGCCGCGCGGGCCTTCGGCGTCACCGAGGCGGGGACCTTCGAGGACGGCGCCTCCGTGCTGCAGCGGCGCGCCGAGCCAGCGGACGCCGAGCGCCTCGCCCGCGTCCGGCGCGCGCTGGCGGCCGCGCGCGAGCGCCGGGTCCGCCCCGGCCGGGACGACAAGGTGGTCGCCGCGTGGAACGGCCTGGCCATCTCCGCCCTGGCCGAATGCGGGCTGCTGCTCGGGCAGCCGCACCTCATCGAGGCCGCGCACGACGCCGCGTCCCTGCTGGCCGCGGTCCACCTGACCGGCCGGCGGCTCATCCGCACCTCGCGCGGCGGCGTGGCCGGGGACACCGCGGGCGCGCTGGAGGACTACGCGTGCGTGGCCGAGGGATTCCTCACGCTGTCCGGGGTGACGGGACAGGGACGCTGGCTGGCGCTGGCCGGCCAGCTGCTCGATACCGCGCTCGGCGCCTTCGGCGACGGGGAGGGCGGCTTCTACGACACGCCGGCCGACGGCGAGCCGCTGATCTTCCGCCCGCACGACGCGGCCGACGACGCGACGCCGTCCGGCACCTTCGCCATGGCCGGGGCCCTGCTCGGCTACGCCGCGCTCACCGGCTCGGCCCGGCACCGCGACGCCGCCAGGGCGGCGCTCGGCGTGCTGCCGGCCGTCGCGGGCCGCTACCCGCGGGCGGCCGGCGCGGGCCTGGCCGCCGCCGAGGCCGCTCTGGCCGGGCCGCCCGAGATCGCGATCGTGGGCGACCCCGATGACGAGCGGACCCGCGCGCTGCACCGCACGGCGCTGCGCGCGGCCCCGCCCGGCGCGGTGCTGGCCCTCGGCGACGGGCGCGGTGACGGCGGACGAGGACAGCGGCGAGGCGAGCGTGCCGCTGCTGGCCGGGCGCGGACTGGTCGGCGGGGCGCCCGCCGCGTACGTCTGCCGCCAGTTCACCTGCCAGGCGCCGGTCACCACGCCGGAGCAGCTCGAACAGGTCCTCGCCCGGCCGTACTAGGCGGCCGCGGATTGGACGCTGGCGCCGTCCATGCGGCATCTTAGATGCGATGCCCGTGACGACCGACGCCCCGCGCAGACTTTGGCGACCGCTGGCGCGCCGGGCACCCGCGGGGCCGCCCCGGCGGCCCGGCTCCCGGCACCTGGTGCCGATCCTGGTCACCTTGCTGGTGGTGATCGGGACGGCGGTGGGGGCGGTCCTGGCCACGGCCGGCGGTAAGCCCTCGGGCGAGGCCGGAGCGAACCTCGTGGTCCCGAGCACCCGGCCCGCTCCGGCCGGGAGCGCCTCGCCGGTGGTGCCGCTGCTCGGCGGTAACGTCGAGGCCGGCCGGGCCGTGCCGGTGGCGTCGGCGACGCCTTCCGCGAGCGCCGGATCGAAGACGTCGGCCGCGAAAGTCGCGCCGCTGCACGCCCTGCAGCAGGCCGACCTGCTGGTGGTCGCGCCGTTCTCGCTGCCGGAGCAGGTCCTGGCCGCGGTGTCGCGGCAGCCCGGGGTCACCAGCGCCGACCCCATCGAAGCCGCCAAGATCAAGATCAACGGCACGTACACCGCGGTGCTCGGCGTCGATCCCTCGACGTTCCGCGGCTACGCCGCCGGGCCCACGGCCGCCTCGGACCCGCTGTGGCAGGGCGTCGCCGACGGCGGCGTCGCCGTGTCCTACACCATGGGCACCCTGGACCGGTTGTCGCTGGGCGGCGGGATCACCGTGAACGGGGTCCGGGCCGAACGGCTGCGGGTGGTCGCGTTCGGCACGGTCGGGATCGGCGGGGTCGACGCCGTGGTCTCGGACTCGACCGCCGCGTCGCTGGGGATGCCGTCCGCCAACGCCATCGTCATCAGCGCGCCGCCCGCGAACGTGGCCTCGCTGGCCACGCTGATCAAGGGGGTCCTGCCCCGCGGGGCCGCCGTCGAGCCGCTGGTGACCCTGGTGACCCAGCCGACCGCCGCGGGAGTATCCCCCGCGGTGGCCGCCGGCGCCGGGTCGATGACCGTCGGCCAGCTCACCACGGCGCTGCGGGCCGCGGAGGGCAGGCAGGGCCTGCCCTACGTGTGGGGCGCCGCGGGACCGTCCGCCTTCGACTGCTCGGGCCTGGTCCAGTGGTCGTTCGCCCAGGCCGGCGTGCGCATGCCCCGGGTCGCCGCGGACCAGGCGCGGACCGGCCCCGCCGTCCCGGTCACCCAGCTGGAACCCGGCGATCTGCTCTTCTACCACACCGACCCCACTGCTCCCGGTTACATCTCGCACGTGGCCATCTACCTCGGCAACGGGTGGATGATCCAGGCGCCCCAGCCCGGCGAGCACGTCGAGGTCGTGCCGGCCAACCTCGGCGCGGAGTTCGCCGGCGCCATCCGGGTGTCCCCTCAGCTCGCCGCCGACGTCGCCGCCGGGCTGGCCTGAGCCCTCCGCAGCTCGTGCCGGGCGATGGTGCGCAGGTGGACCTCGTCCGGCCCGTCCACGATGCGCAGCTGACGGGCCATCGCGTAGAACAGCGCGAGCGGGGTGTCGCCGGACAGGCCCGCGGCGCCGAAGACCTGGATAGCGCGGTCGATGACCCGGGCCGCGGTCCGCGCGGCCACCACCTTGATGCCCGCGATCTCGGTCCGGGCGTCGCGGTTGCCGACCGTGTCCATGAGCCACGCCGCGCGCAGCACCAGCAGGCGGGCCTGGTCGATCTCCAGGCGTGACTCGGCGATCCAGGTGCTGATCGCGCCGTGCTCGGCCAGCGGCCTGCCGAACGGCGCCCGCTGGCCGGCCCGCCGGACCATGAGCTCCAGGGCCCGCTCGGCCATGCCGAGGGCCCGCATGCAGTGGTGGACGCGCCCGGGACCCAGCCGGGCCTGGGCGATGGCGAACCCGCCGCCCGGCGGCCCGAGCAGGTTGGCCGCTGGCACCCGCGCCTGGTCGAAGCGGATCTCGCCGTGACCGTGCTGCTCGCTGTAGCCGAAGGTGGACAGGTCGCGCAGCACCGTCACGCCCGGCGTGCCGAGCGGCACCAGCACCAGGCTCTGCCGGTGGTGCGGGTCGGCTCCCGGGTCGCTGACGCCGACCACGATGGCCAGCTGGCAGCGCGGGTCGGCGGTCCCGGTGCTCCACCACTTCCGCCCGCTGATCACCAGGTGGTCGCGGTCGCGGCCGATGGTGGTGGCCAGGCCGGTGGGGTCGCTGGAGGCGACCTCGGGCTCGGTCATGCAGAAGCAGGACCGGATCTGCGCGTCAAGCAGCGGCCGCAGCCAGCGCTGCTGCTGCTCGGCGGTGCCGAATTCGGCCAGCAGCTCCATGTTGCCGGTGTCGGGTGCCGAGCAGTTCATGGCCTCGGGCGCGATGACCGGGCTTCGGCCGGAGATCTCGGCGAGCGGCGCGTACTCCACGTTGGTCAGGCCCGGACCCCAGCGCGAGTCGCGCATGAACAGGTTCCACAGCCCCCGGGCCCGCGC
The DNA here is from genome assembly GCA_963705835.1 of uncultured Actinomycetes bacterium. Lineage (GTDB taxonomy): Bacteria > Actinomycetota > Actinomycetes > Streptosporangiales > Streptosporangiaceae > Palsa-504. The sequence goes on from CAVPLC010000045.1 coordinate 42,151, forward strand.
CTTGTCCTGCAGCTCGGCCACGACCGGCGGCAGCCGGTGCGGGTCACCGGCCCGCCGTTGCCTGTCGTACACCTCCTCGGCCGGATAGACGAAGTCGGCCATGAAGGCCCGGAGCCGTTCGGCCAGCTCCAGGCTCCGCTCGGTCGGGGTGAGGTCCACGGCGTGTTACTCCTTATCGGTGTGCGCGCCAGGCGGGATGCGCAGCGCGTTGACCCACAGCCGGGTCAGCGTGGCCGCCAGCCGGCCGACGTCGGCCGGCCCCTGGCCCAGCGCGAAGGTGACGTAGGCGCTGCGGCTGACCATGGTGGACAGGGCCAGCGAGGCCAGGTCGGCGTCCAGGGCCGGGTCGGCCAGGCCCGCCCGCTGCAGGCGCCGGACAGCCCGCGCGTTGCGGGCCAGGAACGCCGCGCTGCGCTGCAGCCGCAGCTCGCGGAAGGCCTCGTCGACCGTGGCCACCTGCTCGAGCAGCGCCATCAGCCGGGCGTTGCGCTGGTAGGCCTCCAGGTAGGCCAGGTTGGCGGCCTCGATCACGGCCGCCGGGTCCGTCCCCGCCGCGGTCAGCGCCGGCCCGGGATGCAGCATCTCCTCCTCCACCTCGGCCATCACCGCGGCGAAGATCTCCGGCTTGCCCGCGAAGTGGGAGTAGAACGACCCGTGGGCGACGCCGGCCTCCTCGGCGATGTCGGTGATGCGGGCCCGGACGTAGCCGTCACGCTCGAAGACCCGCCGCGCGGCACCGACGAGGGCCGCGCGGTTCCGCTCGGCGTCGGCCCGCCGCGCCCGGCCGGGCCCGACCGTGGTTGAAGTGGTCGTGGTTGAAGTAAGAGGCACCCGATCAGCTTATCTTGAAGTTGACATCAACTTCAAGATAGAGTGAGTGCAGCCGTCATGGGGCAGCGTCACCGGGAGCCCGAACCGCGGCCCGAAACCGCGGCCCGAAACGCCGCAGCGTGCCACCGACCTCGCGAAACTAGATATCATTATGATATTATGATAATATCGGGTGCATCGACGTGAGGAGGCTCCGATGACCATGCAGGTGCCAGCGCCGTCCCGGCCGCCCGGCGCGGAGCCCGCCGGGCCGATCACGGAGATCGAGGGATACTCCGGGTCTGGCGTGGCCGCCCTGGTGGTCAGCATCGTCATGACGCTGGGCGCGACCCTGATATGGATCTTCGCCCGCGGCGACGCCGCGGGCCCGCTGAGCGTGCTCGCCGTCGCGCTCCTGCTGGCCGGCCAACTGGCCTACAGCGGCCTGGTCACGGTCAGGGCCGGGGAGGCCAGGGTCATCCAGCTGTTCGGCCGGTACCACAGCACCGTCCGGGCCCCCGGCCTGCACTGGGTCAACCCCTTCACCCGCAAGCGGCGGGTCTCGGTCAGGATCCGCAACCTCGAGACCGCGCAGGCCAAGGTCAACGACGCCGACGGCAACCCGATCGAGATCGCCGCCGTGGTGGTCTGGCAGGTGCGCGACACCGCCCAGGCGCTGTACGCGGTCGAGGACTACCCGGCGTTCGTGGCCACCCAGGCCGAGACCGCCGTCCGGCACATCGCCTCGGCCCACCCCTACACCAGCTACCGCGAGGGTGAGCTGTCGCTGCGTGACAACACGGCCGAGATCACCGACGAGCTGACCGCCGAGATCGCCGAACGGGTCCGGCCCGCCGGCGTGACGGTGATCGAGTCGCGGCTGACCCGGCTGTCCTACGCCCCGGAGATCGCCCTGGCCATGCTGCGCCAGCAGCAGGCCGGCGCGGTGATCGGCGCCCGGCAGACGATCGTCGCGGGTGCGGTGGGCATGGTCGAGCACGCCCTGCAGCAGCTCAAGGACCAGGGCGTCGTGGACCTCGAGGGGGAACGCAAGGCGGCCATGGTGTCCAACCTGCTGGTGGTGCTGTGCAGCGAGCGGCCGACCAAGCCGGTGGTCAACATCGGCTCGCTGTATCACTGACGGGACGGCCGACCGGTGAGTGAGCGCAAGAGCCTGCTGCTGCGGCTGGACCCGGCCGTCCACGACGCGCTGGCCCGGTGGGCCTCGGACGAGCTGCGCAGCACCAACGCCCAGATCGAGTTCCTGCTCCGCCGCGCCCTGGCCGACGCCGGACGGCTGCCCGGCCGGGTCGCCGAGATGCGCGGGCCCGGCCGGCCCGCGCGTACCTGACCGCCCATTGACGCGTCCGGCGAGAGACGTAAGCATCATTACATGAGTACACGGCAATCAGATTCCGGGCCGGTGGACGACCCGCCCGGGGCAGGCGAGGACGCCGACGCCGGCCGCGACACCGCGCCGGGTGCCGGCGGCGCCGCGGAGAAGGTGCGCGGCTGGTTCACCGGCAGGCTGCCCGCCGACTGGTTCACCGCCGTGCCGGACATCCAGGTCGACCGCGAGGAAATCACCATCATGGGGACGCTGGCCGATCCGGCCACCGCCGGCGACTCCGACGCCGAGCGGGCCGCCGCGGCCGAGGGCAGGATCCGCAGGTTCCGCGAGGAAACCAGGAACCGCAGGATCGACATCGCGCGCGAGGCCGAGCACAGGTTCCGCCGCAAGGTCTCGTGGGGAGTCACCTGCGCGAACGTGACTGAGATGTTCACCACACTGTCGGTTCCCGTGATGACCAGGCTGCGGCAGTCCGAGCGCCGGGTGCTCGACACGCTGGTCGACGCCGGCGTGGCCCGCAGCCGCAGCGACGCCCTGGCCTGGTGCGTCCGGCTGACCGGAGAGAACGCCGATTCCTGGCTGTCCAGGCTGCGTGAAGCGCTGCGGCAGGTGGAGGAGGTGCGGGACCAGGGACCCGGCAGCGCCTGACCGGACACCTCGCCCGGATGATTTGATCGAAGGGCCAGGAACCACCGGCTAGGCCCGGAGCGTTCCATCCGTTGGGTACCTTCAGATCTAGATCATCATCACGGTGACGAGGAAGGCCGCCGCATGGGATTTCGTGACCTGGCCTACCGGCTGTACGAGAAGAGGATTCAGGCATCCTTGTCGCCCGATGTCATCCCGCGCCACGTCGGGGTCATGTGCGACGGAAACCGGCGATGGGCCAGGTCGGCCGGGTTCCGTGACGTCAGCAGCGGCCACCGCAAGGGCGCGGACAAGATCTTCGAGCTGCTCGACTGGTGCCGCGAGTCCGGTGTCGAGGTCGTCACCCTGTGGTTGCTGTCCACCGACAACCTGAGCCGGCCCGCCACCGAACTGGTGCCGCTGCTGAAGATCATCGAGGACACCGTGCAGGGCCTGGTCGCCGAGAGCTGGCACGTGAACCCGGTGGGCGCGCTCGACCTGCTGCCCGGGGAGACGGTCCGGATCCTCAAGGACGCGGGCGAGGCCACCGCAAGCCACCCGGGCCTGCTCGTCAACGTGGCCGTCGGCTACGGCGGCCGCCGCGAGATCGCCGACGCGGTGCGCTCGCTGCTCCAGGATCACGCCACCAGGGGGACCACGATCGAGGAACTGGCCGAGGTGCTCGACGTGGAGCACATCGCCGAGCACCTGTACACGGCGGGCCAGCCCGATCCCGATCTGGTCATCCGCACCTCCGGCGAGCAGCGGCTCGGCGGCTTCCTGCTCTGGCAGAGCACCCACTCTGAGTTTTACTTCTGCGACGCCTACTGGCCTGCTTTCCGCAAGGTCGACTTCTTGCGGGCGCTGCGGTCCTACGCCGCACGCAACCGCAGGTTCGGCACGTTATCGCAGGTTAGACACGGAATACAGGTTAGTAACCCGGCGGTGCTTTTGCCGAAACACGTTGGCGGGTACCTTCAATAGTGGTAGACGGCGTGGTGCCGTCTCCCGGGAGGGCCCTCGAATCTCCAGGCTTCGCGCTCTGCGCGCAGGCGAGATGACAGAAGGGCCGGCTCGGCCCTTCGGGGGCCAGGCCCGGCCCATCCGACACGTCTGTGTCCTGTCGAGGTGCCGGGCCAGGCCCGGCGCCCAAGGGAGTCTGCGTGGTCAAATCTCAAGGTCGCCGTACGTACGTACTCGACACCAGCGTCCTGCTCGCCGATCCGGCCGCCATCACTCGCTTCGATGAGCACAAGGTAGTCCTGCCGGTCGTCGTCATCACCGAGCTGGAAGCCAAGCGGCACCATCCCGAACTCGGCTACTTCGCCCGTCAGGCCCTGCGTCACCTCGACGACCTGCGCGTCGAGCACGGCAGGCTGGACGACGAACTGCCGGTCGGCGCGCTCGGCGGCACGGTCAGGGTGGAGCTCAACCATTCCGACCCCTCCGTGCTGCCCGCCGGGTTCCGGCTCGGGGACAACGATTCGCGCATCCTGTCGGTGGCCCGCAGCCTGGCCGCCGACGGCGAGGACGTCGTGCTCGTGAGCAAGGACCTGCCGCTACGGGTCAAGGCCGCCTCGATCGGGCTGGCCGCCCAGGAGTACCGGGCCGAACTGCCCGTGGACTCGGGCTGGACCGGGATGACCGAGATCGAGATCACCAGCGCGGACGTGGAGCAGCTCTACGAATCAGGCACCTTGGATTGCGAGACCGCCCGCGACCTTCCCTGCCACACCGGGCTGGTCCTGACCTCCACGAACGGCAGCGCGCTCGGCCGGGTCAGGCCGGACAAGTCCGTCCAGCTGGTGCGCGGCGACCGGGAGGCGTTCGGGCTGCGGGGCCGGAGCGCCGAGCAGCGCGTCGCGCTCGACCTGCTGCTGGACCCGGACATCGGCATCGTGTCGCTCGGCGGCCGGGCCGGCACCGGCAAGTCCGCGCTCGCGCTGTGCGCCGGGCTCGAGGCCGTGATGGAGCGCCGGCAGCACCGTAAGGTCATCGTGTTCCGGCCGCTGTACGCGGTCGGCGGCCAGGAACTCGGGTACCTGCCCGGATCCGAGGCCGACAAGATGAGCCCCTGGGCCCAGGCCGTGTACGACACCCTCACCGCGGTCACCACGCAGGACGTCATCGACGAGGTGCTGGCCAGGGACATGTTCGAGGTGCTCCCGCTCACCCACATCAGGGGCCGGTCGCTGCACGACGCGTTCGTGATCGTGGACGAGGCGCAGTCCCTCGAGCGGGGCGTCCTGCTCACCGTGCTGTCCAGGATCGGCTCCGGATCCCGGGTGGTCCTCACCCACGACATCGCGCAGCGTGACAACCTGCGGGTCGGCCGGCACGACGGCGTCATCGCGGTGATCGAGAAGCTCAAGGGCCACCCGCTGTTCGCGCACGTCACCCTGGTCCGCTCCGAGCGGTCCCAGATCGCGGCGCTGGTCACCGAGATGCTGGAGGACTCCGGCCTATAAAACGGCACCGTAAGTAGGCCACTGACGGCGCGGGCTGCGGTACCTTCAACAGCGTCATGGAATACCCACCCGTGTCCGTCGTGATGCCGGTCAGGAACGAGGAACGGCATCTGGCCGAGTCCGTCCGGCACGTCCTCGGCCAGGACTACCCGGCCCCGCTCGAGCTCGTGCTGGCCGTCGGGCCCTCCGTGGACCGGACCGAGCAGATCGCGCACGACCTGCGGGCCGCCGAACCGCGTATCACGGTGGTGGCCAACCCGTCCGGGCAGGATCCCGGCCGCACTCAACCTCGCCGTCCGCACCGCGCGGCACCAGGTCATCGCCCGGATCGACGGGCACGCTCTGTTCCCCCCCGGCTACCTGCGCACCGCGGTCGCCGTGCTGGCCGAGACCGGCGCGGCCGACGTCGGCGGGGTGATGGCGGCCGAGGGCGAGACCTCGTTCCAGCAGGCCGTGGCGTGGGGGATGACCTCCAAGGCAGGCGTCGGCTCGGCCGGCTGGCACACCGGCGGCCAGGCCGGGCCCGCGGACAGCGTCTACCTCGGCGTGTATCGCCGGGAGATGATCGAGCAGGCCGGCGGGTGGGACGAGGAGATGCTCCGGGCCGAGGACTGGGAGCTGAACTACCGCATCCGGGCCCGCGGCGGCCTGGTCTGGTTCACCCCCGAGCTGCGCGTCACCTACCGGCCGCGGGCCAGCCTGCGGGCCCTGTGCGCGCAGTACTTCCACTACGGCCGCTGGCGGCGGGTGGTGATGCGCGAGCATCCCGAGACGGCCAGCTTCCGCTACCTGGCCCCGCCCGGCGCCGCCGCCCTGACCGGGCTCGGCCTGCTGGCCGGGCTGGCCGGCCTGGCCGGGATCGCGGCCGGGGCGCCCGCCGTGGGCTGGCTCACGACCGGGCTGGCCATCCCGCTGACCTACCTGGCCGGCGTCACCGCGGTCAGCGCGGCGCTGTCCCGCGGCGTCCCGGCCGGCGTGCGCGCCCGGCTGCCGCTGATCCTTTGCGTCATGCACATGTGCTGGGGCGCCGGCTTCCTGACCAGCCCCCGGACGCTGCACCGGGGACGGGAAGCTGACACGCGTGTCCGTTCGGACCAAAAGAAAGCGGAAGGGGCGGCCACGGTCAGGCGACAATAGAGCATGGACTTTGACCTGGCGGCCCTGCTCGCGGCCCATAAAGATGACGGGTACGAGCTGTACGGCCGGTACGTGAACCCGCAGCAGCCCAAGGTGCTGCACATGATCGGCTTCGACAAGACCTACGTGCGAGCGCAGGGCGCGTACCTGTACGACGCCGACGGCCAGGCCTACGCCGACTTCCTGTCCGGCTTCGGGGTGTTCGCGGCGGGCCGCAACCACCCGGTGATCCGCCAGGCGCTGCACGACGCGCTGGACGCCCAGCTGGCCGAATGGACCCAGTTCGACTGCCCGCCGCTGCCGGGGCTCCTGGCGCAGCGGCTGCTGGCCAAGGCGCCGGGGCTGGACCGGGTGTTCTTCTGCAACAGCGGCGCCGAGGCGGTGGAGGCCGCGCTGAAGTTCGCCCGCTGCGCCACCGGCCGGCGCCGCGTCATCTACTGCGACCACGCCTTCCACGGGCTCACGACCGGGTCCCTGTCGGTGAACGGCTCGGCCGAGTTCCGCCGCGGGTTCGACCCGCTGCTGCCGGACTCCGTGATCCCGCTCGGCGACCTGGACGCGCTCGAGGCCGAGCTGCGCAAGGGTGACGTCGCCGCGCTCATCATCGAGCCGATCCAGGGCAAGGGCGTGCACATGCCGCCCGACGGGTTCCTGACCGCGGCGGCCAAGCTGCTGCACGACCGCGGCGCCCTGCTCATCTGCGACGAGGTGCAGAGCGGCTTCGGCCGCAGCGGCAAGTTCTTCGCCTACCAGCACGAACCGGTCGTGCCGGACATCGTCACCGTGGCCAAGGCGCTGTCCGGCGGGTACGTCCCGGTCGGCGCGATGCTGGCCAAGGGGCCGATCTTCGAGAAGGTCTTCTCCTCGATCGACCGGGTCATGGTGCACAGCAGCACGTTCAAGGGCGGCGTGCTGGCCATGACGGCCGGGCTGGCCTCGCTGGCCGTCCTCGACGACGAGGGGCTGGTGGACAACGCCGCACGGACCGGCGAAGCGCTGCGCACGGCCCTGGCCGGGATGGCCGAACGATTCGACGTGCTTGCCGACGTGAGAGGCCGGGGGCTGATGATCGGCCTGGAGTTCGACAAGCCTTCCTCGCTCCGGGCCCGGACCAGCTGGAACATGCTGCAGAAGGCCCGGGTCGGGCTGTTCGCGCAGATGGTGGTCGTCGCGCTGTTCCAGCGGCACCGCATCCTCACCCAGGTGTCAGGCGATCACCTGGAGGTGATCAAGCTGATCCCGCCGCTGATGATCGGCGACGCGGAGGTCAAGCTGTTCACCGAGGCGTTCGGCGAGGTGATGGAGGACGCCAGCAAGGGCAGCGGTCTCATCTGGGAGTTCGGCCGGACCCTGGTCAAGCAGGTCGCCCGCCGCTAGCGCGGGAGCCGCTCGCCGGCGATCAGCGCCTCGGCGACGACCAGGTCCTGCGGGTAGGTGATCTTGATGTTGCGCTCGCTGCCCTGGACGATGTGCACGTCGACCCCGGGCAGGTAGCGGAGCACCACCCCGCAGTCGTCGGTGGGGGCGAAGTCCGGATCGGCGGCGGCCAGCTCGTGGGCCCTGGCGATCACCGCGAGCCGGAAGCACTGCGGGGTCTGGCAGCGCCACAGCGTTTCCCGGCGCGGCATCGAGTGCATCACGCCGTTATCGGTGATGACGATGGTGTCTGAGGCCGGCACCGCGACCCCGGCCGCCTGGTGGCGGCCGAGCGCGGCGACGCAGTCGGCGATGATCCGCTGATCGACCAGCGGGCGCGCCGCGTCGTGCAGCAGCACGCCGCACCCGGCCGGATCGCCGCCGTCGGCGGCGACGGCCGCCAGCGCCGCGCGGGTCGAGTCCGGGCGGGTCACGCCGCCCTCGATGACCGCCGTGACCTTGCGGTAGCCGCCGTCGGCGAGCATGGCCCTGACCTGCTCGGTGTACCCGCGGGCCATGACCACCAGGATCTCGTCCACGCCCGGCGCCTGCTCGAAGGCGGCGACGCAGTGCTCGATCAGCGTCCGCCCGCCCAGGGTCAGCAGCTGCTTGGGCATGGCCGCGCCGAGCCGCTGACCTGTGCCGCCGCCGAGCACCACCGCGACCATCCGCATGAGCGGGATGCTACCCGCCGTTTCGCCGGCGGCGGGCCGGGGTATTGCGCTGGACAGCCCGCTCGGTCACGGCGCGCCACCGGGGCAGCCGGGAAACCGCCGGCTACATTGAGTAAGGCTTGGGGCGTGAGTCACGGCGGCGTACGCCGCCCGGAGGGCATCCATGACGGTGGCGCTCGTGCTGGCGGCCGAGGCGGACGCGGGGCTACGCGGTCAGCTGGCGGCCCTCGGCGTGCGCCGGGTCGATGCGGCGGAACGAGCCGGGTACGGCCTGCTGACCGTCGCGGCCGCCGCGCGGATGGCCGGGGAGCGCGTGCTCATCTGCGTCGGCGACGACGCCGTCCCCGAGGAGATCCTGGCCCGGCTGCTCGGCGCGGGCGGCACCGCGGCGTTCACCGGGGTGCGGGCCGCCGATGGCCCGGCCGAGCGAGGCCGCCGGGCGCCGCGGCCGCCGCTGGCCCGCCCCGCGGGCGCGCTCGTGGTGGACACACCCGACCTGGACGCGCTCGCGGGCGCCGCGGAATCGCTGGCGGCCAGGCCCGTCGCTCCGACCGCGGTCGGCGCGCTGCTCGGCGAGCTCGCGCGGCGCGGCGTCGCCGTCCGGATCCTGGACGCCGGGCCGGACGGAGACGGCGCGGTCGCTCAGCTGATCGTCGAGCCCGTGGCCCGCGACGTGGCGCTGTGGGCCGCCGGGCGCCAGCTGGGCCCGGCCGCGCTGTACGGCATCTCGCTCGGCCTGGGCCTGCTGTCCGCGCTGTGGTTCACCGAGGTGGCGGTCCGGGTCCGGGTCCTGGCGATCGCCGCGCTGCTCGGCTCGTTCACGGTCCGCCGGGTCGGTGCCCAGCTGGCCGCCGCCGACCGGGACGGCCGGATCAGGCCGGCCGTGGACTGGCTCGGCGCGGCCTCGGGGCTGCTGACCGAGCTCGCGGTCTACGCCGCGCTGGCCGTCAGCGCAGGCCCGGTCGGCCAGAGCAGCCCCGCGAGTCCCGGCCATCCGGCCGGGCTGGACGGAATCTTCGGCGGCGCGCTGCGGAACACCGCGGCCGCGAGCTGGGGTGGCGCCGGGCCGGAAGGCGTGTGGCGGCTGGCCGTCGCCGCCATGCTCGTCCTGGGTGTCCGCCGGATGGCCGAGCTGTGCTACGAAGCCGCGGCGCGCACCCCAGGGACCATGCTGGCGCGGTCGGCCACGCGGCTCCTCGGCCAGGTCGTCGCGCTGCCGGCCGGCGAGCGCTACGTGCTGATCGCGGTGACCGCCGTGTTCTTCGGGCCACGGCTGACGTTCGGCGTGCTGCTGGCCTTGGGGGCGGTGGCGGCGGGCTACGTGATCGCCCGGCAGATGGCCAGCTCGGCGACGCTGGGCCGGACCGAAGGCGGGCTGCCGGCCTACCGCGGCGACGGCGTGGTGCCGCGCTGGCTCGGCGGCCTCGTCCAGGGCATGCTCCCGCCGCTGCTGCCCGTGCTCACCGGCCTGCTGGTCACGTGCATGCTGGCCGCGCTCGGGCTGGCGAACCTGCCGGGCATCCTGGTCCTCACCCCGGCGGTGGCGATGCTGCCCGCGGCGCTTGGCGCGAGCAGTCCGCATCACGGCCGGCTGGACTGGCTGGTGCCGCCGTTGCTGCTGGCGGGCGAGGGCGTGTTCCTCGCCGCGCTCGGGTTCTCCCGCCAGGTATCGCCGCCGCTGGTCTTCGCGGTGCTGGCCGCGGTGCTCGTGCGGCACCTCGACCTCGCCTACCGGGCCAGGTCGGGGCGCGGCGTCCCGGCCGACAGGTTCGGCCTGGGCTGGGACGGCCGGATGCTGCTCGCGGGCCTGGCCGCCGTGATCGGCGTCGTGCCGTTCGCCTACGCCGCGGCCGCGGTCTACCTGTGCCTGCTGACCGGCTGGGACTTCCTCAGCGGCTGGCTGAAACCGGCCGGCTGAGGGACGGCGCCTGGTACCTGGGTCCGCCCTGCGCGAGTAACGGGCGGCCGCCCCGGCAGGGCGTAAGATATATCGAGTGTGGGGTCGCGATACTCGCGTACTCGCGCCAACGACGGGGGCCGGGGGCGGCGAGCCGGCCGCCACGCCCTCTGGATGGAACGCCGTGGTCACCATGCCCCGGGTCTGGCTCGCCGCCGGGCTCGTGGTCTGCGCCATGTTCGCGGGCGGGGTATCCCTTTTTAGCACGGACCCGCTGCACCGGCTGTGGGGCACCTCGGCCGCGATCGCCTACGCGCTGGCCGCCCTCGCGGTCATGGCCTGGCGGTCACGCGCGACGACCGGGGTGGACGTCGCGCTCGGCGTCATGATCTGCGGGGCCATCCTGGTCCCGCTGCTGTGGATGATCTGGACCGGCCACGGGGAGCCCGAGGTCGGCGTGGTGGCGACGTCGGCCAAGACGCTCATCAAGCACGGGACTCCGTACCGGAGCGCCAAGCTGCTGGCCACCACCACCGATCCCAACGCGTACAACCCCTACCTGCCGCTGATGGCCGCGTTCGGCGTGCCGCAGGCGCTGCTCGGCCACGGCCCGCTGACCGATCCCCGGGTCTGGTTCGGCACCGTGTTCCTTGTCGTGTTCGCCTTCGCGCTGAAGGTCGCGGGGGCCAGGGACAGCGTCCGCTGGGCCCTGCTGCTGACCGCCTCGCCGATCATCGCGTTCGAGCTCGTCGTGGGCGGCACCGACGTGCCCATGGTCGCGTTCATGTGCCTCGGCTTCGCCCTGCTGTGGCGGCCGGCCCGGTCGAACGCGATCGCCGCGGGGCTGGCCCTGGGCATCGCCTCGTCGATGAAGGCCACCGCGTGGCCGGCCCTGGCCGTGGCGTTCGCGCTGCTCTACGTGCGGGACGGCAAGCGCGAGGCCTGGCGGTTCACCGCGATGGCGCTCACCGTGGTCGCCATCATCGTGGGCCCGTTCGCGGTGCTGCGGCCGGGATCGCTGGTCAAGAACACCATCTTGTTCCCGCTCGGGCTGGCCAGCGTCAAGTCCCAGGCGGCCAGCCCGCTGCTCGGCCACGTGCTCGCGCAGACCGGCCCCCTCGGCCACACGATCGTGGTGATCCTGCTGGTCGGCTCCGGCCTCGCCATCGCGGCATCGCTGGTGATCCGCCCGCCCAAGGACGTGCCCGCTGCCACCGTACGCCTGGTCATCGGCCTGTCGGCCATGTTCATCCTCGCGCCCTCGACCCGGTTCGGATACTTCATCTACCCCGCCGCGATGGTCCTGTGGCTGTACGTCTCCCTCGCCGGCCGCCGCCGCGCCGAGCCCGCCCCGACTGCTCCCGCAGGGGCGCGGGGGTGACGGTTAACCACGTCGCGAATCAGGGCCTAGAGTAGGTCCGTGCGTCGCGAGCCGCATTCCTCTGAGGTTTCTGAGGTAGACGATGAAACCGTGGCGATCCCGGCAGCCGAGCCGGACACCGGCCGGCAGTCTGAGCTGAGCCGCGAGCGCAAGCCTGACCTGGACCACGACCGGTCTGCCGAGCCAAGCAACGGATCAACACCCGAACCTGAGGCCGAACGGCAGCCTGAACCTACTGCCGACCGGCAGCCCGAGCTCGCCCCCGAGGCTGAGGCCGAACGGCAGCCCGAGGCCACGCTCGAGCCCGAGACCGCGCAACAGCCCGAGAGCGCCACCCGAGCAACCGCCTGAGCCTGAGCCCGAACGCCAGCCCAAGTCCGAGGCCGCGCCGCAGCCCGCGCCGCCGCCCAAACCAGAGCCCGCGCCGCAGCCCGGACCGCCCCGTGGCCAGCTGCCCGCCAAGGTGTTCGCCGCGATCACCGTGGTGCCCGCGATGCTCGCCGCGGCGTGGCTCCTGCCGGGGTTCCCGCTGCTGCTCGCGGGCAGGTTCTTCGCCCCGCCGATGGTCTTCATGTTCGCCCCGCTGGCCGTGGGCCTGTGCTACTTCGCCCTGCGCCAGCTCCCCGCGACCTGGCCGGGCTTTCGTCCCAGGCCCGCCGGTGCGCCAAAATCCGCCCGCAAGCCCGTGCCCTGGTGGACGGTGGCCGCCACCGTGGCCGTGGCGGCGGCGTTCGCGGCCTGGCAGATCGCCGAGCACACCCAGCAGATCATCTTCCTGCGCGACCCGGCCACCTACCTCCAGGTGGGGTACTGGATCGCGCACCACGGCTCGCTGCCCATCACGGGCTCCCCGGACGCCTTCGGCGCCGGCCCGCACACCGGCCTGTCGTTCGCCAGCGTCAACTACTACCCGCGCGGGTCCGGGATCGTGCCGCAGTTCATGACCGGGATGCCGATCGTGGTGGCCGCGGCGATCTGGCTGGGCGAGGTCCCGGCCGCGCTGGTCATCACGCCGCTGATCGGCGCGTGCGCGGTGCTGTCGTTCGCCGGCCTGGCCGGGCGCCTGGTCGGGGCCAGGTGGGCGCCTGCGGCGGCCGCGGTGCTCGCGCTGAGCCTGCCCGAGATCTACACCAGCCGGAGCACGTTCAGCGAGCCGCTGGCCCAGGTGCTGCTGTTCGGCGGCCTGTGCCTGCTGACCGACGCCCTGATGGTCGCGCGCACCAGCCGCGCCCACCGCGCCGCCCGCGCCAACAGAGCCGAGCGCGCCGAGCACGGCGAGCACGATGAGCACGCCGAGCACGGAACGCGCCGCACCGACTGGCCGGGCCAGGACGCCGTGCTGGCCGGGCTGGCGGGCCTGGCCCTCGGGCTGACGGTCCTGGTTCGCCTCGACGCGCTGAGCGACATCCTCCCGGCCGTCCCGTTCCTCGGCCTGCTCCTCGCGGCGCGGCGGCAGCGGCGCCTGGCCCTGCCGTTCGCCCTCGGCCTGCTCATCGGGGTGGGGTACGGCCTGGCCGACGGTTACCTGAGGTCCCGCCCGTACCTGGACCTGGAGGCGCCGTCGCTGCGCCCGCTGGCGCTGATCGCCGCGGCCGTGGCCCTGCTGACGGTGGCCGTCCTGATCATCGCCAGGATCCGGCCCGCGGCGGCCTGGCTCCGCCGCTGGCTCGCGCCGCGCCTGCTGCGCTGGCTGCCCGCGGCGGCCGCGGCGGTGACCGTGCTCATCTTCGTCGGCTTCGCGATCCGGCCGCTGGTGCAGACGGTGGCCGGGGAGACCGACCCGACGTCGATCGCCTACGTCGCCGAGCTGCAAAAGCTCGCCCACCTGCCCATCAACGGGCGGCGGCAGTACTACGAGCAGAGCCTGTACTGGGTGATCTGGTACATCGGCGTGCCCGCCGTGCTGCTCGGCGCGTTCGGCCTGGCCGTGCTGGCCCGGCGCGGCACCAGGGCCCTGCTCACCTGGAAGGACCCGGACGCGGACGGCCCGCGTCTGGGCGCTGCCGCTGCTGATCGCGATCTGGGTCATCGTGTCCGTGCTGTGGCGCCCCGCGGTCGCGCCCGACCAGCCCTGGGCGAGCCGGCGCCTGGTGCCGTTCGTGCTGCCGGGGCTGATCCTCGGCGCGATCTGGGCCTGCGCCTGGCTGAAGGAACGGGCCGGCCTGCTCGGCCGCGCCAAAGGAACGGCAGCCGCGGTCGCGACCTTCTGCGTGGCCTCGATGGTCATCCCGACCGTGCTGACCACGTTCGACATCACCAGCACGGGCGTGCACGGGATGGCCTTCCGCCGCATCGGCGGCGGCGAGCAGACCGCGGTCCGCAACCTGTGCGCCGCCATCGGCCCGAACTCCGCCGTCCTCATCCTCGACTCCCTCACCGCGGACCGGTTCGCCCAGCTGGTCAGGGGCATGTGCGACACGCCAACCGCGACGCTGACCACGGTGACGCCCGCCACGGTCCAGGCCGCGGTGGCCGGCATACAAAGCACCGGCCGCACCCCGGTGCTGCTGGCCGAGACCGAGGCCGAACTCACCCCGTACGGCGGCGCGCCGCGCGAGGTCGTGAACCTGCTGACCACCCAGGAGGCGCACGAGCTCACCTCGCCGCCCACGCGCACCTGGCTCATCCACTACACGGTGTGGATGTCCACCCCGGCCGCGCTGCCCGGCTAACCCAGCGAGCACCCCGGGTAGCGAGGTATCCTCCCCGGTCGTGAGCACTTTCACGTCCGACCAGGGTGCCGAGGCCCCGCACGCGTCGATCGTGCTGCCCTGCTTCAACGAGGAACAGCACGTGCTCACCGAGGTCGAGCGCATCTGCGGCGCCATGGACAAGAGCGGCATCGCCTACGAGCTGCTCGCCATCGACGACGGCTCGACCGACCAGACCCTGGCCCGGCTGCGCCGTGCCGAACCGGACTTCCCGAGCCTGCGGGTCGTCCACTTCCCCCGCAACGGCGGCGCGGGAACGGTCAGGAGGATCGGCACCCAGCAGGCCCGGGGCGACATCGTGGTCTGGACCGACGCCGACATGACCTACCCGAACGAGCGTATCCCCGAGCTCATCGTCATGCTCGACGACGACCCGACGGTCGATCAGGTGGTGGGCGCGCGGACCAGCGAGGAAGGCCGGCTGAAGATCGCGCGCGTGCCCGCCAAGTGGTTCGTGCGCAAGCTCGCCGAACGGCTGGTCAACGCCGAGATCCCGGACCTGAACTCGGGCCTGCGCGCGTTCCGCCGCGAGGTGGCCCGGCCCTACCTGCGGCTGCTGCCGCCCGGCTTCTCCTGCGTCACCACGATCACGCTGGCGTTCTTGTCCAACGAGCACGAGGTGCGGTACGTCCCGATCGAGTACGCCAAGCGCGCGGGCCGGTCGAAGTTCCACTTCTTCTCCGACGCGTACCGGTACGTGCTCCAGGTGCTGCGCATGGTGATGTACTTCAACCCGCTGAAGGTACTGATGCCGCCGGCCCTGTTCCTGCTCGGCCTGGGCGTGGCCAAGGGCATCTACGACCTGGTGGTGCACCCGCTGCACTTCGCCAACGACACGATCCTGATCTTCGTGACCGGGCTGATCCTGGCCTCGCTGGCCCTGCTGGCCGACCTGATCGTGCGCTCCCGGCCCGACCAATGAGCCCCCGATCAATGAGCAGGGGCACGTGAGGATCGCGCTGGTCGGGCCGGCCCACCCGTACAAGGGCGGCGGCGCGCGGCACACCACCGAACTCGCGCACCGGCTCGCGGCCGCGGGCCACGACGTCATCATCGAATCCTGGCGGGCCCAGTACCCCTCGCTGCTCTACCCCGGGCAGCAGACCGTGGACACCCCGGAGGGCTGGCCGTACCCGCGCACCTACCGCAGGCTGGCCTGGTACCGCCCGGACGGCTGGCTGGCCGCCGGCCGCCGGCTCCGAACGGCCGACCTGGTCATCTTCGCCCTGCTGACCCCGCTCCAGGCGCCCTCGTACGTGTCGGTGCTGACCGCGCTCGGCCCCAGGCGCCCGCGCACCATGGTGATCTGCCACAACGTGCTGCCGCACGAACGCCGGCCGGCCGACGTGGTGCTGATCAGGACCCTGCTGTCCCGGGTCGACACGGCGATCGTGCACTCCGCCGAGCAGGCCGCGCAGGCCCGGGACCTGGCCCCGGACGTCCCGATCGTCGTGGCCCGGATGCCGCCGCACCTGCCGGCCGCGCGCCCGCCCTCCGCCGCCCAGAAAGATCTTTTGTCCGAACGGTCCGGCGGTGCTCGCGTCCACCACATGCCGCCTGCTGTTCTTCGGCATCGTCCGCCCGTACAAGGGCCTCGACGTGCTGCTGCGCGCGCTGGCCAAGACCCCGGCCCACGTCACGCTGACCGTCGCCGGGGAGTTCTGGGGCGGCACCGCCGAGACCGAGCAGCTGATCACCGACCTCGGCCTGGCCGGGCGGGTGAGGCTCCGGCCAGGGTACGTGCCCGCCCGGGAGATCCCGGCCCTGTTCGCGGCGGCGGACGCGCTCGTGCTGCCCTACCGGGAGGCGACCGCCTCACAGAACGTCCTGCTCGCCTTCGCCTTCGGGGTGCCGGTGGTCACCACCACCGCGGGGGCGCTGGCCGAGGCGGTACACGACGGCGTGGACGGCCTGACCTGCGCCCCGGGCGACGTCGACGACCTGGCCCGCGCGCTGGCCGAGATCAGCGTGCCGGAGACGGCCAGGCGGCTGCGCGCCGGGGTCAGGGCCGTGGACCCCGAGCCGTACTGGGCTGCCTACCTGCGCGCGCTGCTGGCTCCCTAGGTCCGCGCGCCCGGCCGACGGCCAGCCCGACACCCGCCCACACCAGGTCGCCGACCGTCATGACCACCCGCGAGGCCAGCGCGACGACCAGCGCCGACGCCGACGGCATGACCGGAGCCAGCACCGCGATCAGGGCCAGCTCGCGCGGCCCGATGCCGCCGGGGAAGAAGATGATGACGAAGCCGACCGCCCAGGCCAGCGCGTAGGCGCCCAGGGCGAGCGCGAACGCGTCCACGCCCCGCGTCGTGAACCGGCTGATCAGCAGCCAGGCGTGCGCCCCGAAAAAGAGCCAGCCGAGCGCGGTCCAGGCCAGCGCGCGGGCCATGCCCGGCCGGCTGACCGCCTTCTCCAGCGGCGGCCGGCGCGCCGCCTTCAGCGCCAGGTCGAGGCCGGCCTTGACGATCCCCGGGTACAGGCAGGCCGCGGCCACCGGGGTGAGGGCCAGCACCCACCAGTAGTGCCGGGCCGCGTGCGCCGAGGTGAGCGGCAGCATGACGCCCGCGGCGACCAGCCCGACCACGAGCGTGGTGGCCATCGCGACCAGGCTGGCCGTGGCGCTGCGCCGCCGCGGCACGTCGTAGTCGCGGGCCAGCTCGACCTGCGCGGCCACCGCCCACACCGCGCCCGGCACGTACTTGGCCAGCTGGCCCACGAACATCACCCGGATCGCCACCGGCAACGGCAGCCGCGAGCCCAGGTCGGCGAGCAGCGCCCGCCAGGCCAGCATCATGCAGCCCAGCCCGGCCAAGGCGCACAGCGCCGCGCCCGCCACGTCGTACCAGGCGAGCTTGCCGAGGGCTGCGTGCACCTGCGTCCACTGCGAGGCCAGCCCGTACACGGCGAGTCCCGCAGCGGCCGCGACCAGCCCGGCCCGCAGCCACGGGCTTTCCCTGAGGGGGCGGAGGCGGCTATCAGGCACGCCGCCAGCGTATCCGCGCCCGCCGCCGGTCGCAGCCTCCCACCGATGGCAGGATCTGACCGAAGGTTGGCGATCCTGCCACTCGTCAGGCCGGACACCGCCTGGCAGGCTTGAAAGATCATGAGCGTGCAGCAAGCACCATCGTCCGTTCGGCCCAAAGAAAAGACCGAGGTAGCACGGCGGGCCAGTCTCGTCGCCTGGGTCGCCCTGCTCATCGTGTGGGTCGTCTGGGGCAGCACGTACCTGTCCATCAGGATCGGCGACGAGACGATCCCCCCGCTGGTCCTGGCGGCCGTCCGCTACCTGATCGCCGGGGCGATCATGTTCCCGTTCGCTTACCGGAAGGCCGCATCCGCGGCGCGCGCCGCCGGGGCGCCGCGTTACTGGCCGCGGCGTTCGGAGTGGCTGGGCTGCGCGGTGGTCGGCATCCTGCTGCTCGGCGCCAACGGCGCGGTGTGCGTGGGCGAGACGACCGTGCCGTCCGGCCTGGCCGCGCTGCTCGTCGCCACCGTGCCGCTGTGGCTGCTGGGCGCGGACGCGGTGCTGAACCACGCCCGGCTCGGCCTGGCGCCGATGGCCGGGCTGGCCGTCGGGCTGGCCGGCGTCGGCCTGCTGTCCGGCCTCGGCGGGGGCAAGGCCGGGGTGTCGGCCTCCGGCGTGGTGATCATCCTGGTCGCGGCGGTGGCCTGGGCGCTCGGCACGATCATGGCCCGCCGGGTCGCCACGCCGGCCAGCACGGCGCTGACCAGCGCCATGGAACTGCTCATCGGCGGCGTCGTGCTGCTGGTGCTGGCCGCGGTGACGGGGGAGTTCGGGTCGTTCCGGGTGTCCGCGGTCTCCGACCGGTCCTGGCTCGCGCTCGGCTACCTGATCGTGGTCGGCTCGATCGTGGCGTTCTCCGCGTACGTGATCGCGGTCCGGATGCTGCCCACCGCGACCGTCGCCACCTACGCCTACGTCAACCCGGTCATCGCCGTGCTGCTCGGCACGCTCATCCTTAACGAGCGGCTGACCCTGGGGATGCTGGCCGGCGGCGTGCTCATCGTCGGCGCGGTGGTCCTGGTGGTGCGCCGCAGCCCGCCCGCGCACTGAGCGCAACAATAGAGGGGTGCCACTGGAGATCACGAGGCTGCACCTGGCCAGCCTGCAGGGCGTCGACGGCCGCCGGTGGCCGGTGCACGGGTTCGTCGTCACCCACCCCGGCGGCGCGGTGCTGGTCGATACCGGCGTCGGCGGCCCGCAGGAGTGGCTGGACGACTGGCGCGTGGTGAACCGCTCCGTCGCGGACGCGCTCGCCGACCTGGACATGAGCCCAGCCGACATCGGCCTGGTGATCAACACGCACCTGCACTTCGACCACTGCGGCCAGAACGCGGTGTTCGGGCACGCCCCGTGCTACGTCCAGCGCGCCGAGCTGGACCGGGCCCGGCGCGAGTCGCCGGAGCTTTACGACTGGCACGGCTTCATGAACGCCCGGTGGGAACTGCTCGACGGCGACGCCGAGGTGCTGCCGGGCCTGGAGGTGATCGCCACGCCGGGACATACCGCGGGCCACCAGTGCGTGCTGGTCCGTGGCCACGGGGACGACGCGGGCGACGCGGACGGCCTGCTCGACGTGCTGATCGGCGACGCGGCCTACACCCCCCGGGTCTACGCCGATCCCGCCAGCGACCGGCTCCCGAACGGTCAGGCCAGCGACGTCCCGGCCTGGCGCGACTCGGTGCAGCGGATCAAGACGCTCGGCCCGGAACGCGTGCATTTCTGCCATCACACCGACGTCGTGCACCGCTGACGGAGGTCGCCATGCGGGTCATCGCGCAGGCCGGGACGTACACGCCACCGGACGGCACCGAGCCCAACCACTGGGTCGTGCACATGAACAGCGACGACCTGACCGTGGGCACGTATTCGATCCCGGCGGGCGGCCTGGACGACCAGACCCCGCACACCGAGGACGAGATCTACGTGGTCCAGGCGGGCCGGGCCACGCTGGTGACCGGCTCGGGGAGCGCCGAGGTGGGGCCGGGCAGCGTCGTGTTCGTTCCGGCCGCCGAAGCGCACCAGTTCACCGACATCGTCGAGGACCTGGCCCTGCTGGTCATCTTCGCGCCGCCCTACGAATCACGCAGCGCAGGCTAGGCCGTCGTCACGATGTGGCGCTGAGACGGTGGTAACCGGTGTGCTGTCGCGGGACATGTGTCGCAGGTTTGTCGCCGATGTTATGACACAGGTCAGGCGGCGGGGGTGAGGGTGCCCTGGTAGCGCTTGTCGTGGTTGAGGTGGATGTGGCCGATGGGGGTGCCGTCGGGGTCGTAGACGGTGACGTGGCCGTTGTCGCGGATGGCGGTGACCTTGGTGCCGGAGCGGCCGGGGCCGAGGTAGATGGCCAGGCGGGCGCCGATGGCGATGGTGCCGTTGGCGGCGACGGTGAGCTTGTGGATGGTGGCGTCGTCCTGGCGGGGCAGGTGGCCGGGGCCGCCGTGGGCTGCGGCGGTGTCCCAGGCGCGGCGCGGGGTGGTGTTGATGGCGGTGTGGTGCCGGCGGGTGTTGTACCAGGCCCGGTACTGATCCAGCAGGGGCTGGAGCTCGGCGAGGGTGGCGGGGGCGGGCTGGCGGGCGAGCCAGTTCTTGAGGGTCTGGTGGTGGCGTTCGACCTTGCCGCAGGTCTGCGGGTGGTAGGGGCTGGAGTGGATGAGCCGGGCGCCCAGGGCGGCCACGGCGCGGGCGAAGGCGCCCTGGCCGCGGGACGGGCCGCCGCTGAAGGCGGTGCCGTTGTCGCATAGCACGATCCCCGGGGCGCCGTGCGCGGCCGCCGCGGCCTTGATCGCGGTGGCCGCGGCGGCGGCGGTCTCGGCGTCCGCGGCCCGGCAGGCGGCCAGCAGCCGGGTGCAGTCATCCAGCACGTCGAACACCACGACCGGGGTGCCGTCGGCGAGCTTGACCTCGGTCGCGTCGATCTGGTAGCAGTCCCGCGGCCGGGCGTAGGCGAACCGGCGGAACGAGGACTTCGGCCGCTTGGCCGGCTGCGGGGTGACCAGGCCCTCCCGCTTGAGGATCTTGTTCACCGTGGACCGGTGCGGCACCCGCCAGCCCCGCCCCGCCCAGCCGTCCCGCCCGGCCACCGGGGCCAGCGCCGCGATGATCATGTCCGCGCCGTTATCAGGTGCCAGCTCCTCCCGGAGCCGCACGATCTCGGCCACCACCGGCGGCGGGCTCGCGCCCGGAGAGGTCTTCGGCCGCCGCGACCGGGGCTGCCAGGACCCCTCGGCCCCGATCCGCGCCCGGTGCCGGTAGAACGTCCGCCGGTCCACCCCGTTGTCCCGGCACCACCGGGCCACATTGGTGATCTTCACCCCGGCCGTGACCGCCGCATCCATGTACTTCATTCTCGCCGCCTGTCTCGTCATGACCAAGGCCATAACGGGTCTCAGGCGACACATGCCGCACGCCACGCCGGTGTGTCACATCAACGGCGACATGAACTGTGTCACATCACCCCAGACTGAACAACGGTGGTAACCGGCACGCTGCCACATCGTCCCGGCGGAGCAGACGCGGGACACTAGCCTCCTGACCGGACCGCGGCTTCCTCGATGCCCAGGCGGGCCAGCGCGTCGGCGCGCTCGTTGCCCTCGTCGCCCGCGTGACCCTTCACCCACTGCCACGTGACCTCGTGGCCGTTCATGGCCTGGACCAGCCTGCGCCACAGGTCCGCGTTCTTGACCGGCTTCTTGGCCGAGGTCAGCCAGCCGTTGCGCTGCCAGCCCTTGATCCATTTGGTGATTCCGTCCAGCAGGTACTTGCTGTCCGTGTGCAACTGCACCTTGGCCGGGCGGTTCAGCACCTCCAGGGCCTGGATCGCCGCCATCAGCTCCATCCGGTTGTTGGTGGTCTGCGGGTCGCTGCCGTGCAGTTCCTTCACCGTGCCGTTCCAGCGCAGCACCACCCCCCAGCCGCCCGGTCCGGGGTTCCCGCTGCACGCGCCGTCGGTGTAGATAACGACCTCGGTCATGCCCGGAAGGTTACGCCCTGACCGGACCTGGTGACGCCCCGCGGGCCCCGGGTGATTTGCTTTGGTCGCCTGGAGTTCATACAGTTAAGACACACCGACGCGGGGTGGAGCAGTTCGGTAGCTCGCTGGGCTCATAACCCAGAGGTCGAGGGTTCAAATCCCTCCCCCGCTACCAAGGCCAGAGGCCCTTTCTCGACCAGAGAAAGGGCCTTCTGCATGTGGTCCGCTAACGGATATGTAGATGTGGCTCTCGTTCAGGCCGCCTGCCGGAGCCTCCGTCGGCCCTCGCGTCCTGGTGATTATCTGTGATCTCGACGGCGGCAATCCAGGGTGGCCTGGACCAGGTCGCGGGCTTCGGCGTAGCGGCCCAGGTGACGCATGGAACCGCGCATATCACCCATCGCCGAACCGGGCATCCAGCACGGTAAGGATCGCCTCCGCGCACTCCTGGGGTGTGGCAACCGAGGTGTCGACATCCACGTCGTACTTCCTGAACGTGTGCACCAGAGCGTGCTGACCGCGCGCCGTGCCGACGATACGGTCGCCGCGCTCTCGCTCCCGCCGCTCGGCGATGGCCAGCGGGCAATGCACCCCCACCCACAGCGTGTTCGCCGCGAACAGGGCGTCCTGCAGCCCAACTGGCTGATCGGGCACCAGCCACACATCGTCGATGACCTGATCGAGTCCGGCGTCGGCGCACGCCGCCCAGTACGCATGGCTCGCCTTGATCATCCCCAGTCCCAGCGGACCCGGCACGACATCGAAGGCGGGCTGCCCGTCAACGGTCACCGGGATCCAGCCGAACCCGGCGACCACGCGCCCGTCGATCGCGAAGAACCGCTGGCTCTGTGACGCCAGGAAGGTATCGATACCAGTCACCTGAAGGGGCCTTGGCCAAAGCTCCTGCAACGCCGCCGCGATGCTCGACTTGCCAGAACAGCTCGTGCCGTTCAGGACGATGCAGGTTGCCGTCATCACGCAAGGATGCCTCAAACCCATGCCAGCCGCAGATTGACTGCCCCTGGCCTTTCACCCGGTCGGCGAGTCCAGGACGGTCGGCGCGGCGGATGCTTGCGCCAGGGCCTCGTCCAGGCTCGTGAAGTTGGGGATCACCCGGTCCATGGCGGTGAGCGCGAAAACCCGGAGGACGGCGGTGCCGGGAATGACCAGCAGCATCTCACGGCCTTCGGCTTCGGCTCGCTTGTGCGCGGCGATCAGGGCATGAAGCCCGGACGAATCGCAAAACTGGGTCTGGGTCATGTCGACCACGAGCGTGCGGTGCCCGTCCGCGGCTGCGTGGAGCAGGGCGGACCGCAGCGCGCCAGCGTTCGTGATGTCGATCTCCTCGGGCGCGGTCACCACCGGCACGCCCCCGACCACCTCAACCGGAAACCTGGCGTCAAGCATCTGCGTCACCTCCTGCGGCCGTGGACCGACCGCTGCTCAGACCCGCTGCGTTTGCTGCGCATGACTGGCGCGAGGAGGGCCGCGTCTCTGGACCCGGTGGGAACTACCTGCCAAAGGATGCTGGTCATCGCCGCTCCCTCTCCTACGGCGGGCGTGACCCGATCAGGGCACTGCCAAGCATCGGCGACCCGACGCTAACCTGTCAATAGAAACACGATAAAAATCTCGTGGGTTTTTCCCCGCGAGAATTCTCTCGCGAGTTATATACTCAGGGAGCATGAGTGACCCTGCCGGAAGCGACGGCAGCTGGACGCTGCTGACCGGCCACGGCCACGTGCTTGTGGAAATCGCCCGCAACCCCGAAGCTCGCATCCGGGACATCAGCGCCGCCGCCGGAATCACCGAACGCACCGTCCAGGCCATCGTGGCCGACCTGGAGGCCGCGGGCTACCTCACCCGCACCCGGACCGGGCGGCGCACCCTCTACACCGTGAACCGAGACAGCCTGTTCCGGCACTCCGCCCAGGAAGGACTCCGCGTCGGCCCGTTCCTCGACCTGCTCGCCGTGGCCGGGACCGAGACCACGCCAACGACCGACGAGAGCGGAAATCGATGAGCGACCTTCAGGCCATTGCCGATCGCCACCCGGCGGAGGCGGCTCTAACCCGCCGACCGACGTGAGCGCGGCGGCTTCGGCCCAGGCGTCGTACTCATAGATCCAGCGCCGGTCGACCAGCAGGCGGCCGGAACTGTCATAGCCGGCGCCGGCTCGCCGTGAGCCGAGCTGGACGCGCGCCGTCCGGTCCCGCCGCAGCTCTTCGTACGTGGTCAGCGCCCGCGGCACGTCGGCCGAACTCAAACCGGCACCTAGCAGCGTGGCCAGCGCCACGGCGTCCTCCAGGGCCTGGTTCACGCCCTGGCCCAGGTGCGGCAGCATCGGATGCGCCGCGTCGCCGAGCAGCGTCAGCCGGCCGCTGCTCCACCGGGGCAATGGCGCACGGTCATACATCCCCCACAGGAACCCGCTGCCGCCCGGCCCGCTGATCGCGGCGATCACGTGCCCGATAACCGGATCCCAGCCCGCGAAGTGGCCGGCCAGCGCGGCCTGGTCGCCAGCTGCGGACCACGACTCCCGGACCGGGGTATCGGAGTGGACGAAGCCCACGTAATTCAGCAGCTGCCCGGCCCGCACCGGGTACACCAGGAAGTGCTTGGTCTCGCCGACCCACATCCGCATCGTGTCGGCCGGGTACTCGGCCAAGCGCGGCACCAGGCCGCGGTAGGCCACCACCCCGGAGAATACGGGCTCTCCGGGCTGCACCACGAACCCCTGCAGCGCGGAGTGGATGCCGTCCGCCCCGATGACCACGTCCGCCGTGGCCGTCCTCCCGCCGGCGAAGCCGACCGTAGCGCTGTCGGGGTCCTGGCTGAAGGCGGTGCACCGGTGCTCGGTCCGCACCGTACCGGGCGGCAACTGCTCTACCAGCAGGCCGAGCAGATCGGCTCGATGGATACCCACGTTCCGTCCCGCCTGGGTGAACTGGTGAGGTTCGTACCGCGCCGGCTGCCCGTCGGACAGCAGGAGCTGAACCGACATGTACCGCGCGCCCAGCCGTCCGATGCCCTCGCCGACCCCGAGCCTGTCCAGCACCCGGAGCCCGTTCGGCGCGAGTGACACGCCCGACCCGACCTCGGTCAGCTGCCGCGCCTGCTCGTACAGCTGGACATCGATCCCGGCCCGTGCCAGCGCAACCGCCGCCGCGGTCCCGCCGATCCCGCCGCCGACAACCGCTGCCCGCAGCGTCACGCCCTCACGCTCCCTCTCGAACGGGCCAAGCCGGCCCGAAAAGAATCAGCTGGCCGAGGATAGTTCGTCCGACGGCAGCCGCGCTACGCTTTCCGTGCGTCGTGCGCGTGAGAGGCGCTGGTGATGGCACGGCCAGGAGACGAGACAGCAGCGGGCGGACCGGTGCCGGACTCAAGGCCGGGCAGCCTGGTCCGGCGTTCTCGGTCCTCTGGCATCATCGATGAGTGACTAGCACCGACCCCGAACGCCAGGCGCGAACCGCTTATGAGGCCTACCGCGACGCCCGCCAGGGATCCGTCCCGGCGTGGGAAGACGCCAGCGAGAAGGAACAGCAGGCCTGGCGGGCCGCCGTGTCCGCCGTCACCGGCCCGGGCGACGACACCCTTACCGATGGCGCCCCCGCTCAGTCGCTCATCGTCCTGGCCGGAGACGACACCCGCGTCTTCCACTCCGAGTTCACCGCGGGCCGCCAGGGCTCGCTGGCCATCAGCGACGAGCACGCCTCCAGTCACCACGCCCGCTTCCTGTACGCCCACGGCTTCTGGTACGTGGAGGACCTCGACTCGACCAACGGCACCTACCTCAACGGGCGCCGCATGTATTCCGCGCAGCGGCTGAAGAAGGGCGACAAGATCAGGATCGGGCGCACCGTCATCGCGGTCCTGGCCGTATGAGCTTAACCCGCGGGATGGGTGGCGATCAGCAGCAGCGCGTCCAGCAGGCGCCACCAGTCCGCCTCGGCCAGGTCGGCGCCCATGGCCTGGGCGAGCATGGCCAGCGCGGCCACCAGCCGAGCCGAGAACTCCTCGGCGTCCAGGCCGAGCGTCCCGGCGATGACCGTGACCGCCTGCCGGAACCGGGCGGTGCGGCCCAGCCGGACCAGTGAGGCGGGCGTCGGCGGTGACGCGGCGGTCCCGGCCTGCTCCTCGCCAGGTACCAGCGTGACAACCAGCTTCATGCCCAGGGCCTCGGCGAGCCGGGTCAGCGCCGCGGTGGTCGGGTTGCCCCTGCCGTTCTCCAGGTTGGCGATGTAGGGCACCGACAGGCCCGCGTCGGCCGCGACCGACGCCACGGTCCGGCCCGCCGCGGTGCGCCTGGCCCTCAGCTGGCGGGCGATCTCTCGATCCTCCACGACCCTCCTGTCTTGACAAAGCATTAATCTGCAGAACTATTCTGTCAGAATAGTCGACGGACGGGTGACGATCGTGCTCCAGGCGCTGCGGATACGGGACTTCCGGCTGCTGTGGGCGGGCGGCCTGATCAGCTCGCTCGGCTCGTGGCTGCTCACCATCGCCATCCCCGCCCACATCTTCCTGGTCACCGGGTCGCTGCGGGCCACCGGGCTCACGGTCGCCGCGGAGTACCTGCCGCTGCTGATCCTGGGCCCGGTCGCCGGCGTCTTCGCCGACCGGTGGGACCGGCGCCGGCTGATGATCGCGACGAACCTGTCCTGCGCGGCCGCGGTGGCCATGATGCTGCTCGGCACCTCCGGCGGGCGATACTGGGTACTTTACGTCGCGCTGATCGCCGAGAACGCCGGCATCGTGCTGTACGCGCCGGCCTGGCAGGCCCGGATCCCGGCCATCGTGGGCACCGGGCCGTTGCTGAACGGCGCCAACGCGCTGGCCTCGGTCGCCAGCGGCACCGTCCGGCTCGTCGGCGGCCCGCTCGGCGGGTTCCTGCTGACCGTCTACGGCGTCAACTGGCTGATCGGCGCCGACTGCCTCAGCTACCTGCTGTCCGCCGCCGCCATGATCCTGACCGCCAAGCCGGACCGCGAGCCCGTGCCCGGCCCGGCCGCCAAGAACAGCAAGGCCCGCGACCTCAAGCAAGGCGTGCGCGTCCTGCGCGGCCAGCCCGTGGCGCGCACGCTGCTGCCCGTCACGGTCATCTTCCTCGCGGCCAACGCCTCGCTCAGCGCCGTGCTCATCCCGTTCGGGGTCAGGCGGCTCGGCGGCAGCGAGCACACCGGATGGCTGCTGTCCTGCCTGGGCCTGGGCTTCCTGCTCGGCGGCCCGGTCATCCGGATGCTGCTGGACCGGATCCAGCCGCGGAGCCTGCTGACCGCCAGCCTGGCCGGCACCGCCGCCGCGTACCTCGGCCTGTTCACCTCGTCGTCGCTGCGCACCGCGCTGCCCGCGGTGGCCGCGGTGGGCATGTTCGGCTCCATGTCGCTGGTCATCCCGCAGACGGCCGTGCAGCGGGTCATCCCCAACGCGGCGCTCGGCCGGGTCAGCGCCGTCTTCCTCACCGGCGAGGCCGCCGCCACCCTGCTCGGCGCCGCGGCCGGGCCGTTCCTGGCCCAGGCCGCCGGCCTGGACGGCGTGGCCATCATCGCCAGCCTGGTCACGCTCGGCGCGGCCGCGCTCACCGCCATCCTCGTCCCGGGCCGGCCCGGTCCGGGTCCACCGATCGGTGGATCGGCTCAGCCGTCGGGCCGATCCGGAGCTTCAGCCGGCCGCTCGTGAGATCGGGCGATGTGCCCGGCGAGCGGCCGGGAGTAGATTCGAGGACGGAGGGCGCAGATGAGCAGTCAGGTACCGCGCTCCCGGCCGGGCGCGCTGGAGCAACGGTGGCCTCCGGTGGCGACCGTCCTGCCGTACGCGATGCTGGCGTTCTGCGTCCTCCTGGACGCGGCGATCGACGGCAAGGGCCGCGAGGCCCTGTACTTCGACGGCGGCCTGAGCGTGCTGGCCGCGGCGTGGATGCTGTGGATGTTCACGCTGCATCCGGCCTGGCGGGACAGCGTGCCCAGGATGACGGTGTTCGTCACCGGGCTGCTCGCGATCGGCGCGCTGCTGGTGATCACCGAACACGGTGTTCGGGATCTACACGTTCACCATCTTCTTCTACGCCGAGCGGCTGCCCTGGCCGAGGGCGCCAGTTCGCGGTGGCCGCGGTGGCGATCCTGGCCGACCTGCGCGGCCGCCGTGGCCGAGGCGTTCAACCGGGGGCTGTTCACCGCGGGAACGACAGAACGAGCCTGAAGGGGCGATGAACGTGCTGGTCACTAGGACGCGGGTGGACCCGAAAATCCCGGCTCGCCGTTCCAGGGCCTGTCGGCCGGCGAAACCGGCCCCGGTACCTTCGGCGGGCAGAACCAGCCCCTTCCCCCGGCCAACCAGACCGTGAGCCTGACCTGCTGACCGCCACGGCCCCCCATAACCCTCAGCCGAGCGTGAACGGATCCCGGGTGCCGCCGGTGAGCTCGACCCAGATGGCCTTGGTCAGCGTGTACTCGTGGACGGCCTCGATGCCGTTCTCGCGGCCCAGGCCGGAAAGCCCGAACCCGCCGAACGGCACGTCGGGCCCCACCACCCGGTAGGCGTTGATCCACACCGTGCCGGTGCGCAGCGCGTGCGCCACGCGGTGGGCCCGGTGGATGTCCTTGGTCCACACCGCCCCGGCCAGGCCGTAGCGGCTGTCGTTGGCCAGCGCGATCGCCTCGTCCTCGCCCTCGAACGGGATCACCGCGAGCACCGGCCCGAACACCTCCTCGCACGCCACCGTCATGGTCGGCTTGACCCCGGTGAGCACGGTCGGCTGGACGAAGAACCCGCCGAGCGAATCCGCGCGCCCGCCCGCGGCCACCGTGGCGCCCTCCGCGGCCGCGCCCTCCAGGAACGAGAGCACCTTGCGGTACTGCGGCTCGGTGGCCACCGGGCCCATCTCGGTGTCGGCCGCGCGCGGGTCGCCCAGCCGGATCGACCGGGCCCGATCGGCGATGCGCGACACCAGCTCGTCGTGCACGCTCCGGGCCACCAGCAGCCGCGACCCGGCCATGCAGGTCTGCCCGGTGGCGGCGAACACCCCGGCCAGCACCCCGTTGCACGCCGCGTCCAGGTCGGCGTCGTCGAACACCACGTGCGCGGACTTGCCGCCCAGCTCCAGCAGCACCCCGGTGATGTTCGCCGCCGCGGCCGCCGCCACCTGCGCGCCGACCGCGGTCGAGCCGGTGAACGCGATCTTGTCCACGTCCGGGTGCGCGGCCAGCGCCTTGCCCACGGCCGGGCCGAACCCGGTCACCACGTTGAACACCCCGGGCGGGAACCCGGCCTCGTCCATCAGGGCGGCCAGTTCCACCGCCGAGGCCGGGGAGTGGTCCGACGGCTTGGCCACCATCGTGCACCCCGCGGCCAGCGCCGGGGCCAGCTTCCAGCACAGCAGCAGCAGCGGGGAGTTCCACGGCACGATCGCGGCCACCACGCCGGCCGGCTCGCGGCGGGTGTAGACGAGGAAGTTCGGCTTGTCGACCGGGATGGTGGCGCCCTCGAGCTTGTCGGCCAGCCCGGAGAAGTAGTAGAACCAGTCCGGGATCGAGCCGAGCTGGCCGCGCATCTCGCGCAGCAGCTTGCCGGTGTCGCGGGTCTCGACCTCGGCCAGCCGGTCCGCGTCCCGGGCGATCAGGTCGCCCAGCCTGCGCATCAGCCGCGCCCGCCCGAAGCCGGTCAGCCGCCCCCACGGCCCGGCCAGCGCCCGCCGCGCCGCCGCCACCGCCGCATCGACGTCCAGGGCGTCCCCGTCCGCCGCGGACGCCCACGGCTCACCAAGGAACGGGTCCACCGACTCGTACCGCCGCCCGGACGCCGCCTGCACCCGCCGCCCGTCGATGAACAGCTCATACCGCGGCCGCAGCGCGTTCAGGGTAGTCGTCACGGATTTCACGATAACGGTGAATCGATCCGGCAAACAGGTGTGGAGCGCCGATCCCCGGGTAGCCGAAGGCCGCTATCGACAGAGAAGGAAATCAGCTCATGGCGCTTATCCTGATCGTTCTCCTGCTCGCCCTGCTACTGGGCGGGCTGGGGTTCGCGATTCACATCCTGTGGTGGATCGCCCTGATCGTCCTGGTGGTCTGGGTGCTCGGCTTCGTCATCCGCGTGGGTGAAGGCGGATCGAGACGCCGCTGGTACCGCTGGTTACCGATCCACCACCCGACAGCGCAGGCCGTCCCCGACAGCGGGGGCGGCCTGCTCTTGTCATTACCCGCGCTAAACAGGCACCATGTGCGAGTGAACCGGGAGATGACCGAGCTGTGGTCGGCGGCCCTGGGCGCCGCGGGCACGGTCATCCGCTACGGCCACTGGGGACGCCCGGTGCTGGTATTCCCGACCGCACGCGGCCGGGCCTGGGACTTCGAGAACAACGGCATGGTCGGCGCGGTCGCCGACCTGATCGACGCGGGGCGGCTGAAGCTGTACTGCGTCGACAGCTACGACGCCGCGTCCTGGTCCGACCACGAGATCCCGCTCGAGGAGCGGGCCCGCCGCCACGGCCGCTACGAGTCGTGGATCGTCGGTGACGTGGTGCCGTGGATCTACCGGGACTGCGGCGGCCCGGCCGAGGTCATCACGCTCGGGCTGCAGCATGGGCGCCTTCCACGCGGCCAACTTCACGCTCAAGCGCGCCGACCTGTTCCCGCTCGCGATGTGCTTCTCCGGGAACTACGACCCGGCGGGCTGGGACGGGTGGGGCGAGCGGGCCAACGAGGCCTACTTCAACAACCCCATGGACTACGTCGCCAACCTGGAGGGCGATCACCTGGAGTGGCTGCGCGGCCAGGTCAGCCTGCTGCTGGTCTGCGGTCAGGGCCGGTGGGAGGACACCACCGGCGCGCTGGCCAGCACCAGGAAGTTTGCCGCGTTGCTGGCCGAGAAGGGTATCAGGCACGAGCTCGACCTTTGGGGCCACGACGTCCCGCACGACTGGCCGTCCTGGCGCGCCCAGGTCGCCCGCCACATGCCGCGATTCGTTTGAGGAGGGACGTTGCCTTGACCGGTAACGCTGGCACCGGCAACACGGGCACCAGGCACTTGATCGGGTTGCTGCTCGGGACGGAGGACGACTGGCCGACCGCGTTCGACGAGATCCTGCGGCGGCTGGGCCCGGTCGAGGGCCCGGACGGCGGCAGGCACGCCTTCGACTGCGAGCGGATCACCATCGAGCCGTTCGGCCTGCGCGACCGGCCCCGCTACAGCCTGGTCATCGACCGGCTCGCGTACTGGTACTACCACCCGAGGGAGTGGCTGAAGAAGGTCGCGATGATGGACGGGGTGTACCTGCTGAACAGCCCGTTCACGTTCCAGTCGATGGAGAAGCACGCGGCCTACTGCGCGATGATGCGCCTCGGGCTCAAGGTGCCGGACACGGTGCTCGTGCCGTTTAAGAACCCGATCGACAACGCCCGCTACGCCTACACCGCGGCCCGCTACAACAAGTCGTTCGACCTGGACGCCATCGCCGAGCGGATCGGCTACCCGCTGTTCATGAAGCCCTACGACGGCGGCGCCTGGCGCGGCGTCTCGCGCATCCGCAACCCGGCCGAGCTGCACGCCGCCTACGACGCCAGCGGCGAGATGCTCATGCACCTGCAGAAGGCCATCGACTACGACGTCTTCGCCCGCTCGCTGTCCATCGGGGCCGAGACCATGGTCATGCGGTTCCAGCCCGACCAGCCCATGCACTCGCGTTACGCGGTCGACCACAGCTTCTTGTCCCCGGAGGTCGGCGACGAGGTGGTGACGATCGGGCGGCTGGTCAACGCGTTCTTCCGGTGGGAGTTCAACTCCTGCGAGACGCTGGTGACCGGCGTCGAGGTCTACCCGATCGACTACGCCAACGCGTGCCCGGACGTCGCGCTGACCAGCCTGCACTACTACTTCCCCTGGGCGATGAAGGCCCTGGTCAAGTGGTGCGTGTTCGCGCTGGTGACCGGGCGCCGGGCCCGGCTCGACGTGGACACCGACCGGTTCTTCGCGGTCGCCGACGAGCCCGGCCTGTCGTACGAGGACAAGCTGGACGTCTACCGGGAACTGGCCGACGCCTACTTCGACGCGGCGCGCTACTACGACTTCTGGTCCGCCAAGCAGGCGCGCCTGGACGAGGTCGTGCTGGACTGGGTGGCCGGCCCCGACTTCGACCAGCTGCTGATCCGGACGGTCAAGTCGGTGTACCCGGAGCACGAGCACGACCGGTTCATCGCGCACCTGCGCGGCCTGATGGACCTGTGGGTCCGCGAGGAGACCTCCAGGCTGGCCCTGAACGCATAAAAGGAGGCCGCCATGGGCCGTGACATCCAGGCGATCACGATCACCGGCGAGGACCGGCGCAAGTACCGGGACAAGGTCCGGCGCTCGCTGGACGCGTTCGCCCGCATGCTGCGCGAGCGCGTGTTCGACGACGAACCCGTCGATGGTGGGCCAGGAGATCGAGCTGAACCTGGTCGACGCGCGCGGCATGCCCTCCATGCGCAACGCCGACGTGCTCGACGCGATCGCGGATCCGGCCTGGGCCACCGAGGTCGGGCAGTTCAACCTCGAGATCAACGTGCCGCCGCGCAACCTGGACGGCGACGCGCTCGCAGGCCTGGAGCGCGAGGTCCGCGCGGACATGAACGCCGCGGAGGCCAAGGCCCGCGGCGTCGGCAGCCACCTGGTCATGATCGGCATCCTGCCCACGCTGTCCGAGCAGGACGTGAACGAGGAGGCCATGTCGGCCAACGAGCGCTACCGGGTGCTCAACGAGCAGATCTTCGCGGCCCGCGGCGAGGACATGCGGATCGCGATCGACGGCGCCGAGCAGCTGCTCACCCACGCCGACAGCATCACCCCCGAGGCCGCCTGCACCAGCGTCCAGCTGCACGTCCAGGTCAGCCCGGACGCGCTTCGCCAGCTACTGGAACGCGGCCCAGGCCATCGCGGGCGTGCAGGTCGCGCTCGGCGGCGAACTCGCCGTACCTGTTCGGCAGGCAGCTGTGGCACGAGACCCGGATCACGCTGTTCGAGCAGGCCACCGACACCCGGCCGGACGAGCTGAAGGAGCAGGGCGTGCGGCCCCGGGTGTGGTTCGGCGAGCGCTGGATCACCTCGGTGTTCGACCTGTTCGAGGAGAACCTGCGGTACTTCCCGGCGCTGCTGCCGATCTGCGAGGACGAGGACCCGCTGGCCGTGCTCGACGACGGGGCCATCCCGCAGCTGGCCGAGATGAGCCTGCACAACGGGACCATCTACCGCTGGAACCGGCCGGTCTACGGCGTGGTCGACGGCACGCCGCACCTGCGGGTGGAGAACCGGGTGCTGCCGGCCGGCCCGTCGATCGCGGACATCATGGCCAACGCGGCCTTCTACTACGGGCTGGTTCGGGCCCTGGCCGAGGCGCAGCGGCCGATCTGGACCCAGATGTCGTTCGCGACCGCGGCGGAGAACCTGCACGAGGCCGCGCGGAACGGCCTGGACGCCCAGCTGTACTGGCCGGGCGTGGGGGACACGCCGGCCGCCGAGCTCATCCTGCGCCGCCTGCTCCCGCTGGCCCGCGAGGGCCTCAGCCGATGGGGCGTGGCCGCCGAGCACGCCGACCGGCTGCTCGGCATCGTCGAGCAGCGCTGCCTGACCGGCCAGACCGGGGCCGCCTGGCAGATCGCCACCGTGACCGGGCTCACCGAGCAGTACGGGCTGGACCGGACCGAGGCGCTGCGCCAGATGACCCAGCGCTACATCGAGCACATGCACACCAACGAGCCCGCGCACACCTGGCCGGGCCCGTAGCCCCTTCAGCCGGCCCCGCCCACGGCGATCAGCGCCACGCACACCGCGGCCAGCGACAGCCCGGTCAGCCGCAGCGGCGTGAGCCGCTCGCCGAGCAGCGCCCGGGCCAGCACGATCGTGATCGCCGGGTACAGCGAGGTGAGCACGGCCGTCACGGCCAGGAACCCCTCGTGCGTGGCGTAGAAGTACAGGATCGAGCCCGCGCCCCCGGCCGCCCCGGTCACCGCCGCGAGCCAGGCCGCGCGCCGTCCTGGCAGCCGCACGTTGCCGGTGACCGCGGCCACCGCCAGGGCCACCGCCAGCTCGGCGACCCCGCAGGCGACGACCGGCCACAGCCCGCTGCGCGACCCGGCCCGGTCGAGCCCGATGAACAGCAGCGCGAAGCACGCCCCCGCGACCAGGCCCGCGCCCGCCCCCGCCAGCGGCCTGGCGTGCCCCTCGGCCTGATGCCCGCGGGCCGCGCTGGCCGAGACGCCCACGATGGCGGGCAGGGCCAGGATGATCCCGGTCAGCGCCAGGCCGCTCGGCCGCTCGCCCAGCAGCAGCCCGGCCAGCACGGAGAATCCCGCGGCGGCCACCGCGCTGAGCGGCCCGGCGACGCTGAACGCCGCGTGCCGGAACCCCAGGTACAGCGCGAACGCGCCGGTCGTGCCGCCCACGCCGGCCAGCGCCCCCCAGCCCAGCGCGGCCAGCCCCGGAGAGTGCGCCGCGGCGAACGGCACCGCCGCCGCCACGACCACCAGGGACGCCACCGAGGCGAGCAGCGTGACCTGGATCACGCTGACGGCACGCGAGGCGAGCCCGGCGGCGAAGTCAGAGCCCCCGTAGCTGATGGCCGACGCCAGGGCCAGGACGATAGCCAGCATTAAGCCATTGTTCGTTGCAGATGAGGAGAATGGGAAACCAATATCCGTTCGGGCCAAAAAATAAGACCGGAGTACGGCGGCGAGGAGGTCAGCCTTCCCGCTTGGCCGCCGGGCTCCCCGCCGGGTGGAACACCCCGAGCACCCGCAGCGGTTCTGAGCCCGTGTTCTCCAGGCAGTGCGGCTGGTAGGGCGGCAGGTAGATCGAGGTGCCTGGTGCGATCGGGGTGTCCCCGGCGCGCAGGTGGACCACGCCCCGCCCGGCCAGCACGTGCACCACCTCGTCGTAGGTGTGGTGGTGCTCCGGCGCCCGGCCGGGCGGGATCAGCCCGGCGAACTGGGTGATGGTCAGCCCCTCGCTCAGCAGCACCCGGAACTCCCGGTCGCCGGTCCGCTCGACCTTGCCCTCCTCCAGCGTCCTGACCTGGAGCCCGGGATCCCCGGGGGCGCCCGCGCGCACCGTGCAGGCCAGGATGTCGAGTTCCGTAGCGGCCGCGCACCGGTAGCCCGTCCCGGAGCCCAGCCACACCGCCGTGCCCGGCCGGAGCGCGGCCGTCCCCAGCGTCCCGGACCCGCCGATCACGTACCAGGCCTCCCCGCGGCCCTCGGCCGCGCCGGTGACCTCCGCGCCGCCCGCAAGGCGCAGCCGCCGCTGGTGCAGCCCCCGCACCCGTGCCGGTCGTCGAGCAGCTCCGCCACCGTGACCCCCGGCGCCAGCGGCTGGGCCGCGACCTGCCCCCGGACCACCGGCTCCCCGGCGGTCATAGCCCGCCCAGGTCGGGGTAGACGCGATCCGGGTCGTGCTCGGACAGCACCGACGGCGGCCCGATGAGGAGCTTGTCCGGCTCTCCGATGACCGAGGTGTCCCTGCCGTCGTAGTCGAACTTCAGCAGCACGTGCTTGATCGCCTCGAGCCGGGCCCGCTTCTTGTCGTTGCTCTTGACCACGGTCCACGGCGCCCAGGCCGTGTCGGTGTAGTGGAACATCGCCTCCTTGGCGTCGGTGTAGTCGTCCCACTTGTCCAGGGACTCGATGTCCATCGGGCTCAGCTTCCACTGCCGCACCGGGTCGATCCGCCTGATGATGAAGCGCGTGCGCTGCTCGGACCGGGTCACCGAGAACCAGAACTTGGTCAGGTACAGCCCGGAGCGGATCAGCATGTGCTCGAACTCCGGCGCCTCCCGCATGAACTCCTCGTATTCGTCACGGGAGCTGAAGTGCATGACCCGCTCCACGCCCGCCCGGTTGTACCACGACCGGTCGAACATCACGATCTCGCCCGCCGCGGGCAGGTGCGGGACATAACGCTGCAGGTACCACTCGGTCTGTTCCCGCTCACTCGGCTTGGTCAGCGCGACCACGGTGGCGCCGCGCGGGTTCAGGTGCTCGGTGAACCGCTTGATCGTGCCGCCCTTGCCGGCCGCGTCGCGGCCCTCGAAGATGATCACGATCCGCTGCCCGGTGGACTTCACCCAGTTCTGCAGCTTGACCAGCTCGATCTGCAGCGGGCGCTTGAGGTACTCGTACTCGGGCCGGGTCATCTTCTCGTCGTACGGGTAGTCCTCCCGCCAGGTGTCGACCACCGTGCCGTCCGGCCAGCGCAGCACCGGGTCGTCGTGCTCGTCGTCGTCGTCCACGGTCAGCCCGGCGATGAGGGCGGGATCGGACGCCCAGTCCGCCGGCAGGGCGTTGAAGGCCTGGCTAGATTCGCTGGTCACATCACTAGCACAGCACATTCCCGGCATCGGGTCACGAGCGGGCCGGCCCCCGCTCCTGGAAACAATCAAAGACATTTTTCCGAACGGAGCCCGGTACCACCGGCCGGGACACCGTTCCGCGCCGCGGTGGCCGGACTAGAAGTCCCCGAACACGACCTGCCCGCTCGCGACGGTCATGATCACCGAGGTGCTGCCGATGGCGCTGGCCGGAACGGTGAACAGGTCCTGGTCGAGCATTGCCACGTCGGCCCGCGAGCCGGGTTCCAGCGTTCCGACCGCGTTCTCCTCGTGGTTGACCCAGTCGACCCCGCCGGTGAAGGCGCCGATCGCGTCGGCCAGCGTGATCGCCTGCTCGGGCAGGAACGGGCTCTCGCACTCCGGCTCGCCGGGCCGGCCGAGGCGCCGCGACTTGACCCGGTTGACCGCCACGTGCATCTCCTGCAGCGGGTCGGCGCTGGAGATCGGCCAGTCGCTGCCGAACGCGATCCGCGTGCCCATCCGGGCCAGCGAGCCGATCTGGTACTGCCAGGCGGCGCGCTCGGGACCGACGAAGGGCAGGGTCAGGTCCTCCATCTGCGGCTCGTTGCAGGCCCACAGCGGCTGGAAGTTGGCCACCGCGTCGAGGTCCCGGAACCGCCCCATGTCCTGCGGCCTGATGAACTGCAGGTGCGCGAGGTGGTGCCGGGCGGCCCGCCTCTGTGCCGCAGGCAGCGCCGCCAGCGCGTCGAGGGCGGCGCCGACCGCGCGGTCGCCGATCGCGTGAAAGTGCAGCTGGAAGCCTTCCCCTGCGAGCCGCTTGGTGGCGGCTTCCAGCGTCTCGCGGTCGATGAACAGGCGGCCCGCGTGGGCCGTGGGATGACCGTGCCGGTCCAGGTACGGCGCGGACATGGCCGCGGTGAACGTCTCGCACACCCCGTCCAGCATCAGCTTGACCGTGGTCGCACGGAACCGGCCGCCCTCGGCCCGTTCCCGCCGGGCCAGCAGGTCATCGACCTGGCCCAGGCCCCGGCTCCGGTCCCACCACAGCGCGCCGGTCACGTGGCAGGTGAGCACGCCGTCCGCGGCGGCCTGCCGGTAGGTGTCGAACACGTCGGGAAGGCCGAGTTCGGCGGCCGCGCCGACGCAGGCGTCCTGGAACCTGGTGATGCCCAGCGAGTGCAGGTGGGCCTGGGCCGCGAGCAGCCCGGCCCGCAGGTCCGCGGCGCTGGCCGGCGGCACGTGCGCCGCGACCAGCCGCATGGCCCCGTCGTGCAGCGCGCCCGTGGGCCGCCCGGCTTCGTCCCGCTCGATCCGCCCGTCGGGCGGGTCCGGCGTGCCCGCGTCGACGCCGGCCAGGTCCAGCGCGGCGGTGTTGACCCAGGCGCTGTGGTGATCGCGGTTCGGCAGGAAGGCCGGCCGCCCGCCGGTGACCGGGTCCAGGTCCGCGGCGACCGGCAGCCCGCCGGGGAACGCGGCCATGGTCCACCCGCCGCCCAGCACCCAGGCGCCGTCGGCCAGCCCGGCGCAGTACGCCGCCACCGCGGCCAGGCTCTCCTGCCGGGTCCGCAGCCCCACCAGGTTGCACCGCAGGCTCTCCAGCCCGCCCGCCACCGCGTGCACGTGCGCGTCGCCGAACGCCGGCAGCGCCAGCCGCCCGCCCAGCTCGACCACCCGGGTGCCGGGCCCGACGAGCGCCCTGACGTCCTCGTCCGACCCGACCGCCCAGACCAGCCCGTCCCGGACCGCCAGCGCCCGCGCGAACCCGGACGGGTGCGCGGGCGTCCGTATCTTCCCGCCGATGAGGGCCAGGTCCGCGTGTGTGCCGCTCGCCGTCATAGCCCGCACCTTAACAGCGCCCGCTCGCGGGCCCGTGTGATCCCATGGCCGCCCCGCCCCGCCTCCGCCGTCTTCTGCCTGTGATCGGATGGCCGCCCCGCCCTATCACCCCGGCCTTCCCTCTGTGATCGGATGAGTTCATGAAGGTTCGGATCGGAGTGTCATTCGGGCCGGCCGGGACGCCCGACCGGTTCGCCGCCGGCGTCGACCTGCTCGAGCAGGCCGGGGTGGATTCGCTGTGGCTGCCGGAGATGGTGTATTCCCCGCTGGTCGAGCCGTTCACCGGGCTGGCGTTCGCGCTGTCCAGGACCCGCAGGCTGAAGGCCGGGACCGGGATCTCGGTGCTGCCCGGGCGGCATCCGGTGCTGGTCGCCAAGCAGCTCGCCTCGCTGGCCGCACTGGCCCCGGCCCGGGTGCTGCCGGTGTTCGGGCTGCAGCCCGCCCAGCCCGGCGAGCGGGCGCTGTTCGCGGTGCCCGCCGGGTCGCGCGCGGCCGTGTTCGACGAGGCCCTGACGCTGCTGCGGCTCCTGCTGACCTCGGAGACGGTGTCCTTCGACGGGTCGTTCTTCAGCGTGTCCGGCGCGAGCGTCGGGCCGCTCCCGGCCAAGCCGCTGGATATCTGGCTGGGCGGTTCGGCGCCCGGCGCGCTGGAGCGGGTCGGGCGGCTGGCCGACGGGTGGCTCGGCTCCCTGCTCACGCCCGCCGAGGCGGGAGCGGCGGTCGCCGCGATTCAGGAGGCCGCGGCGCGGGCCGGCCGGGCCGTGGACCTTGACCACTTCGGGCTCAGCGTGCCGGTGGCGCTGGACGGCATCCCGGACCCGCTGCTGGCCTCGATCCGCCGCCGCCGGCCGGCGGCCGACCCGGGCACGCTGGTCGCGTCCGGCTGGGCCGGCGTCCGGCAGATGATCGAGCAGTACGTCGAGGCCGGCCTGAGCAAGTTCGTGATCCGCCCGGCGGCCGCACCGGATTCGCTCGGCTCCTTCGTGGACGCCTTCGCCCGCGAGCTGATGCCGCTGCAGACCTAGGAATTCACCCGCGCGTTGCCCTTTGGCCTCCCTTACCCGGGGGGCGGTTTGCGGTGCATGCGGTAGTGCAGCACAAGGAACGGGATCCCGAACACCCAGAACGCGTGCTCGGCCCGCAGTTCCCCGCTCTCGACGTAGACGTCGAGCCGTTCGGCGAACCCGCGGACGGCCGCGGTCGTGAGCTCGGCGCTGTCCGGGTCGATGTAGGTCAGGTAGTGGCCCGGCTGGTCCAGGTCGCTGCGGCTGTCCAGGATCAGGCCGTGTCTATTCCCGGGCCTGTTCCCGGCGCCCGGCCGGGCGCTCGGCGCGAGCGTGGCGGTGAAGCTCGCCTGCGGCAACGGGAACCCGACGCTGACGTAGCCCCGGCCCTCGTGCCGGTAGGTGGTGTAGATGCCGACGTAGATGGGCTCGCCGGTGTCGGCCGCGGAGCGGATCCAGCCCCGGATCACGGTGCCGTCGGGCCGCGTGATCGTGTCGATCCGGCTGCGCACCCCGCGCTGCGCCTCCCGCTGGCTCATCGGCACGTTGGCCTGCCCGAGCGGCCGGGCCAGCAGCGTCCGGTAGAGCAGGTAGCCGGGCCGCACCCACAGCCGCCATTCCGGCACGATGTCCAGCGCGAACCTGGTCGTGTGCTCGTAGAACTCGCGCACCAGCGGGTCGACCGCGCCGGGATCGAAGCCCGGCCCGGCCAGGTCGTCCAGCGAGGCGACGATGCCGATGTCCGCGACGTCGGGTGCGTACGTGCCCCCGAGGACCTGCGCCAGCGTCCCGACGTAGCCGGTCCCCACGTACCGCGTCTGGCTGGCCAGCGGCACCACGAACGGGACGTCCTCGGGCCGCACCCGCTCGGCGAGCAGGCTGAGCTGCGGGTCGCGGAACAGCAGTGCCGCGGTCACCCGGTACCCGACCACGGCCGCGGCGGCGGCCACCGACCCCGGCGCCCGCCTCAGGACCAGCCCGATCGCGGCGCCCACCACCGGCCCGAGCGCGACCTTCTGCGGCCGCAGCCCGAGCGCCCCGGCCGCCGCGCCCGCCGCCGTGGCGACCTGAACCGGCCCCGCCCCGACCCTGTCCGCCACCCAGCCCACCGGCGCCGCCAGGGCTCCGCTGGCGATGATCCGCGACCACAGCGCGGGAATCTCGCCGGGACGCTGCCGGGCCCTGGCCACCGCGTCCGTGATGGCCACCCCGGCCGCGCCCGCCAGCACGCCCGCGGCCATCGCCCGCCGGCCGCGGTGCGCCGTCAGCGCCGCCCCGGCCAGCGCGCCGATCGCGCCCGCCACCCCGAACTGCTGGATCCTCTCCTTGCCCACCCAAGGAACCTATCGCCTCGACCGGGACAACCCCAGCGCGCGAGCGGGTTGACCGACCGGCGTGCCGTTCTTCGTCATCGACCGCACGTACGGGATCTCGGGCGCGCCGCCCGCCTCGGGCCTGCACGCGATCCGGACGGCCCAGGACCGCGCCGCCTGGGGTTAGGCTCGGTCCGGTGCGGGTCATTTCGCTCGGTTTCCGTACCGATCTGGCGCTGCGCGCCCTCGAAGGCTCCCAGATCACCGACCGGGGCGACTACCTCGTTATCCGCAGCCCAGACAACCCGGACCACTGGTGGGGGAACTTCATCCTGCTCAGCCGGGCACCCGAACCCCGGACGGGCGGCGCGTGGCTGGCCCGGTTCGCCGCGGAGTTCCCCGCCGCCAGCCACGTCGCCATCGGCGTGGACACCACCGAGGACCAGGTCGCGGTGCCCGAGGCTTTCCTGGCCGCCGGGCTCGAGCTGCAGCGGGCTATCGTGCTGACCGCCCCCGACGTCCGTCCCCCGTCGCACCCCAACGGCGAAGCCGAGATCCGCGTGCTGGCCTCCGGAGCCGACTGGCGGCAGTCGGTCGACCTGAGCGTCCGCTGCTTCGACGGCGGCGAGCCCCGCGACTACCTGGACCGAAGGGCCGCCGCGCGCCGTCGGCTGACCCAGGCCGGTGCCGGCGCCTGGTTCGGCGCCTTCGCCGACGGCCGGCTGCTCGCCCAGCTCGGCCTGTTCGACGTCGGCGACGGCTACGCCCGCTACCAGCACGTCGAGACCGACCCCATGGCCCGCCGCCGGGGCCTGGCCGGCACCCTGGTCTGGCACGCGGGCCGTTACGGCCGCGAGGTCCTCGGCGCGCACACGCTGGTCATCGTGGCCGATCCCGCCGACGTCGCGATCCGTATCTACCGCGCCTGCGGCCTCGCGGACCTGCAGAGCCAGATCAGCTACGAACGCCCCTCTACCTGAGGCCTGGCCGGGGCCGGGGCCGGGGACAGGGCGGGCGGTCACGGGTTCTGGATGAGCCTGTTCTCGGTGACGATCGCGGAGATGAGCTCGGCCGGGGTGATGTCGAAGGCGAAGTTGACCGCCTTGGTGCCGGCCGGGGCGGCCGGGAACGTGATCTCGCTGTCCGCGCGCTGCTCCAGGGGGATCGCCGCGCCGGTCGGTGTCGCCTCGTCGATGGTGGACTCGGGCGCCGCGACCAGGAACGGGATGCCCGCGTGGCGAGCGGCGAGGGCCAGGCCGTAGGTGCCGATCTTGTTGGCTACGTCGCCGTTCGCGGCGATCCGGTCGGCGCCGACCACCACCGCGTCGACCAGGCCCTGGCTGATCAGGAACGGGGCCGCGCCGTCGCAGGCCAGCCGGTGCTCGATGCCGAGCTGGCCGAGCTCCCAGCAGGTCAGCCGGGCCCCCTGGAGCAGCGGCCGGGTCTCGTCCACGATGACGTGGCTGAGCGCCCCGCCGACGTGGAGCGCGCGGATGACCCCGAGCGCCGAGCCCCAGCCCAGGCAGGCCAGGCTGCCGGTGTTGCAGTGGGTGTGGACGCGGAGCGGGCCGTCGCCGCAGGCCCGGACGAGGTAGGCGGCACCGCGTTCGCTGATCTGGTGACTGGCCGCGGCGGCGGCGGCGAGGACGGCCAGGGCCGCCGCCTGCACGGCCTGGCTACCCTCGCCGACCCGGGCCGCGACCGCCGTCACCTCACGGCTGAGGTTGACCGCGGTCGGCCGGGCGTCGGCGATCCGCTTGATCTCTGCGTTCAGCCGGGTATCGTCCCAGCCCTCGACGAGGCCCTGCCGGACCGCCAGCGCCACGCCCAGGGCCCCGGCCGCGCCGAGCACCGGGGCGCCCCGGATGGCCAGGCTGGTGATCGCCTGCACGAGCTGGTCGACCGTGTCGATGCGCAGCGTGCGGACCTCGTGCGGCAGCGCGGTCTGGTCCAGCGCCTCGATATACCCGTCCCGCCAGGCGAGCACGTCGGGAGTGTTCATAC
The DNA here is from genome assembly GCA_963705835.1 of uncultured Actinomycetes bacterium. GTDB lineage: Bacteria > Actinomycetota > Actinomycetes > Streptosporangiales > Streptosporangiaceae > Palsa-504. The sequence goes on from CAVPLC010000045.1 coordinate 84,092, forward strand.
GTTGAACTTATGCGGCGTGAACAGGTACCCGCGGCCGGCCGCGGGGATCGTGCTCGCGGCCGCGCAGCAGGCGGGAAATCGGCTAGCAGCGACCTTCGTAGGCGCCGGTGACGTAGGTCGTCCACGGGGCCCAGTCGTGGCCGTCGTCGGAGATGATGATCGCGGCCTTCGCGTTGCCCATGGCGTTGAAGGTGGCCAGTGCCGGGCCGTGCGAGCCGTTGATCTGCCAGTAGCCGTAGTCGTTGGTCGGGCTGAGGGCGTACTGGTTGCCGCCGGATTCGGCCATCGCGATCTCGGCCGCGATGAAGGCCTCGGCGTGCGAGCCGCCGGCCGCCTCCCACAGGGCCTCAAGGCCGGAGCAGCCGAGCGTTCCGCTCAGCTTCCTGGCCGAGGAGGTCAGCGTGGTGGCCTTGGCGTGCTTGGGCGCGTACGAGGCGGCGTTGGCGGGCGGGTCGTAGGGGACCTGCAGCTTCTCGCCGACGTAGATGTTGTTGGGGTTGGACACCTTGGACTTGTTCACGTGATACAGCCACGTCCAGTCCGCCGAATTGCCGTAGAAGCGCTGCGCGATCGAGGACAGCGTGTCGCCCGGGCGGACGGTATAGGTGCGGTTGGCCGGCCGGGTGTGCCGGACGAGCGCCTCGGTGTGCACGCGCTCGGCTACCGTGGCGGCCTTTGCGGGGGTCTTCACGGCGGCGTGCGCCGAAGGCGCCGCGACCAGCACGCCCGCGATCGCCATCGCCGGTGCGGCCTTGCCTGCCTTCTCGACTACCTGCTCCACCTGTGACGGTGTGGTGTGCCTGCCTGTGCGCCGGATCTTCCGTGGTCGGCGGTGCCTGCTGACTGAATCCACAGAACTCCCCAAGTCGTTTCCGCGCTCGCCTACCCGTCCCTCTGGCGGGGTCTGTCGGCGGGCCTGTCAGGTTACTGTCTGCGACCGGTGAGGCATTTATTCGCTCTACGGTGGTCTGTGCCGTCTGCGGAAGCATGCCAGCAACGGCTTTGGACTCGCAGGCAAATCGAAGTATTTCTGTAACGCATCTGTGATCTTCCAAACGTCTGGCCGCCGTGCTGCGATAATCCCGGTGTGACCGATCAAGGCCCGCGGTACTTCGAGGACTATGCGCCAGGAGCGACGCATGACTGCGGAAGCGTCAGCGTTGACCAAGCTGAGATCCTCTCCTTCGCCAAGGAGTTCGATCCGCAGCCGTTCCATGTCGATCCCGAGGCGGCGGCCCGCGGGCCGTACGGCGGATTGATCGCCAGCGGCTGGCAGACGGCCGGGCTGGTGATGCGGCAGCTCGTGGGGAACTACGTGTCCGCCGAGGCGAGCCTGGGCAGCCCGGGCGTGGACGAGCTCCGGTGGCCCTATCCGGTCCGCCCGGGGGACACGCTCCGTGTCCGGGCGACGGTGCTGGAGGCGCGCCGATCGCTGAGCAAGCCGGATCGCGGCATCGTGAAGACGATGGTCGAGGCGGTCAACCAGGACGACCGGACAGTGATGCGGGCGACCGCGATCAATTTTTTCCGCGTCCGCCCGGAGACCAGCGCCTGAGCAGGCCGAACGCGATCAGGCCCAACCCGGCCACGGCGGTCACCGGGCCGATGACGGCCCACACGGTCGCGCCGGTCATGAAGCTCCCGCCGACGTAGCCCAGTCCCTGCAGCATCCAGACGATCCCGGCAGCCACGATGAGGGCGCCGAGCACCACGAGCAGCGCCCTGGTTGTCACGGTCACGACCCGAGCCTAGTCCGCCTGTTCCCCAGCGGGGATAGTGGACCAGGCGGGACCGCATCGGCGAGGAAGGGATCGTTCATGCTTTACGCCTTCGGATTCGAGCAGGTCGGCGTGCTGGTCGGTGACCTGTACTTCCTGGACCCTCACCCACACCAGGGCCAGGAAGGCGCCGAGCACGGCGTCCGGGTCGAATTGCGGATGTTCGGGCGCGGCGCGCTGAAGGGATCGATCTACTCCGCGCAGCCCATCGAGATCGGCCAGCCGATCTGGCGGGCCGACCTGCTGGAGTCGGTCGCCGGGCGCCCGGGCAGCTTCGACCGCACGCATCACCACCCGGTGTTCAGCGGCTGGGACCCGAACCGCCGGGTCTTCGTCAAGGAGCTGTCCGCCGATCCGCTCGGCTGGCTCGGCGGGAAGCTGGCCGACCTTGACGGCTTGCTGGCCGCGGCCGGATTCCCGCGCCGAACGGCCGGGCCGGATGACGCCGAGCACCTGCGCGACGCCGCCCCGGAAATCGTGGACGCCGCCCGCAGGCTGCTCGACAAGGTGCGGGCCGGTGAACTGGGCAACCCGCCGCGCGACGCAAGGCCGGCATTGCTGGCCTCAGCGGCCAGTGACGAGCCGCTGAGCATTCGCGCTGGGTGGCTATAGCCGTCCCGACGGGCTGGGAGTAACCAGCCGTGGAACTGGCTACACGTGGTCCAGAATGCGGCGGGGCGCCGTCATTCACGCCAGATGGTGGCGCGGCCGTCCCACGGCATCAACTTGCAGCAGTAGAGGGTCTCCCGACCCGGGAGCAGTTCGGCGTGCTCGAGCTCGAGGTCCTGCATCGTCACGGCGGGCATAGCGGACATCACAGCAGGTACAGCGGACATGGAAAGTCTCCTTCGACGGACGGCCTGCCCCGGGTCAGGCAGATCTGTGGGGGGTTACCAGCCATGGAACTGGCCTTGCCAGGTCCAGAAGGCGGCGAGCGCGGTCAGGGCCGCCAGGCCGGCCGTGGCGGCCAAGAGGCGGCGGACAGGACGGCCGGCGGACCAGCGTAGGCCCGCGGTCGCGACCCGCCGGATCAGCCCGGTCACCACGTAGAGCGAGCCGACGAGCGACAGGGACAGCAGACCGACGCCGATCCCGCATGACGGCGGCCGTCGCGTAATTATGGCCGGTGACCGCCATGGCCGTGAGGTGGGCCTGCAGGCTGACAGCGCGCCACAGCGCCCGGTCGACCTGGGGCAGGCGCAGCAGAAGGTATCCCATGCCGACAACCAGGAGCGGGATGACGCATAGCACCCAGCCGGTCACGACGATCCGGGCGTTACGCCGCAGGCCGGTGACGCGCGGGTCGTGGCGGCCCGCGGGCAGGACGCTTCTCACGATGGGTGCCACGCGGGCGAACAGGTCCGGCACGCCGACCAGGTCGCTGAGGATGAAGTAGCCGTCGAAGCGGACGAACGGCATCAGCTGTTCCAGCATCTCCAGGTGCGTGACCGCGATGACCAGGAGCAGGACCTCGGCCGAGGTGGCCACGTACAGGCCGGCCAGGGCCAGCATGAAGATCGCGTTGAAGTACAGGCCGCCGAGGTCGGTGCGCAGCCGGCCAGCCCGGCTGAGCCGGTAGGAGTCGGTGACGTTCGTGAAGAACGACGGCCAGACCAGGTAGATGCCGACGCCGATCACGCCGGGCCGGGCGCCGCCGTAACGACAGCCGGTCGCGTGTCCGCACTCGTGGAACGCGGCCGAGATCACGGACAGGCCGAGCACGATCAGCAGGTCCACCGGATCGCGCAGGACCTGGCGGAGCCCGCCGCCCAGCCCGTGGACGACGAACAGCCAGTAGTCCATGGCCAGCACGCTGGTGACCACGGCCACCACCACGGGCCACCGGAACAGCGGTGTGAGGAACGCTCCGGTCACGTTCGCCGCACGTTCGGACAGCAGCGTCCCCCGCGCCCTGAGCAAGAGCAGCGGGTTTGCCTTGGGCAGGGCGGCCGGGGCTCCCTCTGCGGCGACGACGCCGAGGGGCAGCAGCTTTGCGTCGATGACGTAGCGGACCTGGTCGGCGCTCATTGACCGGCCGAGGTCCTCGCTCACCAGCGCCGCGATGGCGGCTGGGTCGCGGAGGCCGTCGATCCGCGAGGTCACCTGGTACAGCAGCGGGGACATCTGGATGACCTGGCCGTCGGCCCGCCGCACGAGCGACGGCGGCTGGCTGTAGCCGGAGTCCTTGTACTCGCCGAGCAACTCGATCCCGTCGGCCAGCCGCGGCACGCTGGCCGACGGGTGCGAGCCGTCGGAGGACGGGGCAGGTAGCGTGCGCTGGATGTTCAGCTGCCCTGCCGCCACGGCCATGAGTCTGCTCCTCCTCGCGTAATCACGGGAACGTCGGGAACGGGCTGCTCCGGGCGACCCGCAGGCGGGGAGGGCCGCCCGGAAGGGTCGGGACGGCCCTCCTCCTGCCGTTGCGCATCCCCCTCAGGAATGCACGGCAGGTCAGTGTTCGAGCCGCGCAGGTACTATACGCAGCGTTTGCCTACGGCAGTCGTCGAGCACCTGCTGGCGGTGCTACAGGCCGCAGAAGCTGACGCAGATGCTCACGTGGACGTCGAGGTCGAAGCACGGCTCACAGCACGGGTGGCACGGTCGGCAGCAGTTCAGCGTTTCCCGGCTGGGGAGCAGCTCGGCGGTCTCGAGCTCGAGATCCTGCATCGTCACGGCGGTGTCGGTGGACATGGAACCCTCCTATGGGGGACGACCTGCCCAGGCCACGGTGGCCCGGGGTTGGCCCGCATTCCCGGCCGCACAAGGCCGGCGAGATATCCCGGCAGCTGTGTGGCGCTGGCCTGCGGACCCGATGTACGCTCATTGACGTACATATTGTACGTTGATCACCGTACAATATGGCAAGGGATCAGTCAACGCTGAGGAATCGCGGCTGAGTCCACAGGACGAAAACGGGCTAGGTTGGTGGCTATGACGGCGCATGCGGCGGGGGACAAGCGGGACCTCCCCATGGAGCAGCCGCGAGCAAGTGCGCCGCTGGAGCGCGCCTTCAACCCGCTTCAGCGCCTGATCCAGCAGCGGCTGCGCGAGCGGGGCTGGTCTTACGGCGAGGTCGCCCGGCGTGGCGGAATGCCCCGGTCCACCGTGTACACCCTCGCCACGACCCGGAACCTCGGCCGTCCGCCCCGCCCGGCCACGATCGACGCGCTCGCCAAGGGCCTTGACGTTCCCGTCTCCGCGGTCCGCGCCGCCGCGGCCGAGTCCGACCGGACTGCACTACTACGACGAGTCCCCGGGCGGGCAAGAGAACCCGGGCGACCGGGAGCGGGAGCTCCTGATCGCCAGCATCGACGAGCTGACGCCCGAGGAGCGACGTCACGTGGCCGCGCTGGTCGAATCGCTGCGGAACAGGGCCGCGCAGGACGCGGCGGACGGTTAGCTCCGCCCCATGCTTTCCTGGGGGCCCGGGGCGGGCAGGGGCGTCGCGCTCCGGCCCGCCTGCTCCGGGCCCCGCTACTCCATCGGCCAATTGGCGGACACCCCCAGCTGCTCGGCCAGCTCTCCGTAGGGACCTTCCGGCAGCACCAGGCGGGCGGCCCGCAAGATCGCCTCCGGATTTTCGCCGGGCGGTCGCAGTACGTAGACCGTTTCGTCGCGCTTGCTGCACGTCACGACGAGCCGGTCATGATCGGCCAGGATGATTGGCCAGCTGTCGGGCATCCCCAGCTGCCTGGCCAGCTCCCGGTAGGGACTTTCCGGCAGCACCAGGCGGGCCACCCGCAAGATCGCAGCCGGATCCGTACCGGGCGGGCGCAGCACGTAGACCGTGTCGTCGCTCTTGCAGTGCGTGACTACGAGCCGGCCGTAGTCGGCCTGCACGATGCGAGCCGTCTGCGCAGGGGTCCGTCCGGAGCCTGGTCCCTGGCCGGAACCGGGTCCCTGGCCGGCGCCGGCCGCGGGGAGCGGGGCGGCCCGGGTGGCGGCGCGCCGGCGCCGGCGGCGGATCACCAGCAACGGCTCAGCGACGAAGGCGACACCGATGAGCAACCCGACGGCGAGCAGCATGGTCTTCAGCCACTGCGGCATGCCGGTGGTGGCCGGCGACCTCGTGCTCGCCGGCGGGGGACGGTGCCGGCTGGTACTGGGCCCGGACGGCGGTGTCGGGTGCGGGCGACGGCCCGGGCTCGACGCGGCCGGTGACGGCGCCGCCTGACCCGGGATCGACAGCACGATCCCGGGGTGGATCGCGTTCGGATCGGGGCCGACGATCTGCCGGTTCGTCGCGTACAGGGCGGGCCAGCCGCCGCGCACGGCGAGCGCGGCCGCGATGCCCGACAAGGTGTCGCCGACCGCGACCATGTAGCGGACCGGCTCCTTCTGGCCGGGCAGGACCAGGACGGTGCCTGGGTGAATGACGTTCGGATCGGGGCCGATGAGCGGCCGGTTGGCCGCGTAGAGCGCCGGCCAGCCGCCGCGCACGGCGAACCGCGCGGCGATGCCGGACAACGTGTCACCGGACTGCACGACATACCTCGCGGCGGGGCGCGTCGTCGTCACCGATGCGGTGGCGGCGCCCAGCGTGCTGGCCAGGGTGACGTGAGTAGTACTACTGGCAATGCGGTTGCTCGCCTGGGGCGGGCGGAAGGATCCCTTCATGCCGCCCGCGATACCGATGATGAGCAGAATGCTCCAGGCGAGCACGACGCACGCGGACTTCGTCCACATACGCACAGTGCTTCCACTTTCCTTCCTGAGGGGGAATCAGCGCCGGACGCTGCAGGCCCGGACGCCGAAGGCACGGACCGGTTGGGAAGGAAAGGACTTAAGCGGGGGAGATTTCTGGCCGGTAGGCGCGCCAGATCGGTTTGGCGCCGGCACGACGTGCCAGCCGCAGCAACACCAGCGTGAGCAGCGCGATCAGAGCCGCACCAATGCCGCTCTGCATTCCGCCGCCGCTGTTCCCGCCGATGGTGCTGCCAGAACCGCCGGCGCCGCTGGCCCCGCCGCCCGGCACGGCCGGCAGCCGGGGAAGCGCCGACGTCGTCGGCATCGAGGCACCGCCGCCACCCGCCCCCATTGGCGAGCCCGGCAGCCAGGACGCGCCGCCGCCCGGCGGTACCGCGGCGGCTCGGGCCGCCGATGCGCCTGCGGCCTGACGCGGCCCGGTCAACGCCGGCGCGCCAGGGCCACCCGGGCTCAGCGGACCGGCGACCGGAGCGAGCGCGGTGGCGGGTCCGACGGGGGCCAGCGCACCCCCGGCCGGGAGCGTCCCGGTCAGGATGTCGGTGACCGGGGCCAGCGCGCCGGTGACGCCGCCGAGGGTGCCCGTGACCGGGCCGAGCACGCCGCCGAGGGTGCCCGTGACGGGAGCGAGTACGCCGCCCAGGGTGCCCGTGACGGGGGCGAGCACGCCGCCGAGGGTCTTGGTGACGGGAGCCAGGGCGCCGGTGACGCCGGTGAGAGTGCCGGTCACCGGCGCCAGCACGTTGGCGGTGACGTCGGTGAGGGTGCTCGTGACCGGGGCCAGCGCGCCGCGCCGAGGGTGCTCGTGACGGGCGCGAGCACGTTGCCGGTGACGTCCGTCAGCGTGCTGGTGACCGCGGGGCGAGCCCGTGGTCACGGTCGTCAGGGTGCTGGTGACGGCCGGGACTGCGCTGGCGGTGGCGCCCGTCAGGGTGCTGGTGACCGTGGGGACGGCACTGGCCGTCGCGCTGGTGACGGCCGAGGCCGTGCTGGTGACGGCCGAGGTCGTGCTGGTGACGGCCGACGTCGCGCTGTCGGCGGCCGTGCTGGCCGTGCTGGCAACCGTGCTGGTCACGGCGGGAACCGTGCTGGCGATCGTGGAGGCCGCGTTGGTGGCCGTCGACGTCGTGCTGCTGGCTGCGGAGGTCGTGTGCTGGCCGCGGAGGTCGTGCTGCTGGTGGCCGTGCTCACCGTGCTGGGCGCCGTGCTCGCCGTGCTGGTGACCGCGCTGGTGGCCGTCGAGGCCGTGCTGCTGGCCGCATTGGTTACGGCGGGAACCGCGCTGGTCACGGTGTTGAGGGCACTGGTGACCGCTGGGACCGATACGGGCAGCGGGGCCGGTCCGCCGAGTCCTGGCGCTCCGGACAGGACCGGAGTCTGCGCCGCGGACGCGGGACGGGCGAACAGCAGGAGGAGGACGAACGCCGCCAGGAGGCCGCCGCAGGCGTACAGGAGCACCCGTACGGCCCGCAGCCCTACGCTCGAGAGGATGGTGTAGCCCCCCTCCATGGCTCGGAAGCGTAGGCAGATCCGCCGGGGTCGGGCAATAACCCTCATCGCCGCCGCAACCGGGTCAACTCCTCCGCGCCGCCCGCCAGATCGAGACTGACCAGGGAGGACGGCCGGTCGTCCGCACCCCGGCGCGGCGCGAAAACAAAGTTGAAAGCAATCCCAGATAATGACGATTATCTAGGATGTTGCGGGACAGACTTGTCTTATGGGTGACCGTCTGGGACAGGATTGTCTACTGGACAGTAACCACGTGCCCGGAGCCGCGTTCGTGGCCGCGGCGGCCGACGTCGATCCGGTGACCCGCCTGGTGCTCGGCTGGCTGTCCGCGAAGCGGTCGGAGAACACCCGCACCGCCTACGCCAGGGACATCGGGATCACGTCCCGGCGGGGCGCCAGGCCGGGCGCCGTCGTGGCTCGCCTGGTGCGAGGCCGAGCGGGTGCACCCGGTCACCGGGGTCACCGGGCTGCACGTGGCGCGGTACGCCCGGCAGCTGGAGGCCGCGGAACTGTCCGCGGCGAGCGTGGCCCGCAGGCTCGCCGCCGTCTCGGGCTGGTACGCGTGGCTGGCCAAGCGCGGGCACATCGCGGTCAGCCCGGCCGAGGGCATCGCTCGGCCCAGGGTGGGCCCGGATCCCGCCAGCACGCTGAGCCTGACCCGGGACCAGGCCCTCGCGCTCGTCCGGGCGGCCGACGGGGCGCGGGGCCCGCAGCGCGCCCGCACGGCGGCGCTGGTGGCCGTGCTGCTGTTCACCGGCGCGCGGGTAAGTGAGGTCATCGGGGCCGACCTCGAGGACCTCGGCATCCACGAGGGACGACGCGTGCTCTGGGTCACCCGCGCCGACGGCCGGCGCCAGAGCCTGGCCCTCCCCGGCCCGGCCGCGACCCGGATCGACGCCTACCTCGCCGGTCGGCCCGACCTCACAGAGCGCGCCGACTTCACAGGCCGCGCCGACCTCTACCGCGGTCGGCGGGCCGTCCGGCGCCCATCCCCGCCGGGTCCTGTTCGCCACCGGGACCGGCGGTCGGCTGTTCGCCGCCGACGTGTGGCGGATCGTGCGGCGCATCGCCGCGCAGGCCGACCTGCCGACGAGCCTGGCCCGCCATCTCGGACCGCAGGCGATGCGGCACTCCTTCGCGACCCTGTACCTGGACGCGGGCGGGTCACTGCCCGACCTGCAAAGTGCCCTGGGGCACGCCGACCCGCGCACCACCCGGCGGTACGACCAGGCCCGGCGCGGCTCCGACCGGCCGCCCGGCTACGTGGTCGCCGCGTACCTGGCCGACCCGGCCCGCCGCAGGCGCTAGCGCGCAGGCGGCTAGCGCGCGGGAGCTAGCGAGCGGCGAGCGGGGGCACGAGCGCGAAGACACGGGGCTGCGGACCGTGGCAGGCTGAGCACGTGGCCGGTGACACGACGCGAAGGCTGATGCTGCTGCGGCACGCCAAGTCCGACTGGCCGGACGTGCCCGATCGTGAGCGGCCGCTGGCCAAGCGCGGGCGGCGCGACGCCCCCAGGATCGGCCGGTGGCTGCGCGAGCACGGCTACCTGCCGGACGTCGTGGTGTGCTCGGCCGCGGTCCGCACCCGGCAGACCTGGGAGCTGGTGGCCCCGGAGCTGGGCGGGTCGCCGTCGGTGACGTTCGAGCCGCGTGCCTACGCGGCCAGCGCGCTGACCCTGCTCTACCTGGTCCAGGAGCTGCCCAGCCGTTACCGGGCCGCGCTCCTGATCGCGCACAACCCCGGCATCGCCGACCTCGCGACCAGCCTGACCGAAAACGGCAACCCCGCCCTGAAGTTCCCCACCGCCGCCGTCGCCGTCCTCGAGTTCACCGGCCCCTGGCCCACCCTTTCCCCCGCCCACGCCCGCCTCCTCGCCTACACCACCCCCGCCGACCTCTAGGGCATTTTTCGTGGGGGCATCTATCCACACTATTTCGAAACCTTCCCCACGGCCGGGGCACGATGGGTGGGGCTGGCCAGGGGCGGGCGGGATACGGAATGACCGGGGCGGGGGCGCCGGTTGCACCAGACGTCACCCCGCTTCCATAAGGAGAGCCGCGATGTCGCTGACCCGTTCGGATGGCCCGCTGTCCGGGCATCCGCCGGAGACCGTCAACTACCGCCTCGAAGGCCCCAAGCACAAGCTGCTGATGCAGCAGTTCCCGCGCCGGGTGCGGGCCACCTTCGGCGGCCAGACCGTGCTGGACACGACCCGCGGCATGCTGCTGCACGAGACCGGGCTGCCGCCGCAGCTGTACGTGCCGCACGAAGACATCCGGGCCGGCCTGCTGCGGCCCACCGAGCACCACACCTACTGCCCGTTCAAGGGCACCGCGTCGTACTGGACGGTGACCGTAGGCGACCAGGTGGCCGACAACGCCATCTGGTACTACCCGGAGCCGAACGCCGAGTCCGCCTGGCTGCGCGGCTACGCCGGGTTCTACTGGGGCGCCATGGACGAGTGGTACGACGAGGACGAACTCGTCGAGGGTCACCTGCGCGACCCGTACCACCGCGTGGACGTGAGGCGTTCCTCCCGTCCGGTCCGCGTCCTGCTCGGCGACACCGTCATAGCGCAGACCAACGCGCCCCTGCTCCTGTCGGAGACCGGGCTGCCCAACCGCTTCTACGTGCCGGCCGCGCGACGTCCGGCAGGACCTGCTCGAGCCCAGCGACACGCACACGGTGTGCCCCTACAAGGGAACGGCCTCGTACTGGTCGGTCAAGGCCGGCGAGCGCAAGATCGCCGACGCCGTCTGGTCCTACCCGCAGGCCGAGGGCGACTCCGCCGCGATCAGCGGCTACCTCTGCTTCGACCACGACGATCTGGTCACCGAGGTCGGCCAGCCCAGCTAGCAGAGCCCGGCTAGGGCCCGGGCCGGCAAGACACCGAAACGGACGCACGCAGCACGGACCGTTCGGCCAGATATAAAAACCGTGCGGCGGGCTAGCCTGGTGAGGCGGCCCGCCGCATACGGTCAGACTGGGTTCAGCCCTCGGCGCCGAAGGACCTGATTTCCGCAGCTTCGGCCTCGGTGAGCTCGCGCGGCACCTCGCCGCGGGCGACCTTCGCCGCCTGCACGTGGTGCCGGATCTGCTCCACGATCTCGGGGTTGGCGAGCGTGGTGATGTCACCGACGTCAGCGAAGTTGGACGTGGCGGCGATGACCCGGCGCATGATCTTGCCGGACCGGGTCTTCGGCATGTCCGCCACGATCCACACGTTCTTCGGCCGCGCGATCTTGCCGATCACGGTCTCGATCGCCATGCTCACCTTCCCCTCCATCTCCTTGCCCGCCTCGAAACCGGGCTTGAGCGAGACGTAAACCTCCACGATGCGGCCCCGGATGTCGTCGATCACCGGCACCGCGGCCGCCTCGGCGACCTCCGGCACGGTCAGCGCCGCCGACTCGATCTCCTTGGTGCCGAGCCGGTGCCCGGCCACGTTGATCACGTCGTCGACCCGGCCCAGGATCCGGATGTACCCGTCGGCCGCCTGGACTGCCCCGTCGTTGGTGAAGTACGGCCAGTCGTGCCAGTCCGTGCTATCCGGGTTGTTGTTGTACTTCCGCCAGTAGGTGGACAGGAACCGCTCCGGGTCGCCCCAGATGGTCTGGAAGATGCCAGGCCACGGGTTGCGGATGCAGATGTTGCCCGCCTTGCCGCTGCCCTTGGGTATCTCGTCGCCGTTCTCGTCGTAGATCACCGGGTAGATGCCGAGCACGCCCGGGCCGCAGCTGCCGGGCTTCATCGGCTGCAGGGCGGGCAGGGTGCTGCCCAGGAAGCCGCCGTTCTCGGTCTGCCACCAGGTGTCGGTGATCGCCGCCTGGCCCTTGCCGACCTCGGTGTAGTACCACCGCCAGACCTCGGGCTCGATCGGCTCGCCCACGGTGGTCATGTTCTTGAAGTGGTAGCCGTACTTCCGCGGCTCCTCCGGGCCGACCTTGCGCAGCATCCTGATCGCCGTGGGCGAGGTGTGGAAGATGTTCACCCCGAGCTTCTCCGCGATCCGCCACGGCCGGCCGCCGTCGGGGTAGTTGGGGACGCCCTCGTAGATCACGGTGGTGGTGCCGAGTGCCAGCGGGCCGTAGACGATGTAGGAATGGCCGGTGATCCAGCCGATGTCGGCCATGCACCAGTACACGTCGTCCGGGTGGATGTCCTGGTAGTACTTCGATGTGCCGGCCACGTAGGACAGGTAGCCGCCGGTGCTGTGCTGGCACCCCTTCGGGCGGCCGGTGGTACCGCTGGTGTACATCAGGAACAATGGCGCCTCGGCCGGCATGGACACCGGCTCGACGGTCTTCCCGCGGTGCTCGGGGAGCACCTCGTCGACGAAGAAGTCCCGGCCGTCGACCATCGGGGTCTGTGAGGCGTACTGGCCGGGGTGGCGCCGCCAGACCAGCACCTTGTCGACCTCCTGGCCTTCCTTGGCTGCCTCGGCGAGGGCCTCGTCGGCCTTGACCTTGTGGTCGGTCATATTTCCGGCGCGGTAGTAGCCGTCCATGGTGATCAGGACGCGGCTGCCCGAGTCGGCGATGCGGGTTCCGCAGGCGTGGCCGCTGAAGCCGCCGAACACCTCCGAATGGATCACCCCGAGCCGAGCGCAGGCGAGCATGGTCACCGGCAGCTCGGTGACCATGGGCATGTGCAGCGTCACCCGGTCGCCGGCCTTGAGGCCGGCGAAGTCGCGCAGCAGGGCGGCGAACTCGTTCACCTGCCGGTGCAGCTCCGCATAGCTGATGTGCACGGGCTCGTCGGACTCGAGCTCGGGCACGAAGATAATCGCGGTCTTGTCCGGATTGGCTGCCGCGTGCCGGTCGACGCAGTTGTAGGAGGCGTTCAGCCTGCCGCCGACGAACCACTTGTAGAACGGCGCGTTGCTCGTATCCAGCGTCGTGTGCCAGGTCTGGTCCCAGACCAGCAGATCGGCATACTCCTTGAAGCAGTCAGGGAATTTGTCCTCGGTGAACCGCTCCAGGATGGCCGGGTCGTTCGCATTGGCCTGGTCGACGAACTTCGGCGGCGGCGGGTAGTACTCCTCCTCGCGCCAGTGCACGGCGATCTGAGCCTCGGAAACGTCGGATGGTCCGGGTGCTTCGGTGGCCTGCCCTTGGACTTCATCGGCCATTGCGTGAGTCCCTTCCGCTCGCGGTTATGTGAGATTTAACGCCGGAAGCACTCCAAATTTAACGCGGGCAGGCAGCATCCTCTATGGTCAGGCCCACATATCTGGGGAAGAGGAGTTGAGGGTTACCGTCAGCAAGCGTGCGCGGACGGGCGCAGCTCGGGGAACGAGCGGTCCAGCCCGGTGATCCGCATGATCTTCAGCAGCGACGGCCGCGCGGAGACAAGGCTGAGCTGGCGGCCCGCCTGCCGTGCGCGCCGGGCGGCCTTGGCCAGCACGCCGAGGCCGGAGGCGTCGCAGAAGGTCACCCCGCCGAGGTCCACGCTGACCGGCGTCGGCCAGCCGTCGATGACGCCGCTGATGTAGGAGTACGCCTGCTCGGCGGTGGCGATGTCGAGCTCGCCGGTCACCGTCACGACCTGGTATCCGTCCTCGCCTGCCCGGCAGGAGAGCTCCAGCTGGGCAGGTTGTATGCGTGCTGCGGTTATCACGGCTACATCACTTCCCCCGTCTTTTGCTGCCGCGCCGCCTGCGCGGTCAGACAGCACTGCCACGCCGGCCCCGGCGCGGTTCAGCTGACGAATGATCACGTGCCACTCCAACCCGTTGTCCGGTTAACGTCAGCGGCCCGACATACCTTCCTCGCACCGCCGAAACCGGGAGGGAACCCCAGAGCCCCGTAGACTGGGGAGATGATCCCGATTCTGGCAGTGACTCCACTACCAGCGCAAATAATTAGAACCCCGAAGTCTGAACCGATACCGGGATCCTGCTGAGTAAAACGTATGAGCGGCGGGGGTGGTTCAACGGCCGGCGCGAGCACTTCACCGGGGGCCCAGCGGCTCGTAGATGAGCACGGGGTTGATGAGCACTGCCGCCGGGCGCCCGCGGAGCCGCTGCGGCCCTACGTGGCCTGGTACACCGGCTACCGCCAGCGCGGGGTGCCGCCCGCGCGGCACCGGGGCCTGCCGTCCCCGTTCCTGACGCTGATCCTCACCCTCGACGACCCGCTGGTGATGCTGGCCCACCCCGATCCGCGCCAGGCGCCCGGCACCTTCGACACGCTGCTCGGCGGCCTGCACGTGACCCCGGCGCTGATCGCGCACGCGGGCGCGCAGTCCGGCATCCAGGTCGCGCTCCGCCCGCTGGGCGTGCGGGCCCTGCTCGGGCTGCCCGCCGGCGAACTGGCCGAGATCGACGTGCCCGCCGAGACCGTGCTCGGCGGCATCTGCGGGGAGCTGCGGGCCCGGACGCTGACCGCGGCCAGCTGGCCGGAGCGGTTCGCGATCCTGGACGAGATCCTGCTCCGGCGGGTCGGCGCCGACCCGCCGGACGTGGCACCCGAGGTCGGCTTCGCCTGGCGCCGGCTGCTCCGGGCCGGCGGCGACGTGAGGGTATCGGCGCTGGCCGCCGAGACGGGCTGGAGCGACCGCTACCTCACCAGGCGGTTCCGCACCGAGATCGGCCTGACGCCGAAGGCCGCCGCCCGGGTCATCCGGTTCAGCAAGGCAAGGCGCCTGCTGATCAGGCAGGCCACCGGCACCAGCACCGCCGCCGACAGCGGATACGGGCTGGCCGACCTGGCCGTGGCCTGCGGATACTTTGATCAGGCGCACCTGGCCAGGGAGTTCCGGTCGCTGGCCGGCTGCCCGCCGAGCCAGTGGATCGCCGAGGAGTTCCGAAACATCCAAGCCGGGGCGTGGCTGTTCGAGGGAGCCTGACCGTATCGGTAACACGGACGGGCAACCCCCACGAGAGGGAGACAAGCCATGGGAACAACACCGGAGCCGCAGGTCTGGCCGACGCTGCGGGCCCGCGACGCCCGCGGGCTGATCAGGTTCCTGGTCGAGGCGTTCGGGTTCGAGGAGACCGTGGTCTACGGCGACGGCGACATGGTGCATCACGCCCAGCTGTCCTGGCCGGAAGGCGGCGGGATCATGCTCGGCTCGGACCCGAAGGCCCGCGAGGGAGAGGTCAGCGCGTCAGACCCCGGCGCGTTCGGCGCCTACGTGGTCACCGACGAGCCCGACAAGCTGTACGAGCGGGCCAGGGCGGCCGGCGCCGAGATCACCGCGGAACCGCACGACACCGACTACGGCTCGCGGGACTTCGCGGCCCGCGACCCCGAGGGGAACCGCTGGTCGTTCGGCACCTACCGCGGCGAGCCGCGCAAGTCCTGACGCGCGGCGGCCGCGCCGGGCGCCGGGGCGCGCTTGCGGGGGCAGGCCGGGGCCGGGGTAACGTGCCGGTATGCGAGCGTGGCACGTCGAGGCGCCGGGTCCGGTCACCGGCCACCCGCTGACCCTCCACAACGACGACGACCTCCCCCGCCCCGGCCCCGGCGAGCTGCTGCTCCGGGTGCTGGCCTGCGGCGTCTGCCGCACCGACCTGCACGTGACCGAGGGGGACCTGCCCCCGCACCGCCCCGGCGTGACCCCGGGCCACGAGGTGGTCGGCGAGGTGGCGGCCCTGGGCGAGGGCGCCGGATCAAGCGGCTTCAAGGTCGGCGACCGCGCCGGCGCGGCCTGGCTGCGCTGGACCGACAACGAATGCCGTTTCTGCACCCGCGGCGCGGAGAACCTGTGCCCGCGCTCGCTGTACACCGGCTGGGACGCCGACGGCGGGTACGCCGAGTACATGACGGTGCCCGCCGCGTACGCGCACCGGCTGCCGCCCGGCTACTCCGACCCCGAGCTCGCGCCGCTGCTGTGCGCGGGCATCATCGGCTACCACGCGCTCCAGCGAGCCGAACTCCCCCCGCAGGGCCGCCTCGGCCTGTACGGCTTCGGCGGCAGCGCGCACCTGGCCGCGCAGGTGGCGCTGGCCCGCGGCGCCACCGTGCACGTGATGACCCGCGGCGAGCGGGCCAAGCAACTGGCCCGTGAGCTGGGCGCGGCGAGCGTGGGCGACGCGGCGGATGCCCCGCCCGAGCCGCTGGACTCGGCGATCTTGTTCGCGCCCGTGGGCGACCTGGTGCTGCCCGCGCTGGCCGCGCTGGACCGCGGCGGCACCCTGGCGATCGCGGGCATCTACCTGAGCGACATCCCGCCGCTGAACTACGAGCGGCACCTGTTCCAGGAACGCCAGCTGCGCAGCGTGACCTCCAACACCAGGGCGGACGCCAGGGAGTTCCTGGACTTCGCGGCCGGCCACAAGCTCCAGGTCACCGTCCACCCGTACCCGCTGGACGCCGCCGACCAGGCGCTGCGGGACCTGAAGGCAGGCCGGTTCGACGGCGCCGCGGCCCTGATCCCGTGAAGCCCCGTGAAGCCCCGTAAAGTCCCGCGAAGTCCCGTAAAGTCCCGTGACGCCCCGTGACGGCGCCTGTACACTTCCTGACCGTTCGCCGACAGCTTGCTGCCTGTTCGCCGTACGGGCCGTCCCACGGTCATCGTGCGGCGAACACCGGGCATACTGGGCCTTACAAGGAGCTGCCATGACTAAGCGAGCCACCCCGCCACCGCCCGGCGACAAGCCCACCGGGTCCGCGCCGCCCCCGCCGCCGGCCTGGCGGAACTGGCTGTGGCTGATCATGATCGCCGCCATCTTCGCGCTGTTCTTTCTGCTGCCCAACCGGTACGCCCTCGACCAGCCTCACCTACTCCAAGTTCCTGTCCGACGTGTCGCAGCACCAGGTGAAGACGGTCCAGCTGGCCAGCACGGCCGGCGGCACGAGCAGCGGCACGCTGAACAACAACACCAACTTCACCGTGGTCGTCCCGCCGCAGGCCGGCCAGGACCCTGCTGACCGAGCTGCAGCAGAACAACGTGCAGATCTCGTCCGCCCCGTCCGGCAACGGCTTCGGCACCTCGCTGCTGATCTTCCTGCTCACCTTCGGGCTGCCGATCGTGCTGTTCATCTGGCTGTTCCGCCGGCTGTCCCGCGCCGGCGCGGCCGGAGGGCTCCAGGGCGTGCTCGGCGTCGGCCGCTCGCGGGCCAAGGTGTTCGACGAGGAACGGCCCGACACCACGTTCGCCGACGTGGCCGGGTACGAGGGCGCCAAGTCCGAGATCGCCGAGGTGGTGGACTTCCTGCGCAGCCCGGACCGGTACACCAGGGTCGGCGCGCTGGTGCCGCGCGGCGTGCTGATGGTGGGCCCGCCAGGGACCGGCAAGACGCTGCTGGCCCGCGCGGTCGCGGGCGAGGCCAAGGTGCCGTTCTTCTCGGTCACCGGGTCCAGCTTCGTGGAGCTGTTCGTCGGGGTCGGCGCGTCCCGGGTCCGCGACCTGTTCTCCGAGGCGCGCAAGCGCGCGCCCGCCATCATCTTCATCGACGAGATCGACGCCATCGGCCAGCGCCGCGCCGGAGCGGGCGTGGCGGTGTCCAACGACGAGCGCGAGCAGACGCTCAACCAGCTGCTGGCCGAGATGGACGGCTTCGAGCCCTCGACCGGCGTGGTGGTCCTCGCGGCCACCAACCGGCCCGAGGTCCTGGACCCGGCGCTGCTGCGGCCCGGCCGGTTCGACCGGCAGGTGACGATCCCGCTGCCCAACGTCTTCGAGCGGACCGCGATCCTCGGCGTGCACGTCCGGGACAAGAAGCTGGCCCCGGACGTGGACCTGAGCGCGATAGCCCGCGGCACGCCGGGCTTCTCCGGCGCCGACCTGGCCAACCTGGCCAACGAGGCGGCCATCAACGCGGTCCGCTCGCGCCGCGAGGTGGTGACCGCCGACGACTTCGACACGGCCAGGGACCGCATCATCCTGGGCCGGCGGGAAGGCTCCAACGTGCTGCTGCCGGACGAGAAGCACGCGGTCGCGGTGCACGAGTCCGGCCACGCGATGGTCGCGGCGCTGTCCGACCACGCCGACCCGGTGGCCAAGGTGACGATCCTGCCCGCGGGCCAGACCCTGGGCGTGACCGAGCAGCTGCCGCTGGTCGAGCGGCACATGTACGGCGAGGACTACCTGCTCGACTCGCTGGCCGTCCGCCTCGGCGGCCGGGCCGCCGAGCTGGTGGTCATCGGCCAGGGGTCCACCGGCGCGTCCAACGACCTGGCCGGCGCGACCGACCTGGCCATCAAGATGGTCAGGGAGTTCGGGCTGTCCAAGACGCTCGGGCCGATCGGGTACCCGGAGGGCGGGTCGGTGTTCCTCGGCGGCGGCGGGGCTCCTTATTCCAGCCGCCCGTTCGCCGAGGCCACCCAGGCCGAGATCGACAACGAGGTCTCCGCCCTGCTGCGCGACGCCGAGAAGCGCGCGATCGCGCTGCTCACGGCCCACCGCGGCGAGCTCGACTCGCTGGTCGACCTGCTGCTGGAGAAGGAGACCGTGGACGGGAAGGACGTCTACCGGATAGCCGGCCAGCCGGACCGGTCGTCCACCCTCCCGCCGGTGCCGCCCATCACGGTCGCGCCCCGCGCGGCCGCCACCGACGCCGGCACCGTGCCTCTGGCCGCCGCTGACCGTCCCGATTCGGGATGATTTTTATTCCGAACGGAGCATGAATCCCCGCGTCGCCCCCGTGCGTGCCGCGGCGCCTGCGTTGCCATCCGATGCTGGGTTCGCGTGTTGGTACTCTCGGCGCTATGGCGATTCTGGCCTCCATTCCCAGCCCGTCGATCAACAGCTTCCATCTCGGCCCGCTGGTCGTTCACTTCTACGCGCTGATGTACCTGGTCGGCATCGCCGCCGCGGTGATCATCACCCGGCGGCGGTGGCGCGCGGTGGGCGGCGACCCCGACCTGGTGGGCGAGATCGCGCTGTGGAGCGTGCCGGCCGGGATCGTCGGCGGCCGGATCTACTTCGACATCACCACGCCGATGGACATCCCGCACGTGTGGTACGGCGTGTTCGCGGTGTGGGACGGCGGGCTGGGGATCTGGGGCGGGGTCGCGCTGGCCGCCGTGGTCGGCATCTGGCGGCTGCGCCGGCACGGCGTGAACGTGGGCCTGTTCATGGACGCGGTGGCGCCGGCCCTGCTCGTCGCGCAGGGCATCGGCCGGATCGGCAACTACTTCAACAAGGAACTGTTCGGCAGGCCGACCTCGCTGCCCTGGGGCCTGCAGATCCCCTACCAGTACCGCGTCTCCGGCGGCATCCCAGCGGCGGACCTGCACTTTTCCACGTTCCAGCCGACCTTCCTCTACGAGCTGATCTTCAACTTCATCTGGGCCGGGGTGCTGGTCTGGCTCGGGCACCACCGCAAGATCAAGCCGCCCGGGCTGTTCGCGCTGTACGTGTTCGGGTACTCGGCCTACCGGATCTTCGAGGAGTCGCTGCGGATCGACTCGTCGGTCTACATCCTCGGCCTGCGGCTGAACCTGTACATCGCGTCGGTCCTGGCGCTGGCGGGCGCGGTCTGGTTCTACCGCAGCCAGCGCCGGCCGCTCCCGGCCGCCGTGGACGCGGCCCAGGCCGACGCCCCCGGCCCGGAGGAGGAGCCAGCCGGTGATCCCGGCCCGGAGGAGGAACCGCGCGAGTCGGAACAGGCCTCGCCTGCTACCAGGCCGAGCGTGACCCGGCCAGGAGCTGAGTGAAGCGCCTCAGGGGCTGCCGCCCATCTGGCTGATCACATCGTCGCGAGAGATGCCGTGCTGGTCGCCGAACCTCAAGAGCTCTTCCAGTGAAACCTCAGCTGGAAGCTCCCGCGCGGCCTCGTCGGCTGCCCGTGTGTAACCCAGGTGCCGCAGAGTGTCGATAACCCACTGCCTGTCGTATGCCATGGCACCAGTCTGGTCCTGGCGGCCGCGCCGCGACATACCGCGGGGTTCTCGCGGCAGGGCCGGCGCCGCACCGCCTAGGCCGGGGCGGCGCCCAGGTAGCGCAGCACCGCGAGCACCCGGCGGTGCCCGACGTCGCCCGGGTACAGCCCGAGCTTGGCGAAGATCGAGTTGATGTGCTTGCTCACCGCGCTCTCGGTGATCACCAGGGCCGCTCCGATCTCGGTGTTGGAGCGGCCCTCGGCCATCAGCGCCAGCACGTCGCGTTCCCGCTGGGTCAGGTCGTCCAGCGGGTCGCCGCCCCGGCGCACCAGCAGCTGCGCCACCACCTCGGGGTCCAGCGCGGTGCCGCCCGCCGTCACCCGCCGCAGCGCGTCGAGGAACTCGGCCACGTCGGCCACCCGGTCCTTGAGCAGGTAGCCGACGCCGCGGGTGTTCGCCGACAGCAGGTCGGCGGCGTACCGTTCCTCCACGTACTGCGACAGCACGAGGATCGCGATGTCCGGCCACTGGCTGCGGATCACCAGCGCCGCGCGGATCCCCTCGTCGGTGTAGGTCGGCGGCATCCGGACGTCGGCGATCACCACGTCGGGCTGTTCCCGCTCCACCGCGGCCAGCAGGCCTTCGCCGTCCGCCGCGGTGGCCGCGACCTCGAACCCGGCGCTCTCCAGCAGCTTGGTCAAGCCGGCCAGCAGCAGCACCGAGTCCTCGGCGATCACCACTTTCATCACTCAGAGCGTAGCGCCACGGCGGGCCGGGCCCGGGCGGCCCAGCTCGCGGGGGCCAGCGCCCCGACGGCCGCGATGGCCAGCGCGGCCAGCGACAGCAGGGCGAGCCGGGACGGCGGGAACACCTGGGTGACGCTCGCCGGGATCCCGGTATGCGCGGTGGCGGCCATCGCGTGCACGGTGACGGTGTTCAGCGCCGCCGCGACCGGCGCCGCGATCGCCGCCGCCAGCACGGCGGGGCCGGCGATCCAGCACACCACCATGGTCAGCACCTGGCCGGGCCGCATGCCGAGCGCCTTGAAGATCCCCAGGTCGTGCACCCGGTCCCTGGTCGTCATCAGCACCGTGTTGAGCACGCCGAGCCCGGCCGCGACCGCGACCATCAGCGCCAGCAGGCCCACCAGGCCGACGGCGATGGTGTAGAACTTGCCGCCCTCCTTCTGGGTGGTGGCCGCAAACGGGCTGTTAGCGGGCAGGGCGGCGTTCACCGCCTGGGCGTATCCGGTGGCGCTGGTGCCGGGCCGCAGCCCCACGTCCCACTGCTGCAGGTTCTGGGGCGTGCCCAGGCCGGGCAGCGTCTGCGTGCTGCCGTACAGCGTGGGCTGGCTGCTGGGATGGAACACCTCGCCGACGATGCGCACCGTGACCCGGGCGGTTCCGGTGTCGATGGTGGCGGTGTCGCCGATGGCCAGGCCGCTGGAGTTCAGGAACGCGGTGTTGACGTCCACCTGGCCCGGCGCGTCGTACCAGTGCCCGGAAATGACGCCGTACCCGATCCAGGACGAGTCGTTGGAGAACGCCCAGGCGTTGACGTTCCCGGCCATGCCGGGCTCCTTGACCCCGTTTACGTAGACCGTCGTCTGGTGCGCCGTGCCCGGCTGGGCGCGCAGCACGGCCTCGACCTGCGCCGCCTGCGCCGCCGATGACGGCTGCCCTGGGCCGCCGGACGGGCCGTTCTGCTGGATCTCGACCGGGACCGTGGCGGACAGGCTCTGGTAGCCCGCCGCGCGGCCCAGCGAGGCGCTCAGCCCGAACGCGAAGATCACCGCGGTGGCCCCGAACGCGATCGCGGCCAGGCTCACCAGGGTGCGCGCGGGCCGGGCGAACGGTGCGGCCAGGCCCATGCCCACCGGCCGCGGCAGGCGCAGCCGGGCGGCCAGCCGGTGCATCGCGTACCCGCGGCCCGCGTTCGGGGCGCGTCCGGCCGCGATGGCTTGCGTGGCCGACAGCCGCCCGGCGCGCAGCGCGGGCGCGAACGCGGCCAGCACGGTCAGGGCCAGCATCCCGGTCGGCGCGAGGACCGACGCCCACCACGGCACGCTCTGGCTGCCCACGCCGTACGCGTCGGCCGACTGGCGCAGCACCGAGACGGCCAGCAGGTTCCCCGCCACCACTCCGAGCGCGCACCCGGCCAGGGCCGGCACGCCGACGCGGCTCACGTAGGCCACCACGACCTGCGCCGGGGTCAGGCCGATGCTCTTCAGCACGCCGATCCGGTGGTACCCGGCGGCCACCGCGCCGCTGACCACGTTGGCCACGATCAGCACCGCCATGGCCAGGCCGATCAGCGCGAACGCGACCACGAACGGCTCCATGATCGCGCCGTTGCCGGTGTTCTGGCTCTCCGCGGCCAGCCACGTGCCGGAGTCGGCCACCGTGCCCGGCGGAAGTGCCCCTGTGACTTCCGCCAGGTCGGCGCGGATCTGTGCGTCGGTGCCGGCGCTGGCGAACCGGTACATCAGCTCCGCGCTCGCCGGGGTGCCGGGCGGTTGCAGGCCGGCGACCTGGCTGGGGGCGACCCAGCCGTCGGCGCTGTAGGTGATGGAGTTGGCGAAGCCGACCACGGTCAGGTTGACCGCGTGCCGCAATCCGGTGACGGTGATCGTGCTGCCGAGAACTGGGCCGCCGCCCCCTGAGGGGGCGTCCAGCACGATCTGGTCCGGCCCGGTCACCCAGTGTCCGGCGGTCAGCACTGCGTCGTCCACCGGGCCGCCCGCTGACGCCCGTCCGACCAGGACCAGTTGCCCGAAGTCCTGGCCGGCCCACTGCGTGGGGACCGTCGCCTCGGCGAACGGCCCGGCCATCGCCGTGACGCCGTGCAGGGTGCGGGTGTTGGCTAGCTGCGCCGCGTCGGCGCGGGCCGGGTCCACGGTGACGGTCAGGTGCGCGCCGTCCTGGGCGGCGAAGGCGTGCTGGAACGGCGCGTCGCTCGCCGCCAGCAGCGCGAGCCCGAGCGTGGCCGAGGCCGTGGAGACCAGCAGGACCATGCCGAGCACCACCGCCTGCACCTTGTGCCGCAGCATCCCGCCGGTGGCGGTTCTGACCGCCCCGAACCAGTTCACCGGTACACCCCGGCGTGCGCGCCGGCCACCCGTCCGTCCACGATCCGCACGGTCCGGGCCGTGTACTGCTCGGCCAGGTCCGGGTCGTGGGTCACCAGCACCAGCGTCTGCCCGCCCTCGTTGAGCTCGCGCAGCAGCCGCCCGATCTCCTGCCCGGTGGCGGTGTCAAGCGCCCCGGTCGGCTCGTCGGCCAGCAGCACGGCGGGCCGGTTGACCAGCGCCCGGGCGATGGCCACCCGCTGCCGCTGCCCGCCGGACATCCGGGCCGGGTAGGCGTTGCGGTGCTCCTGGATGCCCATCCGGGCCAGCAGCTCGTCGGCCCGCGCCCGGGCCTGCCGCCGGGACGCCCCGGCCAGCTGGGCGGGCAGCAGCACGTTGTCCTCCACGGTGAGGTCGTCGAGCAGGTTGAAGAACTGGAAGATGATCCCGACATGCCGGGCGCGGAACCTGGCCAGCGCGCTCTCGCCGAGGGCGCTGATCCGCCGGCCCGCCACGGTGACGGTGCCCGCGGTGGGCCGGTCCAGGCCGGCGATGAGGTTGAGCAGCGTGGACTTCCCGCTGCCCGACGGGCCCATGACGGCCACCACCTCGCCGGCCGCCACGTCCATGCTGACGTCGGCCAGCGCGGGTACCCCGTCGGCCTGGTAGGTCTTGGTCACGCCGTCCAGCCGGATCACGTCGCCGGGCGCACTATGGTCGATCATCAGGTCCTCCTGGGTGGGAAACTGACGCCACGGTGTCACTCCAGGGGGGCCGCGCGCACTGCTCCAGGCCCCCGAATCCGGAGTGGTGCTAGCACCACCTCCGATGGTGAACCGCGCTGGATGGGCAGGTCGGGGCGCGGTCAACTACCGTGAGATCCATGGTCACCCGCGTCCGCCGCGCCCCGTGGTCGCCGCGGGCCTGGCGCCAGGCCCTCTACCTGGCCGGCGGAATCCCGGCGCAGGTCGTCGTGCTGCTCCCCGCAGCGGCCTGGGCCGTCAATCACTACCATCAGCAGGGTCGGCTGGCGCCGGTGACATGGGGGAGGCTGTGGCCGCTTCCGCTCCTCGGCCTGGTCTTGGTGTTCCTCGCGCTGCCGCTGCTCACCCGGATGCACCGGCACCGGCTCCGCACCACGGCCGGGGTGCAGATACCGCCCCAGCCGGTGATCGTGAACCGCTTGACCACGGCGGACATCGCCGCCTACGCTCGGTCGCCGGCCACCTGGCGCCAGCTCGGCTACCACGTGCTGGCCGCCCCGGCGCTGGCGGCAGCCGCGCTCGTCGCCGTCGGGGCGTGGCTGTCGGGTGTCTTTTTCACGCTGGTCTACGCCTACGCGTGGGCGCTGCCCCAGGGGAACTTCTTCCGCGCAGGTCAGGGGCATTCGCCGCTCGCGCACGTGTTGCGTATTCCCTGGGATGTGTACCTGACCGCCGGCGGGATCCTGTTGCTGCTGGCCGCGCCGTGGCTCACCGCCGCGGTCGC